>CALBMM010000035.1 GCA_937896535.1 uncultured Pseudomonadota bacterium
TGCCACACTCGCGCGGCGCGTCTTCGCCCGCCGCGAGCACCTGCAGCGACGACAGCCGCGCCAGGTGCTGCGCCGGCCCGCCGATCCGGGTCAGCATCGCCGCCCCCTCGGCCCCTTCGGCCCGCACCACGAGCGGCACGCCCTGGGCGGGCGAGATCTTGAACTGCGCCTTGAGACTGCGCGCCGCGGTGACGATGTCGACGAGGCGCTCCATGTCCTCGCGCGCCCGCTGCACGCCCGCATCGGCCAACAGCGCCCCGGGATCGGCGACGAGCCCTTGCTGGCGCTCGGGCCCGCCCGCCTCGGTCCACGCCGTCGTCTGCGGCCACTGCTCGATCATCAGGTGCGAGGCGTCGCCCTGCCGACGCGGCAGCTTCGACCAGATCTCCTCGGTGATGAAAGGGATCATCGGATGCAGGACGCGCAGCACGGTGTCGAGCACCGTCACGAGCGTGCCCTGGGCCGACTGCTTGACCGCCGCGTCCTCGGACCGCAGCGCCGGCTTGGCGAGCTCGAGGTACCAGTCGCACAGCTCGCGCCACACGAACTGGTACGCGGCGTGGGCCGCGAGGTCGAGTCGCCAGTCGTCCAGATGCGCCTGGAACTGCGCCGCGACCTCCGCGGCCCGCGACAGGATCCAGCGATCGGGCCCCGACAGCGCGTCCCAGTTGCCCGCGGCGAGCACGTCGCGCTCGAACGCGTCGCGGTCGAGCCCCTCGACGTTCATCAGGGTGAAGCGGGCCGCGTTCCACAGCTTGTTGCAGAAGTTGCGGTAGCCCTCGACGCGCGCACGCGAGAACACGATGCCCGCGTCCTGCCCCGCCATCGTGCACAGGTAAAAGCGCAGCGCATCGGCCCCGTACTCGTCGATGAGCTCGACGGGGTCGACCACGTTGCCCTTGGTCTTGGACATCTTCTGGCCGTTTTCGCCGAGCACCATCGAGTGCAGGAACACGGTGCGAAACGGCACGTCCCCCATGAAGTGGGTGCCGAACATCATCATGCGGGCCACCCAGAAGAACAGGATGTCCCAGCCGGTCTCCATCAACGACGTCGGGTAGAACCGATCGAGCTGCGACTGGTCGTCGGGCCACCCGAGCGTGGTCATCGGCCACAGACCGCTCGAAAACCACGTGTCGAGCACGTCCTCGTCCTGGCGCAGGCCCTGGCCGCCGCAGCCTTCGCAGGCGGTGGGGTCCTGCCGCGAAACCGTGACGTGCTCGCAGCCCTCGCAGTACCACGCGGGGATCCGATGACCCCACCACAGCTGACGCGAGATGCACCAATCGTGGATGTTCTCCATCCAGCGGTAGTAGTCGGCGGTGCGGTGCTCGGGATGGATCGTCGTCTTGCCCTCGCGCACGGCGGCGAGGGCCTTTTCGGCCATGGGACCCACGTTGACGAACCACTGCGTCGACGGCAGCGGCTCGACCACCTCGCCGGTTCGCTGCGACACGCCGACCGACAGCTTGTAGTCCTCGGTGCGCACGAGCGCGCCGACCTCTTCGAGGGCGGCCACCACGGCCTTGCGCGCCTCCTTGACCGTCAGCCCGCGGAACGGCTCGGGCACGTCGGCGGTCATGTTCCCGTCGAAGCCGATCACGGAGATGACCTCCAGATCGTGGCGCTTGCCCGTCTCGAAGTCGTTGAAGTCGTGCGCTGGCGTGACCTTGACGGCCCCGGTCCCGAACTCCATGTCGACGAGGATCGCGTCGGCGACGATCGGGATCCTCCGGCCCACCAGCGGCAGCACCACGTGCTTGCCCACCAGGTGCTTGTAGCGCTCGTCGTCGGGATGCACGGCCACCCCGGAGTCGCCGAGCATCGTCTCGGGCCGCGTCGTGGCCACCACGAGCTTTTCGTCCGTGCCCTCGACCGGGTACGCGAGGTGCCACAGCTTGCTCGCCCGCTCTTCGTGCTCGACCTCGAGGTCCGACAGCGCGGTCTGGCTGGCCCAGTCCCAGTTGATGAGCCGGTAGTCGCGGTAGATCAGGCCTTCCTCGTACAGACGGCAGAACGCCTCGCGCACCGCCTTCGAGGACACCTCGTCCATCGTGAACCGGTAGCGCGACCAGTCCAGCGACGCACCGAGCGCCTCGTGCTGGCGATCGATGATCCCGCCGTGCTCGTCCTTCCATTGCCAGACCCGGCGCAGGAACTCGTCACGGCCGACGTCCTGGCGGGACGTGCCTTCCTTTTGGAGCTGGCGCTCGACCATCACCTGCGTGGCGATGCCCGCGTGGTCGGTGCCCGGCAACCACAGCGCCGCGTAGCCGGTCATCCGCTTGTAGCGAACGAAGCAGTCCTCGATGGTCGCGGTGAGGGCGTGGCCCATGTGCAGCCGCCCGGTGACGTTGGGCGGCGGCAGCACGACGGTGTACGTCGGCTTGCTCGTATCGCCCGAGGGCGCAAAGAGCCCCGCGTCACGCCACGCGGCGTACCGCGCGGCCTCTACCGTTTTCGGCTCGTAGCCCGAGCTCAGCGTGTCCATGGCGCGGGCATCCTGTCATGGCCCCGCCGCCCCACGCCACCACCCGCCGTTCACACGGCCGCGCTCCACTCGCGCAGCCGTACGGACGAAGATCCCCCGCCCACGCGCGGGAACCCGCCGCTGGCTGCCCTGCACCAAGCACCCCTCGCCGTCGCGAGGGGCAAGGCTAGAGCGAAGCTTGCTTCTCTCGGATGAGACTCTCGGCCAGCTCGGGCACGACTTCCCAGACGATGCGCTCGACGACCTCGTGCGACAGCGACGCGAGCGCGGCCGCGACTTGCGGATCGAGCTCGCCACCGGCTCCGCTGGCGGCCTTTTGGATGCGCTCCACCATCCCGGCGGTCGGCGACGAGGCGGCCGTGAACGGGATCGGGATCGCGATCGGAATCTGCGCGCTGCCGCCGTTGGGTCCCGGCGGGGGCTTGGGGGCCGGCGTGGGCATCCCCATCTGCGTGCGCTGGGGTGAGCGCGCCGCCGGGCGAGCCGGGGTCGGCGCGGGCGCAGCCGCGGCCGCGGGACGAGGCGCCGCCGCCGGCTTCGGTGCCGCTGCTGCCGCGCGAGGTGCCGGCGCGGGCGCTGCCGGCTTGGCCACCGGACGCGGCGCGGGCGTGGCCGCGACGGCAGGCTTGGGCGCCACCGCCGGCCGTGCAGGCGCGGGCGCTGCCGCGGCAGGTCGTGCCGCCGCCGCGGGCTTGGCCGCCGGCTTGCCGACGAGCTCGGCCACCTTGTCGATGAGCTGCTGCGTGTCGAACGGCTTGGCGATGTAGCCGTCGCCGCCGACCTGCTTGAGCCTGGCTTCGTCGGCGCCGGTCTTGTTCGACACCAACATCAGCACGGGGATCGAGGACGTGCCGGCGTCGCTCTTGAGCGCTTGGCACACGTCGTAGCCGGACGGCTCGCCGTCTCCGAGGTCGTGATCGACGAGGACGATGTCCGCGCCCAGCTGCTTGGCGCGCGCGACCGCGTCACCGCCTTTGCCGACGGAGGTCACCTCGGCGTCTTCTGCCGCAAAGGTGATCTTGACGGCCAACCGCATGGTCTTGCTGTCGTCGATCGCGAGGATCTTCGTGGGCATACAGGCTCCTGAGCGCAGCAAAGGCGTACCATGGGGCCCGTGAGCGGGTCAACGAAACCGCCCGCTGGGTCCGCGTCCGCGGGCGGTCGTGCGCCCCCCCGGATCCTCGCGCCGGTCGGGGTGGACGCGCCGACCCCGGCGATGCGGACGGCGACCAGCGACCGCGTGGAGCGTCTGGTCGAGGCGCTCGCCGCCGAGATCGTGATGCGCCACGCGACGGGCAACCGTGTTCTCGATTTCGGCCACGGCTCGCCGCGCGTGACCGACTGGGTGGCGCCTCGCGCCTCGCAGCACTCGATCATCGACGCGGTCGATCTCGGCCGCGGCGGCGAGGTGTCGGTGCCGATGCCGGACGCCACGTTCGACCTCGTCTACTGCTTGCGTACCCTGCCCCACCTCGGTCACGACGCCGAGACATCCGATCAGGCGGCCCGCAGCGCGCTGCGGGAAATCGCTCGCCTCCTCGGACCCGGTGGTGTCGCGCTCGTGCAGATCGACAACCCCATGAGTCTGTACGGTGCCTGGCACGGGCTGCGCCGGCTCGCCAAGGCGCTCGAGCGCGGGCCTCTGGTGTTCGACTCTCCGCGCGGTTTGACGCGCTTCGATTCCCTGCCGCGCCTTCTGGGCATGCTGCCGTCGTCGCTGAACATGACCAACGTGTACGGCCTGCGCGTCGTCGCGGTCACGCCGGCCCTGCTGGCCTTGCCCGTGATCGGGCGCATCTTCGAGCGCATGGAGTGGTGGGCGCGCGACCGCCCCGCCCTGCGTCGCCTGGGCGCGCACCTGCTCATCGAGGTACGCCGCCTGTCGCGACTGCCTCCCGGCGAGGACCCCGCCCAGTCGTCGTACCCTTGAGAGGACCGCATCGGCATGAACGACGCCCATCCCCACGGCCGGATCCTGATCGTCGACGACGAGCAAGGGATGCGCGAGTTCTTGACGATCTGCCTGACGCGCAGCGGATACAAGGCCGAGGCGGTGGCCGGGGGCGCCGACGCGATCAAGGCGCTCGACAAGAACACCTACGATCTCGTCATCACCGACCTGACGATGCCGCTCGTCGACGGCATGGCGGTGCTGCGGCACGCGACTTCGCTCGCCCACCCGCCGCTCGTCATCATGGTCACCGCGTTCGCGACGACCGAGACCGCGATCGAAGCGATGAAGCTCGGCGCATACGACTACCTGACCAAGCCGTTCAAGGTCGACGAGATTCAGGTCATCGTCCGGCGCGCGCTCGAGCGCGTCGACCTCACCTCGGAGAACCGGCGTCTGCGCGACGAGCTGCGCGGCGTCTACAGTCTCGATGCGATGGTCGGCAAGTCGTCGGCAATGCTCAAGGTGTTCGAGCTGACCCGCAAAGTGGCCCCGACGCGCGCCAACGTGCTGCTGCGCGGCGAGTCGGGCACGGGCAAGGAGCTCGTGGCTCGGGCCCTGCACAACGTCTCCGACCGCGCCGACGGCCCGTTCGTGGCGGTCAACTGCGGTGCGATCCCCGAGACGTTGATGGAGTCGGAGCTGTTCGGGCACGTCCGCGGCGCGTTCACGGGCGCCGACCACAACCGCGACGGCGTGTTCGTGGCCGCCCGCGGGGGCACGCTGTTTCTCGACGAGATCGGTGAGCTGCCGGTGACGATGCAGGTCAAGCTGCTGCGCGCGCTCCAAGACCGCCGCGTGCGGCCGGTCGGCGGCAACGCCGAGACCGAGGTGGACTGCCGCGTGGTGGCGGCGACCAACCGCGACCTCGAGGCCGCGATCGAGGCCGGCGAGTTTCGTCAGGACCTGTACTTCCGCCTCAACGTGGTCCAGATCGTGCTCCCGCCGCTGCGCTACCGGCCCGAGGACGTGCCGCTGCTCGTCGAGCGCTTCTTCGCGCGCTTCAACCGCGAGATGGGTCGCGATCTCGGCGGCATCGCCCCCGATGCGATGGAGTGGTTTCTCGCGCACGACTATCCGGGCAACGTGCGCGAGCTCGAAAATCTGGTCGAGCGTGCGGTCGCCCTCGAGTCGGGCGCGCAGCTGACCGCGCACAACCTGCCCAAGCTGCGCCCACGCATCACCGCGCCGGTCGCCGAGGACGGTGAGCTGCCCGAAGAAGGCGTCGATCTCGAGCAGGCCGTCGCCGATCTCGAGCGGCGGCTCATCGAGGCCGCGCTACGCAAGAGCAACGGGGTGCGCAAGCACGCGGCGAAGCTGCTCGGCATCAAGCTTCGCTCGTTGCGGTACCGACTCGAAAAGCTCGGGATCGAAGTGCCCCACGCTCGCGACGACGAGTGATCACGGCGGGGCATTTGTCCCCACGGACCGCCCCCTGCCGTACATTGGCTGCCGGAATGCGGCAGCCGTGACAAAAATTGTCCGCTCGAGCCGGCGATTTCCGCGAGATCGGCTCCTCATCCCCCTGTAACTGCGATCCGCGACTGCTGGCACGGTCCGTGCTTGGAGTTGGGCGCCATGTTCGTGCGCCCCCTGATCGCCCCGCGCCGAACCGAGGCCGGCTTCACGCTCATCGAGCTGATGACCGTCGTCGTGATCCTCGGCATCTTGGCGACGGTGGCGATCGCCGCCTACTCGCGGCACGTTCGCAACGCGCACAAGTCGGCCGTCATCGCCGACATGTCCAACATCACGCTCAAACAAAAGACCTTCCGCGCGGTGCAGGGCCACTACGCCAGCTCCACGAACTGCGAAGGTGCCGCGTGTACGTACCCGGTCGCGACCCAGGTCGCGACCGACCAGGACCCCGTGTCGTGGGACATCAACGACGCGGCGTACACCCTCAACGGCCAGGGTGATGCCGCCTACTTTCGGGGCGGCGGCGCCGTGCATGGCTTCGACGCACTGCGCTTTCTGCCCGAGGGTGGCGAGTCGTGGTGTGGCTACGCGACGATCTCGGGCTACGGCACCAACGCGGCCGACGCGGCCGAGGCCGACGAGCCGCCCACCGACACGCTCGCCGATCTGCTTTTCCCGAACGGGTCCGACCCGTACTACGCCAGCGACTGGTTTTACGCCTACGCGCTGTGCGACTTCGATTTCGACAATACGTATTGGGCATTCACGGCGGCCCACTACGAGGATGAGGTCAACTACACGACCACGCCGAACAACCAGTATCGAGAAAACGAGTAGGGCCGGGCAAAGGGGAGGCGCTGCGGCGCTTGCTTCGGGCCCACGTCACGGAAACAAAGACAGGAACAAGAGCAATGTACGTCGACATGAAGAAGTGGAAGAACGCCAAGGGTTTCACCCTCATCGAGCTGATGATCGTGGTCGCGATTCTCGGCATTCTCGCCGCGATCGCGATCCCGGCGCTGACCAAGTACATGCGCCGCTCCAAGACGTCGGAAGCGCGCGTGCAGATCGCGAAGATGTTCGACGCCGCGTCGGCGTACTTCAACGAAGAGCACGTCGAGCGTGGTGATGTCGCGGTCATCGGGTCGGGCGCGGCCATCTCGGACCTCGCGCCGCATCGGTGCCCGTACCTCACCGGGCAGGAGACGGGAGCGACCGCGGCTGGTATCACGCCGCCGATCGGCACGGACTGCAACCTCGGCCCCGGCGGTCGTTGCGTCCCATCCGACGGTGGTGCCGGACCCGGCTACTACGAGCTCACGCAGTGGACCGACAACAACGCGTGGAACGGCCTGAACTTCCAGCAGGAGCAGGCGCACTACTTCCACTACAACTTCATCGCCTCGAACGCGGCCACGGGCTTCGGCCAGTGCCAGTTCACCGCCCAGGCCTTCGGTGACCTCGACGGCGACACGACCCTCTTCTCCACGTACGAGCGCGCCGGCGCGGCCGACCAGAACGGTGTCAACGCGGCCGCCGGTCTCTACATCGACCAAGAAGTCGAGTAGTCGTCCGGCCCGGGCCCCGGCCCGCCGAATCGGACGCGCTGAAGGCCGTCGCTGTGAGGGGACAGCGGCGGCCTTCGCCTTTGGTTGCGACTGGTAGAGTTCCCCTGGTTTGCCATCGCCGCCGACATGGCGCCGCCTCGCGGTCTCGGCCTTCATCGCCGTCCACCTGCTGGCATTGGCGTGGTGGAACTTCGGCGTCATCGACTACCGCACGCCGCACACACGTCGCGCCGACGACTGGTACACGCGATTGGTCGCTGCCGCGGACACGGTCGACCCGTCGGGGGCGATCCGCGGCGCGCTGGTGGCCTACATGCGCGGCACCGGTCTGTGGCAGCGCTGGATCCTCTTCGGGCCGGACGCGCCGCACCACACCGGCCACGTGCAGGTCTGGGGCATCGTCGAGTTCGACGCGGCGGGACAGCCGTCCTCGATCCCGAGCCGCTGCACGACAGCGACGACCCAAACGTCACCGACCACACCCGCCTCATCGGCAATCCGCCGTGCGGCTTCGACCGCAGCGCGGCGCCGCTGGCCGTCTACATCCGCGGCGCGTTCGCACAGATGCACGCCCGAGAGGCCGCGGCCGCCCGCGGTCGAAGCTACGTCGGCGTGCAGCTCGTCTGCCTGACCCGTGCGCTCCCCGAGCCCGGCGACGACGCCGAGGACCTGCCGTGGGTCCCCGAGGTGCTCTGGGCGGGACCGGTACAGACCGCCGGCGAGGCGACCCGATGAGCGCCGTGGCCGAGCTCCGCCGCCGGTGGTCGACCTTCTGGTTCGGCGAGCTCGACGCGCGCCCGGTGGCCCTGCTGCGGATCGGCGTCGGGACGATCGTGACGTGGATGCTCCTGGAGCGGCTGTCGGTGGCGCGCACGGTCCTGTCCGACGACGGCTGGTTTCCCCACGAGGCGGCCGTCCACCTCATGGATCCGTGGCACTGGTCGCTGCTGCATCCCTTCGGCGCCCCCTGGCAGGTGACGACCGTGCTCGTGCTCGGGGGCCTGGGCGCGCTCGCGTTCACGCTGGGCCTGTACACGCGCCTTGGCGGCGCCGTGGCCTTCGTCGCGCTCGCCTCGGTGCACACCCGCAATCCGGCGGTGCTCTACGGCGCCGACTCGGTCGCCCGCGTGTGGCTGGCCTACCTGTTGCTGATGCCGTGCGGCCGCGCGTGGTCGGTGGACGCGATCCGCCACCGTCTGCGCGACCATGACGCGGCGTTCGGATCCCCTGCCCCCACGCTCCCGGCCTGGCCCGTGCGACTGTTTCAGATCCAGGTGGCGACGGTCTACCTCACGACCGGGATCAGCAAGGCCTACGGCACCGACTATCACGACGGGACGGCGCTGTGGCACGCGCTTTCGAATCCGGTCTACTCGCGCTGGCTCGACGTGGCCGAGCCGCTGTACGCGGCGGGCGGCAGCGTCCTCGCGGCGCTGACGGTGATGACGCTGTGGTGGGAGCTCGCCTTCGCGTTCATGGTCCCGTTCCGCCGCCTGCGCCCCATCGCCCTGGGGCTGGGCGTGTTCGTGCACGGCGGCATCTTCGTGCTCATGGACATCGAGTGGTGGGGGCCGTTGATGCTGCTTTCGTATCTGGCCTTCGTCGATCCCCGCCGACTGCATGGCCTGTGGCTGCGACAGGTCCGAGAGACGCGCGAGCGCTGGTGGGACCGTCGCATGACGCTGACGTTCGACCCGGCGGACACGACCGCGCGCGGTTTCGCGGACCGCGTCGCCGCGCTCGACGTCTACGGCTTGGTGCAGCTGCGCCCGGACCCGACCCAGGAGGGCCGGCGGCTCGTGCGTCGACACGATGGCTACGAGGTCCCGGTGGCCGAGCACGCGGGCTCGATCGGCGCCGTGCTGCCTCGCTGGGCGCGCCCGTGGCTGCGCGGCAGCTGACCGCCCGGCTGGTATCCTGTCGTCCGTGTCCCGCTCCTGGCTCGCCGGTGCGATCGCCGTGGCTGCCTTCGTGGGCGCGTGGGTGGCCCACCGCGACGTCATCGACCGTCGCGAGGCGTTCCCCCCGGAGACCGACATCAGCTACGTCCCGCCCGCGGGCCAGCTGCGATGGATGAGCGTGGGCTACCGCGAAGCTCTCGCCGACCTGCTGTGGATCCGGGCGCTCGTGTTCGCCGGTGAGCACATCGGCAAGGTCGACGTGGCCGCGACCGACCGCTTCGTCGACGGCATCACGGAGCTGTCGCCTCGCTTCAAGCGCGCCTACGTGTGGGGTGGCATCACCGCGGTGTACGGTGCCACCGGCAAGATCACGCGCGATCAGGTCGACCGAGCGATCCGGATCTACCGCAAGGGCGTGGAGCGGTTCCCGGAGAGCCACGAAATCCTCTACCCCTTCGGGATGCTGCTGACGCACCAGGTCGCCTCGACCGAGGGCTACACGCCGGCCGAAAAAGAAGCGTACGCCGCCGAGGGCATCGAGATGATCCGGCGAGCCGCGGCGTTCGGCGCCGACCCCCTCGTGCGTCGGTACGCGGCCACGCTGGTCGCCGAGCGCGGCGGCGACCAACTCGCGATCCAGTTCCTCGAGAGTCAGCTCGCGCAGGCCGAGGACGAGGACCATCGCCGCCTGCTGCGACGCAAGCTGTCGCAGCTCGCGGGAGAGGGTGCCGTCGAGTCGATCGAGCGCGTGCGCCGGGAGTTCGAGGCCGAGCGCCAGAGTCGGGCGCCCTACGTGCCCGACGCGCTGTGGGCCGTGATCCGCCCCGACAGCGAGGTGCAGGCCCCTGCCTCCACCGCCGTGCCCGCGACGCCTTCCGACGCCGGCTGAAGCAGCTCAGCCTCGCTTGAGCGTTCGCGACTCGCCGTCGCTGAGCACGACCGTTTCCGACAGCACGCGACCGTCGGGCCACTCCCACGTGATCTTGTGGCGACCGGGCGTGACCTTGTAGCCCGAGATCGGCGTGGTTCCGACCGTCTTGCCGTCGACCTTCACCGTCGCCGGCGCGACACCGCGGTTGGCCCCGATGCGCAGCGTGGCCGTCTTGGCGCCGGACTTGGGCGTCGTGTCGACCGGTGTCGTGGTGGTGCTCCCACCACCGCCGCCGCCGCCGTTCTTCTTCTTCTTGTTGGTCGTGTTGCGCGGCTTGGGCGTCGTGGGAATCGGGTCGACCGGCGTGGGCGTGGGTACCGGCGTCTGCACGATGGCCACCGAGCCGTCACGTGCCAGCGTCATCTCGAGCGTCTCTTCGGCCTCGCCGGAGAACTGCAGGGCCCGCTTCTCCGTCGCGTAGCCCCGCGCTTGCGCCTCGACCTCGTAGATCTTGTCCTCGTTGCGCTGGAAGCTGATCTTGCCGCCGCTTTGCGCCGTGCCGATCGCCTTGCCGGCCGCCAGCAGGTTGACGCTGGCTTCGGCGGGGTCGACCTTGACGATGAGCGTGACGTTGCGGTGCGCGAGCTTGACCGGGTAGCGAAGACCCGAGGCCGGCACGTCGAGCGACTTGTCGATCGCCATGTAGTCGGGGTGTTCGACCCTCACCGTGTGCCGTCCGACCGGAAGCGTGTGAATGAACGGCGACGGGCCCTCGACCTTGACGTTGTCGACGAGCACGGTTGCGTCGCTGGGCGTGGACTCGACGGTGAGCACCGCGTCGGCGGCTGCGTCGGCGGGCGCCGTGCCTGCCCCGCCACCCGCGGAATCCTGCGCAGCGACCTCGCCACCGGATCCGGACTTGCCGCCCTCGTTGCCCTTCTTCGACAGCAACCAGAAGCCACCGGCTCCGGCGCCGAACAACACCAACAGCGCGAACACGATGATGGCGACCAGGCCGGCATTGGACTTCGGCGGGCGGTCGTCGAAGTCCATCGGCATGCCCATGCCAGGGCCGGGCGCGGGCATGCCCACGGGCGCGGGACCACCGGCGACCGGCATCGCCGCCGCCGGCATGCCCGCGGCCGACATCGCAGCGTGTGGATAGCCGGGCATGCCCGCCCCGGCGGCCATTTGCGGATAGCCGGGCGACATGCCTTGGTGATGCATGTTCGCGGCCATCGGCATCGACTGCATCGACGGCGTGACCGGCATCGCGGGCGAAGGAATGGGGGCGGGGGCGGCCACCACGGGGCTCGGCGCCGGGGGAAACGGCACCGGACCCGACGGTGTCGCCTGCAGCTGACCCGGGACCATCGTCAGGCCCTTGGCGGGCTCGACCGGGGCCGGGGCGAACGCAGCCGCGGCGACCCCGGCCGACGGCGAGACGGTCACCGACGGCGAGGGGCGCGGTCGATTCATGCCGCCGACATCGACACGCGTCGGTGGCTCGGCGTCGGCGTCGCCACCCACGGTCTTCGTCGCCGCGCCCAGCGGCGAGCGCAGCGGACCGCCGGCCGCGATGCCGTCGGGCCCGTCGTTCTTTTCCTCGAACAGGCGCGTCTCGAGCTCGTCGTCGTCCCAGTCGAACTCGTCGCCACCACCGCGCGCAGGAGGCGGGGCGGCGTAGGAGGCCGTCGGTTTGACCGGCTTGCCCGGTGGCGACAGCGGCGGCTTCATCCGCGCGTTGACGGGAATCGTGGGTGGGTCGAGGTCGCGCTCGCGGGGCGCGACGCCCCGAGGCTTCGGCGGTCCCCCCAGCGACGACTTACCCGGAGGCGGCGGCAGGTTCGGCCGCGCCGTCGTCATCACCATGGTCTTGCGCTTGGGCTTGCGTCCCGGCGGGGCCGGTGGGCTGCCGGTGCCTCGAGCGGGCACGCCGGCGCCACGCGGCGGCGGCGGCGGCGTTGCGGCCTTCGCTGGCGGTGGCGGCGGCGGACGGCCGGCGCCCGCTGGCATGTTCATCGTCGCCTTGCGCTGCGGCTTGCCGTTGGGCGGCGGCTCCGAGGGCTGCCGCTGCGCCTTCTCCTTTTCGAGTTCGATCTCGCGGGCGTAGTTCTCCCGCATCCAGCCGGCCAGATCCTTGCGGCTGTAGAACATGCCCTGCGCGAACATGAAGGCCTGCAGCTCGTCGTGCAGCTCGATCGCGGACTGGTACCGCTGCTCGGGCTCGCGGGCGAGGGCCTTGTAGATGATGTTCTCGAGGGGCTTGGGAATGTCGGCGTTGAGCGAGCTCGGGCGCGGCACCTCGACGGCGCGCACCTTCTCGAGCGTGGCGAAGTCGGTGTCGGCCTGGAACAGTCGTTGACCGGTCAGGATCTCGAAGAGCACCACGCCCACCGAGAACACGTCGCTGCGACGGTCGAGCGGCATGCCGCGGACCTGCTCCGGCGACATGTAGCCGAACTTGCCCTTGAGGATGCCGGCCTGGGTTCGCGACGCACGACCGGCCGCCTTCGCGACGCCGAAGTCGATCAGCTTCACCTCGCCTTCGAACGAGGTCAGGATGTTCGGCGGCGAGACGTCACGGTGAACGATGTTGAGGGGCCGGTTGTATTTGTCCTTCTTGTTGTGGGCGTAATCGAGCCCCTCGCAAATCTTCATGATGACGTAGCAGGCTTGCGGCACCGGCATGGGCCGGCCGGCCTGCTGACACTTCTGGAAGATTGCTCGAAGGTCGCGCCCGTTGACGTACTCGAGCGCGATGTAAAAGCTGTCTTGCTCGTTACCCAGGTTGTAGATCTGGGCGATGTTGCCGTGGTTGAGCTGGACGGCGATCTTCGCTTCGTCCTTGAACATCGCGATGAACTCTTCGTCCTCCGCGACGTGGGGCAGGATGCGCTTGACCGCGACGGTGCGTTCGAACCCTTCGACACCGTACTCCTTGGCCTTGTACACCTCGGCCATCCCGCCGACGCTGATGCGCTCGAGCAACAGGTAGGGACCAAATTGTGTGGGGAGGTTCAACGCCGCGTCGTTTCCGAGGGCTCGCGCGCACGCCGCAAGCCGACTCGCATTATAGCCATAAAGTCAGGGACACCTTGAGCCCGGCCAACGATCGAGAGGGCCCGATTGGTTTCTCGTCCGCGCGCACATGGTGGGATGGTCTCGCACTCGATTGCACCGGAGCGTGCAACGAACGCGATCGGCGGCCGATGCTACACTCAGGAGACTTCAAATGACGAATTCGGGCGCCAGCGACCCCCTCGAGCGCATCGGGGCGACCAAGATCACGGCCACGGACGCCGCCGAGGCCAGCGACGCGGCCGGGGCGGTCGATGGCACCGGGGCGGTGGAGGCCAGCGCCGCCTCGGAGACGGACGCGATCGCGCAGGCCCTCGCCAACGGTGAGATCGACCCCGCGCAGGCCAAAACCGCGCTCATCGATGCCGCGGTGCGCAGCCAGCTACCGCCCCATGCCGATCCCGCCCTCGCGGCGGAGATCCGGGCCGAGGTCGAAGCCGCGCTCGAGGCCGACCCGACCCTGGCCGCATTGCTCACGCCGTGAGCGGCAGCAGCAACGGACGCACGTCGTCGGACAGCTCGACCGCCCCGAGGTCGAAGCGGCGCAACGCATCGCTGAGGACCTGGACCCGGTCCCGCGGCTGCAGCCGGCGGTCGATGATGATGCGGTAGCTGCCCTTGACCCGGCACAGACCGCCCGAGCCAGCGACGATCCCGGTCATCGACTCGTAGCTGACGGTCACGCCGAGCTCGCCGGCGAGCGCTTCGAGTCCCTCGAGCTGACGGTCGAGCGGGCTCTTGCCCGGTGCCGCCTTGCTCGTCTTGGAACTACGCCCCTTTGCTCGCGTCGCCATCGATCCAATCCTCGACCGTTGCCGAATAGACCAATTGTTCGGCGCGCGCCAACTTTACTGATCGGGCGCGCGGTGAAAAGGCCTTCGAGGGCCGCTACGTCGCTTTTTCGGCGGGTTTTCGACGCCGTAACGTCGCTTCCGGGATCGGCTCGGGATCGTACCCGCGCGATCGTGCAAGCCGGAGATCGATCATTCGACCGCGGGCGCGGACGTGGCGATGGGCACGGTGAAGTGCACCATGGTCCCCTGCCCGACCACGCTCTCGGCCCAGACGTCGCCGCCGTGCGCGGACACGAGGCTGCGTACGATCGACAGGCCCAGACCGGCGCCACCGTGCTCGCGCGTGGGTCCGGCGTCGACTTGGTAGAACGCCTCGAAGATGCGCCCGAGCTGCTCGGGCGGGATCCCGATCCCGGTGTCGGCCACGGTAATGCGGACCGCGTCGACCATCTCCTCTCCGAACAACGTTTCTTCCTCGAACGGACGCCGAATCGGCGCCTCGGTCGCCGACAGCACGACTTCCCCGCCGTCGCGCGTGAACTTGATCGCGTTGCCCACGAGATTGACCAGCACCCGCTGCAGCTTGTCGGCGTCGACGAGCACGGGGACCGACAACGAGTGATCGCCGGTGCGCAAGCGGACGTCGACCTTCTCCGCATCGTGGTGCATCGAGGTCACGACGCGATGCAGCAGCTGGTCGACCGGCACCGGTTGCAGGTCCAGCCGCACGGCCCCGACCTCCAGCTGTGACATCTCGAGAATCTGCGTGATGAGTCCGAGCAGCTCCTCGCCGCGATCGAAGATCGTCTGCACGTACTCCTCTTGCTCGGGCTGCAGCTTGCCGGCGATGCCTTCGAGCAGCATCTCGGCGAACCCGATGACCGAGGTCAACGGCGTGCGCAGCTCGTGCGAAACGGTCGCGAGGAAGTTGCTCTTGAGCTTGTCGAGCTCGCGCAGATGCTCGACCGCACGCTGCAGCTCCACGTTCTTCTGACTCATCTCGCGGTAGCTGTTCTCGGACGCGGCCAGGTGCATCTCCGACGTCACCCACGCCGCGAAGCCGGCTTGCAGCAGCTGGCCGACCAGGGCCCCCACGCCGTCGGCCAGACCCGTACCGACCCGCGGGGGTGCCGACTGCGGTCGCGCGACCACCAGCACTCCCACCCGCTCCGCGCCCGCGAACAGCGGCCGCACGTCGTAGACGTGACCGTCGAGGCCGAAGCACGACTCCGCCGCACGCAGCACCTGGGTCGCCTCCACCGGCAGCTGTTCCCAATTGCCCAAGGGCGAGGCGTCCTGCACCGCCACGGCGTAGCGCAGGCCGCCGATGTCGAAGACCCCGATGCCGTCGACGCCCGCGCACAGAAGCGGCGACAGCCCACGCTCGAGATCGGCGGCGCGCACGAGCTGGCCCAGGGTCGGAACGCGCCCAGCCGGTCCGAGCTCGTTCATCCGTCGCCTCCGGCCGGCACGGCCTCGTGCAGCGCCGACAGCAGCTCACCGCGCGCCAGACCAAACCGTTCCTCGAGCTCGTGGCGTGCCGACAGCTTGTCCCACGTCGCCTCGGCGAGGCCGAGGAAGGTCTCGGCCACCCCGATCCCGTCGATGGCGACCGCGGTGAAGACCGGCTCGCGCCCCTTGGCCTTGATCTTCTCGACCTCCTCGTCGCTGCGGATGCCGGGCAGGTCGCGCTTGTTGAGCTGAATGACGACCGCGATGTCGTCCCAGGCGATGTCGTTGTCGCGCAGGTTCTGGCGGAGGTTGGCGAAGGCTTCGTTGTTGGCGCGGGTCTCGGACACGCGCGAGTCGGCGATGAACGCGACCCCGTCCGCCCCTTGCAGCACGATCTTGCGGGTCGTGTTGTGGATGACCTGACCGGGAACCGTGAACATCTTGATCTTGATCGAAAAGCCCCCGCGCGTGGACAGCTGCAGCGGCAGCAGATCGAAGAAGAGCGTGCGGTCGTCGCGGGTATCGAGGCTGACGAGGTCCCCCTCGGTGTAGCCCATCATCTTGCGATGCAGCTGCTGAAGATTGGTCGTCTTCCCGCTCATCGCTGGGCCGTAGTAGACCAGCTTGAGCGTGATCTCCCGGCGCTGGATGTCGACGAACGCCATGAACGCACGCGCTGACTACGAGGTTAGCGTATCGCGCGGCGCGCCCGCTACGAGGCCTCGTCCGGTTCGCTCTCTTCGTCGCCCGCGCCCGCCAGCGCCGTTCGCTGCGCGTGGCGACGGGGGAGCACGCCGGGGGCCTGCGACCGCTGCTCGAGCTGCGCCAGCACTTCGCGCAGCCCGGGGTCGGCTCCGACCACCGGCGTTTCCACCATGATCGTCACGAACTGGTCGCCCCGGTCCTTGCGGCCCTTGGGCACGCCCTTGCCCCGCAGCCGCAGCTTGGTCCCGCTCTTGATGCCGGCCGGGACGTCGACGACGACCGATCCGTCGATCGTGGGGACCGTGATCTTGGCGCCGGTCGCCGCCTCCGTGACCGAGACGAGCACGTCCGCCCGGATGTCGTCGCCCTCGCGATGCAGCCACGGGTGGGGCCGCACGTTGATGCGTACCCGCAGATCGCCCGCATCGCCCTCGTATCGCCCGGGCTCGCCGTGACCTTCGAGCACGCGCTCGGACCCCGCCTCGGTGCCGGCCGGCACCCGCACCGAGAACGTTCGCGCCTGGCGGGCGGTGCCCTTGCCTGCGCACGTCTTGCACGGGTCCTTTTGGATCATGCCCGTGCCGTCGCACCGCCCGCAGCGGGTCCTTCGCGACAGCAGTCCCTCGCCCTTGACCTCACCCCGCCCCTCGCAATTGTCGCAGGTGTTCGGGGGTTGCCCGCCCGGTCGCGTCCCGCTGCCGTGGCAGTCCGAGCAGGTACCCGGGGCCTCGAAGGTGATGTCCTTGCTCGTGCCGAGCACGGCCTCGGCCAGGTCGATCGTGAGCGTGTACTTGAGGTCGCGGCCGCGGCGTCGCTTCGCGCGGCGCGTGCCGAACACGTCGCCGAACACGTTGCGCAGCATCTCGCGCGCGGAACCGACGTCGAAGTTCTGCGTCAGCTCCACGCCGGTCTGGCGCAGACGCTGGGCGTCGTACTTGGCGCGCGAGGTCGGGTCGGACAGAGCCGAGTACGCCTGGTTGATGACGGTGTAGCGCTCGCGCGCCGCGTCGTCGTCGGGGTGACGATCCGGATGCCACTCCTTGGTCAACCGACGAAACGCCTTCTTGATCTCCTCGGCGCTCGCGTCTCGGTCGACGCCGAGGACTGCGTAGTAATCGGGCACGGCCACGCGTGCTTCGCCGCTACTCCTGGCCGGCGTCGGCCAGCATCGCCTCGTAGATCTGATGCGACGAGCTCTCGAGGGTCGCGAGTGCCTCGCGAACGTCCTCGACGTGACCGTCGCCGGCCATCAGCCCCTCGAGGCGTTCGAGGTCGGTCTGGATTTCGCGCAGGCTCGAGGCGTCGAGGGCGGAGCCGTAGGCCTCCAGCGAGCGCTTGCACGTGTAGATGAGCGTCTCGGCGCGGTTGCGGACCTCGGCCATCTCCCGCTTGCGGACGTCCTCGTCACGCTTGGCGTCGGCTTCCTTCTGCAGGTTTTCGATCTGCGACTCGGACAGGCCCGAGGTCGGTTGGACCTTCACCTTGGACTCGCGGCCGGTGCCGAGGTCCTTGGCCGACACACCCAAGATGCCGTCGGCGTCGATCTCGAACGTGACCTGAATCTGGGGCACGCCACGCGGCGCCGGGGGAATGTCGGTGAGCTGGAAGCGGGCGAGCGACTTGTTGTCGTCGGCCATCTCGCGCAAGCCCTGCAGCACGTGGATGTTGACCATCGGCTGGTTGTCGACGGTGGTCGAGTAGACCTCCGACTTGCGCGTGGGAATGGTGGTGTTCTTGGGGATGAGCGGCGAAAACACCCCGCCCTGCGTCTCGACGCCGATGTGCAGCGGCACCACGTCCAGCAGCAGCACGCCCTCGACGTCGCCGGTCAGCACGCCGCCTTGAATCGCCGCGCCCGCGGCCACGACCTCGTCGGGGTTGACCGACTTGTTGGGCTCGCGGCCGAAGAACTTCTTGACCTTCTCGGCGACGATCGGCATCCGCGTCTGGCCACCGACGAGAATGACCTCGTCGACCTCGCTGACGTCGATCTCGGCGTCCTCGAGCACCTGACGGCACGGCACGAGCGTGCGCTCGACCAGGGCTGCGGTCAGCGACTCGAGGTCGCGCCGCGTCAGCGTGGTCGAAAAATGCATCGGCTGGCCGTCCATGGCCGCGATGAACGGAAGGTTGATCTCGGTCTCGAGCGAGAACGAAAGCTCCTGCTTGGCCTTCTCCGCCGCTTCCTTGAGGCGCTGGCGGGCCAGCTTCTCGCCGCGCAGATCGTAGCCGCCGTGCTCCTTGGCGAACTTGTCGGCGCACCAGTTGACGATCGCGTGGTCGAAGTCTTCACCGCCCAGGAACGTGTCGCCCGAGGTCGCGAGCACCTCGAACACGCCCTCGCGCAGCTCGAGCAGCGAGATGTCGAACGTGCCACCGCCGAGGTCGTAGACGGCGACGATGCGGCTGTCGCCCTTCTTGTCGAGGCCGTACGCGAGCGTCGCGGCCGTCGGCTCGTTGATGATCCGCTCGACTTTGAGCCCGGCGATCTGGCCGGCGTCCTTGGTCGCCTGTCGCTGCGCGTCGTTGAAGTACGCCGGGACGGTGATGATCGCGCGCGTGACCGGCTCGCCGAGGTGGGCCTCGGCGGCCTCCTTCATCTTGGCCAGGACCGCGGCGCCGATCTCGGACGGAGAGTGGTCGCGCTCCCACACGCGGACCCACGCGTCACCGTTGTCGGCGGGCACGAGCTCGTACGGCAGCAGCTTGGCGAGCTCTTGCACCGCCGGCTCTTCGAGCTTGCGACCGATGAGACGCTTGGCGGCGTAGATCGTGTTCTGAGGGTTGGTGATCGCCTGACGCTTGGCGATCTGACCGACGAGGCGCTCGCCTTCCGCGGTGTAGGCCACCACCGACGGCGTCGTGCGACTGCCTTCGGCATTGGCGATGACGCGTGCTTCGTCCCCGTCGAGGACGGCGACGCACGAGTTGGTCGTGCCGAGGTCGATGCCGATGATGCGCCCCTCGTCGCTCATGTCCTATGCCTCTTGCGCCCCCTTGGCGCCGCCCGATCCAGATCCGGCCACGATCACGCGCGCCGGTCGCAACAGCCGCTCCCCCATCTTGTAGCCCTTTTCGAACTCGCGGATCACGGTACCCGGTGCGTGGTCGGGGGAGTCGATCTGCTGCAGGGCGTCGTGAACCGAGGGGTCGAACGGCGTACCGACGGCGTCGACCGGCTCGATGCCCTGCTTGCGCAGCGCTCCGAGGAACTCGTCGCGGACCATGCGGATGCCCGTGACGACCTGCTGGATGTTGTCTTCGTTGCCGTCCGAGGCGGCCTGGAGCGCGGGCTCGGCGATCTCGAGCGCGCGGTCGAGGTTGTCGACCGTGGGGAGAAACGCCTGCAGCAGTTTTTGGGAGCCACGCACGACGGCGTCGTCCATCTCCCGCTTGCTTCGCTTCTTGTAGTTTTCGTGGTCGGCGACGGCGCGCAGCCACTTGTCCTTGGTCTTGGCCAGCTCCTCTTCGAGCTCGGCGATGCGCTCGGCGAGCGCGTCCTCGACCGCGTCACGGTGCTCGCCGTCGTCTTCGATCTCGATGTCGGCTTCCCCACCATGGGCATGGTCGGGGTGCAGGGCCTCGACGGCCTGCTCGGCCTCGGCCATCGCCTTCGAAATCTCGTCCTCGAGCTTGGGCGCCGACGATCCGGCGTCCCTTGGGTCCTTGTGATCCGTCATCCGTCCTCCCGGACGCGCGTGCATCGAGTCGCGGAACATCCCAGCCTCCGCCGCCGGGGGCGACGACGAGGGGTGGGCTCGTTCGGTTGGTCCAACGTGGCCAACGTGGCCAACTTTGAATGGTTGGGGGGTTGGGGGTTGGAGGGGTTGGAGGGGTTGGGTATCACGCGCCGACGCGAGCCGCGAGCGCCCGTGCGGCGTACTCTACCAGAGGAATTACGGCGGCGTAATCCATGCGATCGGGGCCCAAGAGCACCACTGCACCGTGCTCGTGGCCTTTTTTGGACCCCCCGCTCGGCGCGGGGAGGCGACACCCCACCAGGCTCAATCCCAGCGACGGGCTCGAGGTCTCCGCGGAGAGCAGGCCTTGCGCGCCGACCCGCACCTCGGCCCGCAGCGACCGCGCGGGGTCGGGCTCGGGCAGCAGCTGACACAACAGCTGGGCGAGGCGCTGGTCGTCTTCGAGCAGCGACAGCAGCTCCGCGAGCCGTCCGGGGGCCGCGACCCCCTTGGCCAGCACCGGCTGCCCCGACACTTCGATCCACAGCGGATCCATCGCGTCCTCGCGGCACACGAGCAGACCGATCCGCAGCGCGCTGGCCAGCGCGTGATCGAGCCGAGCCTCGCGCTCGTGCAGACGGGTCAGCAGCCGTCCGCGCGCCTGCGGCAGCGTCTGACCGCGGCACAGCTGACGCAGCTGCGCGCGCAGCCGATCGAGATCGTCGGGCTCGGCGGCGCGGCCGTCGTCGTGCACGTCGACCGGCACGATGCGCGCCTGCTCGCCCGCGAGCGTGAGCACGACCAACGCACGCGAGCCGGCCAACGCCACGACGTCGACGTCGCGAATCTCGTCGGCGACCGAAGAGCCGAGGAACGTCACCGCGAGGCAGCCCGAGACTTCGGCGAGCACGCACGTCCCCGCGCGGAGCCCCTTCTCCGGATCGGGCATCTGGCCGAGCGTGGTCTCGACCGCCTTGCGCACCGCCGCGTCGAGGTCGCGATCGGGCGGCAAGTCCGCGACGTACCGCGACAGTCCCGACTGCGTGGGTGTACAGCCGGCACTGCGGTGCGGCCGGGCCAGCAACCCCTCGGCCTCGAGCACCGCGAGCTCCTGGCGGATCGTCGCCGAGGACCAACGCAGACCGTGGCGACGGATCAGCAGCTTGGACGACACGGGTTCGCCGCCGACGATGTAATCGCGGCACACGGCGGACAGCAGCATGCGCTGGCGTTCGGTGAGCGAGACGTCGGTCATGGGTGGGCCGGCCCCAATCTACTTCGGACCCGGCCCGGCTGCATCATCCTCGGGCCCGACGAGCAGATCGGCGCCGACCTCGTCGTGCCACAGCCAGCGATCGGCGCTCAGCCGCACCGTCGATCCCTCCCACACCAGGTTCCCCCGGCGGACTTGGCGCTCGACCCGGGCGCGCACCCACCCCTCGTCGACGCCGGCAAAGCGAGCGAGCAGATCCGGCACCGCCACGCCGGCGAACCGCCGCAGCCCCAGCCACAGGCCTTCCGCGGCCGCGGCCACGGGCGAGAGCCGATCTTCGGTCCAGGTCCCGGGCGCCTGCCGCCACGCCGCAAAGCCTCGCTGCGCGGTCCGACGCACGAGGCCACCGTCGGGCCCATGGGTCACCGACGCCGCCGACGGGCCGACCGCCACGACGTCGCGCCAGCTCCAGTAGCCGTAGTTGTGGCGCGCGATCTGACCGGGCCGCGCGTAGCTGGCGGTCTCGTAGTGGGCCAAGCCCTCGGCGGTCAGCGTGTCGTGGACGTGGACGAGGTGCTCGGCCTGACGATCGTCGTCGACCGGCGGGCGCTTGCCGGCGGCGGCCTGGCGTGCCCACGGGGTGCCCTCTTCGATCGTCAGCGCGTAGATCGACACGTGCCCCGCCCCGGTGTCGACGATGGCACGCAAGTCGTCGACGAGCGCCTGCCGCGACTGGCCGGGCCAGCCCACGATGAGGTCGGCGCTGACGCGAAGGCCGGCATCGATCGCCCGCCGCATCGCGGCCAGTCCTTCGTCGGCCGTGTGCGCCCGTCCCAGCATGCGCAGCGCGGATGGCCGCGCCGACTGAAGGCCCAGCGACACGCGATCGATCCCCGCGTCGACGAGCAGCGCGAGCAGGCCCGCGTCGGCGTGCTCGGGGTTGAGCTCGACCGTCCACTCCTGCACCGCCGACACGTCCAGGCGCGCGCGCGTCCACTCGACCAGTCGCGCCAGCCCCTGCGGACCCAGCGAGCTCGGCGTGCCACCACCGTAGTAGACCGTGCGCACCTGCGGCCGCGTCGCGCCCCAGGCGGCGTCGGCCTGCCGTGACAACGCGTCGACATACCCGTCGACGTCGGGACGGCGGCCGACGACGAAATCGAAGTCGCAGTACGGGCAGGCCCGTGCGCAGAACGGCACGTGCACGTACGCCGAGGTGCCCATCCACGGCGGCGCTTCGTCGGCGGACAACGGAGGTCCTTTCCTCGGCGAGCGCCGCGTCAGTCGGGCATGAGCTCGCCGATGGCGTCGCCGTGCGGCAGGTCGTCGTAGACCGACAGCTCCCCGCTGGCCTCGACCGCGCCGGCAACCCCACGCCACCACCATGGCGGCAGCGCGTCCATGTCGATGCCGTTGGACTGCAGCAGGCTCGTCTGCTCCTCGAGGGTCTCGACCATCGACGGGTGGAACGCCTTGCCCTTGCCACGCAGCTGCGCCCCGAGACGGATAGAGCTGCGCAGCGGCGTGGCCTCCTCGACCTCTTCGACGAGGGTCACGACCGCGCGACGGATCACGGTGGTGTCGGGGAACTCGTACAGCTTGCCCGTGACCGCCACCTCGCGCCCGGCCAGCAACGAAAGGCGCGACGTGAAGCGGGTGACGAGCGCGTCGTAGATCGCGGTCGAGTCGCCCTGACCGCGCACGGCATCGGAGCGCACGACGACCAAGGTCTCCTCGGCGTTGGCGTACGCGAACGAGACCAAGCCCGAGCTCAGCAGCCCCAGCCCCGCCCGCATCGCGCTGCGGGCCAGCGCGGGATCGAGCAGCTCGGCGGTCGCGGCCCGCTTCTCGAGCGCGTCGGCGAGCGAGGACGGCTCCGGAGCGATCTGCACGACCATCCGAAACCCCTGCATGGGCACGTAGTCACCGAACACCTCGAAAGGCTGGAACTTCTTCCACGCGCGCAGGCCGTTGACTGAGAGCACCATGAATGGGGAAGCAGGGTCGCGTCGAGGGGCTACTTGGAGGTGAACAGAGTATAGGCGAAGTAGCCCAGGCCCAGCAGCGCCGCGAAGCCCAAAATCCAGGCCCAGGCCATCGAACCCTTGCTCGATTGCTCAGTGAGGACGCCTCGCCCGAAGCGGGCGCTCGGGTCGGGCGCGAGCGCGGCCATCGGTCCCGTCGACGACACGTTGCCGTGCGAGCCGGTCCCGGGTCGCGCCCGGCGATGGCTCGCCGTCGGGGGGCGCTCGCCGACCGGCTTGTAGCGGCCGGAACGACGGGTTTCGGGGAGCGGACCGGTCGAGGGGGCCGGGGATTGCTCGCCCCGACGCGGCACGACCGGGTTGGGGCCCGACTCGTCGAGCTTGCCGGAGGCGACGAGCGCTTCGAGGCTGCCGAGCGTCATCGACTTGCGCTTGCGGTCGTCGGACGAGCCGGACGACGACTGCAGCTGCTGCGCCCACGCCGGGGCGTCGTCGCCGGCATCGAGGTTGTCGAACGCGTCGAAGTCGAGCGCTTCGTCCTCGAGGTCGTCGTACTGATCGTCGTAGTCGACGACCGCCGGCGCGCCCTCGCCGAACAGCTCGGCCATCATCGCCGACAGCTTGCGGGGGCTCCACGTCATGCCCGCGTCGGCGAGAAACTGCTCGAGATCCCGGAACATGTGATCGCAGTTTTGGTAGCGATCGCCGGGATCGACCTCGAGCGCCTTCATGATGATGGCCTCGAGCGCGGGCGGGAAGTCGGGGTCGACGAAGGTCGGCGGCGGGATGTCGCCTTCGAGCACGCGGCGCGCGACGTCGTCACGCTGGCCGCGGAAGAGACGACGGCGCAGGCACAGCTCGTACAGCACGACGCCGAGCGGGAAGATGTCGGCGCGGTGGTCGATCGGCAGGCCTTGCAGCTGCTCGGGCGCCATGTACGACAGCTTGCCGGCCACCTGTCCCTTCTTGGCGACCGCGGACGCGCGCGTGGCCGCGATGCCGAAGTCGAGAATCTTGCAGGCCCCGTCGTAGCCGACGTGGATGTTGGTCGGGTTGATGTCGCGGTGGACGAGACCGAGGTTTTGCCCCGTGTCGTCGCCGCGGGTGTGCACGTAGTGCAAGCCCTCGCACGACTGCATGATGATGCCGATCCCGAGCTCCATCGGAATCGGCTGCCCCACCTGCATCGAGCGGCGCAGGACCACCACGAGCTCCTCACCCTTGAGCAACTCCATCGCGATGAAGTACTCGCCGCCGATCTCGCCGAGGTCGTAGGTGTGGACGACGTGGTTGTGGGTCAGCGTCGCCGCGACGCGAGCCTCGTCGAGGAACATCTCGACGACTTCCGGTCGCGCGGCGAACTCCTCGCGCAACGTCTTGACGACGAGCTCCTTGGCGAACCCTTCGATCCCCGCGTACTGGGCGCGATAGACCTCGGCCATGCCGCCGGTCGCGATGTGCTCGACCAGCGTGTACTTGTCGCCGAAGGGCGTGGGCTCGATGTTGCTCAATTTCGCTTCGACCCTGAGGTTTTGGGCTGGCCTGACTCTACCACTCCCGCTCCGCCTTGAGCGCCCGGCCCATGAGCCGCTCCACGGCGTCGCGCACGTCCAAGCCCTCGTAGAGGATCGCGTGCATCGTCTCGACCAGCGGCATGTCGACGCCCTGTCGCGCCGCCAGCTTGTGGGCCGACAGGGTGTTCTTGACGCCCTCGGCCACCATGCCCATCTCGTCGAGGATCTCCTGCAGGCTGCGGCCTTCGCCGAGCGCGACGCCGACCCGTCGGTTGCGCGAAAGCCCGCCGGTGCACGTCAGCACGAGGTCGCCGACCCCCGCGAGCCCCGACAGCGTGGCCGGATGTGCGCCGAGCGAGATCGCCAGACGGCTCATCTCGGCCAGGCCGCGCGTGATCAGACCCGCGCGCGCGTTGAGGCCGAGGCCCGCGCCGTCACCGACGCCGGCGGCCAGCGCGATCACGTTCTTGAATGCGCCACCGAGCTCGACCCCGAGCACGTCGTCGGTCACGTACGCGCGCACCGATCCGTCCGACAGCGCGCCCTGGATCCGCTTGGCGACCTCGGCGTCGGCACAACCGACGACCACCGTGGTGGGCTTGCCGGCCGCGACCTCGGCGGCGAAGCTCGGACCACCGAGGACGGCCACGCCACGCGCGTGATTTTCGGGGAGCGTCTGCACGAGCACCTCGTGCATGTTCGACAGCGTGTCGACCTCGATGCCCTTGGCGGCGATGAGGTACAGCGGCGGCGCAGCGTCGCCCCAGACCTTCGCCACCTCGCGCATCGTGTCGCGCATCCCGTGGCTGGGGATCGCACAGATGACGAGATCGGCACCTTGCAGACCCGCGGCGAGGTCGGCGGTCGCCGTCAGTCCATCGGGAAAAGGATGGTCGGGCAGATAACGCGCGTTGCAGCGATCGGCCGTCATCGCGGCGGCGTGCGCGGGCGTGCGGGCGACGAGCGTCGTCGGCAATCCGTGACGCGCCGTGTGGATCGCCAGCGCCGTGCCCCAGCTGCCCGCGCCAAGGACCGCGACGCGCTCGATGTCCGGATACGATTGCGGCGCCATCGTGGACGGTTTTTACACAACCGGAGCGCATCGCGACCACGGGGCGCGGCGAACGTTGGTCGCCGCCGAAACTCACGCCCTCCGCGCGAACTCTCCCGGTAGCTGTGGGAGTTTCCTGTAGAATGTGAGTAACGTTTCGTAGTACAGAACAGTCACTCCGACGTGTCGCGGCACCACGCACACCGGAGCGAAGGGCACCAACTCATGACGCGCACGCTCAAGGCCTCCTTGTGGGCGACCTCCCTCTTCTTGCTCGGCTGTCCCGCCGAAGACGACCCGACCGGTGGCGATGGACCCGCCGACGACGACAGCGGGGCCGACGGCGGGGGCACGACGACCTTCGGCGGCTCGCCCACCGCGACCAACGGTATGTCGGGCACGTCCAACGGCACGACGCCGATGCCGACGACGGGTCCCGCCGACGACGGCATGGACGCCGCCGACGGTGACGGCTTCATCACGCCGCCCGACGGCGGGATCACCGGGCAGTGCAGCCCGTCCGAGCAGGACTGCCCCAAGGGCGAAAAGTGCACGTCCTACGTCACGACGCCGGGCGGTCAGACCGTCGACGCGACCAAGTGCGTCCCCGACATGGGCACCGCCGTCGCCGGCGAGTCGTGCGTGCGCGAGGCGGAAAACGACGACTGCGCGGCCGGCTTCTTCTGCATGACCGACATCTCCGGTCACACCGGCCCCGGCTTCTGTCTCGAGTACTGCGACCCCGGCGTGGGCGTGTGCGAGTACGGCGGCGAGTGCTTCGGCTTCAACGACGGCAACCTGCCGATCTGCCAGGTCACGTGCGATCCGTTGCTGCAGGACTGCTCGCCGGGCCAGGGCTGCTACGCGGCGTTCGACAACTTCGTGTGCGCGCAGCCGGGCTTCGGCAAGGACGGCACGGACGGGGCCGAGTGCGCCACGATCCAAGGCTGCGAGCCGGGCCTCATCTGCCGCACCGGCACCGCGGGCTGCAATACCGAGTCCGGTTGCTGCACGCCGCTGTGCGATCTGAGCAACGGCGGCGCCGAGTGTACGGATCCGTCCGAGATGTGTATCCAGGCGCTCGATGCTCCGCCCCCGAGCCTCGCCGACGTCGGCTACTGCGGGATCCCGCAGTAGTCGGCTCCTGTTGCTGGTCGCCGCCGTCGCGTGCGGCGGTGACCCCAGCGAGCCGACGCGCGACCCCGCGACCGAGGCTCCCTCCCCCGACGCGGGCGCGTCGTCCCCTGCCCCGCCGGCGCCCGTCGATCTCGACGCGCTGGGCCTGAGCGCGCTTCGACCCACGCCACGGCTGTCGTGGCCGACGCGACCGGTGCACATCACCTCGACCTTCGGCTGGCGCGTCGATCCCGTCTCCGGCAAGGGCACCCGCCTGCACAAGGGGATCGATCTGCGCGGGGCGATCGGCGACCTCGCGATGTCGATCGGCGACGGCACGGTGCACTTCGCCGGCCACGATCCGCTGCTGGGCAACCTCGTGGTCGTCGATCACGACGCGGGGCTGCAGAGCTGGTACGGGCACCTGTCGGCGATCTTGGTTCACGAGGGATTGCGGGTCGATCGTGGGGCTGCGATCGGGCTGGTGGGAAACACCGGGCGGTCGGCGGCGCCGCACCTGCATCTGACGATCAAGCTCGACGGCGAGGCGATCGATCCGCTGCGCCTGCTCGGGCAGCCGCCCCACGCCCCCCGCGGTCTACGCCTGCCCCCCGAGCCGGAGGGATCAACGGGGGCGCAGGACGGCCTCGAAGATGGCCTCGGCGTCGGCACGGGAGGCACGGGCGAAGTGCAGCCACCCGCGGTAGAGCCGAAGCAGTAGGTCCGGCTCGCCGGCGAGTCGTCGACGCGCGGCGTCGCGGATCGGTCGCAGGGCCGCCAGCGGAAACGGCAGCGGGGGTCGGCACATGAAGGCGGACTCGGCCGCCACGCACACGCGAAGTCCCCACAGCGCGGCCGGGCCTTCGCCGTCGACCGGCGGCTGCAGCACCACGTGGTCGGCCAGCCGCAGACAGATCCCGCGGGTCGGCTCCCGCAACCAGGGCGTGCGACCGGGCCACACCTCGAACACGCCGGCGATCGATCGCGCCACCGTGCCGTCGGCCGGCGTGGGTGTCACGCCGTCGACGCGGCCCATCGTCGCTCGCCACGCCCACGTGTCGCCGGGGTGGTCCAGCCACGCGTCGCACAGCGCCCAGTCCACGCGCAGCGCCTGCCACAGCTGGGGTTGCTCGTCGTCGGCGAGCAGCGGGCCGACCTTCTCGGCGAAGCGCGACAGCAGCGGCTCGATCCGATCCGGCGCATCGTCACGGAACACGCGCGCGGCGAGGTCGTCGAGCGCGTCGTCGTACGCGGGCGCGCCCGGATCGTCGGCGACCGTCACCCGACCATCATCCGGTCGCCGACCGCGCCTGACGCAGCACGGTGGCGAACTCGGTGAACAGGTGGGTCGAGTCGTGCGGCCCGGGCGAAGCCTCCGGGTGGTACTGCACGCCCGACAGCGGACGGCCCGCGAGCTTGAGCCCGGCGACCGTCTTGTCGAACAGGTTCAGATGCGACAGCTCGACGCCGCCGGTCAGCGACTCGGCATCGACGGCAAAGCCGTGGTTTTGCGAGGTGATCTCGACCGACTGGTCGCTCTCGTTGCGCACCGGGTGGTTGCCGCCGTGGTGGCCGAACTTGAGCTTGAAGGTGCGCCCGCCCATCGCCAGGCACATCAGCTGATGGCCCAGGCAGATGCCGAACACGGGCAGCTTCGGGGCGCGGTCGACCAGAGCCTTGATCCGATCCACGACGTCCGGCAGCGCCGCCGGATCCCCCGGCCCGTTGGACAAGAACACGCCGTCGGGCTCGCGGGCGAGCACGTCGTCGACGCTCGCGGTGGACGGCACCACCGTCACGGCGATGCCCTGCTGGCGAAGGTGCCGCAGGATGTTGAGCTTGATCCCGAAGTCGTAGGCGACGACGTGGACGTCCGGCTCGGGCAGCGCGCCGCCCTCCCAGATGCCTTCGTGCCACTCGTACGGCTGCTCGGTCGTCACCTCGTGGGCGAGCGCGCGACCGGCCATCTCCGGTGCGGCCTTGGCCATCTCCACCAGCGTCTTGGCATCGGTGCCGTCGGTCGACAGCGCCCCGACGATCGCCCCGCGCGTGCGAAGGTGTCGGGTCAGCGCCCGCGTGTCGACCTCGCTGATGCCCGGCAAGCCGCGCTGTCGCAGGTAGTGCGGCAGCGACATCTCCGAGCGCCAGTTCGACACGACCGGCGACAGCGCGCGGATGATCAGCCCCTCGGCCCCCGCCGCCGCCGACTCGGCGTCCTCGGCATTGGTCCCGACGTTGCCCACCTCGGACACGGTCAGGCACACCATCTGCCCGGCGTAGGAAGGATCGGTGATGATCTCCTGGTAGCCGGTCATCGCGGTGTTGAAGACGACCTCGCCGACCTTCGTCGTGGTCGCGCCGAAGCCCCGACCGAGGAAGATTCGGCCGTCGGCCAGGGCCAGGATCGCCTCCCCCAGGTCGCTGGGGTCGCGGGCATCGGTGCTCGGGTCGACCGCGTCGTTTCCAGCCATGTCGCTCACCTCCGGGCGGTGTACGTGGTGCGGTCGACCGTCGTCAACCTCCGTCGCCGGACCCCGCCCGGTGCTATCTTCGCGGTCGAAGATGACCGCCGACGAGACCGACGCGTCCGAGCTGGCCGTACCCGCGCGCGCCGCGGTGCTGTTGGTCGGCGACGAGCTACTGTCGGGCAAGATCCGCGACGCCAACGGCTCGTTTCTCGCCCAGACGATGCGCCGGCGGGGCATCGCGCTCGTGGAGATCCGCACGGTCGGCGACGACCCCGACGTCATCGGCCGTGCCCTGTTGGACCTGACCCAGCGCGCCTCCATCGTCTTTACCTCCGGCGGCGTCGGTCCGACCCACGACGACCGGACGTTGGACGCGATCGCGAAGGCGACGGGCCGCCCACTGCGTCGCCACGCCGAGCTCGAGGCGCAGCTGCGCAAGCACTACGGAGAGGCGGCGACCGACGCCGCCCTGTCGATGGCCGACCTGCCCGAGGGCACGCTCCTTCGCGCCGGCCCCGGCTGGCCGGCGCTGCGCCTGGACCTGCACGAGCCTTCGCCGTGCCGGGTGTACATGCTGCCAGGGGTGCCGGGCCTTCTGCGGGCCAAGATCGAGCGGCTCGAGAGTCTGCCCGACGAGCTCCCGCAGGGGCCGGGCTGGCACCTGCGCGACGTCTACAGCACGCTCGACGAGAGCAAGCTGGCCGCCTACCTCGACGAGCTCGTCGCCACGTTCACCGGCGTCGAGATCGGGTCGTATCCGAGGTGGAGTCGCGACGAAGATGGTCGCGTGAGCTACCACGTCCGCGTCACGCTCGAAGGTCCCGCCGCCGCCGCGGGCAAGGTCGACCAGGCCCAGGCCGCCCTGCTGGCGGCTCTACCGCCCGAATCGATCCTCGCCGAGGCACCCGAAGGCGCGTGACCCTCCGGCCACCGCAGACGTTCGTCGCCCCGTCGGTCGAGGTGGACAACCGTGGGCGGCGTGATAGGTTTCCCGCCATGCGCGCTAGCCACAGGTGGGCGGCCGTGGTGTGCGCGGCCGTGCTCGGCGCGGCCTGCGTCCCCGACGAAAACAAAACTCCGGAGTGGCAAAAGCCACCCAAGTCGTTCGACCCGGTCGGAGCCGACCTGACGTTCAACGCCCAGCGTCTGGAGGCGTTCAACACGATGTCGGGCTCCGAACGCGAGGCGCACTTGTCCGAGCTCAAGGGCGCGGCCGGCAGCTTCAAGGGCCAAGCGGTCTTCAAGCGTGCGACCGAGCTCGGTGACAAGATGGACGACGCCCAGTTCGGCAAGCACGAGATTTACGCGGTCGTACCCGACCCGGTCCTGTACGAGATCACGGTCGAGTACCATCTGTTCTCCGAGCAGGACCTGTCGCAAGGCCTGCCTCCCAACGGCCACATCGAGTTCTCCGGCACGCTCGCCGAGATGAGCTTCCAGGACTCGTCCAAGCCGCGGAAGATGGAGATCAAGGTCAAAGCCGACTCCGTCGGCGTACTCAAGGACTGAAGAAGTCCAGATCGACGCGCCTTTGTTCGAGTCTGTCGGCTCTCCTGCGCTCTGGGTCGCGTTCCTGGTCGGCGTCGGCGTCATGCTGGCGATCGACCTCGGCGTCTTTCATCGGTCGGCGAAGACCGTGTCCACCTCCGAGGCCCTCAAGTGGTCGGTGGTGTGGGTCGTGCTGAGCCTGTGCTTCAACGGGCTCGTCTGGCACTGGTTCGGATCCGAGCGTGCGCTCGAGTTCCTCTCGGCCTACGTGATCGAAAAGTCGCTGTCGGTCGACAACCTCTTCGTCTTCATCGTCATCTTCCGCTACATGGACGTGCGTCCGAACGTGATGCACCGGGTCCTGTTCGCGGGCATCTTGGGCGCGTTGGTGCTGCGGGCGGTGTTCATCATCGTCGGCATCGGTCTCATCGAGACCTTCTCGTGGACGCTGTACCTGTTCGGCGGATTCCTGCTGTACACGGGCATCCGGCTGCTGTTCGCCGACGAAGAAGAGGTCGACCCGTCGGGCAACATCGCCTATCGGCTGGCGCGCAAGGTCCTGCCGCTGACCCGGCGCTACCACGGCACGAAGTTCTTCATTCGCGACTCGGGCGTGCTCAAGGCGACCCCGCTGCTGATCGTGCTGCTGATGGTGGAGACGTCGGACGTCGTCTTCGCCCTCGACTCGATCCCGGCCGTCTTCGGCATCTCGCGCGACCCGTTCATCGTCTTCACGTCGAACGTGTGCGCGGTGCTCGGCCTGCGGGCGATGTTCTTTCTGCTGCAGAACGTCTTGGACAAGTTCGCGTACCTCAAGTACGGACTCGGCCTCGTCCTGTCGTACATCGGCGCGAAGATGCTGCTCGCCGAAGGGCTGCTGGGCGTCGTGGACCCGATCCACATCCCGATCGGCATCTCGCTGGGCATCGTGGGCCTTCTGATCTCGGGCTCGATGGTCGCGAGCATGATCTGGCCGCCGGCCTCCGATCCGCACCAGGAAGTCCTCGACAATACCGAGGCTGCCTCGCTCATCGCCGACGTACCGCACGTGGCGATGGAAGGCTCGCCGGCCGATCAGTCGCAGGTCGCGACGGTCACCAAGACCGTGGTCGGCCGCGACGACGAGAGCGGACCCGTCGGCCCGGTGCCGTAAGCCGGGCCCGCTTCAGTCGCCGCCGCGACCGCCGAGGTCCAAGCGCAGGCCTCCTTCGCCCGGATCGGCGCGAGGAGGCTGGGGGCGCGGGGGCGCCGTCGGTACGGGCTCGGGGGTGACCGGCTCGCGCGTGCGGCCGCCCGGAGCCGCGGCGCCCAACCCCACGGGGGCCGGCGGGCCGTCGTCGACGATGTCGGCGGGGCCGTCGTCGACGTCTTTGCTCTCGCGGGTCTTGGCGGCGACCTGGGCCTGCTCCTCGAGCTCGACCAGCCGCAGCCACTGCTCTCCGTGTACCTCGATGCCGCCGTCGCGCGAGATCGCGAACGTGACCTGCGACGCGACCGGCCGCACGAAGGCCTCCGCGTCGCGGGGCAAGCGAACGTCGCGAAACGCCTGGGCCACGCACGCGCGCACCGGCTCGGGCAGCGCTTCGTCTTGGACGCGGTTGATGAGCGTCATCCCTTCGCGGTCGACGAGGTTGAGACCGTCGACCGTGTAATCGCCGGCGTCCAGTCGCCCCTGCAGGCAAGGCTTGGCCCGCACGGCCGCCGCGATCGTCTCGCGCTTGACGTGCTCTTGGAACTTCGGGTCGTCGACCCCGCGCTGCAGACCGAGGCTGACCCAGTACACGATGTCGATGTAGTGGGTGTGGCCGGTCTCGTTGGGCGGAAACCGCTGCTGGCGCAGGTACTGGGTCAGGCACGACTCCATCGGCTCGTCGTCGAAGCCGGTCTCGAGCACCTCGGCCCGCACCACCGATCCGTCGGCGCCGATGCGCGCGCGGATCTTGGCTTGCCCCTCGGGGACGCCGTCGAACCCGGGCCCCTCGGCGCTCGGCGTCATCGAGACGATCGCGCGGCGCAGGAAGCACGCGGCGAAGGGCTGGCGCAGCGCTTGGGCGATCTCGTTGAGTCGCGGCAGCTCGTAGACCCGCTCGGCCTTCTTCGAGGGCAGCATGATCACGCCCTCGGAGGATCGGCGGATGGCCTCGCGCACCTTGGCCTCGGCTTGCAGCTGCGTGGACGGCCCGTCGGTCTGCGGACCCTCGGCGCCGCGTCCAGCGCAGCCGCCGGCGAGTACCGCCATGGCCAAGAGCAAGGGCCCGGCCAGCCCCTCGGGTCGTCGCGTCACCGCCGTTCGTCTTAGCAGCCAGCCCGGCACGGCGTCGAGACAACGTGCGAGGCGCGTGCGGGCTTACGCACGCGCGCCCGCGGCGCTGGCCGGGCCGGCGACGTTTGCAAATCGCCGCGCGGCCATCGATCCTCGCGGGGCACCGCGATGACCGGCGACGACCTGAAAAAAACCCCGCTGCACGCCGCCCACGTCGAGGCCGGCGCCAAGATGGTCCCCTTCGCCGGCTGGCACATGCCCGTGCAGTACCGCGGCATCGTCGCCGAGCACACGGCCGTGCGCGACAGCGTGGGGATCTTCGACGTCTCGCACATGGGCGAGGTGGACTTTCGCGGGGCCAAGGCGCTCGACGCCGTCGCCACGCTGGTGACCAACGACGTGACCAAGCTCGTCGACGGCAAGGCGATGTACACGGTCACGTGCCGCCCGCACGGCGGCATCGTCGACGATTGCATCGTGTATCGCTTCGCCGACGATCACTACCGGATCGTCATCAACGCCGCCAACATCGACAAGGACATCGCCCACTTCCGCGAGCACGTCGGATCGATGTGCGAGATGATCGACCGCAGCGACGAGTTCGGTCTGCTCGCGGTGCAGGGGCCCAAGGCGCGCGAGCTCGTCATCGGCCTGTCGTCACCGAGCCTGGGCGAGGTCCCGAGCTTCGGCATGGGCACCGCCGAGCTCGCCGGCGTCCCCGTCACCGCGGCGCGGACCGGCTACACCGGTGAGGACGGCTTCGAGCTGTTCGTCGCGGCCGCCGAGGCGCGCAAGGTCTGGGACGCGATCGTGGCGGCCGGCGCCGAGCCGATCGGCCTCGGGGCCCGCGACACGCTGCGCCTCGAAGCGCGGCTTTGCCTGTACGGCAACGACATCGACGAGACCACGAATCCGTACGAAGCCGGCCTGGGTTGGGTGGTCAAGCCCGCCCGCGAGGGCGTCCCCAGGTTCGTGGGCTTCGATGCGGTCGCCGCCGCCAAGGACGCGGGCCCGACCCGCACGCTCGTCGGCTTCAAGATCACCAGCCGCGGGATCGTGCGGCCCGACGCGGAAGTGCTCGGCGACGGCGACGAGGTCGTCGGTCGCGTGACCTCCGGTGGCGTGGCGCCGACGGTGGGCGGCTCGATCGGCATGGGCTACGTCCCGGTCGCGATGGCCGGGGCCGGCAAGCCGCTGCGCCTGCGACAACGCGGCAAGATCCTCGACGCCGAGCAGGTCAAGGGACCCTTTTATCGCCGCGGCTGAGCGGCCCGACCATTGGTCGACACCTCCTTCCTCTTCTTCGACGAAAGCACGACGCGATGAGCACCGAAATCCCCGCTGACCTGCGCTACACCAAAGAACACGAGTGGGCCCGCCGTGAAGGCGACGTCCTCGTCGTCGGCATCACCGCCCACGCCGTCGACCAGCTCGGCGACATCACGCTCGTGTCGTTGCCCGAGGTCGGCACGAAGGTGGCCGCCGGCGACAGCTTCGGCGACATCGACTCGGTCAAGGCGGTCTCGGAGCTGTACGCGCCGGTCGCCGGCGAGGTCACCGAGGTCAACGCGGCGCTCGACGACACCCCGGAGACGGTCAACGCCGAGCCGTACGCGGCGGGTTGGATGCTCAAGATCAAGCCGGACGACGCCGGCGCGTTCGACGAGCTGATGGACGCGGACGCGTACGGCAAGTACCTCGCCGACCTGTGATGGCACGACCGCGGCGATGGCTGGCCGCGCTCGCGCTCGCGGTCGTGGGCACGGCGTCGCCGGGTCTGGCCCGCGCGTGGGCACCGGCGCAGCCGTCCTCCGCCGCGGACGTGGACGATGCGGTGGCCGATCCGCCGACGGCTCTGGGACCGCGGATCGTCGCGCCTCGCTTGGCTCCCGATCTCGGCGGCGCTCGCTCGCCGGCGTCGGCGTCGGGCCTGGGCCTGTCGCGGCTCGTCGACGGGCGCTACGCGTACACCGATCCGGGCCACCGCTTCGTCGCGCGCATCGAGCCCGACGGTTCGGTGCGGTTTGCCGATCGGTGGCGACGCGTCGACGATCGCACGGCAGGCAAGCGCAAGCCGGAGCGTGGTCGAGCGGGCGGCGTGCCGTCCGAGGGCCTGCTGCGGGCGACCGATCCGTTCGGCGGCGCGCAGGTTCCCGGTCCGGCCGAGTGGGCGCTGCGCGCCCGCGGGCACGACCCCACGGCGTCGGCGAAGGCGGCGTGGTTGGACCGGACCGCGGAGTTTCGCGCGCGTCTGGCCGTGGCGTGGCAGCGGGACCTTCTGCGTACGCAGCTGTCGGCGCTCCCGGAGCGGCTCGACGCGCTGTGGGCCGACGACGCCCGCACCGTCGCACAGCGACGCGCGCGACTGTTCGCGCAGTGGGACGAGTGCCTCGAACCGGTGAAGGTCACCGTGAAGACGAAGGCCTCGACCCCGATCCTGCTGCGGGACCGCACGCGCGCGGCCGCCGAGGCGCGCGACATCATCGAGCGGTTCGTGCGTGACAAGCTGCCGGCCGGATCGCCGGACGCGTACACGGACGCGGAGCTTTCGGCGCTCAACGCCGGCCGCGACAGCCGCGAGCGCTTCGAACCCTACCGGGACGCGTCCCCCGAGACCTCGGAGAGTCCGACATGAACGACATCGTCCCCGCCGTCGACCCTGCCCTGGCCCGCTACCGCGACCAGTACCCGATCCTCGCCGACTCGGTGTACCTCAACTCCAACTCGATGGGCGCGATGCCCTCGGCCGCCCGCGCCGCGGCGACGAAGTACCTCGACATGTGGGCCCACGAGGGCGTCGAGGCCTGGGACGTGTGGGCGCCGCTGGTCGGTGAGATCGGGGACAAGGCGGCGCGCTTCATCGGCGGCAAGCCGGGCTGCACCGCGCTGGGTCAGAACGTCGCCGGGTTTCAGGCGGCGGTGGCCAGCTGCTTGGACTTTTCGGGGACGCGCAACAAGGTCGTGTCCGAGGCGTTGATGTTTCCCAACGTGCTGTACGTGTGGGAGCGGTTTTGCGAGCTCGGGGCCGACCTGCATCTGGTGCCTTCCGACGACGGGATCAACATCCCGACCGAGCGGATCCTCGAGGCGATCGACGAGCGCACCGCGATCGTGACGCTGTCGCACGCGGTCTACGTGTCGGGAGCGCTGCTGGACGTGGCGGCGATCTGTGCGCGGGCGCGCGAGGTCGGGGCGTTGACGATGATCGACGTGTACCAGACCGCGGGGGCGGTCCCGATCGACGCGCAGGCGTGGGGGGCGGACTTCGTCGTCGGGGGCAGCCACAAGTGGATGTGCGGCGGGCCGGGAACGTGCTTTTTGTACGTGCGGCCGGATCTGGATCGGACGCTGCGGCCGCGGACGACGGGATGGATGGCGCACGCCGATCCGTTCGCGTTCGAGCCGGCGCCGATCCGACTGGCCGACACGCCGTGGCGGATGATGTCGGGGACGCCGTCGATTCCGGCCTACTACATCGCGGCCGCGGCCTACGACAATCTGCTCGAGGTCGGCCTGGACAAGATCCGCGCGCACGGGTTGGCGCTGTCGCGGCGGATCATCGAGCGCGCGCAGGCGGCGGATCTGACGGTGCACTCACCGTTGCAAGATGCGACACGTACCGGGTTCGTCGCGGTGGATTTTCCCGGGAGCCAGGCGGCGTCGCGGCAGCTGATCGCCGAGCGGTACAAGCACGACTGGCGGCCGAACTGCGGTTTGCGGCTCGGGCCGCACTTCTACAACACGCTCGAGGACGTCGACCGGTTCATGGATCGGGTCGTGCAGCTCGCCGGGCGCGCGTAGGTGGGTTCGGGCACGGGCACGGGCACGGGCACGGAGCCGTCGGCGTTGCCGCCGGCTGGTGATCCGGGTCACGGTCCATTTGCACCTCGACGCGCACTACCGACCTCGAGGGCAGGACATGATCGCCCTCGGATTGGCTTGGCAAACATGACACGCGTTTCGAAGGTGATGAGTGGGATCGTCGTGGGCGCGCTCGTTTCGGGGTGTCCGAGCTCCGACGACGGCGACGACGGGAACGTGACGACCGCCGCGACGGACGGCACCTCGGCGGACGGCACGGGCGGGACCGGCGACGGTGGTGTCGCAACGACGGCCCTCGACAGCAGCTCGGACGGCGGCGGCAGCTCGGGCGACGATGGGCCGCCGGCGACCGACGACGTCGAAGCGTTCATGGGGGCGCTGGCGGGGCTGTGGGTCGCACCGGTGACCTCCGATACCTCCGTGGGCGACTTCCCGCTGATGGCGATGGACATGCGCCCGGTCGACGATCGCAGCATCTTTGCGCGGGTCGATCTCGACGCGGCCAACAACCTGCGTTTTTTGTTCAACGTCGAGACGCACGATGGCGTCGACGAGCTGGTCTTCCGCAACGGTGGGTTCTTCCTGGGAATCTTGCGGGACTCTCGAACGCGGCTGGTCGAGCGCGACGAGGCGGCCGGGACATGGCGCTTTTGTGCGATCGGGCCCGCGGGGTGCGAGTACATCGATGCGGTGTTCACGATCGGGCAGGACACGTTGGATCTGAACGTGGACGTGCTGTTGATGCCGCACATGCACTGGGCGGGGCAGCTGGCCGAGCCGCGGCCGCAGCCGGAGGTCTTTCCGGTCGACCCGACACCCGGCACGGCGACCGATCCGTTTCCGGAGATGCCACAGCTGACGGTGGACGTGACGTGGACGACGCCCGCCGAAGAAGGCGCATACGCGTGGGTGGTGCTGACGACCTCGACGTGCGGGATCAATCCGGCGGCCGCCACGTGCACGCCGGCGCGATACCTGCGAACCGCCGTGGACGTCGGCGCGACCTCGGCGACGCTGACCTTCGACCAGATCCACGCCGGCGACTACTACGGCCTGGCGATCCTCGACCGCAACGGCAACCTCGGCTCGGGCGCGTTGCTGCCCGACGCGGTCGATGGGGTGAGCATCCCGGATGCGCCGGTGACGGTGGCGAGCGAGGGGATGTCGAACGCGGCGCTGTCGCTGTTCGTGTCGCCTTAGGGGTGCGCGCACGCCGTGGGCACAGTGTCCGCAACGATCACCGGCGGTGGTCGATGGGGCTCTTGGGTGACCCCGCCGCGATACAACGTGCCCGGCGAGACGCACTTCGTGACGGTGCAGGCGGTGGACCGGGCGATGCGCTTCGTGCCGACGCGGCCGGTACGCGACAGCATCGACTACCTGTTCGCGCTCTTGGTGACCAAGTACGGCCTGCTCGTCCACGAGTACCTGTGGATGAGCAACCACTGGCATCTGGTGGTGACCGACCCGCGTGGGGAGCTCTCGGCGTTCTTGCAGGAGCTGCACTCGCGAGTGTCGCGGCAGCTCAACGCGCTGCGCGGCGACTCGATGGAAAACTTCGCCCGCGACCCGACGATTCAGGTCATCGTCGACGGCGGCGGCGTCGTGAAGCAAGCGGTGTACACGTTGGCCAATCCCGTGGCCGCCGGCCTCGTCGAACGAGTCGGCGATTGGAAGGGCTGCAGCTCGCTGAGCATGCGCTACGGACAGACGCGCACGTTCTCGCGGCCCACGGTCGGGCTATGGGCCCCCACGCGCGCGTCCGAGTCGTCCAAGGGCAAGCGGACCAGCCGCGGGCGGATGCGCTACCGCGGCCGATCCAAGGCGCCGCAGACGGCGAGCTTCACCCTCGTGCGACCCGCCGACGCCGCGCCCGAGCTGACCGACGACGAGCTCCGCGACGAGGTTCTCGCCCGAGCCGAAACCGCCGCGGCCGAGCATCTCGCCACCCGACGCGCGCAGGGCAAGCCCAGGGCGCTTGGCTGGCGCGCCGTGGTGTCGCAGTCGTATCGCGCCACAGCCACCTCCCGGCGCGCGTTGTTTCAGACTCGCCCCCGCGTCGCGGGCACGGACCCCGCCGCCTGCCGAGCTTTCGCCGAGAAGATCGAAGCCTTCGAGCGTGCCTACGCAGACGCGCGCGAGCGCTTCCGGGACGACAAGACCGTCGAGTTCCCGTTCGGCACCCTGCAGATGCTCCGCCGCTACGACGTCCCCTGCGCCACGGCCCCACCGTAGTCACGGCGAGTCGCACGAGTAGGCGGGCAAGGCGACCCGCCTGCTCGTGTTGGTTGCGCGCCCGCCCCCTCCAGAAAACGGCCCCACGAGCACCGCGAACCCACCAACGATCCGCCCCCGAAGCCGGAGAAACGCCGCGAGTCCCCCCACCCACGCGCCACTCCCCGATCCCTGACGAACGGGCCTTCCGGGCAGGTGATCCGCGCCCACGATGACGATGGAGTCGCGCGCCCGCCTCGAAGACCGCGTGGACACGCTCGAGCGCGATCCCGCCCACGATGACGATGGAGTCGCGCGCCCGCCTCGAAGACCGCGTGGACACGCTCGAGCGCGAGCGGTGAAGGCGTCGGGCACGGGCACGGGCACGGGCACGGGCACGACAGCTCGGCCTACGGCCGGGCCCGGGCCGCGAACCGCCCCTCGACCCGCCCCACCCGTGGGTCCCAGATCCCTACCGCCGCCGGCGCCGGCTCGAGCTCGTCCACGCGCGCCAACTCCCCGTCCCCCGCGAGCACGAACAACCCCCGTGGCACCCGGTCCTCGAAGCTCTCGTCCCGATCGAAGCTGTACAGCAGCGCGTTGCCGTCGTCGTCGATCGCCAGCGGGAACATCGAGATGCCGAAGAACTGCTCGAGGCCCAGGGCGCTGACGCGGATGACCACGCCGCCGATGCCCGCCTCCTCGGTCACCGCCCCGCACGACAGCACCGCCCAGTTGCCGTTGGGACTGACGGCGTAGCCGTCTTCGACGGCGCAGATCGAGCGCTCCGTGTTCACGATCCGCGGTCCCTCGCGATCGACACGGATCATCTCGCCGGCGGGCGTGAGGTAGATGTACGCGCGGCCGCGTTCGATCTTCACGAAGCGCTCCAGGCCCTCGGCCAGCTTGGGGGAGCTGCGCGCCACCCCCGGCAACCCCGGCTCGGGGATCGTGTACGTGTAGAGGCGCTGGTCGTCGTCGAGCACCACCGTGTCGTCGTCGATCACGGCCACTAACCGTGGGTCCGAGGCCGCGGGACATGCCTCGGCGGGAATGTCGATGCGCGTCGCCACGGGGTCGATCCCCGGCGCCGCGTCGGCCCACGCCCACCGCACCACCGAGCACGGCGACTTGCCCGTCACGTAAACCACGCGACCGGACGGTGACAGGCAGATCCGATCGGGGCAGTGCTCGCCGGTCAGTCGACCGATCTGCAGACCATCGTCGACCGAGCGGCCTTCGATCACGCCGTGCGACAGCACCACCGGCTCGTCGATCGTCGCCGACACGCCGTCGGCCCCCGGATATGCGACCACGTAGATGTCGCCGCGCGCGCGAGGCGGGCTGTCGCGGACCTCGGTGAACGTGACGATCGACGCGTCGCTCGCCGACCCGAGCGACCATCGGGCGCCGTCGTCGGCGCGCTCGGGCTCGGCCAAGAGCACCGGTCGCAGCGCCCGCGGTCCCGTCAGCGGCAGCATCGCCCAACGCGTCACTTCGCCCACCGGCAAGATCTCGCGCAGCACGGCGTCGTCGCCCTTGGTCATGAAAAAATCCGGCGCCAACCCGTCGTCGGGCTCCGGCTCGATCACCGACGTCAGATCGACGAACCCCTGCCGACCTCCGTTGGGGCCCAACTCGAAGAACCGCGTGCGTCGCTCGCCGGACGCCAGCACGCCGCGCGCCTGACCATCGACGCCCAACTGCAGCAGCTGCGGGCTCGCCCCGGCCAACAGCGGCTCGAACAGCGCCTCGGACCGCTCACCGCTGTCGTAGATCCGCACGACGCGGCGCCCGTCACCGTCGCCGACCGATTCGATCCACACCACCAACGCGTCGACCGACGGCTCCGCACATGCGATCGGCATCACCGCCGACAGTGCCAGCGCGAGGGCCGCAAACCGGGAGCTCCACATCGACGCGCGCACGATATCGCGGCGGCGAGCCGACCGCTCGATCGGGCGCCAGGACCCGCGTAGAGGCCGCCTTGCGCCGTTTGTGGGCATGGGGCAGGCTTCGCCACTCATGGCCGGCGAAGACGATACGAAGACGCCTGACGACGACGAGCTCGAGGGCGTGGGCCCGGATCTCGACGACGAGGACGAGGACGACGACGACGACGACCTGTCCGACGAGGACGCCGCGCAAGCCGCCAACTCCATCGAGCTGGTGATCCTCCCGGTCGCCTGCACCAACGAGGGCAAGGGCGCCCCGCTCGCGATGGGCGTGCAGCGCTGGTGGGCCCAAGAGCTCGCCGCCCGCGGGGCCAAAGCCGCCGCCCCGGTCTTCACCGCAATGGCCGAGCAGGACGGACGCAAGGTCCCCGCGCTCATGGTCTTCCGCGAGCCCTGGACCGACGAGCGCGCCATGGAAGGCATCGAGCGTTTCCCCAACGCCAAGCAGGGGATGGTCATGGACATGTCCGTGTCCGAGGACGGCATCGAGTTCTCCGCCCGGCTCATGGACCGCAAGGCCGAAGGCCTCGAGAAGGTCGGCGAGTTCTCCTTCAAGGGCGACGTCGGCGACCTGCCCGCCAAGATGCTCGAGGTCCTGCGCTCGCTCGCCGAGCGCTACGAGGTCGAGATCGAGCACGAGGCGCCCAAGGACGCGTTCGGCACGGACAACACCCAGGCGGTGACGTCCTTCCTCGTCGGCCTCGGCAACCTCAGCGCGCTTCAAGGCCGCTGCGTCCCCACGACCGCCGAGCAGCTGCTGTCGCCGTTCATGGACGCGATCGGCCGCGACCCCAACATGGAGCCGGCCGTGCAGGGCCTGCACCTGATGGTCGACATCCTCGTCCGCAATCCCACCGACCAGACCGCGATTCCCCTGTCGCTGCAGGCGCTCAACATCGCCGCGCAGAAGCGACCGAAGGACCAGACGATCTTCCACCACCTCGCGTCGTTGTTCCGCCAACTCGGCGACCTCGGCTCGGCGGTGCAGGCGTTCAACCAGGCCTTCAACCTCGACCCGACCAACGCGCAGGTCGCCGACGCGTTCATCCAGACGCTGCGCGGCGCCGGCGACAGCGCCAACGCGATGAAGGTCGCTCAGTTCGCGGCCGAGCGCGGCAACGAGGACCCGCGCCTGTTCGCGCACCTCGGCTCGCTGATGATCGAGGCCGACCAGTTCGACGAGGCCGAGCCGTTCCTGCGCCGCGCCGTCGAAGAGGGCCAGATCGCCAGCGCCTACGGCGACCTCGCCAACGTGCTGTGGGACCGATCCGAGGAGGACTCCGAGGACCGCGAGGAGGCGATGGGCCTGCTGCGACAGTCCGTGGACAAGGGCAAGCTGTCCAAGTCCACCCTCGACATGCTGCTGGACCTGCACGAGGAAGAGGGCAACGAGGAGGCCACCAAGCTGCTGCTGTCGGCCGCCGAAAAGATGCCGGGCTCGGCCACGGTGCAGCGCTACGTCGCGACGATGTATCTCGACGGCGACGACCCCGAGAAGGCGCGCCCCTACCTCGAGAAGATGCTCGGGATGGAGCGCCGCACGCTCGACGACGACGCGTTCGCGCGCCGCGGACGGCTGCAGCTGGACGTCGAAGACTTCGAGGACGCCTACGACGCCGCGGTCGACGGCGTGCGCTCGGGCGAGGCGCCCAAGATGGCCGAGGCGGCCAAGTTCCTGCGTACGATCATCGCCAAGGACGGCCGCTTCTGGCAGCCGCACCTGATGCTCGCGCTCGCCGTCCGCGAGAGCGAAGGCGACTCGGCTGCGCTCGCGCACCTCAACAATGCGGTCAAGCTGCGGCCCAACGACCCGGAGATCCGCAACCTCATCGCGGCGATCCACCGCAAGCAGGGCCGTCCCCGCGAAGCGGTCGATCATCTGCGCGCCGTCGTGGCCCTCAACCCGCGCGACGTCGAGCCCGTCGTGGCCCTCGCGGCGACGATGCGCGACGCCAACATGTTCGAGGACGCCCGCCAGGTCTGCGAGGCGGCGCTCAAGATGATCCCGAACCACCCCGAGTTCAAGAAGATCCTCGACAGCCTGCCCAAGTCCAAGGACGACACGCCGTCGTAGATGCGCCCCGGCGCCTACTGCTTGTAGCGGAAGATCCGGGTCGAGCCGTCGAACTCGAAGATGAACCCGAACCGGAACTCGATGAATCCGGTCGTCGGGTCCACCAGTCCTGGCGGCGGATTGACGAACGGCGCCGCGGCCCGTGTCGCGCGAATCGCCTCCTCGTCGAGGTGAGGCGCGCCGCTGGCCTTCTCGAGGCGGATCTTGTTGATCGATCCGTCCTCGTTGAGCCGGATGACGAGCTGCGTGCGTCGGGTCTTGGTGCCGAACGCGTGACCGTCGGGGTCGTGGGCCTTGTGGACCTCCTGCGGCTCCCACTTCTCGTCGATGGCGTTGCGCACCCGGTTGAAGAACGAGGCGTACTTCCACCGCACCGTGTTGAGCACGTTGCCGGCGCCTTCTTCGGCGTCGTCGACGTCGTCGATCGACGTCGGACCCCCGAACGTCTGACGTGCCCAGTCGCCACCTTTGCCCAGCCGTGGCGCGAGCGCCCCCACGGGCGGCTTGGCCGACTCGCCGGCCGCCATCTGACCGCGGTCGCTGTCGGCCACCTTCAGACCTCCGGCCTTGTCGTTGGGGCGCAACCCCAGCGGGAGCGACTTGTCGGTCGGGTTGGGCTGGGTCGCATCGGAGGAATCGGACGGCTGCCCCGGCGGCCCCGGGCGACCGCGATCGCCCGGCGTCTGCGGACGACGCACGTTGGGCGCCTTCGTCGGCTTGTCGGTCCGACTGTCGAACTCGGCGACGAGGTCCGTTTCTTCTTCGGGCGGCCGCTCGTCCTCGATCTCGTCGAGCTGCACGAGCTTGCCCTGCGGATCGATCACGTGGTCCTCGTCGTGGACCTTCTCCTCGGGCTCGAGGTCGGGCTCACGAGGCTCGGCGGGCACCAGCGAGACCTCGAAGACCCCGGTCGAGACCGGAATCGGCGGGCCGCCCCACCCCATCTTCATCACCCGGTCTCCCACCGGCCACATCAGCAGGTGCACCACGACCGACGCCGCGATCATCGCGACGATCATCGGGAGGCTGGTCGGTTGCCGCGCACGACGCATCGGGCTGTCCCAAGTATAGGACCCGGTCTACGGCGGGGCCCGTCCCCTCATCCCCCACGCCGTGCGCCGGCGAGGATCGCCGCGTACAGCCCAGGTGCGTGGTCGAGGGCTTGCGCCGGGGCGGCCACGAGCGCCACCGTGACGTCGTCGAGGTCACGCTCGATCACGAGGCCGACGTCTGCTCCGTTGCGCCGCAGCGAGGTGATTCGCAGCGTCGCGGGCGTCGCGCTATCGTCCCACGCCGCCGCGAATGCGGGCGGTAGCTCGGCCCCCGCGACCTCCCGCAGCTCCCGGTCGAGCTCGGGCTGAAGCTGCACGAGGACGGTCCCCGCGGCCTCCGGATCGCGCGGCCCGGCGAGGACTGCCACCAGGTTGCCTCCGTCGCGCGCCAGGTTGTCGACGAACCCGTGCGCGACCGGAAGGCCCGGCGTGTACCGCTCGGGGTCGGCGAGGACGAACCGCTCCGGCAAGTCGACGGCGGCACCGACCAGCGAGACCGCCCGACTGCGCGCGAGCTCGAAGCCCTCCACGTCGACGGCGGAGACTTGCCACGCGGCCACCGGCACCAGCAGGGCCAGCGGGACGGCGAGCCACCCGGTGATCCGCGCGATGATGCCCCGGATCGGAATGGCCCCGACCATCACCGTTCCCACGACCGAGGCCCACAGCAATCCGATCGCCGGCACCGACGAGCGCACCACCCCGGGAATCGCCTGCACGGCGAGCGCGAGGGCGACCAGGCTCAGCGGCAGCATCAGGCTCCGCCGCGCCCGCGGCATCAGGCCCGGCGTGCGCGAGGGCAGCAGCGTCCACAGCGCGCCCACCGTCACCGCGATCGCACACAGCGGCGCGCCGGCGAGCACCCGGGCGGCCTCGGTATCGGTGGCGGCGGCGAGCGCCAGTCCGATGCTGCCGCCGAGCAGCATCGTCGCGACCAAGCGTCCGCGACCGTGCACGCGCTCGATGAGCGGCCCCGCCATCCAGATCGCGTACACGGCCAGCAGCAGCGTCAGCGGCCCGCTCCCGACGAACATCCCGAGGATCGCCCGCCCCCACTGTCCGGCGTGCCATAGCTGCGGCGTCAGCCCGCCCAGTCGCAGCACGCCCGTCGTCCCTTGGCCCAGAGCGAGCACCGCGAGATAGCCCAGCAGCATCGTGCAGATCACGACCGGCGTCGCGATCAGCGGCCCGGACGTGCGATCGGTCGGGGTCACGTCGAGAAATCGCTGCAGGCGCTTGGCGACGGCGGCGACGTAGCTGGCGAGCTCTTCGGTGAGCTCGATGCGTCCCTCGTCGATCCGCTCCATCACGGAGCGACTCGCATCGACGACCCGATCGTCGGACGCCCCGGCCAAGCGCTCCACCTCGCGCAGCCGCGCCGCGGCCCGCTCGGCGTCGCCGGCCCGCGACAACGCGATGCCCGACAGCAGCGCCGCGCTGGCGGCCGAAAGCCCGAGCGCGCGTCGACGATCCTCCGACAGCGCCAGCGCGACGACCGGCGCCTCTCCGGCGTAGGCCAAGAAGGTCAGGCGAGCCTGCGACAGCAGCCCCCGCGCGCGCGGGTCGCTGCCGATCGGGCCGTCTTCGAGCGCCCGCAGCAATCCGGCCGCCGTCTCCATGCGGCCCGACTCGCCGTATGCCCGCAAAAGACCCAGCGCGAGCGCCGGTCGCATCGCCGCGTAGCGCGGGTGGAACTTCGCCTCGTAGTGGGCGATGCCCTCGTCCCAGCGCTGCCCGTAAAAGAGCATCGAGACGATCTGCTCGTGGATGAGCGCAATCTCGCCGCCGTCTTCGGTCTCGTCGGCCAACCCGCGGAAGTGGGCGAGCGCCCGATCGACCCCCTCGCGCTCCAGCAGAGACAGCCCTCGCAGAATTTCCTGCTGACGGCTGAGCCCCGCCCCGGGCATCAGCATCGCGCGCCAGCCCGCCAGCCGCACCGCCCACGCCAGTCGTCCCCGCCCGAAGGCGCCACGGGCCAACCACTCGAGCGTGCCCGGGACCAACACGAGCAGCACCGCGCCGCTGACCGCCACGATGCCGGTGAATCGCTCACGCTCGCCGAGGCCGGCGACCGCCGTCAGCGTCACGGCCCCGAGCAACAGCTGATAGATCCGCTGTCCCGCCTCGCGCCGCCGCACCGATCGAAAGAACGCGACCCCGGCGACCACCGCGGCCAGCATGACGATCTGATCGAACAACCCGCGGGCCTCCCTGCGTCAGGGCCGTCGCCGGCTCACTGCGACTCCAGGTGGCCGATCGCGCGGTACTTGGCGTAGCGCGCCGCGAGCAGATCGTCGACGGATTGCCCGCGCAGGGCTTGCAGATGTCGCGACAACGCGTCGCGCAACGACGCGGCGGTCTCGGTGAGACCGCGATGCGCCCCGCCGACGGCTTCGGGCACGATCTCGTCGCAAATCCCGAGCTCGAGCAGGTCGTGCGCGGTCATCTTCAGCTGCACCGCCGCGGTCTGCTCCGCCTCCGGATCCTTCCACAAGATGCTCGCGCACCCGCGGGGCGAGATGACCGAGTACACCGCGTGCTCGAGCATCAGGATGCGGTCGGTCAGCCCGATCGCGAGCGCGCCCCCGGAGCCACCTTCACCGATGACGACCGAGATCGTGGGCACGCGCAGCGTCGACATCAGCTCGAGCGACGCCGCGATCGCCTCGGACTGTCCGCGCTCCTCGGCACCGATGCCCGGGTATGCCCCCGCCGTGTCGATGAGGCAGACGATCGGGTGGCCGAAGCGCTCGGCGAGCTTCATCAGCCGCTGCGCCTTGCGGTAGCCCTCCGGCCGCGCCATCCCGAAGTTGCGGTACAGGTTCTCCTTGGTGTTGCGACCCTTCTGGTGGCCGAGCACGAAGACCGTGTGGCCATCGAAGCGACCCATGCCGCCCACGATCGCCGGATCGTCGGAGTAGGCCCGGTCGCCGCGCAGCTCGATGAACTCGGTGGTCAGCTCCGAGATGTAGTCGAGCGTGAAGGGTCGGTCGGGATGCTTGGCGAGCTGAACCTGCTCCCACGGCGTGAGCGAGGCGAAGCGCTCCTTTTGGAGCTGACGCGCCTTCTCTTCGAGGCGCTGAATCTCCTCGGCCATCTCCTCGCTGCCGCCCGACAGCAGCTTGAGCTCGCGGATCTTGCCTTCGAGCTCCACGATGGGACGCTCGAATTCGAGGACCTTGCTCGTCACCGGCCTTCCTCCCAAAACCGAATCAGCCTCGCGTCCGGGCACTGTGCGGGATGACGCAACGTCACCGTCTCGAACGCCGGAAGCTGGCGTCGAAGATACGTGCGCTGCCGCCGCGCGTACTGTCGGGTCGCGCCGGCGATCGCATCGCGGGCCTGCGCCACCGTGGCGCGGCCGTCGACGACGTCGAGAAGCTGGCGATATCCGAGGCTCTGCATCGATTTGCAGGCTCCATCATAGCCATCGGCCACGAGCTTCTCCACCTCCGCCAGCCACCCCGCCGCCAACATCGCGTCGACCCGCGCATCGATTTGCGCATCGAGGTCTTCGACGCCGGGGTCGAGGTGCACCAGCAGCAGCCGCGCGCGTGGACGCGGCGGGTCGTCGGCCCGCCGGTCGCTGATCGGACCCCCGCAAACCTCACACAACCACAGCGCGCGCAGTGCCCGAACGAGATTGTGAGGGTGGATCTGCCCGGCGGTGACCGGATCGACAGCGCTCAGGGCGCGATGCAACGCCCCGGGCTCGGCCGTCTCGGCGGCCCGCCACTTCGTCTCGAACGCCACACGGCGGGGGTCGTCGACCGGCACATCCGCCTCGGCCGGGACGTCGGTGGGGCGGACGACGACCGCCCGCAGGTAAAAGCCCGTCCCGCCGACGAACAAGCCCCGCCCCTGCTGCGCACGCACGTACGGCCACGCGGCCTCGGCGTAGTCCCCGGCTCCGAACGGCGCGTCGGGGTCGACGAGGTCGATGAGCCGGTGCGGCCACGCGGCCTGCACCTGCACCGAGGGTTTGGCGCTGCCGATGTCGAGCCGCCGGTAGACCTTCACCGAGTCGCAGACCAGCAGCGGAGTCTGCAGCGCCTGCGCGATGCGTCGGCCCAGGGCCGCCTTGCCCGACGCCGTCGGTCCGACGATCGCGATCACCCGGGCTTCAGTCGCGTCGGTCATCGTCGTCGCCACCCGCCCCCACGAGGGCGCCCGGCGACCACCGCGACACCCCCGGGATCCGTCCCAGGTCCTCACCGGCACGCGCCAGATCCCGCAGCCACCGTCTGGCCAGACGCGGCGCGGGATCGGGGCCATCGGTCGCCGCAATCGCTCGCATCGCGGGATCGAGGTCGCCGTCGTCGCGCGCGCGCACCCGCAACCACGGCAGCACGCGACGGACGAGGTCGGCGACGTCGGGCTCCTCGATGCACCCGCGAAGGCCCGCCGGCACCGCGCGCACCATCACCGTGCCGTCGCCGAACGGCTCGACGACGAGCCCGAGTCCGTCGAGCGCGTCCTTGCCTTCGGTCACGCAGCGCAGGTCGTCCTCGCCGACGTCGACGACCACGGGCGACAGCAACGCCTGGGCCGTGGTGCCGGCACGTCCGAGGTCCTCGCGCACGCGGCGATAGACCAGATGCGACCGAAGCGCGCGCAAGTCGACGGCGAGCAGGTCGTCGCCGTCGCGAAACAGACCGACCGGGCCCGGCAGGCACGCGAGGTACGCGGGCCCGTCGTCGACGGGCGCCTCGTCGTCGCGATCTTGGTCGGCGACGATCGGCACGGGCGAGGCGGCGTACTGCGCCGAGAGTTGTTGCGCCTGGGCGCGTACGTCGCGACGGTGTGCCGCATAGCCGTCGCCCCGCGCCTCGGTCCGCAGTCGATACGACGTCCCGCTACCGCGCGACGGCTCGCCGCCGACCGGCGTCGCGGCGGCCCAGCGCGCGACGACATCGTCGATCGCCGGCGGGCGTGGGCCCACGGCGATCGGTGCGATCGTCGGCGCCGCCGGACGGGCGGCCGAGAGCACCGCGCGCACTGCCGCGTAGACCCGCTGTGGATCGGAGAAGCGGATCTCGGCCTTTTGCGGATGCACGTTGACGTCGACCTCGCCCGGGCCCGGCTCGACGCGCAGGCATCCGATCGGATGGCGGCCTTCGGGCAGCTCCGGCGCGAGTCCGCGGAGCAACCGCGCCAGGTTCTTTTCGCGAACGACCCGCCGGCGCACCACCACGAACGCGCCCTGCCCCGCCCGCGGCACCGCGTCGCCGTCGAGCACCCAGCCGTCGACCGCGATGCCGTCGCTGTGCCCACCGACGTGCCGCAGCACGCCGCGCCCTCGACGATGCAGCACCTGCTCGATGCGGGTCGCCTCGTCCGCGGCGGAGGCGAAATCGAGCAGCATCCGTCGGGGCGTGCGCACGACGAAGTGGACCCGGGGGTGGACGAGTGCGACTCGGGTGACCGCATCGACCACGTGTCCCACTTCCGTCGCCTCGCTGCGCAGGAACTTGCGCCGCGCCGGGACGTTCTCGAACAGGCTCTCGACCTCGATCCGCGTCCCGACCGCCAAGCCCGTCGGTGTCTGGCGCAGCGGCCGCCCGGGCTTGGCGATGAGCTCTTGCCCGACGCGGCTGCCGAGCCGCCGGCTGCGGATCTTGACCGTCGCGACCGCCGCGACCGAAGCGAGCGCCTCACCGCGAAAACCGAGCGTCGCGATGTCGACGAGGTCGGCGGCACGACGGACCTTGCTCGTCGCGTGTCGTGTCACCGCCAGTTGCAGATCGTCGGGGTGGATCCCGTGACCGTCGTCGGTGACGACGATCCGCTCGCGCCCGCCGTCGACGAGCTCGACGTCGATGCGAGTGGCGCCGGCATCGATCGCGTTGTCGACGAGCTCCCGCACGACCGAGGCCGGCCGCTCGACCACTTCGCCCGCGGCGATCTGGTCGGCGAGCGCCGCGTCGAGCGTGTGCACGCGCGGCAGCTCGTCGGCGTCGGCCGAGGTGCGGACCGAGTCCATCGCGACAACCCCTACCGCAAAACCGGGCCGATTAGTTCTCGGGGCCGTCCGTGTACACGACGCGGTCGCGACCGCCCTGCTTGGCGCGATACAGCCGGGCATCGGCCCGCTGGATGAGGTCGTCGGCGCCGGCGATGCTCGGCTCGAGCTCGGCCACACCGATGGAGATCGTCAGCGGGATGTGCCGACCCTCGAACGTGAACCGCGTCTCGGCGACCATCGCCCGAACGGTCTCGGCGAACTGCGCCGCGCCTTCGAGGTCGATCTCCGGCAAGATCACCGCGAATTCCTCGCCGCCGTACCGCGCGACCACGTCGACCTTGCGCGAGCGCTCGCGGATGAGCTCGGCCACCTGTCGCAGCACGTGGTCGCCGGCGCGGTGACCGTAGGTGTCGTTGCACCGCTTGAAGTGATCGATGTCGAACATCATCAGCGCCAGCGGACGGTCGTACCGTCGGGCCCGGGACAGCTCGCGCTCGAGCGTCTCCTGGAAGTAGCGCTTGTTGAAGATCTGGGTGAGACCGTCGACCGTCGAGAGCCGGTAAATCTCCTCGTGGTACGAGCTCTCGATGTTGTCGCCGGTCAGGAACTTGAAGATCGAGCGCCCGACCTTGATGAGGTCGCCGTCCTTGAGGTAGGCCTCGTGGATCTTGTGGTCGTTGACGTAGGTGCCGTTGGTCGACTCGTTGTCGCGGATCTTGACCCCGCTGTCGTCGGCCATGATCGTCGCGTGCGTCCGTGACACCGAGTCCTGGCTGACGCAGATGTCGTTGACGGTCGCGCGACCGATCGTCATCTCGCGTCCCTCGATGTTGTACTTACGACCGAGCTCAGCGCCGTAGATGACGACGATGCACGCGTCCTTCTTCCGGCGTGTGATGCCGGTGTCCTCCACCTTGTGGATGACGGTGACGATCGTTTCGTCGCGCATTCGCTCTTGGAGCCGAGGTCGAAGTCAGGTTAGCAGACGCAACCATAGGAGCGGAACACGTCGAAGGAAACCGCCGCCGAAGCGCAAACGAGGTGTCCAGGGGTCACACACTGTACGCCGGCCCCCCGCACCCCGGATCGGGCCTCCTTCGCCAAGGGCCCCAAAGCGCGGATCCGGGCCCGATTTGGGGAACAAATGGCCAAGCTCGGGGCTTTTTTGCCCCCGACCTGGACGCTTGCTATAGGGCGATCTCGTGTCGTCTAGCGGACCTCCCCGGGGACGACTGGGCGGACTGGGCGCCCTGTTCTTCCTCGGCACTCTCGGCGCAATCGCGTTCTACGTGCAGCGTCAGCAAGTGCCGCAGTCGCGGGACGAGGTACGCAAAGCCGCCACCATCGTCCCGGACGAGACCGAGGAGGTCTCCGCACCTACCCTGCCGTGGAACGATCGGTTGGATCTGCGCGCGTCCGCGCTCGTGCCGTTCGCAGGTGCACCCACCAGCGACGACACCGGCACCGAGGACGCCGGCAGCGGCAAGACGATCGCACCGACGGACGGTCGATATGTTCAGGAGCTCGGCGACGGGCACCGGATCCTGCTGACGCTCGATCCCGTGCTGCAGGACTCGGCCGAGACGATCTTCCGCAAGCGCGAGGTGCCGTACGCGGCCGCGGTGATGCTCGACCTGCGCGACAACTCCGTGCTCGCGCTCGTCGGGCACTCGTCGATGGACCCCGAGGTCGACCCGCTGTCGGTGGTGACCGAGGCGTGGGCGCCAGCGGCCTCGACCTTCAAGCTGGTGACCACCGCGGCGCTGTTGGACACCGGGGCCGCGACGCCGTCCACGAAGGTGTGCTTCAGCGGGGGATTGCACGGCATCGAGGACGATCAGCTCCGCGACGACCCGGCGCGCGACACCAGCTGCGAGACGCTCTCGGACGCGGTCGCGCACAGCTACAACCTCGTCATCGGCAAGCTCGCGATGCAGCACCTGTCGGACACGCAGCTGTTGTCGACGGCCAAGGCGATGCAGTTCGAGACCCGCATCCCCTTCGAGTTCGCGGTCGAGCCCAGCCCCGCGCACATCCCCGGCGACCCGGTGGAACGCGCGAAGGTGGCGGCCGGCTTCTGGAACGTCGACCTCAGCCCGGTGCACGGGGCCGTGCTCGCGAGCATCCTCGGCCGCGGCGGCATCTACCAGCCGCCGCACATCATCGCGCAGGTCATCGGCCCCGACGGGTCCGACCTCACGCCGGCTCCGCCACCGACGTCTCGTGTGCTGGCCAAGGAAGTCGCGACGCAGCTCGGCGAGATGATGGTGCTGACGACCGAGCAAGGCACGGCGAAGAAGAGCTTCATCGATGCGCAGGGCAACCCGTACATCCCGGCCGTCAGTGTCGCCGGCAAGACCGGAAGCCTCACCGGAAAGCTCCCGCCGGCGCTCAACTACAACTGGTTCATCGGCTTCGCCCCCGCCGACCGGCCCGAGGTGGCGTTCGCGGTGCTGCTGGGCAACTCGCCGAAGTGGAAGATCAAGGCCCACTACGCGGCGCGCCGCCTCATGCAGATCTACCTCGAGCGCCGTGCAGAGATCGCCCGGCAGCGAGAAGCACGGCTGACGTCCGACGCACTGATTCTGCCCGAGCGCGATGCGAGCGGGGCGCTGGTGCAGGCCAAGCCCACGACGCCCGCGACGCCCGCGGCCGCCGAGGCGCCGGCCGACGTGGCCGACGATCCGGGCGCACCGGCCCCTGCCCTGCCACCACCCCCGACCGCAGACGCGCTGCCGCCGGTGCCGGGTCCGATCGCCAAGCAAACGCCCGGCGCTTGAGCGTGCCCGCGCAACGCAGCTGGTAGGGTTGCAGCGTGCGGCTGTTCGCGCTCGCCCTGGCCGGCGTGTTGTTCGGCGCCGGCCCGGCCGCGGCCGCGCCCTCCGACGACGACACCCAGCGCGCTCGCGCCGCTTTCGCCGCCGGCAAGGCGGCGGCCGCCCAGCAGCGTTGGACCGAGGCGATCGAGCAATTTCAGCGGGCGATGTCGATCCGACCGGCAGCATCGATCCACTACAACATCGCCGTGTGCCATCACAACCTGATGCTCGCGGCGTCCGACGACCCCGCACGCGCCGACGAGCAACGTCGCGCGGCCGTCGACGCGTACGTGGCCTACCTCGACGCCGCGCCCGAGGCGACCGATCGCGCGTCGGTCGAGGCTGCGATCGAGCAGCTCGGCGGCCGGCCCGACGACGACGAGCAGTGGGTCATCGAACGCATCGAGCCGGACTACGGCTCGCCGGCTCCGGCGCTGCGCGACGACGAGGCCGAAGCCGACGAGGACACCGGCCTCGACGACACGCGCGGCACCACGGTCCCGGCCGGGCCGCCGCCGGCGCGTGATTTCCCGACGGGGCGCCTCGGTCCGTTCGTGCCGATGACGATCGCCAACCCGCTCGATCTGTCGCGCAGTGCGACGATGCGAACGTTGCCCGGCATCGGGCTCGGCGTACGCGGCGGCGGATTCGTCACGCGCACGCGCCAGCTCGCGCTGGGCGGGGAGCTGGCGATGACGGGGCAGCCCGTCTCGCTCGCCAACGACGTCTCGCTGGTCACCGCAGCGCTGTCGTTCGTCGCCGAGTACGCGGTGCCGGTCGGCACGCCCAAGGTGGAGCTCGGCGGCGGCGGCGGGCTCGGCTTGGCCGTGCAGTCGCTGCGCTACCGCGGGACGGCACCGGTCGCCTGTGCGGCCACCGACCAGTCGATCTCCGCGCGCGGCGGACTGCTGGCCCAGGCACGCATCCTCGTCGCGGGTGTGCTCGGCGACAAAGGCCGCCACGAGCTCGCGCTGCGGATCTCACCGGGCGTCGCGTTCTACGGCCGCGGCTCGAAGTCCAACGACGAAGCCATGATGTGCGGCGAGGCCGACGACGGCTTCACGGCGGTCGGCCTCGGTCGCCGTGCTGCGCTGGTCCTGACGATCGATCTCGGATACGCTCCCCGATTCTGAACGTCTGGTTGTGCGCATGGCCGAGCCCCCCGGACACATGTACACGCAGCTGGCCGCGGCCGTCGCTCGCCGTGGCACACCTCGCTCCGTGTACGCCCAAGACACCACGCTCTCGCGGCGGGGTCTGCTGACGCGGGCCGACCGACGCGCCAAGGAGCTCGCGGCCCTCGGGGTTCGACGCGGCGATCTCGTCGCGCTGTCGATGGGCAACGTGCCGCAGTTTCTGGTGCTCGCGCTCGCGTGCAGCAAGCTGCGGGCGATCCCGGTACCGGTCGACCCCAGCAGCGCGGAACGTTCGTTGGCCGAGCTGGCCCGGCGTCTGCCGCTGACGGCCGTGGTGCGCCGGCCTCGAGGACAGGACGCGCCGCCGATCGAGTACGGCGACGACTATGGCCGACGAGCGCGTCGGCGCCTGTCGGGTTCGCTGTTGACGATCGAAGCCCTCGACCCGCCCGACCTCGGCGTACGGATCCCCGACGATGCCGAGCTCATCGTCGAGGTGCTCGGCATCGGGGGCGTGGTCCGAGACATCGTGCGCAGCGGAGCGCAGCTCGCCGCGATCGGCGAAGCGGCCGCGGCCGCCCTCGGACTCGACGACGGGGCGCGGATCCTGTGCGCGCAGCCGTACACCGTACCGCGGTTCTTCGACACGGTCGTGCTCGCCTGGCTGCAGTCGCGCTCGCAGCTGGTCATGGCCGAAGGCCCGGCGACCTCGGCGGTGCTGCCCGTCGCACGGACGCACGAGCGGCTGACCGTCGTCGACTCGGTCCGTCAGTTCGCCGAGTTGGCGCGGGCGCTGCAGGCCAGCGGCGCCTCGTTGTCGCTGCGGCCCGTGATCGCCGAGGCACTCGTGCCCACGGCCGCGGGCCGCAAGCTCGCCGCGGCCTTCGGCACGCCCCCGGTGCAGCTGTTGCTCTTGGAGGAGATCGGCGTGCTGGCCAGTCGCGTGCTCGCCCGCGGCGAGACGTTCGTGCCCGCGCCCGGCGTGGCCGTACGCGCCGGCGCGACGATGCAGGCCGGCGGTCAAGAAGTGCTCGTCGAAGCGACCTTTTGCGCGAGCAGCATCCCCCCCATTCCCGACACCGAGCCCGGTGCCCCCGCCCAGGATTCCTGGCGACACACCGGCTACGCGGGCAAGTTCTCGCGCACCGGCGAGCTGGTCGACGTGCTCGGTCGCGACGACGGTCTGGTCAATCTCGAGGGACGGCGCGCCTGCTTGGACCTCATCGAGGACGAGCTGCTCGCGCACGACCGCATCACGTGGGCGGAGGCGAAGGTCGAGCTGACCGACGACGGCGAGCCGGAGGTTCACGTCGCCTACGAAGCGACGGGCGAGACCGACCTCGACGACCTCGAAGAGCACGTCATCGGGCGCCTGCCTCCCCACATGATCCCGCGCGCGTTCTCGCGGCGCTCGGCCTGAAGCGCGTCGGGTCAGCTCGGGTCTTCGAGCAACTCGGCGTCGACGACGATCTCGGCCGGCGCGTCCTTGTCGACCCGGATGGTCTTCTGCACCGGGAACCGTCCGGCCTTGCGGACCTCGAGCCGGTGCACGCCCGGCCCGAGCTTGATCGGCGGCAGATTGCCCTTGCCGATCTCGCCGACCCGTCCGACGTAGACACCGTCGACGAAGACGTCGGCGTCGCCGTCGCTCTCGGGCGCCTGGAGCACGAGCGTCGACGACCTCGCCCCGCGGGCGTGACAGCCCACCGCGCCGATCGCCAACGCGACCGCGACGAGCCAACGTCCGGCGTGGCGGACGCCGAGCTCAGTGAAGGCGGATCGTGAGGACATCGGGGTTGGTCAGGCTGGCGATCGTCACCGAAAAACCCGGCAGGCGCAAAGCCTCGAGCTGCCGTCCGAGCTGCTTGGCGTTCATGGTCGCGTCGACGGACAAGACGACGACGGCGGGCTCGATCGCCGACAGCACCACGTCGTCGACGCCCGCGACCGAGTTGAGCATCGCCTGCTCGAGCCGTCGCACGTTGGCGGCCGGCAGCGGGTCTTCGATGCGCACGGTGATGTGGCCCTGCCGTCGGGCCTGCAGCTCGCGCCCGACCTTCTCGACGCTCAGCTGCACGCCGGATTGCGCCGCGGCGGTGGCGTCGGCCCCGAAGCCCGTGAGCTCTCGTGTCGTCACGACGCCGGCCTTGCTGCGGGCGACGATCTTCACCGTGGCCGCGTCCATGTGCGTGTAGCGAACGGCTCCCCGGGCGCGACAGGTCACGTCGACGTCGACGTCGACCGAGCCCTTGTCGTCGACGGCCCCGAGCGCCACGAGCTCCTCTCCGACCCACGTGGCGTCGACGGGAGCGCACTCGGGGGCGACGTCGACCTTGCCGAGCTTGTACTGCGACGCGGTGACCTTGGCCTTGGCCGGTGCGACGCGCTTGGCGAGGCGGACCGTGTCGATGTCGACCTCGACGCGGACCGTCATCGTCTTGCCGTCGTCGCGCTGCTCGAGGATCCGGTACGCGCCGGTCCACGCCTCGGAGCGCTTGCGCACCGCCTTCTTGGCGGCCTTGTCGACGGGGCCGGCGATGCCGCCGAGCGCTGCGTCGAGCGCTGCCCGCCGCGCATCGCCGAGCGCGCGCTTGCGCGCTCCCGAGATGCCGGACTTGTCGTCGATCGTCGCGGTGCCCTTGCCTTCGACCGGGGCCGCGTGGACCGACGGCGCGGCGAGCATCACGAGCAACGTCGCGGCGGTGAGCCACCCGGCGAAGCGTCCGCGGCGAGCGGCGGACGTGGTGTGCGGCGACGTCGGCAAGCACTTCATGGTGGCGCCCCCGGGGGCGGATCCGCAAGTTTGCGCTCTCCGCACCCGCCGCGGCGCCCCCGGGGTTGGCATATCGTGGTGAAGGGGCTAGACCCCGCCTCGTCCCATGCGTCCTCCGTTCGCCGGCCACCGCCGCTACAGCATCACGCACCGCGCCGTGCAGCGCCTTCGCGAGCTCGTACCCGGGCGCGACGAGGAAGACGACGAGAGCCTGCGCGACAAGCTCGACGAGGCTCTCGCCCACGCCGAGGACACCGGCCAGGCGATCCGCACGCTCGACGCCATGCTCGGCGAGCCGCAGACCCTCATCCCCGTCGACACCTTCGGGGACGTGCTGTACGCGATCATCAAGGAGGACACGGTCGTGACCGTGCTTCCGCGCGGCCACGGCGAGGAGATCCTGCAGCGCGGCCAGGCGATGGAGCAGCGTGTCGCCGCCGGGCGCGCCACCGTGCGTCCCGGCGAAGAGGACCGCTGGGACCGCCGTCGCTGGCGCAAGGACAACGGCAAGCCGGTCGTGGTCGAGCGGATCGGTCGCGCCGGCAATCCCACCCCACCCCCGCGTCCGGCCGAGCCGGGCACGCGCCCCATCGCGGCGCCCGAGCTCGACCACGGCCTGCCCGAGGACGAGGTCGCGACGGTCGTCGAGCTCCCGCCGCGGCGCGCCCCCGAAGGCCCGGTCGCCAAGGCCCTGGCCACGGCGCTGGAGCTGGGCCGGCGCCGTGCGGCCGTGGCTGCGCTTTCCGAAGCGCTGCGCGAGCACGACCGCGACGCCAAGCTGCTGCCGCTGTGGAACGCCGTCGCCGAGGAAGGCGCCCCCGCGGCGATGACCATCGGGGACCTGATCGACGCCGTCGCCGCGGCGACGCAGCGCTAGACTCACCGCGACATCAATCGCGCCAACGCCCGACGCACCCACTCGTCGAGATCGCCGGGCGCCGGGTCCTCGGCCGCGATCTTGTCCAGGACGGTGTCGACCTGCTTGCCCTTCCAGCCGAGGTTGGTCAGCACGCCGCGCGCGTCGGAGGCGAGCTGGTCCTCCGGTTCGAGCGGCGGAGCATCGCTCGGCGATGCGCTCGTCCCGACGGCCTGCGCCATGCGCAGCGGCTCCACCTTCTCCTTGAGGTCGAGCAGGATCCGCTCCGCCGTACGTTTGCCGACCCCCGGAATGCGCTCGAGCGTGACGCGATCACCCTCGGCGATCGCGGCCACCAGCTCGGCGAGCGGGAACCCGCCCAGCACGGCGATCGCGTTCTTGGGTCCCACCTGGGGCACGGACGTCAGCAGCCGGAACATGTGCTTTTCGGCCTTCGTCGCGAAGCCGAACAGGCTCAGCACGTCCTCGCGTACGTGGGTGTGAATCCACAGCTCGCACGCTTCGGGCGGCTCGGGCACCTCCGTGAACGTCTGCCACGACACGACGACCTGATACCCGACGCCGCCGACGTCGAGCACCACCTCGCCCGCGATCGGATCGCGGACCCTCACCAAACCTCGTAGCCAACCGATCATCGGGTCACCTTGGTCCGTGGCGTCGCCGCCAGCGGCACGGGAAGCTCTGCATGCAAGTGCGCGTGGCACAGCGCGATCGCCAGCGCATCGGCGGCGTCGGAGCTGGGCTCGCGCCGCAGTCGGCACAACAAGCGCACGCGCTGCTGCACGTCCTGCTTGGTGGCGCGCCCGCGGCCCACGACCACGCGCTTGATCTTCGCCGGGGCATACTCGCGCAGCGGCAGCGAGTGCTGTGCCGACAGCAACATCACCGCCCCGCGACACAGGCCGAGCTTGAGGGCCGATGACGCATTGCGCCCGGTGAACGCCTGCTCGAGCGCGATCACGTCCGGTCGAAGCTGCTGCAGGATCTCGACGATCTCCGCCCCGAGCACCCCGAGCCGCGTCGGCATGTCTTCGTCGACCGGCGCCCGCACGACGCCGCACTCCACGTACTCGATCCGAGGGGCGCGCGAGGTCGCCGTGGCCACCAGGTCGATGACGCCATAGCCCAGCACGCGCGTGCCGGGGTCGATCCCGAGGATGCGGACGCGCGGAGGACCCGCCTCGACGGGCGCGTTCATGGACCGTGCGCCTCCATCACGTCGTCGGGCAGCTCGGCGTTGGAGAATACGCTCTGCACGTCGTCGAGGTCGTCGAGCCGGGCCCAGAACTTCGCGACCGAGACGGCATCGTCGCCCTCGAGCGTCTGGGCGGACTCGGGCTTGACGACGTACTGCAGCCCCACGTTCCCCGGCTCGAGATCCTCGAGGCCGGTGGCCACGTCCGACAGTGCCGTCGGCTCGCACATCACCACCCACGACTCTCCGGCGTCGATCACGTCGTCGCCACCGAGCTCGATGACCCGCTCGGTCAGCACCTCTTCGGCGATCTTGTCGCGGTCGACGGAGACCACGCCTCGCCGATCGAACATCCACTGCACCGAGCCGAACGAGCCCAGCTCGCCGCCGCCCTTGCTGAACACGTTGCGGACCTCGGCCACGGTGCGGTTGCGGTTGTCGGTCAGCACCTCGACGATGAACGCCGTGCCTTGCGGGCCGCGCCCCTCGAACATGCCCTCCTCGAGCGAGTCCGCCCCGAGCTCGCCGGTCCCCTTCTTGATCGCGCGTTCCTGATTGTCCTTGGGCATGTTGGCGGCCTTGGCGTTGGCCAGGGCCAGCCGCAGCGCCGGGTTGCCCGACGCATCCCCTCCGCCGGCGCGCGCCGCCACGGTGATCTCGCGGGCAATCTTGGTGAAGATCTTGCCGCGCTTGGCGTCGAGCGCTCCCTTCTTGCGCTTGATCGTCGACCATTTGCTGTGGCCGGACATCGGCCCTTGTTACCACAGGAGGCGGCGCGACGCTCAATCCGCGAGCGGATCGTCGAGGTCGAGATCGGGGTCGAAGTCCTCGTCGAGATCGTCCCGGTCGTCGTCGCGGTCGGAGGGCTCCGGTTCGATCCACGGCTCGGCCAAGGCCGCCCGTAGCCGATGGGCCAAGCCGGTGTGTCGCAGCGCCGCGTCCCCCCGGCGAGACGCGCGGTCGATCGCCGCGGGGTCGCCCACGAGCACGCACAGCTTTCGCGCTCGCGTCATCGCGGTGTACAGCAGGTTGCGGCGCAGCATCACATGGTGCTCGCCCAGCAACGGCACGATCACCGCCGGGAACTCGCTGCCCTGACTCTTGTGGATGGTGACCGCGTACGCCAACGTCAGCGACATCACCTCGTTGCCCTCGTACGCGATGCGGTTGCCGTCGATCTCCACCGTCATGCGACGCTCTTCGGGATCGATCACGCGCACGATCCCGACGTCGCCGTTGTAGACGGCCTTGTCGTAGTCGTTGCGCGTCTGCATGACCCGGTCGCCCACGCGAAACCGTCGCAGCGGCGGCCGGCCGCCCCCGCCGCCGTACACCAGCTCGGTTGCCCCGTGGGTGTGGATCTCCTGCAGGGCGCGATTGAAGGCCTCGGTCCCGGCGCGGCCTTTGTGCATCGGGCACAGGATCTGAACGTCGGCCAGCCCGTCGAGCCCGTAGGCCGCGGGGATCCGTTCCGTGGCCATCTTCACCACGAGGTGATGCGCCCGGTCGGGATCGGAGGCGTGGATCACGAAGAACTCGCCGTCGGCCCCCCGCGGGTCGGCATGCGGTCGCTCGCCCTGCCGGACGCGGTGGGCGTTCTCGACGATCGAGCTGCCCTCGGCCTGGCGAAACACCTCGCGCAGCCGGACCAGCCCGATGCCCTTGTCGCCCTCCCCCGCCGCGGTCATCACGTCGCGCAGCACGTTGCCGGGTCCGACGGACGGCAGCTGATCGGCGTCGCCCACCAGCAGCAAGCGGTGCGCGGGCGTCAGCGCCGACACGAGCGCGCGCGCGAGCTGGATGTCGAGCATCGAGCTCTCGTCGACGACGAGCAGTCCCTCCGGCAGCGGATTGTCCGGTCCCCGACTGAAGCGACCCGAGGCCGCCTCGACCTCGAGCAGGCGGTGGATCGTCTTGGCGGCCACGCCGGTCGTCTGCTCCAGTCGTTTGGCCGCGCGCCCCGTCGGCGCCGCGAGCAACCGTTCCACGCCCGCCGCCTCCGCCATCGCGAGGATCTCGTGCACGACGGTGGACTTGCCGGTGCCCGGACCACCCGTGAGCACGACGACGCCGTGCTCGGCCACGGCCCGCACCGCTTCGACCTGCCCAGGCGAGAGGTGGTCGGGCAACGGCGGCACCTTCCACGGCGTGCGCTCGGTCGCGGCCATGCGGGCGATGCCGACCGCCACGTCCTTTTCGGCGAGCACGAGGTGCCGGGCAAAGCACAAGGGCGTGCCGTCCTCGGCTTCCTCGAGCACCAGATCCCCGGTCTGCACCAAGCGCTGGCCCGCGTCGCGCACGAGCATCGGGTCGACCCCCAGCACCTGCGCCCCCCGCTCGACCGCGGCCTCGACCGGTATCGCGCAGTGCCCGTCGCTCTGCGCCATCTCGAGCACGTGCAGCAAGCCCGCCTCGATGCGGTCGTCGGCGTTCGTGTCCAACCCCTGCGCGCGCGCGATCCGGTCGGCCGTGGCGAACCCGATCCCTCGCACGTCGCGGACGAGCTTGTAGGGCTCGGCCTGTAGCACCGCGAGCGCCCGCTCGCCGTACTTGTCGTGGATCGGATCGGCCAGATGCGGCGGCAGGTCGAGCTCGAGCAGCTGCGCCTCGAGCTTTGCGACCGGCCCGTTGGTCGTCGCGTGAAACTCCACGATGCGCTCGAGCGTCTTGGGGCCGAGCCCGTCGACCTCGAGCAGACGTCGGGGCTGCTCGTCGAGGATCTTGAGGGTGTCGAGGCCGAAGCGCGTGACGATGCGGTTCGCCATCACTTCCTTGACGCCGGGGTAGCGCATCAGCCGTCGCGTGATGCCGCCCGGCGTCGTCGGGATCTCGATCTGCATCGCCGAGAACGAGAACTGCCGGCCGTGCTTGGCGTGCTCGTCCCAGACCCCCGACAGGCTCACGGCGGCGCCGGGCTCGACCCCGGGACTGCGCCCCACGGCCGTCACGAGCTCGGTGTGACCGGGCACGAGCAACCGCGCGACGAGATAGCGGGTCCGCGGATCGTGGTAGACGATCCGCTCGACCGTGCCCTCGATCGTCTGAGGGGGCTCGGTGGACGCCCCGGTGCGGGCCGGCTGGGCCATTGCCCGCAACCATCCCCGATCGCGGAGGGCGGCGCCAGCGAGGCTCAGTCGACGTCGGGCTGCCAGCCGCCGAGGATCGCGTCGACGTGGGCCAGACGGTCCGCCCCCCACACGATCTGCGTTCGACCATCGCGCACGATCTCGAACGTGGGCACACCACACGCTCCGGCCGCGGTCGCCGCGGCGGTGTTGTCGCGCAGCGCGAGCTTGATCGGCTCCGACGTCGCCGCCGACAGCAACGCCTGCGCATCGAAGCCCGCGTCGCTCAACACGGGGGCGAGCGCCTCGGGCGTGTCGACGCGACGGTCGTCGACCCACGCGGCGCGGTACATCGGCAGCGTCGCGGCAGGCTCGGCGAGCGCGACCCGCAGCGGCAGCACCGAGCGGATCGGAAAGTGCGTGGGAAAGCGAAACGGCACCGACGCGGCCTCCGCCTGGCGCCGCAGATCGTCGTGCACCCACGCCCGCTTGGCTTCGCTCATCTCGAACAACGGCACGTCGGGCGTGCCGATGTCGCGAAACATCGCGCCGAGCAGGATGGGCCGCCACGACACCGCGACCCCCCGCGCCGCGGCCACGGCCTCGATCTGCGCCGCCCCGAGGTAGGAGAACGGGCTCGACAGATCGTGGTAGAGCCGAAGCTGCGTCCCGGCCGGCGCCGGGCCGGTGGGCACCGGCGATGCCGTGCCCTCGGACGCGACGCCGAGCAGCCGCACGATGCGGTCCTGTCCCCACTCGAGCGTGTCGTCGGCCACCACGGTCGGCACACCGAACACCCCGCGACGAGCCGCCGCCGCGGTCGCATCGAACAACGCTTGCCGCGCCGGCATGCCCTCGAGCGCCGCGACCTCGAGTCCGTGGTCGGTCGCGACCTTCGACAGCAGCGCGCGATCGGACACGTCGCGACCGTCACGCCAGTACGCGGCGAACAGTGCGTGCGAGACCGCCACGCGCGTCGGGCCGGCGGGCGCGAGCCGACAAAGGCGCATCGCGTCGACGGTGCGCGCCGGGTGCCCCTTCGGCGGTCGCAGGCGCTCGCCGTACCACGCGGCCGTCCGCGCGAGGTCACGCCGCGAGACCGCGCGACGCGGCGGGCTCATCCCCGCGTTCGGGTCGTCGGGGCCGTTGGTCGCGCGCAGCAGGCCACCGAGCAAGATGGGTTCCCACCGCACGCGCGCGCCGACGCGCGTCGCCATCGCGTCGATGCGTCGCGACGCCAGGTACGCCCAGGGGCACACCACGTCGTAGTAGAAGGTGACGTCCATTCGCTCGACCCGGGCGCTTCGCTCAGCCCGGCTCGTCGATTCCGGCGTAGCCCAGCGAGCCGTCGAGCGGCCGCTCCGATCCGTCGGCGTCGAAGATCGGGTCGCCCTCGACCCACAGCGCGGTGTCACCGTACGGCGACAGCGGCGGTGCCTGCAGCCGGAAATCGCCGGCATCGGGGTCGACGAACTGGACCTCGTTGTACAGCGGTACCTGCTGATTGGTGCCGTTGGCGAAGTTGCTGTTGTCGAGGGCGTTGTACTCCATGTCGAGCATGAAGCAGTCGAGGCTGATCGAGAACGGGTCGACGCCCTGCACGATCGAGTTGCGAATCTCGCCGGTCGCCTGATTGCAGGTCAGCGAGTCGGAGCTCACGCCGTCGTTGCCGACGATCGTGCTGTAGAGAAACTTCAGCGTGCCGAACTGCAGCTCGACCGCCGGGCCCGCCGAGCCGTTGCCGTTGATGGCGACCGCGGCGTTGTCCAGCGTCAGCGCCCCGCCGACGACCCGCACGCCGCCCAGCGTGTTGTGATGCAGGGTGGAGCGACGCAGGTTGAGCGTGCACGGGCCGGTGTCGAAGATGCCCCAGCCGGCGTTGTCCGCGATCTCGGACCCGGTCAGCCAGACCTCCGAGCCCGAGCACGAGATGCCGTGCGACAGCGGGTTGTCGTTGAAGCGCAGACGGTGCAGGTACAGCAGGGAGCTGCCGCCGGCCACGAACGCCCCACCGGGGCTGCCCGGGTTGCCCGAGAACGTGGGTACCCCGTTTTGACCGACGATCGCGACCGTGATGTCGCCGGATGCCGTGACCTGCTGGGTGATCGGCGTGCCGTTGTGGACGAGCTTGATGACGTGGACGTCGCCGGGGCCGAGGCCCGACAGCGTCCCCTGCAGGCTGCACGAGGGCGATGCTTGGGTGCCCATGCCGGGACACACGGCGGTGCTGTCGACCCAGATGACCTCCGAGGTCTCGAAGCACGCGCCGACGAGCGAATCGTTGGGCGAGAGGTGGCACGCCGTGTCCGGGCACTGCTCGTGCTCGGTGCACGCCTCGCACGCCCCGGTGGCGCCACAGATCGGCGACTGCCCCGTGCACACCGAACGCATCACGCCGTCGCACGCCACGCACAGGCCGCGCGCCGTGTCGCACGCGGGTGTCTCGTCGCCGATCGCGTTGCAGTACTGGTCGCCGCCGGCGTCCATGCACGACACGCACGTGCCCTCGTCGCAGTACGGCGCCGTCCCGTCGCGGTCGGCACACGCGACGTCGTAGCCCGAGCCTTCGCACGAGAAGTCGCCGGTCGATCCGGTGTCGTCGAGGGCGATCGTCGTCTCGTCCACCGAGACGGTCGCCGAGCCATCGTCGGTGCTGCCCGAGGTCGTCGACGGATCGACGCCCGAGTCGGCACTGGTCGTATCCGGGAAGATACCGCCGCCGGGCGAGCACTGTGGCACCGGCTCGTTCTGCACGCATCCCTGATTGACGGCCTGGTCCGCACACAAGCTGCACCAGGGGCGATTGGGATAGTTGGACACGCACGTGGCATTGCCACCGGCGTCGGCGCAGTGCGGGACCAGAGAAATCCCGCCCGGCTCGGGGTCGGCGTTGCACGCCGCGAAGCCCATCACCAGTCCGGCCGCCGACAACCAACGAGACGTCCGCGCGCGCGGCAAGGGATAGGTCATGGGCGATACGATAGCATCGCGATCGACGGCGATCCGGCCGCGCGCGATCGGGGCGCGCACAGGGCCCTACCGGGGATTCCCCCCGGGCAGACGCCCGCTGGATCCGTCGCTTTTCGTTGCGTTTGCACGTTTCGCTAAATCGTCGCGCGTACTCGCCCGTCCCAAACATCGTCTGCCGCCGCCGCACCGAGTCCTGTGCTGCGACGTGCTGCGCGGCGACGAAAGCGAGTGAGCCATGACGAAGATCCACGACCGCAGTCCCCCTTCGCCTCCGACCCCTGTCCGCGACGATGCGCCGGGCGTCGCCGCGACGAGCCGGCCCGGCGGCCGCTCCCCG
>CALBMM010000036.1 GCA_937896535.1 uncultured Pseudomonadota bacterium
GCGGGCACGAACGCCGCCGGCGCGGGCGCGGGCGCGGGCACGAACGCCGCCGGCGCAGGGGCAGGTGCGGGCACGAACGCCGCCGGCGCGGGGGCCGATGGCAGCGGCGGGGCCAACGGGTGCGCACTGCCCGGTGTCGGCGACCAGAACTGGGTCTTCGCCGGCTTGTCGTCGGCGGGCGCGGGCCCGGGCGCGGCGGCACCCGGCATCCACATCACGGTCTTGGCGGTGGCGTCGGCGGAAGATGGCTGGGACATGGCGGCGGCTCCTGGGACGTCTCTCCCGAAGAGAGAGCCAACTCGCGCCCCGTTGTGACGCGGCCACGCCCGCGCGATGTCCCCTGCCCGCTCGGCGAACCAGTCTCCGTTCGGCCGCAACGGTCACTGGGCCGCGGGCGGATCGAGCAGCGTCGAGTGACTGCGTCGTGCCGCGGTCGCCGACTTGTCGGCCGCGATCACCCACGCACATCGCAGCTTGGACAGCTGGATCGTCGACCCACGCTCCCCTGCCCCGGGCGCGATGCACAGGTGTCGGCGCCCGTCGTCGTCGAACACCTCCACGCCGATGAGCAGGTTGCCCGCCGACCACAGCGAGATCGCCAGCTCCGCGAACGTGCACTCGCCTTCGTTCAGCTTCTTCTTGGGCAGCAGCCGCACGAAGCTCTGCCCCCACGAGCCGAGCAGCTCCGAGTACACCGCGTCGAAGCCCGGCACGACCACCGATTGGAAGAGGAAGAACGCGCGAAGCTGCTGGGTGGAGTAGATCCGGATGTGGTGCTTGCCGGCCTTCTCGCAGTGCTGCTGTAGCCGCGCGGCCAGTCGCCCGTCGCCGACCTCCGCCACCACCCGCGGCTTGCCCGGCTCCGCCCCGGCCGCGGCCAACAGCGCCTCGAGCTTGAGCAGCGCCGTGGAGATCCGTGCGTCGGACTTGCCGTCGGACGTCAGGATGATGACGTCGAGATCGGCGACATGCCCGAAGTCGCACGGCAGGTCGACGAGGTGGCGGCTGGCGACCCAGTCGGCCGCAGCCAGGTGCACGCGTGCCGGATCCGTGCTCGTGTCCCCCGCCACCACGTACGTTCCGTCGTCCTGCGTGGAGAAGGCCGTGTGCATCGGCGGCATCAGCCCTCGGGCCACGAGGGCGGAGTGGGCCTCGAACGCTTCGCGTGCCGCTGCCAGCCGCTCCTCGTCGGCCACGAGCACGAGTACCTGCGCGCCCGGGTTGCCGCGCACCAGCTCTTCGATCACGTAGATCGTGCCGGGACGAAACCCGCACACCAGCACCATGTCCACCGGCGTCTGCGGGGACCGACGAAACGCCGAGGGCGGCGGCGCATCCACGCCATCGCCTTCACCCGGCACGAGCTCCGGATCGGCGCCGACCGGGTCGTCGACCAGGCTCTCCGTGAACGCGCGGATCGACGCGAACCCGTCGGCGACGGCCACGAACCCGAGGCAGTCGCCGTTGCCGGTCGTGTTCGGTCCCGGATTGACGCACACCTCGAAGTCGCGCGGATCGTCGGCGGCGCACGCCGTCAACAACCCCAGCGGCACGACCGCCAGCTCCTCCTTGGACCGTAGCCCGCGGCGCACGAGCGCCTCCACGGCGTCGGCCGGTCGCTTCGGCAACCTCGGCAACGTCTTCAGGCGAAAGCCGAGCCCGGGCGCGTCGAAAAAACACGTGTACATCTCGTGCCCCGAGCTGGTCAGCAGCTCCTCGAGCACCGCGCCCAGCCCCGGCCGCCGCACCACGCCGGCGACGAACAGCGCGAGCAAGCGCTCGGTCGGGACCACGAAGGCCCGCATCGTGTCCCGCCGCACGCGCAGGGCCGCCTTCGCTGCGGCCACGTTGGACTCGTCGACGATCTCGGCGATGAGCACGCGTTCGCGGTCCTGCACCCGACGCTGCCGGGTCTGATCCCCGGCCTCCATGCGCTCGACCAGCGTCACGAGGGTCTGGATCGTGTGGTGGTCGGGGTTGGGGTCTTCGGCGTCGGCCAGCAGCAACACCCGTCGGGCGGCCAACAGATCGGCGCGCGCGACCAACACGTCGTCCTGCTCGGAGTGCTCGCGATACACGATCCGCGACAGCTCCGGCTGCCGCAGAAACTCCGGCGGCTCTTCGGACCGTCCCACCACGAGATAGCGCGACAGCCGAAAGCCCCGACGCTTGAGATCGACAAACCACGCTCCGCTGAGCACCCGTGCCTCCGACGGGATCAGCTTTCGGTAGTACCGCATCAGCTCGGTCAGAAGCCGCGGCGTGGACGCGTTGACCCCCACGACCACCGTGTGCTGCCGCAGCCCCGCGGGGCGCAAGCGCGACAGCTCGAGCAGCTCGGCGACCACGTCGGTGCCCAACCCGATGAGGAACGACACCAAGAACAACCCGAACAGGGTCAGCGCCATGCTCACCAGCAGCAGCGGGACGACCGCGGGCGAGGCCATCAGGTTGCCGGGGTCCTGGACCTGGCGAAACGCCCACCACAGCAGGCTCCAAAACGACTTGTCCGCCGAGGTCATGTCGCCATCGCCATCGGCGTCGATGGTCGCGCCGATGTGGTGCACGAACACGGCGCCCGCGAACGACAGGCCGCTGACGACCACGGCCATCAGAACGATCTGTCGGGCCCGCTCGCCCCGCGCCATGATCGACCACAGGTCGCGGACCAACGGCGCCCAGTAACCGACCAGCAGCAACATCCGCGTCAGCCGGAACAGCCGCAGCCACCGCGCGCCCTCGCTGCCCACCTTCATCGGGATGAACGAGATGAGGGCGATGAAGTCGATGACGAGCAGGCTCCACGCGCCGACCCGGCTGTGCTTGCTCTCCGACAGCGCCCCGGCCTTGTCGCCGGTCAGGCCGGTGTCGACCGCCCCGCGCGCGGGTGCGACCAGCACGATGAACAGCCGCAGCAGAAACTCCGAGCCGAACACGAGCAAAAACAGCGGGTCGAGCTGCTCGGCCCACGAAAGCGGCAGCAGGCTGACGATGATCGACACCGACAGCACCACGCGCATCGCGAAGGTCTCCAGCAGCCGCTCGATCTCCAGCGCGAACGAGGCCGAGGATCCCGGCTCGGGCGACGGCTGGATAGGAGAGCTCATGGGCACGTCCGAAGGGGGCGACGCACGCCGCGGCGGGCCGCGTTTGCCGGGGGGAGGATAGCAGGGCACGGGACGGTTCGGGCACGGTCACGGGCACGCGCACGCGCACGGAGCAGACTGCTTTGCAGCCTGCTAGCCTCGCCCGCGCCATGACCGACCGCTCGCCCTCGCACGACACGAAGATGCGCACCGAGACCGATTCCATGGGCCCGATCGAGGTCCCCGCCGATCGCTACTGGGGCGCGCAGACGCAGCGTTCGCTGCACCACTTTTCCATCGGTACCGACCACTTCCCGCGCGCGATGATCCGCGCGCTGGGGATCCTCAAGAAGGCGGCCGCGCTGACCAACGGCGAGCTGGAGATGCTGCCCGCGGAGAAGGTCCAGCTCATCGCGAAGGCGGCCGACGAGGTGATCGAGGGCAAGCTCGACGCCCACTTCCCGCTGTTCGTGTGGCAGACCGGATCGGGCACGCAGACGAACATGAACACCAACGAGGTGATCGCCAACCGGGCGATCGAGATCGCGGGGGGAGTGCTCGGCAGCAAGGCGCCGATCCACCCCAACGACGACGTCAATCGCGGTCAGTCCAGCAACGACACCTTCCCCACCGCGATGCACATCGCGGCGGCGGAGCAGACCGTGCATCACCTCGTCCCCAAGGTGCGGCAGCTTCGCGACGCGCTCGATGCCAAGGCCAAGGCGTTCGTCGACGTCGTCAAGATCGGCCGCACCCACCTCCAAGACGCGACCCCGCTGACGCTCGGACAGGAGTTCTCGGGTTGGGTCAGCCAGCTCGACCACGCGATCACGGCGATCGAAGCCACCCTGCCCCACGTCTACGAGCTCGCGCTGGGCGGCACGGCCGTGGGCACGGGGCTCAACACGCACCCGCAGTACGCCGTGCGCAGCGCCTCCCAGATCGCGGGGCTGACCGGACTGCCCTTCGTCACCGCGCCCAACAAGTTCGCCGCGCTCGCCGGCCACGACGCGCTCGTGGTCCTGCACGGCGCGCTCAAGGGCCTGGCCGCTGCGCTCACCAAGATCGCCAACGACGTCCGCTGGCTCGCCTCCGGTCCCCGCTGCGGCATCGGCGAAATCACCATTCCGGAGAACGAGCCCGGCTCGTCGATCATGCCCGGCAAGGTCAACCCGACACAGTCCGAGGCGATGACGATGGTCTGCGCGCAGGTGATGGGCAACGACGTCACCGTCAACGTGGGCGGCATGAGCGGCAACTTCGAGCTCAACGTGTTCAAGCCCGTCATCATCCACAACGTGCTGCACTCGCTGCGCATCCTGGGCGACGCGGCAGACAACTTCCGCCGCTTTTGCGCCGAAGGCATCGAGCCCAACCACCAGCGGATCCAGGCCAACCTCGACGGCTCGCTGATGCTGGTCACGGCGCTCAACCCCCACATCGGCTACGACAAGGCCGCCAAGATCGCCAAGACGGCCCACGAAAAGAACACGACGCTGCGCCAGGCCGCCAAGGACCTCGGCTACCTCACCGACGAGCAATTCGACGCATGGGTCGTGCCGGCGAACATGACCGGCCCCACGGAGGAATGAGGTGGGCGAGACCGTCGAGGTGACGTGCCCTTGGTGCTTCGAGCGCCTCGAGCTGTGGATCGACGCGGGCGAGCGGGGCGCCTTCGTGCAGGACTGCGACGTTTGCTGCCGTCCCTGGCGGGTCGTCGTCGTGCCGGCGGACGAACCCGGCGAGCCACCGCAGGTGGTCGTCGACCGCAGCTGAGGCTCCCGAAACCGCCGGGCCCCGTGACGTCGACCTGCTCCTGCTAAAGTGAGCGCGTTGGCGCGCCTGCACCACATCACACGTCCGATGCTGTCGGCGGCCGGTCCGGCGCCGCGCATCGAGCCGGGCTCGAGCTGGCGCCCCACTCGACCCGGCGGCGACGATCCGGTGCCGGCCTGGTTCTCGCTGACGCCGCGCGCGCCCTCGGCCGACACCCGCGTCGGCGGCGGCCCCGGCCTGCTCGCCACGCTCGAGACGTCCGGCGGCGTGACCGGTCCCGGCACGGTCGACGGCGCGACGGTGACGCTGGGCGGGGCGATGGTCTCGCCCGGCGCCGCCGCCCCGGCCTCGTTCGAGTCCTTCGCCCACGACTGCACGATCCGGCTGGCGCTGGCCGCGTCGGGCCTGCGTCGCGGCGCGCAGGCGCTCATCGTCTTCGCGGTGGGGACCGAGTCGGCCGAAGAGCGCGCGATCGTGCAGTCGTTCGCCGGGTTGGTCCCGGTGGGCGAGGACCTCGTCTTCGGCGACGACGCCGTCTCCTTTTGCGTCGACGCCGGGGACGATGGCGCCCTGGGCCTTCGGCTGGTGCTGCGGCTGTGCGCGACCGAGCGCCGGCCCCGCCTGGGCTTGCGCGGCGTCGTCGGCTACCTGCTGTAGCCGCGTTGCGCTACGCTGCTCGCCGGTGAGCGACGCGCCGCGAATCGGAATCTCCGCGAACTTCATGCACGCGGATCCGATGCGTGCGTTGTTCAAGGGCAAGACCCTGCAGTACGTCGAGCAACGCCTCGCCGCCGCCGTGTGGCGGGCCGGCGGCCTGCCGATCCTCGTGACCGAGGTCGGCGACGACACGGCCGCTCGCACGATGATCGGGGGCCTGGACGGGCTCGTGCTCGCCGGCGGAGCCGACGTCGCGCCCGAGTCGTACGGCATGGAGTCGATCGACCCACGCTGGCCCGGTGATGCGATTCGCGACGCGTACGAGTGCCATCTCGTCACCCTCGCCCGCGCGAGCGGCAAGCCCGTGTTCGGAGTGTGTCGCGGCGCGCAGGTACTCAACGTCGCGCTCGGCGGCACGCTGTGGCAGGACATCACCACCCAGGTCGACGGCGCCCTCGTGCACCGCGACTGGGAAAACTACGACGAGCTCGGACACGACGTGCGCCTGGCGCCCGACAGCTGGGTACGCCGGCAGTACGACGGCGCGGAAAAGCTCGCGGTCAACAGCGTCCACCACCAGGGCCTGCGCGATCTCGCCGACGGCCTCACGGCGACGGCGTGGGCACCCGACGAGATCATCGAGGCGGTCGAAGCGATCGATCGCGCGCAGTGGATCGTCGGCGTGCAATGGCATCCGGAGTGGCTCGAACCCGACGGCCGCCGCGACACCGATGCAACCGTCGCCGGCCCCGGCGGTCGCGCCAGCGGCGACGTCCTGTTTTCCGCATTCGTCGCAGCGTGCCGCGAGCGCCGGCCCTGACCGCGAAGACGACGTGTTATCGTCGTGTGATGTGGTCGACACGCTTGTGGCCGGCTGCGCTCGCCGCCCTGTGTGGTGCGGGCGGCTGTCAGGGACCCGGTGGCCCGCTCGACGGTCAGACGATCGGCGCCGACACAGACCCCACCGGCGACGCCGACCCCAGCGGTGACCCGAGCGCCTCGGCCACGTCCGCGCCGGACACCGCCACCACGGGCGCCGACGGCACGGCCGACGGCAGCGATGGCGACACCACCGATGGCGACGAATCGACCGGCAGCACCGGCGGCGACTGTGGCGTCCCGGGAGCCTGGTGCGGTCCGGTCCCGACCTGCGACGCCCCCCTGCCCAACGCGGGCCCCGAGCTCGACTGGAACGAAACCGAGTCGACGTTCGTGGTGGCGTCCGGTGCCAACAATCATCGCGGCCGCGACATGTTCTACAACGAGGGCGACCCGCAGTGGGTCCTCGCCAAGTTCGCCTACGGCGTCACCGACTGGGACCTCGAGGGCGAGCAGATCGACCTGTTCCTGCTGCGCGAGTGCACCGGCGACTGGGAGGGGCTCGGCTCCGTCCTGACCACGTTCGAGGGTACGCACCCCACGGTCGAGGGCGTCGAAGACACCGGAGGGCGCGTCTACTTCGAAATCCCCGCCGGCGCCACGCTCGGCCCGGGCCGCCACCGCATCCACATGGTCGTGCGCGGCGACGGCACGACCAACGACGTCTACGTCGAGGTCGTCCCCCCGGGCGCGCCGGTCTTCGTCGCCGACATCGACGGCACGCTGACGACCTACGAGACCGAGGAGTTCACCGCCCTGCTCACCGGAGCGATCCCCGACGTCAACCCGGGCGCGCCCGAAGCCCTCGCCGCGCTCGTGGCCGCCGGCTACCACCCGATGTACCTGACGGCCCGGCCGGAGTTTCTGGGTCGGCGCACCCGCGAGTTCCTGCGCATGCGCGGCCTGCCGCCCGGCATCCTGCACACGACGCTGAACGCGACCGGAGCGCTCGGGTCCGCGGCGGTGGACTACAAGACCGGCGAGCTCGACGCGCTCGCCGCCCGCGGCCTGTATCCGGACTACGTGTTCGGCAATACCGACTCCGACGCCGAGGCCTACGACCACGCCGCGGTGCAGCCGCTGGACCACCGGATCTTCTTTCAGTTCACCGACATGTTCGGCGGGCGGACGATCGACAGCTACACCGAGCTGATCGCCGAATTCCAGGCCTTGCCCACGCTGTGCGGGCAGGCGTGCTAGAGCACCGCCGCCATGGCCATCAAAGACGAGATCGACGCGAAGCTGAGACAGGCGCGCAAGGACCGGGACGAGAGGGTGATCAACGTCATCGGCCTCATCAAGAACAAGGTCCTCAGCGAGCTCAAGTCGGCCGCCGGCGTCGTCGAGGACGACGCTCTGTGGCTCAAGAACATCGCCGCCTACCAAAAGGGCGTCGTCAAGGCGATGGTACAGTTCGAAGAGTTGGGGGAGCGCGGGGCCGAGGCGCTCGACGAATCGAAGTTCGAGGTCGCCTTTTGCGAGCAGTTTTTGCCCAAGAAGCTCGACGAGTCCGCAAGCTCGTCGCCGACAACTCCCTGTCGGGTCCGTCCGCGATGGGACGGCTGATGGGCCTGGTGATGAAGGGCCACAAGGACGAGGTCGACGGCGCGATCGTCAAGACCGTCGCCCAGCGCGTGCTCGCCGACGGCTGATCGGCGTCGCCCTCACCACCGCAACGGCGCTCGCATGTGCCGACGCGGCACCGCCGGAACCCGGCGAGGCGATCTGGACGGTCCAGCCGGGCGCCGACGGCTCCGAGCGCGGCCTGGACATCGACGCGAGCGGGGACGTGCTGGTCGTCGGCGGCTACCGGGCCGACCCCGACGACCCCGACGTGACCCACGGCTGGCTCGCCGCGTTCGACGACGACGGCGGCACGCGCTGGCAGGTGCAGTACGACGCGCAAGGTGATCGCCAGCTCGTCTCCGGCGTGGCCGTCGACGGCACCGGCCGCATCGCGGTCACCGGCACCGTGCGACGTGCCGAAGAGGACTGGGACATCTGGGTCGCGCTGTACGATCCCGACGGCACGCCGGTGACCTCGTGGACCGTCGCCGGGGACGCGGGCCGCGAAGACCAGGGGGTGGGAGTCGCGGTCGACCGTGGCCGCGACCGGTTCGTGGCGGTCGGCTACGTGATGAACGCCGACGGCACGACCGACGCGTGGATGCAACGCTTCGACCGCGCCGGCTCGGTCGCCTGGACGCGGACCTACGACGGACCCGCATCGCTCGTCGACGTCGCCACCGAGGTCGCGTACGACGCCCGGTCCGATCGATTCGTCGTGGTCGGCTACGACTCGACCCGGCCCGAGGACACGGACATATGGGCGCAGGCCCTCGACGAGACCGGCCAGCCGGCTTGGACGTTCCGTCACGACGAGGCCGCCGGCAACGACCGCGCCCAGTCCGCGGCCGCGGCCCCCGACGGCGGGATCTACCTGGTGGGCAGCGCCGTCGTCCCCGGCCGCACCGTCGACGCGTGGGTCGGCTACGTCGACCCCGAAGGCACCCTGGGCTGGCGGGAGCTGTTCGACGGGCCGGCGTCGCTCGGCGACGGGGCCAACGATGTGGCCGTCGACCCGGACGGCAACGTCGTGGTGGGCGGCCACCAGTTCTCGGAGGCCGGCAAGTGGGACGCTTGGGTGGTCGAGCTCGGCCCCGACCACGCCCCGACCTGGCTGCACCTGCACGCGGCGGAGGCGGGCGGCGACGACGTGGTGGCCGGCGTCGCGATCGACCCCGCGGGCGACGTGATCGTGGTCGGATCGGTCGCGACGGGGGCGCAGACGCGGTCGATCTGGCTGCGGAAGCTCGCGGGCTGAACAATCCGGCAGTCGACCCGCGAAGGTTGGTCCCTACGGCCGCTGTGCTAAGGTTCGCACCGCTGTGAAGGCTTGCCCGTACTGCGCTGAGCTCATCCAGGACCGGGCGGCCAAGTGCCGCTACTGCAACGAGTGGCTGGACCCGACGAAGCGTCCGGAGTGGTCCCAACCGCCGGCCACTCCCCCGGAGGTGCTGCCGTCGGTTGGCGCGTCGGACCTTCGCCCCGACGTCACCGCCGTCGACGGCTCCGTCGGCCGCGTGGAGCGTTCGATCGAGAAATGGTCGACGCCGCCGTGGCTGGCCGAGCAGGATGCGGCGAAGGCCGAACCCACGCCGCCACCGAAGGTGCAAGCGCCCGCGCCGATAGTGACACCGCCCGCGCCCGCGCCCGTGCCCGCCCCCGCGCCGGTGGCCGAGCCGGCGCCCGCGCCCCGCACCACGACAGTGGTCGCGCCGCCGCCGGTCGTCGACGAGCCGGAGCCGCCGGCCGCGGCGCCGGCCTCCCTCGAGGACGTCGACCTCGACATGTCCCCCCACGGTGAGGCGATCGAGCGCGGCGGTCCGCCGGCGGAGCCGAGCCCGCATCCCGAGCCCGCCCCGGTGATGCTCGGCGACGACGACGACGACGACGACGACTTCGACGACGATCTGCAGATGCCGGCTCCGCCGCTGCGCGGCGGCCAGGCGTTCGAGGACGCGATCCTCGGCGACCTCGACGAGGGCGGCGAAGACGACGAAGAGGGCGACGACTGGGGCGACGACGACTTCGGCGAGATGGCCCCCGCCGCCCGTCCGCTGCCGTGGCTGCCGATCCTCGGCGGAGCGGCCGTGCTGGTGGTGATCGGTGCGTTCCTGTTCCGCGACGCGATCTTCGGATCGAGCGAGGACGGCGAGGGCGGTACCGACACGGCCGGCGAGGTCGCCGACGCGACCGACGGTGACGCCAAGGCGGGCGACGGCGACGCCAAGGCGGGCGCCGGCGATGCCAAGACCGAGGACGCCAAAGCAGCGCCCGAGGACGCCAAGGCCGACGAGGGCCAAGGCGAATCCGGTGGCGACGAGAGCGGAGGGGCAGCCGGCGGCACCGGGGGTGGAGCCGACCCCGGCACGGCCCCGCCGGCACCGGCGGCTACGCTCGACGCCGCGACCCTGGCCAAGCTCGACGAAGCGCGCACGCTGTACACGAAGGCCGAAGGTCGCAACAAGAAGCTGCTCAAGGAAGCCGGCACGATCCTCGACGAGGTCCTCGCCGCGGCGGCCGATCATCCCGAGGCGCTGCTGCTCAAGGCGCAGGTCCTGCTCGAGTCCGGCGACGCCGACGGAGCGCTCACGACGGCGACACGCTGCACCGAGGTGGCGGCCGATCTCGCCGATTGCTGGCTGACCATCGGCATCCTGCGTCAGGAACGCAAGGAGCGAGAGGCGGCGGCCGAGGCCTACAAGAAGTACGTCGCGCTCGCGCCGGACGGCAAGTACGCCGCCGACGTCACCAAGCAGCTCAAGCTGCTCACGAAGTGAGTGCGTCGAGCTCGGCCTGCGCGAGCTCCCACTGTTCGTTGACGCCCTCGAGGGCCGCCGCGTCCTCGCGAAACTGCGTCATCACGGCCTCGCGGGCCTGCGGGTCGTCGTACAGCGCCGGGTCCGACAGCCGCAGGTTGTGCTCGCGCTGTCGCGTCTCGAGTCGCTCGATCTCCGCCTCGAGCCGCTTGATCCTGTCGCGCAGCGGTCCGAGTCGCTTGGCCTCGGCGCTACGCGCCTGCGCGGCTTCCCGACGACGGCGCTTGCGATCGGAGCCGCTGGCGTCCGCCGGGCTCGACGCGGGGGTCGGGCCGGCCTTGGCGGGCACGGCATTGGCCGCAGCCGCCGGCGGCGCGACCGGGGACGGCGCCGCGGCCGGGGCAGACGCCGCGGCGGGCTGGTCGGTCCCGCTGTGGCCGGCCAGGTACTCGTCGAGCGTCCCCGGATACGGATGCAGCTGACCGTCGCGCACGTCCCAGATGTGGTCGGCGAGTGCCCGAATGAACGCGCGGTTGTGGCTGACGAACACGATGGTCCCGTCGTAGCTCGTCAGCCCCTGCGCGAGCGCCTCGCTCGAGTCGAGATCGAGGTGGTTGGTGGGCTCGTCCATCAGCAGGAAGTTGCCCGGATCGACGAGCAGCCGCGCCAGGGCCACGCGGGCCCGCTCGCCCCCCGACAGCACCGACACGGGCTTGTCGACGTCCTCGTCCGAAAACAGCAGCGCTCCGAGCAGGGTTCGCACCCGCGTCTCCGAGGCCCCCGAGTTCGCCGCCGCGATCGTCTCGTAGATCGTGCGGTGCCCCTCCAGCGCCTCGGCGTGGTGCTGCGCGTAGTAGCCGACCTTGACGTTGTGCCCGAGTTCGATCGTCCCGGCGGACTTTTCGAGCTCGCCCGCAATCACCCGCAGCAGGGTGGTCTTGCCCGCACCGTTGCGCCCGATGATCCCGATCTTCTTGCCGCGTAGCACGGTCGCGTCGATGCCCGACAGTACCGGCTGCTCGCCGTACGACTTGGCCAGGCCCTCCACGCGGCACACCACGGCCCCGGTGCGCTGACACGGCGGAAACGACAGCCGCATCGTGTCGCGCTTTTGCAGCAGCACCACGTCGTCCATCTTCTCGAGCGCCTTGACCCGGCTCTGCACCGCGCGCGCCTTGTTGGCCTGCTTGCGGAAGCGGTCGATGAACTGCTGCGCCTTTTCCTTCTCGCGCGCGACGTTGCGGGCGCGGTTGAGCAGCAGCACCTCTTCCTCGGCGCGCTGACGGCGGTAGTGCGTGTAGTTGCCGCGGTAGGTCCGAACGCCCTCGGGCTCGAGCGAGACGATGCGCCCCACCTGCTCGTCGAGGAACTCGCGGTCGTGGCAGATCAGCAAGAAGCCGTGGGGGTACCGGCGCAGGAAGTCACCGAGCCAGGCCACCGACGGCAGGTCGAGGTGGTTGGTCGGCTCGTCCAGCAGCAGCAGGTCCGGCCGCTGAAACAGCAGCGCGGCCAGATGCGCGCGCATACGCCAGCCGCCCGACAGCTCGCGCAGCGGTCGGTCGCCTTCGTCGGGGGCAAAGCCCAGACCGGCGAGAATCCGCTGAGCCTCGTGCGGCGAGTAGTCGCGATCGAACGCCGCGGCGCGCTCGTGGGCGTCGGCGAGCTCTTGCGCCGCCTCCATCATGCGCTCGGCCGCGCCCTCGACCTTGTCGTCGACCTCGGCCTGCAGCGCGTGCACCGTCGCCTCGGCCTCTTCGAGCGACGCCTGCACCTGCGGTCGGCCCGGCACGGCCGAGAGCACCAGCTGCAGGATCGAGCTGTCGTCCGGTGGAGGAATGTCCTGCGGCAGCGTCCCGATCCGCAGGCCCCGGCGCATGCGGACTTGCCCCTGGTCGGGCGTGACCTCGCCGGCGAGCACGCGCAGCATGCTGGACTTGCCCGACCCGTTGGGGCCGACCAGGCCGATCCGGTCCGAGCCGTCGATCCGCAGATCGCAGTCCCAGAACAGGCGCTTGCGGCCGAACGCCAGGCCGACGTTCTCGAGCACCACCAGGCTCACGGCGCGCCTCATACCACACGCGGGAGGTGACAGGCCGTCCCCAGTGTCTAGACTTGCGCCATGGCCGGCGCGATCGATCCCGAGATGCTCGAAAAGCTCCGGCGCGGCGTGCCCCTGTGTATGGCGCGCACCGGGGAGCTGCGCTTCGATGGCGAGCCGGTCACCCACGAGCGGGTGCGTCGGGCGCTGCGCGAGGGGATCGACGTGACCGACGATGGCGAGCCGATCGTCCGGCTCGGCCCCCAGTGGTGCTACCTGCGCGTCGACGATCTGCCGCTGCGGATCGTGGGGCTGACCCGGGACGGCGACGATCTTTCCGCGGATCTCGACGACGGCCGCACGGTGCGGCTCGATCCCGCCACGCTGTGGGAAGAGCCGCAGCAGGGTCTTCGGGCGGAGGTGCCCTCGCGGCACGGCCCGCGGCGGATCGCGGCGCGACTGTCCAACCACGCGGCGATGCAGCTCGCGGTGTGGCTCGACGAGCAGGCCGATCCCCCCACCCTCGTGCTCGGCCCCCGTCGGATCCCGATCGAGGACCGGCCGCCGTCAGCCGCGTAGCGTCGCCGACGCGATCGCACAGCCTCGCCCCGCGGCGACGAGCTCGATGCACAGCTCGCTGCGGCGCGCCAGGACGTCGAACGCCACGATGCGCAGCATCCATGGACCGCGCCCCGTCAGCGTCGGTCCGGTGGTCCCTCGTGGCAGGGCCCGGCGGTGATGGTCGCGGGCCAGCAGAGTCGGTGCGCACGCGGTCCCGTCGTCGTCCAGTCCCACCGCCCACGCGTCGACCAGGTCCAACCGCGACGGTCGCAGCGCGGCCAGCTCCTCGGGCACGTCGGGGTCGTCGAGTCCGAGCAACGTCACCTGCAACGCGCGCGTGCGCAACCCCTGCAGCCGCACCTGCAGCCGCGGCCACGACAGCACGGCCCCCGGCTCGCCGCGCGTGCGCGCGTATACCAGCGGCCGCTGTCCCTGCCACAGCGCGGGCGGGCGCGGACCGGCCCCGCCGACCTCGACCGCATCGTCGCCGACGGCGACGACCGTGGCGGCCAGCTCGAAGTGCCAGCCGACCACCCTCGGCCGCGTTCGGCCCTTGGTCGCCAGCGCGTCGGCGGTCACGGTCTGCACCGCGTCGAGCACCGTCGTCCCGGCCGGCGCAGTGGCGCGCAGCGCTTCGCCGGCACCTTCGCGGTCTCGCTCCCTCGCCCACCGCTGCAACGACCAGACCTCGACGGGCACCTCGCCCTCGGTCTGCACCAATCGCTTGCGACTGAGGTCGATCGCGGCCCGCCCCACGTCCGCCCCCAGCACCCGCCGCCCCATCGCGCGCGCGACCGCCAACGTCGTGCCCGAGCCACAGAAGAAGTCGGCCACGAGGTCGCCCGGACTCGACGAGGTCCCCACGATCCGCCGCAGCAGGCTCTCGTTCTTCTGGGTCGCGTAGCCGGTCTTCTCCGTCGACAGGCTCTTGATCTGAATCGAGTCCAGCGAGTCCGCGCCCGTCAGCGCCGCCTCGATCGCGTCGGCGTTCCACACGTCGGAGATCGGCATGCCCGGTCCCGTCGGCGGCTTGCCGTCGCGCCGCCGGTAGCCCTCCGGATGCGGGACGTACTGCTTGTGGAACGTGAACCGCTTGGGGTCCTTGGTGTAGTAGAGGATCACGTCGTGGTTGCGGATCCAGTTGCGGGCGCGGGTCTTGAAGCCCGAAAGCCAGCCGATCCGCCACACGATCTGCCGCTGAAAACAACGCGCGCCGAAGATCTCGTCGCACAGCAGCTTGACCGGATGCACGTAGGTCGCATCCAGGTGCAGGTAGAGGCTGCCGGTCGGCGACAGCATGCGATGGATGAACCGCAGCCGAGGATCGAGCATCGCGACGAGCCCCGCGGCCCCACCCGGAAAACGATCGTCGTAGGCGGGTCGCACGAGCTGACGGACCTTGCCCTCGGCGTCCGCCTCCCCCACCCGTGTCACCACGTCGAACTTGCCGCCGGTCCCGAACGGCGGGTCGATGATCACGAGGTCGATCCCCTCTTGCAGCTCGTCGGCGAGCGCATCGAGGACGTCGAGGTTGTCGCCGATCCACAGCTGGTCGCAGCGCTCGCTTCGATCGGCGGACGCCTCCGGGTCGGCGACGCCGTAGCGCTCGAGGCACTCGGCGTGCGGCTGCCGACGCTGCAGCGGCACGCGGCGGCCCTCGGCGTCGAACTTGCCCGGCCACGAAAGCTGCAGTCCCGACGCGTCGCCGGGGCCAGAGCCGGTCGGGTCCGAGGCGTCGCTCACTGCTCGCGCGGCTCGGCCGTGGGCGCCAGCGAGCGCAGATACGAGACCAACACCATCAACGTCGCCTCGGTGAACTGCTCGCCGAAGCCGGGCATGCCTTCGCTGACGACGTCACCGGTCGCCGGATTGCGTCGCCCTTCGGCGCCCCGCTTGATGATCCCCTTGATGCCCATGTCCGAAAGACCGGCCATCACGTTGGGGTCGGAGAAGTCGGGCGCACCCGGCACCACCGGCTTGCCGTCGGGTCCGTGGCAACGGGCGCAGTATTGGTCGTAGATGACCTGGCCCGAGATCTCGCGGCGGGGACCCGTCGCCGATTCACAGGCCCCGACGGACGAGGCCAGGACGCACGCGAGAACGGTTTTCCGCACCGGCGGTGAGATAGCACGGCGTCTGCGCCGACGACCACCGACGGCACCACGCGACCGACAACGGGCGCGCCTCAGCGATTGGGCAGCAGCATCAAGGGCTCCGCGGCGGGCGGCGCCGCGCTGCCTCCGGCGCTCGGCGGCGGCGTCGGCGTCTGGACCTTGGGCCGGGCGGGCGCGGGAGCCGGCGCGGCGGCCTCACCGGGCGCGGGCGTGGGGATCTCCGGCTCCGGCTCGGCGGCTCGCGGCGACGCGGGGGCAGGTGCCGGAGCTTCCAGCGGCGTCTGCTCCGGCGAGGGGTCGGGCGGCTCGGCCGGCTCGGCCGGTGGCGGGGCCACGTCGGTCGTGGGCGCCGGCGCGTCGCCGCTTTCGATCGCCCGCTCGCGCTCGTCGAGCACCACGTAGCCCTCCTCGTCCACCAACACCCCGTGCGGCGGGATGTACTCGCCCGCGGCGGTGTTCAGGCCCAGGCGCATCGCGAGCGAGTCGTTGTACAGCGCGACCGCCTTCTCGTACCCCTTGCGCGTGCGGCCGTAGAAGATGCCCGCGGTGATGCCGAAGCCCACGGTCGCGATGCCTCCGCCGAGCAGCACGCCGGCCGGTCCGGACACGTCCTTGAGATCGAGACCTTCGCGCGCGGACGCAGCCACGCCGGCCACGGTGAGGATGCCGGTGGCGATCGTCAGCGCCGTGAACAGCCGCGAAAGTCGCAGCGACCGCTTGGGCAGCGCCGCGGCGGAGTTCTGGTCCGACCGCAGCACCACGTCCAACGACTGCCAGCTGCGCTTGGTCGCGTGGGGGTGCGTCCCCTTCGTGTAGCGCTTGCCCTGCGGCTCGTCGTACTCGTAGATCGCGTTCGCGGCGTAGGCCTCCTCGCGGGCCTGCCGGTCCGACAGCTTGTCGAGCTCGCCGTAGTCGGTCGGCCGCAGCTGGGGCGACACGCCCATACAGCCGCCACCGGCCCCGATCCCGACCGTGGTGGCCGTCAGCAGCCCGAGGACGACCTGCACTGACCGCCGACGCATCGATGGCGACGGTACCACGATCGATCCGCGGGCATGGGCCACGAGCGGTTCAACGGTCCCTCCACTCGCGCCTTACACCGGCGCCGACTTCGCGGCCCAGCGTCCGATCACGTGCTCCCACGCCGGAATCGCGGCCCCCGAGGTCTTGCGGTGCAGTCGCGCCAGCCGTTGGGGGCACGGCAACGACGAGGCCCGGGCCACCGCGAGCGCGGCCGCCGGATCGCGCCGCCGGTGTTCGAGGTGCTTGGCCAGACCTTCGTGGGCCACCGGGTGACCCGGCGCCTCGGCGCAGACCCACGCCCACAGCGCGGCGGCACCCGCCCGATCCCCCGCCCGACGCCGCGCCGTCGCACACTCGAGCGCCAGGTTCTGGGCCCCGAGGTCGCGGAGGTCGCGACACGCCGCGAGGGCCTGCTCGAGCACCTGTCGCGCCCGGTCGTCGTCCCCTTGCGCGATCAGATGGCGCGCCACCCCCCGCGCTTGCGCGGCGCCCTGCGGCCGCTCGATCGCCGCCCGCATCGCCGGTAGCAGCACGAGCGGCGTCAGCAGATCGACCTGGTTGTGGTCGAGCACGCGATCGACCTGCGCCCTCAGTCCCGCCGCGCCCGGTCGCTGCAGCGCCGCGACCAACACGTCCGCCACCGCGGCACCGCTGAGATCGCCACGACGCACGATTCCCAGCCGTCGCCACTCGAGCGCCGTCAGTCGGCACTCCCCTTCGTGCCCCCACAGCCGTCGCGCGACCGTGAGCAGATCGAAGTGTCGCGGCCACGCGGCCGAGATCCCGAACCGTCGCATCCGTGCCGTCAGCAGCGGGCGATCGAAGCTGCCACCGTTGAAGCTCAGCAACGTCCCCCCGGCCTCGGCCAGCGCGCTCAGCCGAGTGGCGACCTGTCGCAGCAGCCGTCCCTCCGCGCCCCCGTGTCGCAGCACCCACTGCGACACCACGACGTCGGTCTCGGCGACCGTGAGCCCCACGACCGCCGGGATCGCGGTCCCGCCGACCGTTCCCAACCCGGTGGTCTCGAGATCGAGGACCGCGAGCGGTCCGGCACCGACGTGGCCCTGCCCGGTCACGACGGCCAACGCCGCGCGGATCTCCGCCAGCGCCGGCACGGCCAGTGACACCGACGCCGGCAGGGTCGCCAGCTCACCGGGCCGCAACGTCCGCGCGCGCGTGTCGAAGCCCGCCTCGTCGGTCGCCCGCGCGGGCGTCGACGACAAACCGAGAGCCGAGGCGAGACGATCGGCGAGCGCCGGCAGCCCGATCGACGCCGGTCCCGGGGCGATCGGCCCGCTGGGCGCCGTCGAGGCGGCCGGGACGGCGTGGGTCGGCCCGACCCGCGCGGCTGCGTGTTGCTTCAAGCGATCGGCGAGGCGCACCGCGATCCTCCCTGGGCCTGGGCCCGCGCGAGCCCCTCGAGCACCGCCCGGACCGCGGCTCGGTCGCGCCCGTACGACTCGGACGCCTCCGGCTGCGGCCCCATGCACGTCGGACATCCCTGCGTGCACCCGCAACCCTCGACGATCTGCGCGGCGTGCTGCATCAACGCCACGCCCATCGCGTGCGCCGCGACGGCGAGCCCGGCTCCGCCCGCGGTGCGGTCGTACAGCACCAGATACGGTGAGGCAGCCGCGTCCATCTCGGCGATCGCCCCTGGTCGGCGGCCGGGGGTCAGCGCCATGCCCCACGCCGACGGATGCGCGGGCGTGACGACGTGGCCGAGATCGGACACGTCGCACATCAGGCGCATCGCCGCGACGTGGTGCACCGCGTGCCCCGCCGCCAGCATCGCGCTGGCCCGTGCCGACGGGTCCGACAGCTCGCGGGCCAACACCGGCGGCAACGCCCAGTACGCAGCCGTGGTGTGCAGCTCCAGATCCGGCAGGTCGATGGGCCCGAAGCCGACGTTGTCGTGCGTGCCGAAGCGGATCTTCTTGAACCCGGGCACGGTCCGCACCATGTGGGCCATGCCCGTGCCGTGGACGGCCCCGGGCGCGAGGGGCTCACCACCGGCGTCGAGCATGCGCACCCGCGTCTTGCTGATCGCCTCGGTGTAGTAGTCCGAGGCGACCGCGCGCACGCGGGCCTTGCGGGCATCCCAGTCCAGGTCCAATACCTCGTGGGTCCGCCCCTCGATCGCGTAGATCGCCCCGGGGTGCAGGTACAACGGCGCGTCCTCGAAGTCGACCTCCGCGAGCACCTCCCCGCGCGGGTCGAGCACCGTGAAGTTCTCCTCGATCGACCCGCGCAGGTCGACGCGCTGCGCCGGGTCGGCGTCCGGTGACGTGTACAGGGTCTGGCCGTCCTCGCCCACGTCGCGCCACAGCGACCCGCCGTCGGCCAGGTACGCCAGCGCCGCGGCGGTGTCGGCCTCGGTCAGGCCCGCCAGCGTCTGACCGTCCGCCATCGGCAGCTCGTGCACGGCACACCGCAGGTGCGGCAGCACCACCTCCGGATTGTCCGGGTCGACGCGGGCGTGCTCGGGGCTCTGCTCGAACAAGAACCCCGGCGAGCCCGCGACGAACTGGTCCAGGGGCAGCGACGACGACACGATGACGCCCAGCGAGGGCCGACCCCGCCGCCCCGCCCGTCCCAGGCGCTGCCAGGTCGCCGCGCGCGTCCCCGGATAGCCCGCGAGCACCACCGCATCGACTCCGCCGATGTCCATCCCGAGCTCGAGCGCGTTGGTGGACGCGATCACCCTCGCCTCGCCGTCGCGCATCGCTTGCTCGATCTCGCGGCGCTGGCTGGGCAAATAGCCTCCGCGGTAGCCGCGGATCGCCGTGTTCGCCTCTCGCCGCGCGGTGACCTCGTCGCCACTGCGCCCTCCGTCGGACTGGCTGCGCTCCCGCGCCTCGTCCTCGCGCAGATACCGGGTCAGCAACTCCACCGCCTTGCGCGTGCGACAAAACGCCAACGTGGCCACCTGGGCCCGACGCAGCGTGGTCGTCACCTCGCGGGAGACCTTGAGGTAGTCCCGACGCACGCCGGTCGTCTCGTCGACGACGCGCGGATTGACCAGCAGCACCCGGCGCGCCCCTGCCGGTGCGTCGTCGCGGTCGATGACGGTGACGTTGTCCGGCGCCACGAACGGACACACGGCCGCCAGCAGCTCGCCGGGGTTGGCGATCGTGGCCGAGCACGCGATGACCTGCGGTCGCGCACCGTAGTGCCGACAAAGCCGCCAAAGCCGACGCAGCACGTTGGCCACGTGACTGCCGAACAGGCCACGGTAGGCGTGCAGCTCGTCGAGCACGATGTAGCGCAGGCCCGAAAGCCACGGCGCCCACCGGTCGTGGTGCGGGAGCACGCCGCGGTGGAGCATGTCGGGATTGGTCGCGACCACGTGTGCGCGGGCGCGGGCGGCCCGACGCTCGCCCGGTGGCGTGTCGCCGTCGTACACCCCGACCCCGACGGCCGCCGCGTCGATCTCGGACGCGAGCGCACGCAACGACGCGACTTGATCGCGGGCGAGCGCCTTGGTCGGAAACAACATCAACGCGCGCGACGCGTCATCCTCGAGCGCCGCTTGCAGCACGGGAAGCTGGAAGCACAACGACTTGCCCGATGCCGTCGACGTCGCGAGCACGACGTCGCGACCTCGATGCGACGCCGCGATCGCCTCTGCTTGGTGTGCGTAAGGTTGCGAGATCTCCCGTCGTGTCAGCGCGTGCACGATCCGCGGATCCAGCGTGGCCGGCCACGGCGCCAACCGTCCCGATCTCGCTGCGATCTCATGGACATGCACGACGTCGAGGGCGTCGCAGGCACGGAGCTGTCGCTCGACGTCGGCGAGAGAAACGCCGGCTTCTCCCGTGCGAGGGAGGGCGAGGATTCGACCTTCACTCGCCCAGTGAAGGAGGGTCCGCGCACGGGAGAAGCTCGGGATCTGCTCTATCATCGAACGCTTCCGGGCGCTCGTACTGAACGCAAAAATACCGCTATCATTTGTTCAGTAAAGCCGTCAAGCGCATCGGGATCGTGATCGGAGCCGGTTTGGATCGGGCCCAATTTCGGAGGGGTCCGCGCAACACCACGACCTCCCCGGCTGCGCAAGGTCCGCTGTGGCCGGCGACCCGGGCGCCCGCCTCGCGCCCGCCTCTCCCCCTCAGAGGCGCACGGCGAGCCAGGACAGGAACAGGGACCCGTGACAGCAGTGGCCGGAGCTCGCGCGATCGAGCGCCATCCCTGTCCGAGCCGCCCTCGGTGCTCGAGCTTCCGAGCTGCCGGAGCCTGCGGAGTCACTCGCAGCGTCATCGCTGCCCGGCTGCTGGCCGTGGCGGCGTCCGAGCTCGAGGCGCACCCGAGGGCATCCCTTCCTCCGCGGGGCAGCCCGGCACGGGCGCGGCGACCACCGCGAGGGCCGCGACGCGGCGATGCCGGTACGACGAACGTGGCCCCGTGCAACCCAACCCAGCCGCATGGCGCCGATCGATCCGCGCCAACGACCGCCTTCGTCCCGATTCCCCGACTTCGCCCCACCGGGTCGAGCGCATTGCGCGTCGGGCGATCCGCCTACTGCTTGGTCAAGTACGCGGTCCCGAGCCCCTCGATCGGTCCCGTCAGCTCGAGCTCATCGAGATGCAGGTCGAGCTCGAGCTCGGGTCCGGTCGCGAACGTGCAAGACGCTTCGTCACATTCGCACACGCGATCGCTGTCGCAGAGGCGGAACGCGTCGCAGGCCATCACGATCTCACCGTCCTCGCACGGCAGTGTGCAGCTCGTCCCGTCACTGCCGAAGCCGCAGTTGGGCACGCAGTTGTAAGAGTCGGTCCCCCACGCGTAGGAGGGCTGCAACGCGCACCATGTCGTCCAGACCTCGTTGACCTGCACCGTGACCAGCAGACGTTCCGACGACGCGTCGTACGTCCCGGTCATGGGGTACGCGAACGTCTCGACGGGAAACAGTCCGAACCCGTTCCCGGGTAGCAACGCCTGCGGCGGATAGCCCATGCCGCCATCGACGGCGGGTGCAAGCGTGCCCTCCGTCCCGAACGAAGCCGTACCGATCACCTGCCCATCGGGCCCGACTGCCGCGATGTCGAGCAGGACCCGGTCCGATCCCGACTGCAGCTGCAGCCCGTTCGCGTAGCCGAGCCACTGCCCCTCGATCCCCACCTCGGCCGTCGTCTCGCCTTCACCGCCGGTCGTCTCGCCAGGGCCCGCGTCCGTCTCCGCGGCCGCGACGGCGCCGGTGGATCCAACTGTCCCCGTCTCACCACCCTCTGCTGCTCCATCGCCGCCCCCGGCCTTGGGCCCACACGCGAGCCCCGACACGAGACACGCAAAGACACACCACAGTCCACGAACATGTGCGATCGAAATCCATGATGCACACCACCTGATGTCGCGAAGCACGTCGATCGAGCCAACCGTATCGTCCGCCCTCATTGCCGCACCAAGTACACCATGCCCGCTTCATCGATCACACCGTCGAGCTCGCTGCCGGACAGATTCAGGTCGACTTCGAAAGTGGCGCCATCGGGATCAGCGACGCAACCGCCGGCGTCGCAACGGCACACCGACGAGAAGCTGCACAGCTCGACTTTGCGACAATCGAGCACCAGCGTCTCCTCCGGACACATCAGCGTGCACTGTTGGCCGTCCGACATGGAGGCACAGTTGGGCACGCATGCGTAGTCGTCACCCTCGAGGTAGGGCGTCTGCAGCGTGCACCATGTCGCCCACACGTCGGTCTCGCTCACCTCGCCGAGCAACCGCCCGGTCGCCGGATCGAAGGTCCCGACGAACGGGTACGCGAACATCTCCACCGGAAACCAAATGCGCGGGTTCGGCGAGGACTCGGACGCAGGCGGGTAGCCGACGTTGCCGTCGGTCGCGGGCGGCAGGACCCCCTCGACCCCGAACGCGATGGTGCCGGCGACCTGGTTGTCGGCGCTGACGTCGGTCACGTTGAGCACGACCCGGTCCGACTTCGACGGCAGGCTCAACTGATTGCCGTAGCCGAGCCAGTACCCGACGAGCCCCACGGGTTCGGGACCCGCCGACGGATCGGGATCGACCGAGTCCGTCGTGCTGTCGTCTGCCGGGCCCGAGAGCGTCATCGTGCCCGGCGTCCCGGTCGTCGCCGACCCCGCCGACATGCCACCGTCCGCCCCGTCGTCGGACGCCTCGGCCCCCGCGTCGTCCACGTCGCCCACCGCGGGCCCGCACCCCACCAGCAAGGCACCCGAAAGGACCCAGCCCCCCCACGATCCACGCCGCACCACCATGTCGCGAGTTTCTCACACGCGAATGGAAACATCGACGGCTCTCGCGAGTGAAAGGTCCTAGAGTCGATGTTCGGGGCGGACGGATCGGGGCAGCCTTGGTTGCGCCAGATGACACTTGTCGTCGGGGCGTTGGTGTTGGGAAGTGTCGTGGGTGTCGCGTGTATCGACGACGACCGGTACCCCACGGTCGCGTTTCGGTGTGATCCGCGATCGCCGGACAATTGCCCCGAGTCGTATTTCTGTTGCTCGGACGACCCGGCCGCCGAAGGTGGGGCCCTGCCCGCCTACGAGGGCAAGAACATCCCGGGCGGCGCGACGCCGTACTTCTCGGGCATCAACAACGCGCTGGGGGTCTCGGGCATGTGCGTGCAGCGCGACGACGTGCCGTTGGGCGGCGGCCTCCAGGACGTCGCCGCGTTCGGGTGCCCCGTGCCGTGCAACCCGACCTGGGACCCCGCCGACATCGCGGCCGTGTGCGGGGCGGGCCGCTCGTGCTGCCAGACCGTGCAGCTGCAGGAGGCCGACTGCATCCGCGATCCGGTCGAGGGGACCTTCCGCCCCGTGACCGGGCACGACATCCGCGAGCGCAACGAAGCCGGCATGGCGCTCACCGACTGGTCGCCGGCCGCCCACGCGACGCACCAGGACCCCTCCGGGACCGCTTGTCGGGCCCTCGCGGGCGAGCCCAGCGACGCGGAGCTTTCGACCGACCCGGTCTACCTCGATTGCATCTCCACGCTGACCGTCGCCAACCAGCGGGGCTTTTGCCTCGATCTCGGCGGAGACGTGTGTCCCGTGCAGCGACCGGACTACGTCGACGCGTGCGAGCGCCTCGACGGCGCCGGCGCGTGAGCGTCCCCGAGCCCGCTCAGCCCCCGGGCCCGAGCCGCACGAGCAACTCCTGAAAGGAGTTCTGCTCGCCCTCGGCGCATCCCACCGCGTGCGTGTCGCAGAAGTAGGGCATCACGAGCGGCTGGCATACGGAGGTGAAGCCGGCCCCCGGGTTGAAGTAGGTGCCGAGCAAGTCGTCGAACGTGTCGACTGCCTCGAGCCCGAACGTCATCGCGGCACGCCCGGCCGCGCGGGCGGCGAGCGAGGTCGCATCATCGGGGCCCACCCCGGTGAACACGAAGGCCACGCTGTTGGGGTTGGCGTCGTCACAATCCGGGCGGGCGATCGAGACGGCGGCCGGACCGAAGGGGTTGGTCGGTGTCACGACGACCATCGTGTAGTCGCCGTCCGTCGGGCGTTGCGACACGATCGCCACGTCGAACCGCGACAACAGCTGCTGCATCGCGGCGACCACCTCGGCCCGTTGCTCCGCCGCGAGCGGAAACGGAGCGACCGGGCCCCCCATCTCGACGAAATCGGTGACGTTGCTGCGGGCGTCGTCGGTCCCCACGGTGAAATCGCCGCCGTCGAAGTGAACGTAGATCACGGTCCCGGCGGTCGGTGGCGGGTCCAACGGGCCGTCGTCGGATGCCTCGCCCGTCGTCGGCCCCGAGGGATCGGAATCGACGTCGACCCCGCCGTCGCGGGACGTCGTCGAGGCCGACGTTCCCTCGGAGCTCGCGTCCTCGCCGTCGGCGGTCGGCATCTGCGTATCGGTGTCCTGCGCCGGCTCGTCGGCCGAGCAGGCGGCCAGCACGAGCAAGCCGATCAAGATCGCGGGCTTCATCGACGGCTCCATTGGCGTCGGCCCAGGCGCCGCTGACATGCCGGCAAGGGCCGGCAACCCCACCGGACGTGGGGCCCCCGTCCGCGTCGCTCAGCGACGACGGCGCACGAACGCGCCGAGGCCGAGCGCGAGCCACAGACCCGACCATCCGCGGGGTCGGCCGCCCGTCGTGCAGCCGAGCGCGGCATCGTCGTCCATCTCGTCGTCGGCGCCGGCGTCCTCGTCGTCGCCCCCGTCGTCGTCGGCGGCCGGAGCGTTCGACGCACCGTCGCCGTCACCGGCCCCGTCGTCGTCGTTGCCATCGTCGCTCGCGCCACCGTCGTCGGCCGGGGCATCGTCGGGCTCCTCGGGCGACGCCGCGTCGTCGGGCAGCGGCTCGGTCAGCGCCCCGTGCATGACGAGGTAGATGTCGTTGTCCCAAAAGAACTCGAAGTGGCCGACGAACCCGTCGCACAAGCCGATGTTCGTCGCTCCCGGGATGATCGAGGTCTCGTACGGCTGGATGTACTCGTCGGTGCACGTGTAGATCGAGGTGAGCGGCACGTGCTCGGGCAACGGTGCCTCGTTGACCGCGTTCAAGAAGTCGCTGCCCGGCGTCAGATCTTCGAGTGCTTCCCAGCCCACGATCGAGTTGGCCCACGGCGCCTTGTCCACGCCGTGCTGCGGCGAGATGAACGTGACCATCCGCGAGACCTTGTCCTCGGCGCCGTCGAACGACTGCAAGTAGTGCCGCGCGATCACGCCACCGGTGCACTCGGCCAAGATGTCGATCTTGTCCACGCCGTGCGTGGCCCGAACCTCGTCGATCACCTCGCCGAGCAGCACGGTGTTTTCCTGAAGGTCACCCGACAGCAGCTGGGGCGGCTCGTACACCACGGGGATGAAGCCGTCGCGGGTCAGCCGCTGCTGCATCGGGGCGAACCACTCGCCGGGGATCGTCACGCCGGTGATCAGCAGGACCACGCGCGGCTCGGCGAGCGGCTGCGGCCGAGGCTCGGATGCATCGACGACCAGCTCGTCTTCGTACTTGTCGTAGAAGACCGCGCCCCAGTACTCGGGGTCGGTCATGTCGCCCAGCGGCAGGTCGAGATCGCAGGCGGTGGCGGTCAGGCAGAGGGTCAGGGCAGCGAACAGGGGTCGTTTCTTCATGGGTCGGGTCTCCGTCTCGATTTTTCGAATGAACATTCAGTTGAAAAATCGAGCCCTTCAAAGCACCATGAAGGAGTCCCGGCAACCAAACCTGAGGCCCGTGCAGACCTCCCCGGGATTATTCGAATATTCGTTCGACGGATCCCCCACCATGACCGCCGCCAGAGCCAAGCGGGGTCGGCCCCCGGCCCGACCCGACCGCCGCCAGTCGATCCTTCGCGCCGCGCTGTCGTGCTTCGTGGAGCGAGGCTTTCACGGCACCGCCGTGCCCGAGATCGCCAAGCGGGCCGAGGTCGCCGCGGGCACGCTGTACCACTACTTCCCCAGCAAGGAAGCGCTCGTCAACGAGCTGTTCCGAACTTGGAAAGGCCACGTCGCCCAGCGCATCCTCGTCGCCTTCCCCCAGGGCGCGCCGATCCGCGAGCAGTTCTCCGTGATGTGGCACGAGCTGCTCGACTTCGCCAAGGCCGAGCCACAGGCCTTCGCGTTCATCGAGCTGCACAACCACGCGTCGTACCTCGACGCCGACAGCCGCGCCGCCAACGACAACCTCAAGCGCTTCGCCGCCACGATGATCGCCATGGCCCAGGCGCAGGGCTTGCTCAAGCCGCTGCACCCGAACGTGCTCATGGAGCTCGTCTTCGGTGCGTTCAACGGCCTGCTCCGCGCGCACTACGAGGGGCGGATCGATCTCGACGCCGCCACCTCGGCCGCCGCGGAGCAAGCGTGCTGGGACGCGGTCGCGATCGCGCCGGGGCCTCAGCCGCCGCGCGTGAGCATCGCGAGCACGGACTGAAAGTCGTCGGGCGGCTCCACGGTAAACCGCACCACCTCGTCGCGCGTCGGATGGGCGAACCCGAGGTGCTCGGCGTGCAGCATCGGGCGCGCCGCGGCGACGATGGTGGGCCGATCGGGCCGGCCGTACACGCGCTCGCCGAGGATCGGCGTGCCGGCCTCGGCGAGGTGGATCCGGATCTGGTGCTGGCGTCCCGTCTCGAGCGTGCACGCGACCTTGGAGACCCTTCCACGCGCGCCGAGGTCGAACGTGCGCTGCAGGGCGACGTGGGTGATCGCCCGCTTGGCCGCCTTCGGGGGCTTTTCGCCGCGCCAGCTGCCGCGCTTGCCGTCGCCGCGATCGGCCACCAGGTGGGTGTCGTGGGACTTGGCGACCACCCTGCCTTCGCACAGCGCCACGTAGCGCCGCTCGATGTCGTGCGCGCGCAGCAGCTTGGCCAGATGTTGCTCGGCCCCGCGGGTGCGCGCGAACACCATCACGCCCGAGGTGTCCTTGTCGAGCCGATGCACCACCCGCAGCGGCGGCAAGTGGGGCTTTTTCAGATGCCGACGCAGGGCGACGTGGGCGAAGTGAAGCACCGTGTCGGTCTCGTCCTCGTACGGGACCGAGAGCAGGCCGGCCGGCTTGTCGACCACCACGATCTGCGGGTCGACGTGCACGAGCGTGATCTTCGGACCGCTGTCGTCGGCACGCCGGTGCGGGTCGATCTGGATCTGCATCCCCGCGCGGACGCGCGTGGCCGGATCGAGCCGGGCCGAGCCCTCGATGCTGACCTTGCCCTCGCGCACGACCTCCTTGGCCTTGCGCCACGACAGGCCTTCGCTGCGGCCCCGCACGACCGCGGCCAGCGTCTGGCCGTCGTCGACCTCCTCCACGATGAACGTCTCGCGCTTCATGTCACGGCACCAGCACCAGCTTGCCCACGGTGCGACCGCTCTCGATCGAGCGGTGCGCCGCCGCCACGTCGGCGAGGGGAAATGTCGAGGTCGGCGGCGGCCGCAGCACGCCCTCGTCGGCCCACGCGAGCAGCGTCGACATCGAGTGCTCGAGCACGTCGGCGTGCTCGAACAGGTAGCTGAGATTGAAGCCCATCACCGATCGGTTCTCGGTCGTCAACGCCAGCGGATCGAACCGAGGCGTGCGCAGCCAGTGCCAGGCCAGCCGCAACCAGCTGCGCCGCTGCCCGGCGCGCGGCAGCATCGTCGCGAAGCCGTAGACGACCAGTCGCCCCGTGGGCCGGATCCGCCGGTAGCTGTCGCGCAGGGTCGCCACCCCGTTGGCATCGAAGATCGCATCGTAGCCCTCCGGCGCCTCGGCATCGGCGCGGGCCCACAACTCGGCGTGCGCCTTGTCGATCACCACGTGAGCGCCGGCGGCCTGTGCGGTCGCCACCTTGTGCGCGCCGCCGACGACCCCGATCACCCGCGCGCCGAGATGACGCCCGATCGTGCACAGGGCCGTGCCCACGCCGCCCGCCGCGGAGTGCACGAGGATCGTCGCGCCCGGCCGTGGAAGCTGCGCGAGCTCGACCACCGCGTAGTAGGCCGTCAGGTGCACGGCACAAAACGCGGCCGCCTGCTCGGCGGAAAATCCCCGCGGCCGTGCGAACACCTGATGGCGCGGCACGACCAGCGAGTCGGTGTACCCGCCGAAGCGCGTCACCGCCATCACGCTGTCGCCCTCGGACAGGTCGTCGACGCCGTCGCCGACTTCGACCACTCGGCCCGCGACCTCGAAACCCGGCGTGATCGGCCAGCCCACGTACTTCTTCGCGGAGCTGTACAGGCCCATGCGCACGATGCAGTCGGCGTAGTTGACCCCCGCCGCCTCCACGTCGATCCGCACCTGGCCCGGTCCCACGGGATCTCCCGCCATCTGGGTGACGACGAGGCGCTCGTATCCGCCGGCGCGGTGGACGAGTACGCGGCGAACCGGCGCGGGCATCAGGGGCGGCAGCGTGTCGTGGCCGCGCGCCGCCGTCAACGATACGGATCGGAGGTCGCCGTCAGCATCGCGGTCTCGAAGCGCCCGAGGCTCTCGATCGCCCGCGACAGCTCGTCGGCGGTGCGGCGCAGGTTCGGCGCCCGCGGCCAGACGCCGGCATCCCAGACGTCGTCGGTTCGGTCGAGCACGCCCGCGGCCGTGAACACCTCCGCGATCGGGGCCAGGTCGATACCCAGTCCCCGCAGCCGCGCCCGGTCGGCCAGCCCGAGTCCGCGTGCCTGCCCGATCCACTCCCACAACGCCCGCCGGGCGTCGCACAGCGCGAGGTCGTACTCGTCGCAGACCTGTCGTCGCCCCCATGGGCTCGCCCGCAGCGGCGCCTCGAGGTAGCGGGTCACCGGGGTCTGCAGCATCAGCCGGACCATCCGTGCGGCCACCGTCAGCTTGCCCAGGGCCGGCGACAGGTGGGTGACCTCCAGCGGCAGCAGCACGTCCGCCCGCGACAGCCGTTGCCCGAGCCGCCGACGCACGTGCTGGCGATGCGCGATCGAGGCCGTGGCCGTCGCGCCCGCGATCACGCAGGTCGTCGCAAGAAGGTCCAAGGAAACTTCTGGCAGTGTAGCTGCGCGCACCCGGCGCGGCCGCTGGGAGCCGATAACTCGCCGATGTCGTGGCGCGCACGGGACACGCCGCGAGGGTCCGTGTGGACTCGCGTCGCCCACGCACACGAGGTAGCCCCCACGCGTACACGGTACACTGCCCCCCGCGATCGCGATGGCAGACGTGTCGACTCCCATCGCGGCCCGCGACCCCGCCTTGCGGCATTGGCTCGGCGCCTACGAGTGCACGCAGATCGAGCCGTTCCTGGCGCGAGCGCTCCCCGAGCACTGGGCCCCGATCGGCGCGCGGATCCTGGAGACGGGCGTCGGCTTGGCGGCCGGGCCATGCAAGTGGGCCCCACGCTGGTCGCCCGTGCCCCCGACCCGGCGGATCGGTCGCTGTGACGACGAGACGCGCATGCGCTCGATCATCTACCGCACGCACGATTGCCTCCATCAACTGTGGGGACTGCCGCACCCCGGAGATCTCCACAGCGCCGCCGACAAGGCCTACTACAAGCGTGCGGTCATGGCGGGAGAGATCGCCGTGCTGACGCTGTGCGAGTTCGTCCTGTGCGACTGGCTGCACGAGCGCTTCGCCGAGCTGCGACCGTGGATCGACGGTCGGTGCGCCGTGCCCATGCGCCGGGGGCCGTTGCGTGGCAAGACGATCACGCAGATCGCCTTGCGTCTGGACGAGCTGCTCCACCACGGACGCCGCGGCCGTTGGGTGCAGGCCGACGCGCAAGCCACGGCCTTCGCCGACTACTACATCCCGATGCTGGCCGAGGATCGCCGGCTCGTCGACGAGTGCTGGGCGGCGATGCACGCCGACCCGGCGTGGCCCAACCCCGCCCTCGACGGCGCGCCGCGAGCACGCTTCGGGGACACGCTCAACGGCGCCGAGCTGACGTGCTGGATGATCGCCGACTTCGAGCACCTGCTGTCGACGACCCCCGAGCCCGACATGGCCCTCGTGCGGTTCAATCGCTCGCGACGCGCGGGGATCCGCTTGCCCGAGACCTGGCCGCAGGGCGTGCTGGAGCGCTGAGGGACCGCCCGATGTTCGCCGACCTGCACGCCGAGCTGCACGCGCTGCCCGACCTCGCGATCGTGGCCGTCGGCGGCCTCCCGATCGAGCGGCACGACGAAGGCTACGCGCTGTTCGGGCGCCCGATCGACGCGGCACGTCTGCGCCACGAGTTGGTGCGGGGGATCGGGCTCGGCGCGGTGCTGACCTACCGCAACCCGAAGGGCCGCAGCCTCGCCGATCTCGGCGAGCTGTGCCTGCAGCGGCGACATCTGTGGACCGCCCACGTGCTCTCGCTGACCGTCGTCTTCGGTCGCGCCCCGCTCGCGGTGCGCAACGCGTTCGCGTTCGACCGCCGGTTTCACCTGTCGTGGGTGCAGGCCGAGGTCGCCGACGATCCGTGCACGTTCACGGCGACGGGCGCCCTGCGCGAGTGGGCTCGCGTGATCGCCTACGCCGACGACCCGTCGTTTTCCGAGACGCCACGGCAGTGGTTTCGCAAGCTCGGCGCGTTGCTGCAGCCGCTGCTGTCGGACGACGCGACTGCCCCGGCTTGAGCCGCGCCCCCGGACGTGACAGGTTCGCCGAGTGTCGGCGGCCAACGAAGGTGCACTCGCGGGTCTTCGCGTGCTCGAGCTCGGAAGCCTGCTCGCGGGCCCGTTCGCCGGTCAGATGCTCGCGGCGTTCGGCGCCGAGGTGATCAAGATCGAGCCGCCGCAGATCGGCGATCCGATCCGGCGGTGGCGCAAGCTCGAGGGCGGCACGTCGCTGTGGTGGCGATCGCTTTCCCGCAACAAGAAGTGCATCACCTGCGACCTGCGTCAGGAGGCCGGCCGGGCCCTCGTGCGGCGGTTGCTCGCGTCGGGCATCGACATCGTCGTGGAGAACTTCCGACCCGGTCGCATGGAGGCGTGGGGCCTGGGCCCCGACGACCTGGCGGCGATCGACCCGCGCATCATCCTCGTGCGCGTGTCCGGCTACGGGCAGACCGGGCCGTACAAGCACCGGCCCGGCTTCGCCAACGTGGCCGAGTCGTTCGGGGGTCTGCGCTACGTCACCGGCTACCCCGACCGCCCGCCGGTGCGCACGGGCGCCTCGCTCGGCGACACGCTCGCCGGCCTGCACGCGGCCTTCGGCGCGCTGACGGCCGTGTACGCGCGCGAGCTGGCCGATGGCACGCAGCGCGGCCGCGGCCAGGTCGTCGACGTGGCCTTGTACGAATCGGTGCTCAACGTGATGGAGAGTCTCGTGCCCGAGTACGACCGCCTCGGTCACGTTCGCGAGCGCACCGGCTCCGCCCTGCCCGGCATCGCCCCTTCGGGCACGTACCGGTGCCGCGACGGAGGCTTCATCGCCCTCGGGGCCAACTCCGACTCGCTGTACGACAAGCTGATGCGCGCGATCGGTCGCGACGACCTCGCCGACGATCCGGCCCTGGCCCACAACGACGGACGGGCGACCCACTCACAGCGCCTCGACGACGCGATCGGGGCCTGGATGGCGACGCGCGATCAGGCCGACGCGCTGCAGATCCTCGTCGACGCCGACGTCCCGGCCGGCGCGATCCAGTCGGTCGCCGCGATCGTGGCCGACCCCCACGTGCGCGCCCGCGGCATGGTCGAGCCGGTCACGCTGCCCGACGGCTCGACGCTCGGCGTGTCGAAGGTCGTGCCCGCGCTGTCGGACACCCCCGCCACCACCCGGTGGGCGGGGCCGGAGCTCGGCGCGCACAACGACGAGATCTACGGCGCACTGGGGCTGGAGGCGGACGAGCTCGCGGCACTGCGGACCGACGGCGTGATCTGACCGCGCCCGTCCCCGGTGGTCCGCGCGCTCACGGCATCGACGCCGCGGCGTCGCGTAGCGATCGCTCGAGGTCGTCGACCGACGACGACGACAACCCTTCGAGCGCCTCGCGCAGCTGCTGACGGGCGCGATACAGTCGGGTCCGCACGGCGCCGTGGGGCAGCTCGAGGACCTCGGCGAGCTCGGGGCCACTCAGCTGCTGCCAGTAGCACAGCTCGAGAATGATCTGGTGATCGACGGCCACGCGCTGCAGCGCCGCGCGAACCCGCTGTGCCTCTTCGGAACGAGCGAGCGCGGCCGACGGAGAACATCCGGTGGCAACGACCGATGTCTGCAGCGGATCGAACGCCGCCTGCACCCGGCGTCGCAGATGACGATGGAGCTGACTGCGGGCCACGCTGTACATGTAGGTGCGAAAGCTCGAGCGTCCCTCGAACGCGTCACGCGATCGAACGAGCGCCTCCGTCGTGGCCTGGATGAGATCGTCGACGTCGCTGGCGTCCACCTTGCTCTGAAAGAACGCCCGGATGGCCCGGAAGTGACGACGAAACAGTCTCGTGCCCGCCCTCGCGTCCCCGCCCCGCCAGTCCTCGAGCAGACTCAGGTCGGTATCCGTCATCGCGTCGCGGAGCCTTGGCCCACCACCGGCGAGCATACGCGATACGCTTCGACGCCCCCAGGCTCGCGATGGCTCGTGACACTTCCAAGAGTGGAGCGCCGAGGACGGCCGACGCGAGCACGGTCGACGGCGGGATCGGGACGCATGCCCAGCGGGCCGCTCTGGAAGCGCGAATCTTCGGCACCCGGGGCCCATCGTCGCACTTCGGACGCTTCGTCGTGCTCGACAAGCTCGGCGAGGGCGGCATGGGGATGGTGTTCGGCGCCTACGATCCGCAGCTGGACCGGCGCGTCGCCCTCAAGGTCGTGCGGACCCGAGCGGGCTTGGGCACCGTGGGCCGCAGCCGGCTGCTGCGCGAGGGCAAGGCGCTCGGCCGCCTCTCGCATCCCAACGTCGTCGCCGTGCACGACGTCGGCCTGGTCGAGGACGACCTGTTCATCGCGATGGAGTACGTCGAGGGCGGCAATCTGTCGCAGTGGGTGCAGGCACACCCGGAGATCACGGCGGACCGCCAACGCGAGGCGCTGCGGCTGATGGTCGACGCGGCCAGAGGTCTGGCCGCCGCCCACGCGGCCGGCCTGGTCCACCGCGATCTGAAGCCGGCCAACACGCTCGTGGGCAGCGATGGGCGGCTGCGCCTCGCCGATTTCGGACTGGTGCTCCACGACCAGGACGACGACGCCGAAGTCGCGTCGCCCGGGCCGTCGGCCGGCGACGGGTCGGAGACGAGCTTCGACAAGCTCACCGAGACCGGCGCGATCCTGGGCACGCCCGCGTACATGGCCCCCGAACAATTCGAGGGTCGTGCCGATGCGCGCAGCGATCAGTTCTCGCTGTGCGCGACCTTCTACGAGGTGCTCTTCGGCTGTCGCCCTTTCGACGGCGCGAGTGCGATCGAGCGGCTCGGATCGTTCGACGCCGGACCACGCTCGCCGACGAGCCGTGCCTTCGTGCCCACGGCCGTCGAGCGACTGCTGCGTCGCGGGCTCTGCGTCGACCCGGCAGCGCGCTTTGCGACGATGGACGAGCTGCTCGCCGAGCTCGAGCGAGCGATCACCCCGCGACGTTGGGGAACCCTGGCCGCGCTGGGACTGGGTGCGGTCGCCGTCGGGGTCACGGCCCTGCTGCCGACGCACGCACCGCGCGAGCTCGACTGCATGGACGGCAGTCATGGCGCCGCGCAGGTGTGGGGCGACGCGCAGCGACGACGGCTCGCCGAGCAGCTGTCGGCCGCGGGGGAGCTGGCCGCCGACAGTGTGCCGCGCGTCGTCGCCAGCCTCGACACGTTCGTCGAGCGCTGGTCGGGCACGTACGCGCAGGCATGCCAGGCCAGCGCCGACGAGCCGAAGACGTTCGAGCTGAGCTGGTCGTGCCTGGCGGAGCGCAAGCGCCAGCTGGAGATCCGCGTGGACGTACTGACCGACCCGGACGCGAAGACGGCCTCGCGCGCGTCCGAAATCGTGGCCACGCTCCCCGACCCCGCCGACTGTGCCGACCCTCGCGAGCTACTGCTGCGCGATCGATTGCGTCCGCCCGAATCGATCGCCGCGAGGGTTCAGTCGCTGTACGAGCGCCGAGATGCGCTCGTCGTCGAGGGTACGGCGCAACGCTTCGAGGGTCTGGCGGACGAGTCCGAGGCGCTGGTCGCCGAGGCCGAGGATCTGGACTTCGCCCCGCTGCTCGGTGCGGCGGTCTTTCAGCGCGCGTGGGTACGTCGCATGCTCGGCGCGCCCGGGGGCGACGACGACTTCGCCCGCGCGTTCGCGCTCGCCCAGCGGGCCGGCGACGACCGCCTCGCCGCCAGTGCAGCGACCGCGCTCGCGTACGGCTACGAGCGCAACCAGCGACCGGACGACGCGATGCGATGGATCGAGGTGGCGCAGGCGGCCGTGGCTCGCGCGGGGATCACCGGCAAGACGGCGCACGTCGTCGCGCGGGCGCACGGCGAGCTCGCGCACCAGGCCGGCGACTCCGAGCGTGCCATCGAGCTCTTGCGGGCGCAGTACGAGCGCGTGAAGGCCGACCCGGACGCGGGCTTCGAGGAGCTCGCGCTGACCGAGCGAACCCTCGCCCGCGTGCTGTACGAGACCGAACGCTACGAGCCCGCCCTGGCGCTCGTGGCCGCCGCGCGCGAGCGACTGCGCGACGGACTGGGCGAGCGGCACTCGTGGTACGCCGAGACGTTGCGGCAGCAGGCTCGCCTGTTGCTCGACCTCGGGCAGGTCGACGACGCGCTCGCCCTCAAGCGCGAGCAGCAGGCGAGGTTCGCTGCGCTCGGTCTCGAGCCCGACTGGCGCAGTCGCGTGATCGAAGGACTGTTCTTTCACGACGTGCATCGACAGTCCGGAGACCTCGACGACGCCCTCGCGGTCATGCGCGAGGCCGACGTATTGATGCACGAGCACGGGCCCGACTCGCTGCTGCGCGCGGAGGTGCTGGCGGCCGTTGCCGAGCGTGAGCTCGACCTCGGCGATCGTGAGGCCGGGCGAGCGCACGCGGAGACGTCGCTTCGGATCACCCAGGCGCACGAGGACGGCACGGTACGGCTCGGCGTCGCCTACCTCGCGGCCGCGCGAGCCCGCATCGACAGCGGTCGCCTCGACGAGGCGATCACGCTGCTCGAAGACGCGATCGACCGCACCCCGCCGGCGCTGCAGGCCCATGCGGCGATGCGCGCGGAGCTCGCGCGAGCCCTGTCGGTGCAGGGCGCCCAGCCCGTTCGCGCCGACGAGCTCGCCACCGAGGCCCTGCGAGCGCTGCGGGGCTCGGTCCCGTACGCCCCGGTCGTCGCCCGGCTCCAGCGCCAGCGTCAGGGCCAGCCCGACGCCACGCAAGAAAGTCGGTGACACCTCGGCCGGCTCGCGGCTCTACCCCCCTGCGTCTCGGACGGGGACGCCACGCAAAGAGGTAAGAGCAGATGACGACACGAGTTTCGATCTTGGTGGTGTGCAGCGCGTTGCTGCTGGGCTGCGACTTCGGCGACGGCGGCGACGACACGGCGGCAGAGACCGGCTCCCCCGGCGACGACGGCGGGGTCACGGGCGGGCAAGGTGACGACGGGGCCGACGGCAACGACGACGCCGACGACGGCGCGGACGGCAACGCCGACGACGGGGCGGACGACGACGCCGATGACGGCGCTGCCGACGATTCGACCGGTGGCGACACGGGCTCGGGGGACACGACCGGACCCGGCTCGTTCGACGAGCAGTGCGACCAGGGCAACTGCGAGCAGGAATGCGCGGCGGGAAGCGTGTGCGCGTTCTCCTGCGACGGCGGCGACTGCAACCAGGATTGCCAGCCGGGGGCGCAGTGCACCTTCGATTGCGCCGGCGGCGGCTGCAACCAGGAATGTGCCGCCGACGCGACGTGCACGTTCACGTGCGCCGACGGCTGCAATAGCGACTGCCTCGCCGGATCCTCGTGCGATCTCACCTGCGGCTCCGGCTGCTTCTACAGCTGCGCCGAAGCCGACAGCTGCGAGGTCACCTGCGACGCCGGCTGCGTGTGCGACCTCGGCGTGTGCTGACGTCGACCGTAGGGACGACGAACGCAGCCGCCGGGCCGCGTTCGTGCGACGTCGGCCACCCGGACGGTCCCCCGGATGGCCGCGGACCTTGCCCCGCCCGGGCCGGCCGCGCCCCGGCGCACGCGACGATGCGTTACGATGAGCGATGGTCTCGCGCGCCTGGACCCTCCTGCCCGTACTCACCGTGCTCACCGCGAGCCTCGGCTGTGGCGACGAGCGAAGCGAGCCACCGTCGGCGAGCAGCCTGACCGGCGTGTCGGAGAGCGGGCCCGCCACCACGTCGTCGGGCGATCCCGACGCCACCGCCACCGAGGGCGACGGACCCAAGCTCGACGCGGGCGACGGGATGGCGACCGGCGGGCCCGGCGACGATCCGGGGTGCCAGGCCGAGAACATCGACCCGCCCAACGCCACGCTGACGGGCACGGTGTTCGCACCGAACCTGCAGATCCCGATCAGCGGTGCGCTGGTCTACATCGCGAGCGAAGCGGCCACACCGGTACCGGACGGCTCGTACTGCGCCGAGTGTGTGGAGCTGCCCTGCGACGCCAACTTCGTGCTCACCAACCCCGACGGCACCTTCGAGCTGCCGGCGGTGGCCGGACCGGGCCAGCACCTCGTCGTGCAAAAGGGCCAGTTCCTGCGCGACGTGGTGATCGACGTGGCCGAGGGCACCGCCGCGGTGCCACCGGACCTGAGCAACCTGCCCGGCGAGTGGAATCCGGCCGAGGGCAAGTGGATCCCGAAGATCGCCGTCTACGACGCCGACCCCGACAAGGTGTTCAACGTGCTGGCCAAGTTCGGCCTCGGCGAGGTCTCGGCCGGCGGCGTGCTGGTGCCGGGCACCGAGCAGTTCGTGCTCATCAACAGCAACGACCAGGGCGCCTTCATGGACGACCTGCCGGGCATGCAGCAGTACCACATCATCTTCGTGCCCTGCGCGGCCACGAAGTTCTGGTTGGGCGCGCCGACCGTGCCCCCGCTGCGCGCCCAGAACATCCGCGACTACGTGGCCGGCGGCGGCAAGTGGTACGCCACCGATCACTCCAACGAGTACATCGCCGAGCCGTTCCCCTCGTACCAGGACTTCCACGCGCCCGCGATGCCCGACATCCAGCCGGCGTACGACGTCGACGGCACGGTCAACGACCCCGACATGCTCGCGTGGCTGCAGGCGCTGCCGCCCGCGCTCGCCGACATCGGCGGCGGACAACCGACGCTCGGCTCGCTGCCCACGGTCGAGCTGCGGCTCAACTACTCGGGGATCGATGCCGTGCACGAGGTCATCGTGCAGGACGAGGACGGCAACGACGTCAACGTCGGCCCGTACACCTACGTGTCCGGTCCGTGCACGAGCTGCTCGGACCCCGTCACCGCCCGCCCGATGGCCTACACCGGCCAATGGGGCTGCGGCCGCATGATGTACAGCACCTTCGAGACCTCCTCGGTCGCCCACAACGGTCTCAACCCGCAAGAGCTGATGCTGCTGTACATGATCCTCGAGATCGGCGTCTGCCACGAAACACCCCCGCCCCCGGTCCCCCCGGTGGGCTAGCGCCGCCGCCCGGCAACCCGCGAAGTTCCGCTTTCGTCCGTTCGAGGAGCTCTCGCCCGCACCGAGGGCGGGCGAACCTGCGAAAGACGGCGCGTGCGGCCGGGCGTCGGCGTGCTTTGCCAGGGAGGGGCGCGGGTGCTAACTCCGCGGCGGTGTGGGGCGTGCTCGTCGGGTGGGTGGCCGTGGTGGCGGGGCCCGTCGCGGCGGACGAAGGGCCACGACCCGCGGCGTGGGAGCTGCAATGGGTGGCGCCCGACGATTGCCCGGATGCGGACGCGGTGCGTGAGCGCGTCGCGGCGCTCGTGCAGGTCGACCCGGCCGGGGTGGGCACGCTGTACGTGGACGCGCGGATCGATCACGACGACACGGGCTGGGGACTGACGCTGTCGACCGTGTTCGGGGAGCGTCGCGACACGCGAGAGGTTCACGCCGATTCCTGCGCCGATCTCGGTGACGCGACCGCGCTCGTCGTCGCCGTCTCGCTCGATCCACGCTTTTCCGGGGACGCGGCGGGGCCCGAGGTTCCGGCCCCCACGGAGCCCGCGCCGAGCATCCCGACACCCGACCCCGCGCCGACGCCCGTCCCGGACGAACCGCCGACGCCACGCGCGGACGAACCACTTCCGACCCCACGCCCCCCGACCGACCGTCGCACCCGCCCGGCCGCACGAGACCTCACCCCGCGCGCGTGGGCGATTCGGATCGCCCCGCAGCTCGAGCTCGGTGCGCTGCCGCCCTTCGGCGGTGGGTTCGAGCTCGCCGTCGGCCTGCAGTGGACGCAGTGGCACTTCGACGTGCACGGCACCTACCTGTGGCCGCGGTCGGTCGACGGCCCGCTCGACACCGCCGCGCGCCTGCAGCAGGGCTCGGCGGGCGCCCGCGCATGCTGGGTGCCGACCGCCGGGACGGTCGGGTTTCCGATCTGCGGCGGCGTCGATGCGGGCCTGCAGCGCGCCGACAGTCGCGGGCTGTCGCCGGCGACCACCGCGTCCGGACCGTGGGCGGGTCCGTCGGCGGGGGCCGGCGTGACCGCCGGAGGCCGACGCGTGGCGTTTTGGAGCCTGCTGGAGGCCACCGGGGCGCTGTCGCGCACGCAGGTGCTCATCGGCGAGGCGCGGGTCTTTCGGCCCTGGCCGGTCGCCGTGCGGCTGATCGCCGGCGTCCAGATCGTCTTCGCCATAAAATCGGGGTGAGCCGGACAAGGCAGATCCGAGTGGCCTCCGAGCACGACTCCATCCGCGACTTTCGCGCGGTCTACCGTCGCCACTACGGCTTCGTCTGGCATGCGCTGCACCGCTTCGGCACCACCAGTGCCGTCCTCGACGACGCGGTGCAGGACGTGTTCGTCACCGCGTACCGCCGTCGCGCCGACTTCCGCGGCGACTCGCCGAAGGCGTGGCTGTACGGGATCGCACGGCGCGTCGCCAGCAACTACCGCCGATCCGGCCAACGCCGCCGACGCCGCGACGACGCCGTGGCCGCGACGATCCGGGCGCCCTCGCCCGACGTCGCCCGCGAGGCCATCGAGACGCTCGACCGCTTCCTGCACGCGCTGCCGGCCCGCGACCGCGAGCTGTTCGTGCTCTCGGAGCTCGAGGGCATGACGGGCAAGGAGCTCGCCGAAGTCACCGGACGCAACGTACAGACGATCTACACGCGCGTCCGCAAGCTGCGGGAGCAGCTGCACGACCAGCTGCGCGAGCTGCCGCGGGTGCGTCGCGAGCGTCCGCAGGCCACCGCCCAAGGTTGGGCGCTGCTGGTCCCCGCGCTGCAAGAGCTCGCCCTGCCCACCGCTGCCGCGTCGGCGACGACCGCCGCGACGTGGGGCTGGGTCGGTGCCGCGGTCGGCGTGGGCGCGTTGGCGATGGTCACGTTGCGCGGGCTCGGGGTCGGTGACCGGCCGACGGACCGCCCGAGGATCGCCGCTGCGTCGGCGCCGGCGATCGCGTCGACGTCACCACGAAACGAGGCACACGCCGCCCCCGACACGCCCGTGGCGGCTGCGCCCCCGCGCCCCGAGCCCTCGCCGGAGCACCGAGGCGTCGCGACCGACCTCCCCCGTGAACCCGTCGCCGCCGCGCAGGTCCCCCGACGTTCCCGCCCCGCGGTGCCCACCGAGACCGGCCCCGCGCCCGAGACCGGATTCGCCGAGGACCTCGCCCTGATCACGCGCGCACGCACGCAGCTCGCCGAAGGCGACGCCGCTGCGGCGCTGACGACCACCAACGCCCACGGCGATCGCTTTCCCGACAGCACGCTGTCGGACCTGCGCCGCGCGCTGCGGATCGAGGCGCTGTGCGGCCTGGGCCGACGCGCGCAGGCTCGCGAGGAAGCGGCCACGTTCCTGCGCACCCACCCGGGCTCTCCCATCGCCGAGAAAATTCGCACCGCGTGCCCGCAGCGCTCATAACAACCGCGCGACCCGGACATGACACCGGCATGAGCAGAGCCTACGCATCCCTACTTGCCCTCGTGTCCCTGTCGATCACCGCGGGCTGCGTCGTCGACAGCAAGCTCGGCGATCCCGACCAGACCACGACCGACGCGTCGACCGGACCGACGTCCACGGGCAGCGAGGGCGGTACGACCGGGACCAACAGCTCGGTGTCGGCCTCCTCAGGTATCCCGACCGACAGCACCGACACGCTCGGGACCACCACCGACGCCCCTCCCGACAGCACCGCCGAGAGCACCGCCGGCACCGGCTCGGGCATGTGCGCAGATTGGTCGGCGCCCCCCTTCGACTGCGAGCTCCCCGGTGACGCCCATGCCTCGGTGACCGGCTTCGCCTCGGCCATGAGCGCCGAGCTCTGCGACGTGACCGGCGTGGTGACCGACGCCGGCGCGCCGAACGTGGACACCGTCACGCTCGACTGCCCCGGCCAGACCCTCGAGCTCGAGTTCTTCTCCGCCGCGCCCCACCACGACATGCACTTCCTCGACGGGCAGCAGGTCGAGGTGACCGTCGCGGAGCCGAAGTTCAACATCGACGAGGCCACGCCCTCGTTCGCGATCTACTCGACCGACGGCGAGTCGCCCGTCCTGCTCGTGGCGTGGGTCAACAGCTACGACGTCGACGCCGACATCGACATCGACATCACCCCGTTCACCGTCGCGATCGGCCCGTCGGGCTGCCCCGCCACGGATGCCGCCGAGACGTGCGATGCCGACGGCGCCATCATGATGCAGCGGGCGATCCTCACCTTCGGCGACGACCCCGACACCATCGCGCTGCAGGACGGTGCGCACGGCACGACCACGACGGTCGACGGCTACGACTACGACGTGACCGTCGAGATCGCCGAAAGCCGCGTGTGCTGGGACGAGGACTGCGTCATCGACGACTCCGGTCCGTTCGAGCGCTACACGTTCCTGGCCACGATCGCTCCGACGATCTAGCCCTCGCGGACACGGGCGGGTGTGCCAAGCTGTGGCTGGCATGCCCGCCTCCCGTCTCCACCTCGGCGAGCGTCTGTTCGTCCTCGGGTGGCTCGTGGGCGTGGCCGTGCTGGCCTGGTCGGGCACGCACGTGGACGCCTACCGGCTGCACGTGCTCGACGAGCCCCTGCCACATCCGTATCCATGGCGCGGCGTGGCGACGATGACGGCGACCTTCACTGGCGAGGTCTTGCTGCTGTACGCGATCATCCGGCCGATCACCTACCAGCGATCGTGGGCGCGAGCGCTCGCCGGATTGTTCGTGTCGCTGCTGCTGGTATTCGGGTTCGGCGTGGTGCTGCTGCACGCGCCGCCTTACATGATCGCGCACTGGTTGCTGCTGGCCGCGATGGCCTTCGCCTGTCTCGGGCTCGTGGGCGTGTCGGGCCTGTCGTGGCGGCGCGGCCGGTCGCGCTGAACGCGGGCCCGCCAAACGAACCGGTGGGTGCGCACATCGCACGCGCGGCGGGTCGATGGCCCCGAACCAGGCGGCACGGCCCCGCCGCGGGTCCGAGGGCGCGATCGGAGCCCCATGCTTGAAAAGCACCGCCCCTTGGGCCATATCCGGTCATCAGGATTTGCGGATGATCGACCCTCGCCGAGACCTCGACGCCACCGTCGGGCTGCTCAGCCTGCTCGCCGACCCCACGCGGCTGCGGCTGTTGTGCCTGTGCGAGGGCGAGGAGCTCACGGTCGCCGAGCTGACGCGGATCACCGACTTGCCGCAGTCGCGCGTATCGACCCACCTCGGCAAGCTGCGCAAGGCCGGCCTGCTCGCGGTGCGACGCGTTGGAGCTTCCACCTTCTATACCGTGCGCGCGGCGGCCCTGCCCGACGACGTGCGCGGGCTGTGGAAGATGCTGCGGGCGCAGACCGACGACCGCTTGCTGCAGGCCGACGCGTCCCGTCGCGAGGCGATCCTCGACGCGCGACGTAACGAGGCGGCCTGGCCCGACGAAGTGGCCGGCCGAATGGAGCACCACTACTCGCCCGGCCGGACCTGGGAAGCGACCGCCCGCGGGCTCATCGGCCTGCTGCGCCTCGGCGACGTGCTCGACGTGGGCTCCGGCGACGGCGTGATGGCCTCGCTGCTGTCGCGACGCGCCAAGTCGGTGACCTGCCTCGATCACTCGCCCCGCGTCATCGAGGCCGCCCGCGCCCGCCTCGGCCAGCACGACAACGTCACGCTCGCCGTCGGCGACATGCACGAGCTGCCCTTCGCCGACGGCAGCTTCGATCAAATCCTGCACTTTCACGCGCTGACCTACGCGCACGATCCCCGCCGCGCCCTCGCGGAGGCGTTTCGCGTGCTGCGGCCCGGCGGCGACCTCGTGTTGCTGACGCTGCACGAGCACGAGCACACCGACGTGACCGTGGGCTACAGCCAGGTCAACTCCGGTTTTTCCCCCGAGGCACTGGCCGACGAGCTCGGTGCCGTCGGCTTTCGCGTCTCGCTGTGCGACGTGACGTCCCGCGAGCGAAAGAAACCCTACTTCGAAGTCGTCTCCGCGTTCGCCGACAAGCCGTCCGGCGCGCGCGCCATCGCGAGCTAGCCCGATCATGACCGACGCCACCCACGCCCTGAAACGAGCCCTGTCCGAGCGGATCCTGATCCTCGACGGCGCCATGGGCACCGCACTGCAGCAGTACGCGCTCGACGAGGCCGCCTACCGAGGCACGCAGTTCGTCGACCACCCCCATCCCCTGCGGGGCAACCACGACCTGCTCGCGCTGACCTCGCCCCACGTCGTCCGCGAGATTCACGAGCTGTACCTCGACGCGGGCGCCGACATCATCGAGACCAACACCTTCACGTCGAGCTCGATCGCGCAGGCCGACTATCACCTGCAGCACGCCGTCCGAGAGCTCAACCTCGCCTCCGCCCGCGTCGCCCGCGAGGCCGCCGACAGCTGGACCGCCAAGACCCCCGACCGCCCGCGCTTCGTCGCCGGCGCCGTGGGACCGACCAACCGCACGCTGTCGATCTCGCCCGACGTCGAGGACCCGGGCTACCGCGCGATCACCTTCGACGAGCTGCGCGACTCCTACGCCGAGCAGATCGCCGCGCTGCTCGAGGGCGGCGTGGACCTTCTGCTGCTCGAGACGCAGATCGACACGCTCAACCTCAAGGCGGGCATCTTCGCGGCGCGCCAGGTCATGGCCCGCCTCGGCCATCAGGTCCCTCTGATGCTGTCGGGGTCGGTCACCGACAAGTCCGGCCGCACGCTGTCGGGCCAGACGATCGAGGCGTTTTGGGCCTCGGTGCAGTTCGCCCAGCCGCTGCTCGTGGGCCTCAACTGCTCGCTCGGCGCGGCCGACCTGCGCCCCTACGTGCAGTCACTGGGCCGCGTCGCCGACACGTACGTGCACTGCTACCCCAACGCAGGCCTGCCCAACGCGTTCGGCGAGTACGACGAGACCCCGCACCAGACCGCGTGTCTGCTCCACGACTTCGCGCTCGAAGGGATGGTCAACCTCGTGGGCGGCTGCTGCGGCACCACGCCCGAGCACATCCGCCACATCGCCGCGCAGTGCCGCGAGATGACCCCGCGCCGGGTTCCCGCGCGCAATCCAAAGGTCAGCATGTTCTCGGGCCTCGAGCCCCTGAACATCGACGAGAACTCCAACTTCACGATGATCGGCGAGCGCACGAACGTGACCGGCTCCAAGCGGTTCGCGCGGCTGATCAAGACCGAGGACTACGACACCGCCATCGAAGTGGCGCTCGACCAAGTCCGCGGCGGAGCCAACATCCTCGACGTCAACATGGACGAGGGCATGCTCGACTCCGAGGCGGCGATGACCCGCTTCCTCAACCTCATCGGGTCCGAGCCCGAGATCAGTCGCGTGCCGATCATGATCGACTCCTCGAAGTGGTCGGTCCTCGAGGCGGGGCTCAAGTGCGTGCAGGGCAAGGCGATCGTCAACTCGATCTCGCTCAAGGAAGGGGAAGCAGACTTCCTCGACAAGGCCCGGCGCGTGCGCGACTACGGCGCGGGCGTGGTGGTGATGGCATTCGACGAGCTCGGCCAGGCCGAGACGATCGAGCGCAAGGTCGCGATCTGCCAGCGCGCCTACAAGCTGCTCACCGAAGAGGTCGGGTTCGTCGGATCCGACATCATCTTCGATCCCAACGTGCTGGCGATCGCCACCGGCATCGAGGAGCACGAGCGCTTCGCGATCAACTTCATCGAGGCCACCAAGCAGATCAAGGCCACCTGTCCCGGGGCGCGGGTATCGGGCGGGATCAGCAACCTGTCGTTTTCGTTCCGCGGCAACGACGTGGTCCGCGAGGCGATCCACTCCGCGTTCCTGTACCACGCGATCGCGGCCGGCCTGGACATGGGCATCGTCAACGCGGGCCAGCTCGTCGTCTACGAGAACATCGAGCCCAAGCTCAAACAGCTCGTCGAAGACGTCATCTTCGCGCGCCATCCGGACGCGACCGAGCGCCTGGTCAGCCACGCCAAGACCCTGTCGGGCGGCGGCACCAAGCGCGAGCTGGACCTTTCGTGGCGGGAGGCCGACGTGGAGACCCGGCTGCAGCACGCGCTCGTGCACGGCGTGGTCGATTTCATCGTCGACGACGCCGAGGAAGCCCGGCAAAAGTACGGCCGCCCCCTCGACGTGATCGAAGGGCCGCTGATGGCCGGCATGGGCGTGGTCGGCGACCTGTTCGGTGCCGGCAAGATGTTCCTGCCGCAGGTGGTCAAGTCCGCCCGCGCCATGAAGAAGGCGGTCGCCCACCTCACTCCGTTCATGGAGGCCGAGGCCGGGGACGGGGCGTCGGCTCGGGCCAAGATCGTGATGGCCACGGTCAAGGGCGACGTGCACGACATCGGCAAGAACATCGTGGGCGTGGTCTTGCGGTGCAACAACTACGAGGTCATCGATCTCGGCGTGATGGTGCCGGCCGACAAGATCCTGGCCGCTGCCAAGGAGCACGGCGCGGACATCATCGGCCTGTCGGGGCTCATCACGCCGTCGCTGGACGAGATGGTCTACGTCGCCAGGGAGATGGAGCGCACCGGGATGCAGCTGCCGCTGCTCATCGGCGGCGCGACGACCTCGCAGCAGCACACGGCCGTCAAGATCGCCCCCGCGTTCTCGCAGCCCACCGTCCACGTCGCCGATGCCTCGCGAGTCACCGGAGTGGTGTCCGACCTCCTCGACGCCGAGCGCAAGGTGGTCTTCGACGTCAGCAACCGCGACAAGCAGGCGCAGCTGCGCCAGATTCACGCGGGCCGGCGCGACAAGCCGATCATCCCCCTGCCGCGGGCACGCGCCGGCGCCCCGAAGCTGTCGTGGACCGAAGACGACGTGACGACCCCGCAGTTTACCGGGCTGCGCACGATCGAGGACCAGCCGCTGGCCGAGCTCGTCGAGTTCATCGACTGGACGTTCTTCTTCACCGCCTGGCAGCTCAAGGGCCGCTATCCCGCGATCCTGCAGCACGAAAAGTACGGCGAGGCGGCACGCGAGCTGTTCGAGCACGGCAAGCAGATGCTCGACAAGATCGTGCAGGGCAAGCTGCTGCGCGCCAAGGCAGTCTGGGGCTTTTGGCCCGCGGCCTCCGAGGGCGACGACATCGCCGTGCGCGACCCCGACTCCGGCAAGGAACTGCTGCGCTTCAACATGCTGCGCCAGCAGACCACACGCGGTGACGCGGCGACGTACCGCTCGCTCGCCGACTTCGTCGCGCCGGTGCAGTCCGGGCTGACCGACCACATCGGGGCCTTCGCCGTTACGGCGGGGATCGGCGCCGAGACGCTCGCCAAGGAGTACGAGGACGCCGGCGACGACTACTCGGCCATTCTCGTCAAGGCGCTCGCCGACCGCCTCGCCGAGGCGTTCGCCGAGAAGCTGCACCTCGATGCGCGTCGGGCCTGGGGCCACGAGAGCAGCAAGCCGACCAATGAGGACCTCATCTCGGAGAAGTACCGGGGGATCCGCCCGGCGTTCGGCTACCCGGCCTGCCCCGACCACACCGAGAAGGCCAAGCTGTTCTCGCTGCTACACGCGTCGCGAGCCGGCATCGAGCTGACCGAGCACTTCGCGATGCTGCCGGCCGCGTCCGTATCCGGCATCTACCTCGGTCACCGCGATGCGCGGTACTTCAACGTGGGGCGGATCGGGATCGATCAGGTCCGCGACTACGCCAAGCGCAAGGGGATCACGGTCCACGAGGTCGAGCGCTGGTTGGCGCCGAACCTGGGCTACGACCCCGCCGACGCCGCGGCCTGAGCCCGAGCAGCACGAGCCACCACCCGGCGCGTCCCTCGGGGCCGCCGCGCGTCCGGCAGCGGCACCCGCCTTCGTCGACCTCGACGGTGACCGTGACGGTCTCGGAGATGGCGACGTTGCCGGCCTCGTCGACGGCGCGCGCCGACAGCACGTAGGTGCCCACGGCCATCACCACGTTCGCCGACGCGTCCTGCGACAGATCCAGCGAGCTCGGACCGCCGGGTCCGTCGATGTCGAGCACGACGTAGCGCACCGCGCCGTCGTCGGTGGCCTCGACCGTCGCGACGACGTCCACCGTCTCTTCCGCGCTCGACACCACGAACGTCTCGCCATCGCCGGGGCTCGCGAGCACGAGCGTCGGGGCCGTGAGGTCGGTCGGAGCGGCGATCGCCTCGCCACATGTGTCCACCGGGCCACTGACCGGCCCGCCGCGGCAGCCCTCCTCCCAGATCCCCGTCCCGAGCTGCGGCTCGATGGGGACGCCGACGCACCGCGCGTCGGGACTCCAGGTCCCCTCGGCGTCCGTGCACGGCGTGACGTCCAGACCCGACGTCTGCTCCACCCACGCCAACCCGTTGTCGACGCGCGCGTAAAATCCACCCTCGCCGCAGTCGGCCGCGCCATACGAGGTCACGCCCGCCAGTCGCCACTGACCGTCGGGCAGGCGCAGCAACGCCGGCCCGCCCGAGTCCCCGGTGCACGTATCGGCTCCCATGCCACCGATCTGCACCTCGGGTCCCACGAGGTCGAGCACGCGCGTGGCCACCGCGCGCTTGGTCCCGAGCACGTCGTCGTCGTCGAGCCCGAAGCCCACGAGGGTGACGGCGGCGTCGGCGACGAGGGCGTCGGTCTCACAGCCGACCAGCGGCGGTACGATCGGCACGTCGAGCTGCGGGACGGCGAGCCGGCACCAGCCGAAGTCGTTGCCCATCCCCGGCACGCCACCGCCGGGGAAGGTGCGGCACTCGGCGACGGGCACCACGCGCCCCTCGTCCCCGTCGACGCGCGGGCCCAGATAGACCGTCTGCGGGGTGCCGCAGTGCGCCGCGTACAGCACGAGCTCGGGGTGGATCAGTGTGCCGGAGCACCCGTCGGCCCACACCACGCTCGGCCAGCCGCAGCTCTCGGTCGGCGTCCCCCCGACGATCGGCACCGGCGCGACGGGAGCGGTCAGCTCCGCCGCCAAGACCCACGCCAGTGCCACCGCGAACACGCGGACCATCGCACCACGCCACGGCCATCTCTCGCAAGCGACTCCCCTCGGGGCTCGCTCACCGAAACGCCCGGGGAAAGCCCAGCGTCGCCACGTCGAACCCGAGCGTCTCGAGCCGGTCGTGCCGCACGAACACCACCTCGGGCCAGTCCTCGAAGCGCCGCCGCACCTCCGGCTCGACGCCGTGGCCGGGCACGAAGATGCGGTGCAAATGCGCCAGCGCCTCGCGGAGCTTCGACAGCGTGTTCCACGGGAAGTGGCGCGCCTGCTCGATCGCGAACAGGTCCAACGTGCGAAGGCCAGCCACCACCGGGTGCGCGACCAGCCGATCGAGCTCGTGCGACCAGAGCCGGTGCCACAGCCCCAGGTGTCGCAGATGGAGGTTGGTCGGAAGCTCCGAGGGGCCGGGCGCCTGGGCGAGGAAGGTCAGCGACTGTAGTGCCGGCGTGGCCGTGGCCAGCGCGTCCAGCGATCCGAGCGCGGGGCGGGAGATGGCGAGGCTGCGCAGCGTCTTCGGAAGCGGGGCGTCGAGCGCGTTCGAGGCGAGCACGAGGTGGGTCGTCGCCTCGAGCGCGCCGTGGCGCTGCAGCACATCGACGAAGGCCTTCCACGATCCGAAGCACAGCACGTGGATCCGCTCGGGCGCCCACCGCCGCAGTTGCTCGACGAGCTCCGCAGGCACGCCCGTCGACGGGCCGTGGACGCCATCGTCGTCGTACGTCCACACGAGCTTGCCTCCCGACAGCGCGAGGACGGGCGCCGCAAACACCTCGAGCGCGCCGAGCCTGACGCGCTCGGACGTCTCGAGCCTCGTGCACACCGCCGCGATCGACGGCTCGCTGCCGTCGAAGGTCGCCTCCGCGCATTCGGCCAGCGCGACCGAGTCCTGCCGCAGCCGGGTCGCGAAGGCGCGCACCACGATCTCGTCCGGGATGGCATAGCGGGAGGCCCGCGTGCCTCGCGACCCGCTCCGCACGCCATGACGATCCCATCGACCCGGGGACCACACAAGGTCACGGGACCGCACTACCCCGCCTTCGGACGGGGACCGAACAGGATGCTCCCACCGACGATCACCGAGTACGTCTGCGCGAAGCGAGGCACCCGCCGATCGAGCGGCCACTCCATGCCGAACGGCACGGCTTCGAAGAACATCCCCACGCCGAGGTCGCGACGGACCTGCTTCCAGGCGCGGATCTGGATCGGAAACGCGGCCTCGACGTACGCGTACGTGCCGAACGGATAGCGCTGCAGGGTGTGATCGGGCGGCACGCCATTGGCGACCTGGCGCCGCACCAGGTCACGGTGTGCGTCGGGATCGGGCACGCGGTCGTCGTGCGGTCGGTTGGGCGTGAGGTTGGTGCCAAAGCGCAGGTTCACCGCGTGAAAGGTCAGCGTCGAAAACCAACGACCCGTGTCCGACTCGTCACCACGCGGAGGCTGCGTCAGGTACACCCCGACCCCGCCGATGCCGAGGTCGGCCCCGAGCAGATTGAGCGCGCCGCCGATCGACCACGCGTTGGTGTACTTGACCCGCGCGAACGGGGCCCAGTACACGCGCCGGTGGCCGACCGCGCTCCAGCCGACGACGACGGGCACGTCCTTGCGCGAGCCCTGGATCGCCGGATGCCAGGTCAGCGCCCGCGAGGCGCCGGTGTTCTGCCAGCCGGTGCCGGCGTGCACCTCGTGACGCGGGGCCGCCTGCGCGCGGCCGGGCAGGAACGCAACGAAGCATGCGACGAGCCCGAGGACCCCGAGGGCCCCGGCCCGCCGCCGCGCTCGACGAGCGCGCGATCGAGAAGGGTGGTGGTGGTGCATGGCCCTCCAACACCACCGGCGTGGGTTCGTGTCACCGCATCGCACCGTCGTCGGCCGCCACGGTTGCTACCCTTGCGCCCGCGTCCGACGCACGGTGTTCCTGGCTCTTCGCCGGCGGTGCGAACGTAGTGAGCGTGCTGGCCAGCGATCGGTTTCACGCCGACGACCCGACGGGCTTTCGGTCTCCGTCGGGCCGCGGGCGGCCGAGCACATCCCCGTGACCGGTCCCTTGCGACCGAAGTGACAGCGCGCCTCGAGACGGGCGGGTCTGGTACGATTGCGTTCGTGGACATGGTGGGTTGGATGCGGGGCGCCGCCGCGACGCTCGTGGGCGTATGCGCGTGCGGTCCCCAGTCGGCGTCGATGCACGCCAGCGAGGGCGACGGATCCACGGCGGAGGAGCCGACGGCCGGTTCGACCTCGAGCGCGTCGTCGGCCACGAGCACGAGCGGGCCGGCGGACGACACGACGAGGACGCCGGACACCGACGACCCCGCGTCCAACTTCCTCACGCTCGACGACTTGGGCGCCGTCTGCCTCAAGTGCAGCGTGTTGGTGCAGGACTGCCCCACCGGCGAAAAGTGCACGCCGTGGGCCAACGACGGGTCGACACAGCCGAACACGAGCCGTTGCGCTCCGATCGCGCCGGATCCCGCGCTGCCCGGCGAGCCCTGCACGATCGAAGGCGCCATCGCCAGCGGCCTCGACGACTGCGAGCTGGGCTCGTTCTGCTACCACGCCGATCCGCAGACCCTGCAAGGCGAGTGCGTCTCGTTGTGCGAAGGACCGGGCGAAGCACCCTCCTGCCCCACGGGCATCGACGTCTGCGTCGTGGCCAACGACGGCGCGCTTTGGATGTGCTTGCCACCGTGCCACCCGTTGGGTGCCGACTGCGGCGACGACGAGGCGTGCCTGAGCTTCTACGGCACGTTCGCGTGCACGCGGTCGCAGTCGGACACGCCGGCGCTGTCGGCCTGCGAGCTCCCGTTCGGCTGCGCCCCCGGCCTCGCCTGCCTCGGGGGGGACATCGTGCCGGGGTGCACCGGCGACCGCTGCTGCTCCCCGTACTGCGACCTCGCCGATCCGCTCGCCGCCGAAACCTGCGCCGCGATCGACCCTGCCCTGACCTGCGTGCCTTGGTTTCACGACGGGGAGCCGCGCGTGGGCTTGGAGACCCTCGGCGTGTGCGCGCTGACGGCCGACTGACGAAGGGGGTCGGCCCCCGTGGGGTGGCGGGGGGGTCGGACACCCGCGGTAGGTTCGCGGTACCTTGCAGCGCGCATGCGACCAATGCTCGCTCCCATCGTCGCTCTGGTCGCGTGGACGCTCGTGGTGTGGGCGTGGATGTACGCGACACGCCTGCCCGCGATCGCCCGCGTGAAGATGCAGCTCGATCCGCACGCCCCGCGGGGCGAGCAGATGGCCACGTTGCCGGCCAAGGTCCGATGGAAGGCCGACAACTACAACCACCTGATGGAGATGCCGACCATCTTCTACGCGGTCGCGCTCGTGCTCGCGGTCAGCGGCGCCGCGACCGACACCGACGTGACGCTCGCGTGGACCTACGTGGGGCTCCGGGTCGTGCACAGCCTTTGGCAGGGCATCGTCAACGACATCAAGGTCCGCTTCGTCCTGTTCTTGTCGTCGTCGATCGTGGTCGTCGCGCTGACCGTGCGCGCGGCGATGGCGGTCTGGTGAGCCGCCCTGCCTCGGCGATTGCCACGCCGGGCGAGGATGCGTAGCGTCCCGCGCGTGATGCATCGATGGGCCAGGTTGGGACTCGGGGTGGCGGTCGCAGCGATCGCGAACGCGGCATGTGGCGACGACTCGGCCGCCGACGGTACGACGGCCGGTGACACCGCGACGTCGTCGACGCCGACCACCTCGGGCGCGAGCACGGACGACGGCGCCACCTCGCCGACCTCGACGACGGGCATGTCCGCGAGCTCGGACGGCGCGGACTCGACCGGGGCGACGACCGGCCCGATCGAGGGCTGCTGGCCCGACCTGGCCCCCGGCGAGACCGAAGTGCTCTACGACGGCTTCGACTCCGGTAGCGAAGGCATCGCGTTCGGGGCCGACGGCAACCTGTACGTGACCACCAACGACGCGGGCGTGGGACGGCTGTGGCGCATCGACGCGGCGGGCACGGCCGAGGTGTTCGCCGACGTGCCGTACGCGCTCGGGCTGGCCGGGCTGGCCGACGGCGGCTTCGTCGTCGCCTCGATCGGCGAGGCCGAAGCACCCGACGGGGCCGTGTACACCGTGGCCGCCGACGGCACGGCCACCGCGCTGACCCTGACCGGCGGCACGATCGACAGCCCCAACTTCGTCGCGATCGCCCCCGACGGCAGCGCGCTGATCTCCGACGACTTCGACACCCGCGTGTTCCGAGTGCAGCTCGACGGCACGGTCACCGAAGCGATCGCCGATGTCCCCTCCCCCAACGGCATCGCCTACAGCCCCGACGGCGCCGCGCTGTTCGTCGCCTCGACCTTCACCCCCGACGGTCAGCTCACCCGCTACGACGTCGACGACGCGGGCATGCCGATCGAGGCGAGCGCGGTCGAGATCCTGCAGCTGGGTCCCGGCTCCACCCTCGACGGCGTCGCCGTCGACATCGACGGCCTCGTCTACGTCGCCGCCAACCTCAAGGGCGAGATCTGGCGCGTGGACGGCAGCGCCACGTCGCTGCAGGACGGGGAGCTGTTTGCCTCGGGCCTGATGACCCCGGCCAGCCTCGCGTTCGGCCGCGGCGAAGGCTTCGATCCCTGCTCGCTGTACGTCACCGAGCTGTTCGGCACCCGGGTCGTCCGCGTCGCCGTCGGCGTCGAGGGCGGCCCGCTGTACGACTGAACGGGCATGGCCGGCGCGCCGCCGCTCACGCCGCCCGCCGGCTGCTACGCTCGACCTCGATGCGCCGTCGCCTCCTGCTGCTCGCCGTGCTGCCGCTGTGGGCCTGCGATGGCGACGAGGGCGACGCCGGCGACGACGACGCCGAGCTGCGGGCGACCGTGCCGTTCACCGACTACTGCGCCGCCGCACGGGGGTGGAACGCGGACTGGATCGAGGCGGAGACCGAGGCCCTGGCGCGCATCGATGCCGCGCGCGTGCGGGGCCTGCCGTGTGGTCGACTCGGCCGACCCGGACCGGCGCCGCAGCTTCGCCTCGACGGACGGCTGACCTGCGCCGCGCGACGGCACGCGCTGTCGATGGCGACGACGGGCTTCGAGGGCCATGTCGATCCCAACGACGAGACCGATCCGCAGGCCCGCGCCGACGCGGCCGAGTACGGCGCGGACGTGGTCCAGCACTGGGCCGGCGGCCCACGGGACGCGCGCGCACTCGTCGACGTGCTGTGGCTGCCCTCCGAGGGTCACTGCGCCGACCTGCTCTCGCGCGAGGTCGTCGACGTCGGGATCGGTCACGTCGGCGACATCGACGGCGAGCGCGGCACCTACTGGGTGGTCGTGCTGGGTGCCGGCGCGCCACTTCCGTAGTCGAGACCACCGACACTTCAGCGCGTCGTGGTCACCTCGCAACGGACCTCACCGATCGCGCATCCAGGCGGCGAGGCCACGATTCGTGGGAGTTCGCGCGAAAAAAAACGCCGTACAGCTGTGCGGGTTTTGGTCGATCCGACACATATCCAGGCGTATGGTGAAGATGCCCATGTCCCGCGCGCCGCACCCCCCCGCGGCGTTGCACCCTCGTGCCGTCGTCCCCCGCGTCGCCCTCGGTGTAGCGCTTCTCATCGTCCCCCTCTCCGGTTGCTACCAAGGCCCGCCCGACCCCGATGGCGAGGCCTGGGATGGCGTGCTCGACGAAGACACCGATGGTGGTGACGGCGACGGTGGTGCGGCCGATGGTGGTGCGGCCGACGGTGGTGCGGCCGATGGCGGGGCCGCCGATGGTGCCGACGACGGCCCGCCCCCTCCGGGAGATGGTGGCGCGGACCCGACCGACGGCGGCACCGATCCCTCCGGTGACGATGGCGGGGCCGACGACGGCGCCGCGGACGGTGGTGCGGCCGACGGTGGCGACGGAGGTCCCGCGACCGCCGACGTGCCCGACAACGCCTACTGCATGGACGTGGCGCAGTGGGAACCGCAGTGGGCCCAGCTCGAGCAAGAGATCCTCGCGATCGTCAACGAGGTCCGCGCCCAGGGAGCCAACTGCGGATCGGAGGGCAGCTTCGGGCCGACGCAGCCGCTGACGATGCAGCCGAACCTGCGCTGTGCCGCCCGGGTCCACTCCAAGGACATGGCCGACCGCAGCTTCTTCGATCACACCAATCCCTCCGGCGAGAGCCCCTGGGATCGGATGGGCCAGGCCGGCTACAGCTACTCGGCCGCGGGCGAGAACATCGCCGGCGGCAACGGCACGGCCGCCGCCACGATGGACCAGTGGATGAACTCCGACGGCCACTGCGCCAACATCATGAGCCCCAACTTCACCGAGATCGGCGTCGGGTACTACCCGGGCGGCCAGTGGGGCCACCTGTGGACGCAGGCGTTCGGCTCACCGTAATCTGCCGGGCGTGCCGCGCCCGAGCTTGTGGCCCCGGGCCCGGGGCATCGCTGCCGTCGTTTGGTTGACGAGCGCGGGCGCGTGCGGCCTCGAAGACCTCGACACGGCCGACGTGGGCGATGCGCCGACGTGCCAGGACCTGGCGACCTGGCCGGCGGAGTCGACCGCGGAAGAGGACTCGCTGCTGGAGCTCATCGCCGACGTTCGCATGCGCGGGACGATGTGCGGGGACGCGGATGCCCCGGGGGCCGAAGAGCTGCAACCGGCCGGCGCGTTGCGTTGCACGGCCCGCCGCCACGCCGCCGACCTTTCGCGGCACCCGGAGTTGGGCCTGTCCCAAGACGGCTCGGACGGCTCGACCCCACTGTCGCGCGCCAACGTCTCCGGCTACGGCGGGATCACCCGGCACGAGATCCTCGCCGCCGATCACCGGACGGCGCAGAGCGTCTTCGACGCGTGGATGGCCGACCCGCCCACGTGCGAGCTCATCATGGATCGCTCGATCGACGAGGTCGGGGCCGGCCACGCGCGCGCCCCCGAGCGTGACCGGATCGTGTGGGTGCTCGTGACCGGGCAGCTGCGCGACTGAGCGAACGACGAGACACCCGAGGCACCAAGACGATGGCGACGATCCTCGAGCTCGCGTTGGCCCACGGCGTGGTCGCGCAGTACCACGACATCGAAGGCCAGCTTCGCGTCGCCGACGACGACGCGTTGCGAGCCACGCTGCACGGCCTGGGCGTGAACACCGACGACGTCGACGACGCCCTCGCCCGCCACCGCGCCGAGCTGGCGGCGAGCCTCGCCGAGCCGGTGCAGGTGCTGTGGGACGGCGAGGGGGGCCTGACCGTGCGACGCGTGGTGTCCGGCGGTACCTCGCTGCATGTGGCGATCACGACCGAGGACGGGCAATCGCAGGAGCATCGCTTCGATCTGTCGGAGGTGCCGGCGGTCCCGCGCGCCGACCTCGACGGGGTGGCCGAGACGACGGTGCCCCTGCCCTCGCTGCCGCTGGGCTACCACCGCTTCACCGCCACGCTGGGCGACCGTTCCGCGCAAGGCTGGATCTTCGCGGCACCGCGGCGCGCGTGGGAGCCGACGAGCCGCACCTGGGGGGTCTTCGCCCCGCTGTTTTCGCTGTACGAGCCGCGCAATCTCGGATTGGGTCACCTCGGCGATCTCGGTCGGTTGATGGCGCGCGTGCGCGAGGCGGGCGGATCGGTCGTCGGCACGCTGCCGCTGCTCGCGGGCTTTTACGACGAGCCCTTCGACCCGAGCCCGTACGCCCCGGCGAGCCGACTGGCCTACAACGAGCTGTACCTCGATCTCGCCGCGCTGCCGCAGATGCAGGGCTCGTCGTCGGCTCGCGCCGCGCTCGATCGCGCGTACGTGCAGATGCACGCGGACGGTCTCGATCGGGCGGGTGCGGTCGACTACCGCGCGGCGGCCGAGCTGTCGCGCGGGGCCCTGGACGCGCTGGCCGGCCTGGCCGCGCGCGACCCGAAGGCGACGGCGGCCCTGGCCGCGTTCTCGGAGCAGTTCCCCACGCTGGACGGCTACGCCCGCTTCCGCGGCGCGATGGCGATGCACGGTCCGTGGACGGGCTGGCCCACGGCGATGCGGGCCGGCACGCTGACCGACGCCGACATCGACCCCGCCACCTACCAGCGCCACCGCTACGCGCAGATGTGCCTGCACGCGCAGCTGTCGGCGCTGCGTGACGCCGAGGGCGACGGCGAGCTCGGGCTGTACCTGGATCTGCCGGTGGGCGTGGGCGGGCTGTCGTACGACACGTGGCTGCATCGCGACGCGTTCGCGCTGGGGCTTTCGACCGGCGCGCCCCCGGACGCGTTGTTCGCCGGCGGACAGAACTGGGCCTTTCCTCCGCTGCATCCCGAGCGGATCCGTCGACAGGGTTACCGCTACCTCATCGACGTGCTGCGCACGCACCTGCGCTACGCCAAGGTGCTGCGCATCGATCACGTGATGGGCCTGCACCGGCTGTACGTGATCGGCGAGGGCCTCGACGCCAAGACCGGTGTCTACGTGCGCTACCGCCACGAGGAGCTGTGGGCGATCGTCACGCTCGAGTCTCATCGTGCGCAGGCGATGATCGTGGGCGAGGACCTGGGCACCGTGCCCGACGCGGTGCGCGATGCGATGGCCGAGCACGGCGTCTCGGGCATGCACGTGGTGCAGTACGAGGCGCGACCCGATCCCCACGCCGCGCTGGGCCCGGCACCCGCGACCTCGGTCGCCAGCCTCAACACCCACGACATGCCGCCGTGGGCCGGCTACTTCGACGGGGCCGACCTCGACGTGGCCGCCGGGATCGGCTGGCTCGACGACGACGCCGTGGCGCGCGGTCGGGTCGCGCGACGCCAGCTCACCGATGCGTTGACCTCGCAGCTGTCGGCGACCCAGGACCTGTCGCCGGGCGCGGACGCCGAGGAAGTGATGCACGCAGCGCACCTGCACTTGGCCGCCTCCGACGCGCGCCTGGTGCTCGTGTCGCTGAGCGATCTGGCGGGCGTGGCGAGGTCGATCAACGTGCCGGGCACGTGCGACGAGCACGACAACTGGTCGCTGCGGCTGCCGGTGCCCTGGCCAGCGCTACTGGACGAGCCCGCCGTCGCGTCGCACCTCGCCGAAATCGATCGTCTGCGACGGGGCGAACGAGAGGTCGTGGGCGACGTGCGCCACGACGTGTCGCGCCTTTCGTCCGACGACACGTATCTGCTCGCCGAGGGCACGCACACCCACCTGCACGACGTGCTCGGCGCCCACGAGACCTCCGTCGACGGCGTCGCCGGCACCCACTTCGCCGTGTGGGCCCCCTCGGCCCGGGCCGTCAGTGTCGTCGGCGACTTCAACGCTTGGACCGCGGACCGCCATCCGCTCGCGCCCCGCGATCGCAGCGGGGTGTGGGAAGGGTTCGTGCCCGGGCTGCGTCGCGGCACGCTGTACAAGCTGCACGTCGTGGGTCCCGACGGGGAGGGCCGGGAGAAGGCCGATCCGTTCGCGACGATGTGCGAGCCACCGCCGCGCACCGCGTCGATCGTGCACGAGGTGCGACCACGCTGGAGCGACGACGCGTGGATGCAGTCGCGGGCCGCCCGCTCGCGTCACGACGCGCCGGTGTCGATCTACGAAGTCCACCTCGGTTCGTGGATGCGCGTGCCCGAGCAAGGCAACCGCTCGCTGACCTACCGCGAGATCGCGCCCAAGCTCGCCGCCCACGCCCGTCACCTCGGCTTCACCCACGTCGAGCTGCTGCCGGTGATGGAGCACCCGTTCTACGGCTCGTGGGGCTACCAGACCACCGGCTACTTCGCGCCCACGAGCCGCTACGGCACGCCCGAGGACTTCGCCGCGCTCGTCGATCATCTACACGCCGAGGGCATCGGCGTGATCCTCGACTGGGTGCCCTCGCACTTTCCCGAGGACGCCCATGGTCCCGCGCGCTTCGACGGCACGCACCTGTTCGAGCACGCCGATCCGCGGCAGGGCTTTCACCCCGACTGGCGCAGCTGCATCTTCAACTACGGCCGCCACGAGGTGCGCAGCTTCCTGCTGTCGTCGGCGCAGATGTGGCTGTCGCGCTACCACGCCGACGGTCTGCGCGTCGACGCGGTGGCCTCCATGCTGTACCTGGACTACTCGCGCGAAGCGGGCGAGTGGATCCCCAACGAGTACGGCGGTCGCGAGAACCTGCAGGCCATCGATCTGCTGCGCAAGCTCAACGAGTCGGTCTACCGCGAAAACCCCGGCATCCAGACCTACGCCGAGGAGTCCACGGCCTGGCCGATGGTCTCGCGCCCGACCCACGTGGGCGGGCTGGGCTTTGGCTTCAAGTGGGACATGGGCTGGATGCACGACACGCTGTCGTTTTTCGCCCGCGATCCGATCCACCGCGGCTACCACCTGTCGGAGCTGACGTTCCGGGGCGTGTACGCGTTCACGGAGAGCTATGTGCTCGCGCTGTCGCACGACGAGGTCGTGCACGGCAAAGGCTCGCTGTACACCAAGATGCCCGGCGACCACGCGACCAAGCTCGCCAACCTGCGCGCGCTGTACGGCTACCAGTGGCTGCTGCCCGGCAAGAAGCTGCTGTTTGCCGGCTGCGAGTTCGGCCAGCCCGCCGAGTGGAGTCACGAGCGCTCGCTGGACTGGCACTTGTGCGACACGCCCGGACACGGCGGACTGCTGGCGTGGGTCGCCGATCTCAACGCGGCCTACCGTGAGATCGCGGCGCTGCACGAGCTCGATCACGATCCGACGGGCTTTCGCTGGCTCGACCACAGCGACGCCGAAAACTGCGTGATCTCCTTCTGCCGCTTCGACCGCGCCCGTCGGCCGGCCGTCGCGATCTTCAACCTCACGCCCGTCACGCGCCACGGCTACCGCGTGGGCGTGCCCCGAGCCGGCCGCTGGCACGAGCGGCTCAACTCCGACGCGCAGTGCTACGGCGGCGGCGGCGTGGGCAACTTCGGCACCGTCGTCACCGACGACATCGCGGCGCACGGCCAGGGTCAGTCGGTGGCCCTGACCCTGCCCGGTCTGTCCGTGCTCCTGCTGCTGCCCGCGGAGGCCGACGTGTGAGCCGCCGCGACTGCGGGGGTGGACACGAGGCTCGACGCCTCATTCGGGTCGCGTCGTGAAGTCTCGCGGCGTATCGCGCCAACGTCACATGCGACAGCGATACCCAAGGCGAGCAACTCGCCTCTGCCTGGCCATGGGACTGTCGGCGCTCGCGTGCGGACCCTCGACGGGAGATGGGACGTCGTCGGGGGCACAGACATCGACCGGCACGACCACGGCGGTGACCGAAGATGCAGCGGGAGCCACGTCGGCGACGTCCACGACCTCCCCGGCAGCACAGACGTCATCCTCGGACGGAGGCAGCAGTGGACCCGTCTATGATCCGGTCCCCTGCGACATCTCCGATGCCGAATTCACCGACTGCCTCGGGCCGCCGTACCCCGCCGAGAACACGTACTTCCAGTGCAGTCCAGCCGACAACTGCGACAGCCTCATGTGTGACTCGAACAACTGCGGCGTCTGCGGTCAGCGATGTCTGGGCGGTTGCCTCGACGGAGCCTGCGTCTCGGCCGGAAGCGAGTGCTTCGAGGAGGAAGACGGCTTCTCGACATGCGCTCAGGCATGCGCAGCAGAGGGCGCGGCATGCGAAGACCAGCTCAACTCGACGCAAGATCGATACGGATGCGATCGAGGGTACGACTGGCTGCTCGTGTCGCAGTTTGGACTTCCAGGATGCGCATCCGCCCGGACAATTGCGCACCCGAACCACGTCGATATCGGATGCGACGAACCGATCGGTTGGGACCACGGGACCCCCGAGCAGCCGCTCTCCAGCGTCAGCTGCTGCTGCAAGGGAGACCAGATGTGATCCTGTCGCGCTCGAGCACGTGGCTGCGCAGGTGCAGCGGCCCAGCGGTCGTGCAGACGCCCGCGCGACCGTGAATCCGCGGTACACTCGGCCATTCGCTCGCTTCCACGCAGCTTGTGCCAAGACGACCGCCCGGGCCGGCCGGCCGTCGCGATCGTCGACCTCACGCCCGTCACCCGCCACGGCTACCGCGTGGGCGTGCCCCGAGCCGGCCGCGGGCACGAGCGGCTCGACGCCGACGCGCAGTGCTACGGTGTCGGCGGCGTGGGCAACGTCGTCACCGTCGTCACCGACGACATCGCGGCGCACGGCCAGGGTCAGTCCGTGGCCCTGACCCTGCCCGGCCTGTCCGTACTGCTGCTGCTGCCCGCGGAGGCCGACGCGTGAGCCGCTACCTGTGCGTGCACGGTCACTTCTACCAGCCGCCCCGGGAAAATCCCTGGCTGGAGTCGATCGAGCTGCAGGACTCGGCGTACCCGTTCCACGACTGGAACGAGCGCATCACCGCCGAGTGCTACGGGCCCAACGCGCGCTCGCGGATCCTCGACGAGGTCGGCGACATCGTCGGCATCGTCAACAACTACGCGTCGATCAGCTTCAACTTCGGGCCCACGTTGCTGGCGTGGATGGAGCACGCGCGGCCGGACGTGTACGCGGCGATCCTCGAGGCCGATCGGCTCAGCGAGGCGCGGTTTTCCGGCCACGGCTCGGCGATGGCCCAGGCGTACAACCACGCGATCCTGCCGCTGTGCTCGACGCGTGACCGCATCACGCAGGTGCGCTGGGGGCTGTACGATTTCGTCAAGCGCTTCGGTCGCCAGCCCGAGGGGATGTGGCTGCCCGAGACCGCGGTCGATACCGCCACGCTGGAGACGCTGGCCGACCACGGGGTCAAATTCACCCTGCTCGCGCCGCGCCAGGCCGCGCGCGTGCGCCCCGACGCCGACGCGCCCTGGACCGACGTGCTCGGGGCCCGGGTCGACCCGCGTCGCCCGTACATGGCCAACCTGCCGTCGGGCCGTCAGATCGCGCTGTTCTTCTACGATGGTCCGGTCTCGCGCGCGGTCGCGTTCGAGCACCTGCTCGACAGCGGCGACAAGTTCTCCGGGCGCTTGCTGGGCGCCTTCGACGACCGTGACGAGCCGCAGCTGGTGCACATCGCCACCGACGGCGAGACCTACGGCCACCATCACCGCTTCGGCGACATGGCGCTCGCGTACGCGCTGCGGGCCATCGACGAGCGCGACGACGTGGAGCTGACCAACTACGGCGAGTACCTCGCCCGGCACCCGCCGCAGTGGGAGGTCGAGATCGCACCGCAGACGTCGTGGAGCTGCGCCCACGGGGTGGAGCGGTGGCGGGCCAACTGCGGGTGCAAGACCGGCGGCGCGCCCCACTGGTCGCAGGCGTGGCGCGGCCCCTTGCGTGAGGCCTTCGACGCGCTGCGCGAGGACCTGGTCGGTCTGTTCGAGCGGCAGGCCCCGGCGCTGCTGCGCGATCCCTGGGCGGCCCGCGACGACTACGTCGCGGTGGTGCTCGACCGTCGTCCGGAGGCCGTCGATGCGCTGCTGGACACCCACGCCAAGCACAAGCTGACGCCGACGCAGCGCAGCACCGCCCTCAAGCTGCTCGAGATGCAGCGCCACGCGATGCTCATGTACACCAGCTGCGCCTGGTTCTTCGACGAGCTGTCGGGGATCGAGACGGTGCAGTGCATTCGGTACGCGGCGCGCGCGATCCAGCTCGCGCAACAGCTCGAGCGCATCGACGTGGAGACCCCGTTCATCGACCGGCTGCGGGCAGCCAAGTCGAACCTGCCCGAGCACCGCGACGGCGCGGTGATCTACGAGAGTCTCGTGCGTCCGACGCGGGTCGACTTCGCCCGCGTGGTCGCCCACTACGCGGTCAGCTCCTTGTTCACCAGCTACGACGACACGGCCACGCTGTTCGCGTACCTCGTCGACCGCCTCGACACCGACGTGCGGCCGCTCGGCCGCCAAAAGCTCGCGATCGGTCGGGTCAAGATCACCTCGAAGGTCACCCACGAGCACCGCACGCTCGGCTACGGCGTGCTGCACCTGGGCGACCACAACCTCTCGGGCGGCGTGAAGATCTTCGAGGAGGAAGAGGCCTACGACGCGATGCACCGCGAGGTCGCGGGCGCGTTCGTGCGCGCCGACATGCCGGAGGCGCTGCGGCTGCTCGACACGCACTTCGGCGAGCTGACCTACTCGCTGCGCTCGCTGTTCCGCGACGAGCAGCACCGCGTGCTCGACGAGATCGTGGCGCAGGCGCTCGCCGACGCCGAGTCCGTGGCCAAGCGCGTCCACGACGCCCACAGCCCGCTGCTGCGCTACCTCGCCACCCTCGACTTCGCGCTGCCGCCGGCGTTGCACCGCCTGTCGAGCTTCGTGCTCAACACCACCCTCCGTCAGGAGCTGTCGCGTCGGGATCTCGACCACGCCCGCATCCGCACCCTCATCGAAGAGGCGGCGGCCGTGGGCACGCAGATCGAGCGCGTGGGCCCCAGCTTCGCCTTGCAGGAGACGATCGAGCGCGGGATGGCGGCGCTGACCGAGGCGCCCGATCAGTTCTCGCGCCTGCGCAGGCTGCGACGGACGACCGAGCTCGCCAACGAGCTCGGCTTCGACATCGATCTCGCCCGGGTCCAAAACGAGTACTGGCAGATGCGCCAGACGGTGCTGCCACGCTTCGCCGACCAGGCCGAGCGCGGCGATCGAGTCGCCCGCAAGTGGGCCGACGAGTTCAGGGCGCTCGGCCGCGCCCTGAAGATGAAGGCGTAGCGGATCGGGCGTACGCCCCGGGTGTCACGCCCATCGATCGCCGAAACGCCGCCACGAAGGCCGACGGACTGTCGTAGCCGACCGCGAGCGCGGTGTCGGTGACGGAGCGACCGGCCGCGAGCATCGGCAGCGCCGCCCGCAGGCGCGCGGCCGTGCGCCAGATCCCGAACGTCATCGCCGTCTCGGCCACGAAGCGGCGCTCGAGCGTCCGCTTCGAGGCGCCGCTGCCCCGGCACAGCTGGGCCAGCGATCGCGCGTCGGCGGGATCGTCGAGCACGCGCTGCGCGATGCGACGCGCGGCCGCGTCTCGGGGCAGTGCGAGCTCCAGCGGCAGCGTGGGCGCGCGGGCCAACTCCTGTCGCGTCAGCGCATGCAGAGGACCAACGGCAGGATCCGCATCGGCGTCCACGATCCCGATCTCGACGCAGCGCACGATGAGCGCGTGCAGCAGCGGGCCCACGGCGATGACGGCCCCGGGGCGGACGGCGTCGCCTTCGGTGTCGGGTACGTACAGGGTCCGCAACGACACGAACCCGCGCATCGTCAGCGCGTGCGGCGTGCCGGCCGGCACCCACAACGCCCGCGTCGGCGGCACGACCCACACGCGATCGTCGGCGACGACCTGGACGACACCGGTCTCGGCGAACACGAGCTGATGCCAGTCGTGGCGATGCGAGGGCAGCCGCAGGCCGTCCGGGTACCCCACCGCGAGCGTCCGAATCTGACGCATTGACGACATATCATGCCTCAATGGCGCTAGCGCGCCACCCCGCGGCCGCGATACGTCCGGGGCATGCCCCACAACGTCACGCACTTTTCGATCTGCGCCGACGACCTGCCCCGCGCCAAGGCGTTCTACGAGGCGGTGTTCGGCTGGCGCATCACCCCGTGGGGTCCGCCCGACTTCTTCATGATCCAGACCGGGCCCGAGCACGACCCCGGCATCCACGGCTCGCTGCAAAAGCGCGAGCGTCCCATCGCCGACGCGGGCTTGCGCGCGTTCGAGTGCACGATCGGCGTCGACGACATCGATGCCATCGCCGCCGCGATCACGACGCACGGCGGCACGATCCGGATGCCGAAGTTCAACATCGTCGGCGTGGGGTGGCTCGTGCAGTTCGCCGACCCCGAGGGCAACATCGTCAGCGCGATGCAATACGACGCCCCGAGCGGGTGAGCGCGGGCCAGGGCCGGACCGCATTGCCGCCCTCGTCCCCGCGGGGCTACGCTGCCGCAATGCCCTCCTCGACCGGCGCCACCGTGCACGTCACCGTCGGCGACCCGAACCAGGAAAGCAGCGCCGGCTGCCGGTGAAGATGGCGGGGCGCGTCGTTCCGACCGAGCATCCCATGTCCCCCTTCCCCGATCGCGTCGCGGACATGGCCGTCTGTGACGAGCTGATGCAGCCACCGGAGCGCTGGCTGGAGCTGGGGCACGCACGATTGCCGTACTGGGTGATCGGGCGCGGGCCCGACCTGGTGCTGGTGCACGGTTGGCCGGTCGACGGGCGCACGTGGCGTCGGATCGTGCCGGTGCTCGCCGAGCGTTTCACCTGCCACGTCGTCGACCTGCCGGGGGCCGGACGCAGCACCTGGACGGAAGCGACGCCACGCGGCTGTGATGGGCTCACCGCGTCGCTGATGCAGGCCGTCGAGAAGATGGAGCTCGACGAACGGTTCGGCTTCGTCGCGTTCGACAGCGGCGGTGGCTTCGCACGCAAGGTGGCGGCGCAGCTCCCCGCACGCATCGTCGGGCTGGCGCTGGGCAATACGGAGACGCCCAAGGACTACTCGCGTCTGTTCCTCGCCACGCTGCGCAACGGACGACGGCTCGGGGCGAAGACCGCCATGTGGCTGGGGCTGCAGCTGCCCTCGGTGCGCCGCAAGGCATGGGAGACGAGCGTCACCGATCCCACGCTGTGCCAGGAGCTCGCCGAGTTGTTCGTGCGCCCCATCGCCCGCGACCGACGGCGCTTCGCCGGCGTGTTCGTGCTGGCCGATGGCCTGCGCGCAGAGGACTTCGACGGCTGCGACGACGCACACCGGCAGATCACGGCGCCGGTACGACTGATCTGGGGCACCGACGACCCGTGGTTTCGGCTCGACGCGGCCAAGCGCATGCTCGCGCAGTTCGGCGGCCCGGCCACGCTCGTCGAGGTGCCGGGCGGCAAGCTCTTCGTCCACGAGGAGTTCCCCGACGTGTTCGCCGCGCAGGTCGTCGACCACTTCACCGCCGCGTTCGGCGGCGCCTGACCCATCCCGCGATGCGTGGTGCGGACCATCGCGCCGGCCCGACGCCCGCTCCGGCGCGGCACGAGGGACGACGTGGGTCGGCGGTGGAGGCCGTCCCGCGCTTGACTTGTGTTCGCGTGCGGCTCAACGTCGCGCGGCGATGAGTGCACCGACCGACGACGAGGTGTGGCCGCCCGACGCAGCGGCGGCCGAGGGCGACGCGGGCCCGCAGCCGGGACCCGACGAGCCAGCGCGCCCCGAGTCGGCATCGGTACCGGTCGACGCACCGAAGGCGTCGGCGGTGCCCCGCAGCGCACGGCCGACGGCGCGGCCGGTCTCGCCGCGAGAGATTCTCGCGGCGCAGGACGAGGACGAGGCCGACGACGCGCCGGCGGATGTGTTCGACGGGGACGGCCGCCGCTCCCACCGCGCGCACCGGGAGCAAGTCGCGGCCTACGCCCAGATCGCCGACGACCTCGTCGCGCTCGCCCCCCACGACCTGGCCAAGCTCGAGCTCGACGCCGACGTGCACGACGCCGTCGTGGTCTGCCGAGACCTTCGCAAGAGCGCGCGCATGCGCCAGCTACGGCGACTCGCGTCGGTCCTGCGGCACGTCGACGCGAGGGCGATCCGCGACCGCCTCGATGGCCTGGGCAGCGGTCGTGGCGTGGATGCTCAGCGCGAAAAGCAGCTCGAGCGGTGGCGCGCGCGGCTCCTCGAGGGTGGCGACGACGCGCTGTCGGACCTCGTGCTGGCCTACCCGTCCGCCGACCGCCAGCAGCTGCGCCAGCTCATCCGCGCGGCCGGCAAAGACCGCACCAAAGGCAAGGCCGCGCAGGCCTACCGCAAGCTGCTGCGCGAGATCCGAGCGCTCGACCAGGCCGCCCCCGCCCAACCGCCTGCAGACTGAGACGCCTCGACGTTTCGTCGAGCCCACGGAGCCGGTCCCGCGCCGTGGACTCGACCACCTCTCGTCGCGTCCGCCACTCCGGGCGGTTGTCTGGATCGGGCCATCCTCTGTCGTGTCCGACCCCGACCAGATGGGCACCGACGGCCTCGCCCGCTCCGAAGGCACCGGCGGC
>CALBMM010000037.1 GCA_937896535.1 uncultured Pseudomonadota bacterium
ACCGACGGCGGGGCCGTCGACGACGCGGGGCCCGTCGACACGGGGACCGACCCCAGTGCGGGGGCCGATGCCTCCGCGGGCGGGGCCGACGGCACCGGGGGCAGCGCGTCCGCCGGTGGCGACGGCGGGGCCGGCGGTGGCGGCGCTGGCGACGACGACGATGGGTTCGATACCGAGGAGGCCCTGCCGGACACGTTCGGCGGGGTCGCGGGCGACGGCGGTTGCAGCTGTCGTGCGGCCGACGACGCGCCGCTGCCGGGCTGGGCGTTCGGACTGCCGCTCGTGATGGTGTGGCGACGCCGTCGTCGGCGCGCGTGACCCGAACGCAGCGCGCTCCCGAAACGACGAACGCCCGCGGGCCAGTGGCACGCGGGCGTCGTCAATTCCGGACGGAACGAGTCCCGTCCGGGTTGGAAGCAAACCGAGCTACTCGGCGGCTTCTTCTTCGGCACCTTCTTCGGCGCCTTCTTCTTCGGTGGCTTCTTCTTCGCCGGCACCCTCTTCTTCGCCGGCCACGTCGTCAGCAGCGACGTCGGTGGGGGCGTCGACGGCCGGGGTGGCGTCGGCCGGGGTGGCGGTGTCGGGCTGGCCCTTGCCGCAAGCGGTGAGAGCGGCGACGCCAGCGAAAAGGACGAGGGCTTTGGAGATCTTCATGGTGGTTTCCCTGTGTTCCGCGGCGAACGCTGTCGCCGGTTTTCTGTGGGCCGTGTCGACCCGGTCCGAATTGGTAACGGAAAACGACGGCGCTGAAAAGCGGCCCATGTGGGGCGAAATCCGGCGAAACGGGCGCAAATTGCCGGTTTTGTAAGCCGCTGCACACTCGCGGACGAGGGCAAGCCGGGCGGGGCCACGTTTTGTGGGGCGCCGCGCCCCATTCGTTCAGCCTTTGTCCGAGGCGTGGTCGGCCAGGCCGTGCGTCTCGATCCACCGGTAGATCTGCTTGCGATCTCGGGCGAAGTGCCGGGCCAGGGCGCGGACGTTGCCGCCCAGCCGTCGAAACTGCGCGGTGAACTCCTCGGCCGAAGGGACCGGCGGCTTGGCCTTCGGCGCGGCGGTCCGGGTGACCGTGGGCGCGCCGGCGACCGCCACCGCGGTGCGCAGCCACTGTGGCAACTGCGGCACCCCGATCGGCGACGCATCGTCGCGCGCCGACAACTCGTGCACGAGTCGGTCGAGCTGGCGCAGGTTGTTGGGCCACGGGTAGCGCACGATGGCCTCGGCCGCTTCCGGGTCCAGCGGCAGGTTTGGATCGTCGGTGCGCTCGCGTCGCTGCAGCCAGTGCCCGCGCAGGCACGCCAGCCACTGCAGCAGGTCGCCGCGTCGGGCCGCCAGCGACGGCACGGCGATCTCCCACAGCGCCAAGCGAGCGTACAGGTCGCGGCGGAACGTGCCTTGCTCGATCGCCTCGACGAGCGGCTGGTTGGTCGCGGCGACGACCCGCACGTCGACGCGCACGTGCGACGTGCCGCCGACCGGCTGCACTTCGCCTTCTTGCAGCGCGCGCAGCAGCTTGGGCTGCAGCGACAGTGGCATCTCGCCGATCTCGTCGAGAAAGAGCGTGCCGCCGTCGGCGGTGCGAAACAGTCCGGCGTGGTCGGTGGCGGCCCCGGTGAAGGCCCCTTTGACGTGGCCGAACAGCTGGCTGTCGATGAGCTCGGGGCTCAGGGCGGCGCAGTTGATCGCGACCAGCGGACCGGCACGGCCCGACAGCCGGTGGACCTCGCGCGCGATGAACTCCTTGCCCGTGCCGGTCTCGCCGAGGATCAGCACCGGCGACGGATCGGGGGCGGCCCGGGCGATGGCTTCGCGAAGCTCGCCCACCGCCGGCGAGCTGCCGAGGATCGAGCCGACCTCGCGACCGCGCTCGTCACCGGGCGCGCCGGTCTCGTAGACCAGGCAGATGTCGCCGGGACACACGACGGTGCCGTCGGTCAGCGGGACGGTGCCGCCGCTGAGCTCCTTGCCGTCGACGCGCGTGCCGTTGTGGCTGCCGAGATCGGTGACCGTGTGCCGTCGTCCGTCCCACGCGATGCGCAGGTGGTTGCGGGAGACGGTCGAGTGGGGCAGGGCGGGCGCGTCGGCGTCGGCGGTTCGCCCGATCACGGCATCGCGCGGACCCAGCGTGGCCGACCACGACAGATCCGGCGGGTAGACGGCGCGCAGCCGGGCCTGCAGACCCGCCTTCGCGCCGCGCCGTGTGGTCGCCCGCGTTTGGGTCGCGAGAGGATCGCCCTTGTCGCCCATCGACGCGCCCATCAAACCGAGGACGCGTGCAGATGGCAACCCTGGCCGAGACTTCGGCCGACGGCGAGAGCTAGGCCCCGAGCTTGGGAGCGTTGCTCGCCGACAGGCGGCGGTGCCACAGCTGCGTGCCCACGAAGTCGTGGTCACGGATGATGTGGTCGGTCAGACGCGCCGAGACCTTGAAGCCGAGGTCGGCGTACAGCTGATTGGACAGCGCCCAGTCGACCGCCACGAGCGAGAACACGCTGGCGGTGTCGATCTTGATCAGCTCGTCGAGCAACGCCGCGAGGCAGTAGCGGAAGATGCCCAGGTCGGTGTCCTTGTCCGTCGGCGGCGTGAGCACGTCGACCTTGGCATGCCCGAACGAGCTGTCGGTCTCGGCGCCCAGCCACAGGTCGCGCTTGCCGATCTTGGCATGCAGGGCGATGTCGGGGTGGAACATCCCGCGACGGAACGGGGCGTACAGCGCCCCGCCCGACAGCGACTCGGTGATCTGGGCGAGCTTGTGCTCGTCCCGGATGACCTCGATGCTGAGCCCTCGCGGCTTCTGGCTGATGCCTTCCTTGCTCTTGGAGCTCGGGCTCGGGGCGTTGAGCTTGGGTGCGCCACCTTGGATCGGGTCGCCGTCCTCGGTGTACACGCGGCTCATCACGTAGGCGTCGGCCGTGCGGAAGTAGCCGGGGATGGCCCCTTCCCGCGAAAAGCCCACCGAACGCCAGCTCTTGGAGTCCTGCTTCTCGACGACGGTGAAGACCTTGCGCAGGCCCTCGGCCCGCGCGATGCGGTCGAAGAAGTCGCGCTTTTGCTGGTAGTTGCCTACCCTGTAATCGAAGACGCGCAGATTGTGGTGTCGACGATTGAGCAGAAAGCAGAAGTCGATGTCACCCTTGCGGTAGTAGATCTCCTCGACGGGCACTTCATTTTGCTCGGGGAGCGGCTCGGCTGCGGCCATGGAAAAACCCTTGCTTTCGTCGTCTCGGCGGTCGGTCTGGTGGTACCAGTTGCCACGCCAACGCCTTGAATTTGCTAAACTTTACTAGCAAATACGACGTTTTTCGTTCACGTACCCGTACCACCGACATCTGGCCATGTCAAAGCACCCGCACCGAGCCTTGCGCACCTGGGCGAAAACGCCCTTTGCTGCCGCGGCGGCGCTCGTCGCCCTGGGGTGCCGGCCCGAGTCCGCGCCCGCGTCGGCCCGTTGCGGGGCCGAGGGGCAATGCCCCGAAGGCTCGGTGTGTGTCGACGCGGTCTGTCGTGCCGAGGAGGCCCCCCACGGTGGGGCCGTCTCGGTCGCCAAGCCGGTCGTCGCGGCCCCCCGGCGAGTGGGCCACGGTCCGCAAGGCGCACCGCGGTTGCAGTGGGAGGTGCCCACGCACGCCCACGTGACGGCGGCGCCCACCTTCGTCGAGCGCGACGGCGCCAGCGTCGCCATCGTGGCGACCCACGCCGGTCGCGTCTTCGGGGTCGTGGTCGACGGTGACGCGGCGGGGACGGTGGTCGTGGACGCGTACGTCGACGGCATCGTCTGGTCCGATCCGCTCGCGCCCGGTGACGGCACCGTCTACGTGGGCGCCGACGACGACCGCGTGCACGCCATCGCGATCGGCGACGGCACGGTGCGCTGGTCGACGCGACTCGGCGACTGCGATCCCCCACGCGCTCCCGGACCCGTCGGGCTGCGCTGCGACGTCGACGGCGGACCCGTGCTCGCCCCCGGCGGCGATCTGTACGCGGGGGCCGACGGGCTGTACCGCCTCGGACGCGACGGCGCGGTGAAGTGGCGCTACCCGGCCGACGACGCCGAGCGCTTCCACGTGGGCTCCAAGCCGCTGTCGACCGACACCCTCGTGGTGTTCGGTGCACACGACGGCCAGGTGCACGCCGTCGACCACGAGGGCAAGGTGAAGTGGACGGTGGCGCTCGGCGGCGACGTCGACGGCGACCCGGCGTTGGCGGCCGACGGATCGATCGTCATCGGCGGCGACAACGGTCGGGTACACGCACTCGATCCCGTCGACGGTACGCTGCGTTGGGTCTTCGCGACCGGCAGGGACATCCGCAGCGGCATCGCCGTGGGCCCGGCGGGCGAGCTGTACGCCGGCTCGTTCGACGGCAACCTCTATGCACTGTCGGGCTCGGGCGCGGTCCGTTTCATCGTCCCGACCGGGGGACCGATCCCGGGCACGCCCGAGGTGGACGCCGAGGGCACGGTCTTCTTCGGCAGTCGCGACGGTCGAGTCTACGCGGTGTCGTCGGCCGGCGAGGTGAAGTGGAACGTCCAGCTGCCCGCGGACGTCGAGGCATCCGTGGCGGTCGGGCCGGCCGGCACGCTCGTGGTCGCGACCGACGACGGCTACGTGCGCGGTCTGAAGTAGCAGGCCTACCGGCGGTGCGTCGCTTTACCCGCTGACCCGGGCGTGCCACGGTCCGCCCGTGAGTCGAAAGCGAAATTCACGGCGACCGGACCGGACCGCATCACGGGGCAGGCGACGCGGCCAACGGCCGGCGCCGGCATCGGAGCCGGTGGAGGCGTTCGACGCTCGTGCCGACGGCGAGCCCCGCGCGGACCCGGCGGTCCTGCACGCCAAGCTGCTGACGAACCCGGCCGGCTTCGCGTTCGCCGAGCCCGAGGACGGGTCGGCGTCGATCTTCATTCCTCCCCCCAGCCGCGGTGGTGCGATGGACGGCGACACCGTGGTCGTCGCGTACTGGACCGCCGAGCGCGGGCTCGAGGGGGCCGTCCGCTCCGTGATCGCGCGCGCCCGCACCCGGGCGACCGGCGTGCTGCGGCGCGCGGGCAAGCGCTGGTTCGTCGATCCGGACGACCCGCGTGTCCTCGGCCGGGCGCAGGTCGTCGGCGATGCGGACCCGCGCGACGCGGGGCTCGTGGTGGTCGCGACGATCATCGACTACCCCGACCCATGGGGCGACGACTTCACCGTCCGGATCGAGCGCGCCCTTGGTCCGCCGGACTCGCTCGCGACCGAGGAGGCCAAGATCCTGATCGAGCACGGCATCGATCCGCTCCAGCCCCCGCACGTGCTCAAGGCGGCGGAGTCGGTGCCGACGCGGGTGACCCGTCGCGACCAGCAGGGCCGGGCCGACCTGCGCAACCTCGACTTCATGACGATCGACCCGCCCGACGCGCGGGACTTCGACGACGCGGTGTGCGTGGAGCTGCTCGGCAAGGACGAGCGCCGCGCCAAGATGCGCGTGCACGTGGCGGTCGCGGACGTCTCGCACTACGTGCGCGAGGGCGACGTGTTCGACGAGGAGTCGATCACGCGGTGCTTCTCCACGTACCTGCCCGACCGTGCCATTCCGATGCTGCCCGAGGCGCTGTCGTCGGGAATCTGCTCCCTCGTCCCGAAGAAGGACCGTCTGGCGATGGTCGTGTCGCTGACGCTCGACGGCGCGGGCAAGGTCACCGACCCGGACGTGCGCGCGGCCATCATCCACAGCCGGGCTCGACTCACCTACGGGCAGGCGGCCGAGGCGATGCAGGACCGCGGCAAGCTGCCGGCACCGATCAAGCAGCGCATCAAGACGCTGCGTCTGGCGGCCGATCGACTCTCGCGCATGCGCAAGCGTCGGGGGTCGATCACGCTCGATCTACCCGAAGTGCGGATCCAGCTCGACGAGGACGACCCCGAGCGGGTGCGGGGCATCGTGGCGTCGCGGGCGGACGCGTCGGTCGCCCGGGCCTACAACCTCATCGAGGAACTGATGCTGGCCGCGAACGAGGCCGTGGCCGCGATCGCCGTGGAGCACCGCCTGCCGGTGGTCTACCGCGTTCACGACGTGCCGGACGAGGAACGGGTCGAGCGCCTGTGTGCGGTCGGAGAGCTGCTCGGGGTCGACGTCGACCCCGAGGCTCTGCGCACGCCGCTGGGCTTTGCGAAGCTGGTCAACAAGATCGAGACCCACCCGCGCAAGCGAGCGATCCACAACCTGATGCTGCGCACGCTGTCGCAGGCCGAGTACAACACGCACAACGTCGGTCACTTCGCGCTCGCGGCCAAGCACTACCTGCACTTCACCAGCCCGATCCGGCGCTACCCCGACCTCATCAATCACCGCGTGCTCAAGGCGTGGATCAAGCGACGGGGAGGCCCGGCCGGGCCCTCACCGGTGCCTCGCATGCCGGTGCTGCGCGTGTCTCGGGGGCGGGCCGAGCACGCGTCGACGAGAGAGCGCGCCTCGATCCAGGCCGAGCGCGACACGAAGGCGATGTTCTGCGCCTACTACATGCGCGACCGCATCGGGGATCGTCTCGAGGGGACCGTGACCGGCCTGGCCGCGTCCGGTGTCTTCGTCATGCTCGACGATCCGCCCGTGGACGGCATGATCCGACGCGCGCTGTTGGAGCGCGACGGGCGGGAGCGATGGGCGCTCGACGATACCGGGGCGCGGCTGCTCGGGGCGAAGTCGGGTCGCATGATCACGGTCGGGGACCGGGTGATCGTGGAGGTGATCGATGCCAGCCCGAGCCGGCGGCAGATCGACTTCGCGATGATGGGACTGCTGAGCTAGCAGACTGCGGAAAAACGCGGAGCGTTTTGGAGCGGGCTGCTCGGTGCCCGTGCCCGTGCCCGTGCCCGTGCCCGATCAGCGTGCGAGCCCACGAACCATCTTGACGAGCATCGAGACGATCCTGAAGAGGACCGCCCGACCCTCGTCGAATCGAGGTGGAGCGATGATGTCGAGGCGGCGTGCAACATCGAGGACAGCGGCGCATTCGGTCGCGGAGCGCTTCGCCATGCGGTAGAAGCGCGCCTTGTCGGCCCGAGAGTACTCACCGGCTCCCTCGGCGATGTTGAGGGCGATGGAGGTTGTTGCCCGTCGAAGCTGGTCGGCCAAATCCCCGTTGCCAGGGGGGAAGGCTGTCGCAACACCTTGGGTGACGGCAACCATGTCCAAGGCCGCGAGGTAGACGTCGAGTCGGTCGTGATCGAAGTGCATGCCCACGTAGTCGACCGCCGCGACGCATCGTTGCAGGGATCGACATCGAGGCCGGCAAATGATCTGGAGAGGTATGCGCGGCCGCAGCAACTCTCCACTGTCGGGGGCTTGTCTGTTCAACGTCGAAGACGCGATCCCGGAGGAGCACCCGATCAGAAAAGTGAAACGGCTTGCTGATGAGGCATTGGCGGAGATCCAGGACGTGCTGACGACGATGTACGCGGCTAAGGGCCGGCCGTCCGTCCCGCCCGAACGGCTGCTGCTGGCGACCGTGCTGATGGCGCTGTACAGCGTGCGCAGCGAGCGGTTGTTTTTGCGAGCGACTGCGCTACGACCTGCTGTTCCGGTGGTTTGTCGACATGGGCCTGGATGAGGAGCCGTTCGACGCGACGGCAGAACCACGCGTTGGCGCGGATACGCGACAGTGACGCACCTCGACAAGGCGCTGAGCCCCCATCGCTGCCACGGATTCGGGCACGGGCACGGGCACGGGCACGGGCACCGAGCAGCCCGCTCCAAGACGCTCCGCGTTTTGGAGCAGTCTGCTAGAAGTAGAACGCCAGGCCCATCTGGCCGCCGAAGCTCACCGCCGTGCCGAAGTCGACCTGGACCAGGCCGTCGAACACGTTGATCGCGATGTTGGCGTCGCCCTGCAGCACGAGGCTGACGCGGTCGCCGACGAAGTACTCGATGCCCAGGTTGGGGCCCAAACCGATGCCGACGAGCCAGTTGTTGTCGCCGGTCGGGTCGAGGTAGCTGATCCGGAAGTCGCCGCCGGCGAACGGGGCGATGCGACGCCACTGTCGGAACCACTTCTTGATCCCGACCGAGCCGGACAGGCCCACGTCGTTTTGGCTGGGGCCCATTTCCGGGTTGTGGTGGAAGACGCCGGCGCCGATCGAAAACGGCACGACCCAGCCGTTGCCCAGGACGCGGCGGAAGCCGAGCTCGGAAAAGAGCAGGCGATTGACGCCGAGCGTGTCGATACCCGCGATCGACATCGGGGCCAGGCCGCCGAAGGTGAACTGCATGCCCCACTGGCCCTGCTCGGGGCGAACGACCGGCGAGCCGTCGTCGGGCGCGTCGTTGCGCACGCTCGCCGCGGTCGGGGCCGTCTCGTCGTCGGTGGCGGCGGCGGCGGTCGCCGTCGGCGTCGCGCTCGTGCCGAAGTCGGCGTCCGCCGACGCGTCGGGCTCGGGCATGGGCTCGGGATCGGGCGTGTCCGGCTCGGCCGTGGGATCGGGCTCGTCGGCGCCGGGCTCGGCCACCGGCTGCGACGCCGAGATCGGTCGGCCGCTCGCGCTCGGGTCCGCTGCGGGTCCCTGCAGCGAAACTGCAGCCAGTGCCAACGACGCCACAATGAAAGATCCAGCCATGCGCGCGACGGTACGTGCGACAACCACCGCGCCAAAGAAACCGGCAAAACGGTGCTGACACCGTTTTGTCGCGGTGCCCGGTCCCCCTTGCTAGGCTCGATCGCATGCGATGGTGGTTGGCGGTGGGGGCGATGGGCATGGCGGCGAGCGTCGGCTGCGGCGAAGGGCCCGGCCGCGAGGACGTGCTGCTCGACGGCGTCGTCCATCGCTTCTGCGAGAAGATGGCCGAGTGCGGCTGTCTGAGCCCGGAGGAGCTCGCCTCCTGTACCCCGTCCAACGACGGTTTCGACCAGGACTCCTTGCCGCCCGAGCTCGCCTACGATCCGCGCTGTGCCGAGCAACTCGAGGGGTTGATCGGATCGCTTTCGTGCACCGACCCTCAGCCGCTGACCTTCGCCGACCTGTGTCCGCTGTACCACGGCACGCTGTTCGAGGGGCAGCCGTGCGGCTACGCGGACCCGTTTCGAGGCGCGGGGATCGGCGGTGGCGGCGGTGACGAGTACCTCGGCGATTGCGGGTCCGGCCTGCAGTGCATTCTCGGAGAGTGTCGCGATCCGCAGACGGTCGAGTTCGGTGGCGAAGGTCAGCCGTGCGATCTGACGGGCTGTGACGAGGGGTTGCTGTGTGTGGATGGTCAGACTTGCAGCCGGCTCCCCGGACCGGGGGAGCCGTGCCCGGACGGGTCGTGTCGCGAGGACAGTCGCTGCGTGTTCGACCCGACCGGCGGCGAGGAGCCGCGCTGCGAGGCGCTCGCCGACATCGGTCAGCCCTGCATGGGCCACGTCGAGTGCGTGTCGGGCAACTGCCCGGCGGGCTTCTGCGTTGCGCCGGCGGGCGCGGGCTCCGAGTGTGGCAGCAACCTGCCGTGCGGCGAGGGCTTCGAGTGCGTGCCGGTCCTCGACCCCGGTACCGGGCTGCAAGGGGGCGCGTGCTCGCCGATCGTCGGGTTCGCCGGCGACGCCCGTTGTGAGTCGTTCTTCGAGGCGTTCTACTTTCAACTCGGAGGGTGACGACCGTGCGGCGAACGTACGTGCTCGCGGGGGTGCTCGGGTTGGCCGGCTGCGGCGTGGGGCCGGCTGCGATCGCGACGCCGGCCGCGTCCGCACCGAGCGCGGCAACGACCCCGGGAGCACCGGCCGACGCGACGATCGAGTCGCTGTCGTGGCTTTCGGGGCGCTGGGTCTCCGTCGACGGCGAGGCCACCACCGAGGAGACCTGGACCGAGCCCGGCCCCGACGCGATGTTCGGCGTCTCGCGCACGACGGCGGGGGGACGCACCGTCTTCTTCGAGTACCTGCGGATCGAGGCGACGGCCGATGGTCTCGTGTACTACGCCAGCCCCAAGGGCCGCTGTCCGCCGACGGCGTTCACGGCGACCGAGGTGGGGCCGGCCGACGTGACGTTCGCAAACCCGGCGCACGACGACCCGAAGTCGATCGCCTACGTGCGCGAGGGCGACACGCTGCGCGCGACGATCGACGGCCCCCGCGGGCCGAGCGGCTGGACGTACACCCGCGCGCCCTGAGGGCGCGTGGTCAGAACTCGATGGCGAGACCGGCGAACCAGGTGTCGTCGCCGAGCGCGATCGAGTTGCCGGCGCCGAAGTTGTTGTACCGCGCGACCTGGAACTCGCCGAACACGTAGGTGTGGTTGATCCCGGTGGTCTGGTCGAGCTTCTTGGCCGTGCCGGGCTCGATGAAGTCGAGCCGGATCATGCCGCCGACGTTGAACTGAAAGCCGGGCACGCCGCCGCGACCTTTGTTGCCCCTCGAGTCCTCGGAGATGCTGCCGGAGCCGTCGCGCGTCCACCAGAACGTGTAGCCGACGCCCGCCTTCGCGAACGGGACGATCGGTACCCACCGAAAGCGATCGGCGAGCAGCTCGAAGCGGTACGACAGCAGCAGGGCGACCGGCAGCATCGCGAAGCGCACGCGGTCGGCCGAGCTGCGCAGGTTTTCGCCGGGCTCGGGCATGGCGACGAGCGCGTTGGCGCGGTCGCGGAAGAAGCCGACCTGCGTGCCGAGGCCGAGCGGGCCGGCCAGGTACAGGAACTGCCACTCGAAGTAGCCGGCCGGCATCAGCCCCGGCTTCGGGGCGCCCACCGCCGCGCCGGTGTCGTCGATCTTGCCGAAGATGGACGCGTAGGGACCCAGGCCCGCCCCGGCGTAGTTGCGGTCGACGTTGGGAAGGTACGGCCCGAGCTTGAACTCGGCGGCGAAGCGCTGGGGCGAGCCCTGTCGGTTCTTGCCGCGGCGGTCGGTCTTGGGCGGGTCGTCGAACGAAACCTCGGTGTCGCGTTCGAGCGCCGCATCGGATGGGGAGGGGGCGCCCTCGCTGTCGTCGAAGCGCACGCCGGACGTTTCGGTCTTGGACGCGGAGGACGACGGCGACCCCGACGAGGACGAAGTCGAGGACGAAGTCGACGACGCGGTCGTCGTGGCGGTTTCGGTCGCGGTCGTGCTCTCCGTCTGCGTCGGCGGAGCAGGAACGTCGGAGGTGCTGTCGGCGGGCGCGAGCGTGATCGTCAGCGCCCACCACAAAAACGGCACGCTCACCGACGACGCCTCCGGCGCAGCCCGAGCAGCGCCAACGCCCACCAGGCCGAGCCCGGCGACGGGCCGTCCTCGCCGGTCGTGCAGTTGCAGAACCCGCCGTCGCCGCAGACGCCACCCTGTTGCTCGCACCGTTCCCACAGATCGGTGGTCTCGCGGGGCGTGGCGATGATGAGGTCTTCGGAGGCGACCACGGGGTTGCCCGCGGTGTCGTAGGCCACCACGAGGAAGATGTAGTCCTGACCGTTTTCGAGGCCGTCGACGCGCCCGCGCTTGGTCGTGCTGGGCAGGTGGTCGCTGCACACGTACGCCCAGTCCAGGCTCTGGATCGCGGCGGCGGCGGCGGGGTCGATGCCGTCGGGCACGGTCACGCCGCTCGTGTCCGAGCCGCCGGTCGACGTGCCGGTCGCGAAGCGCCCGGTGCCGTCGCTCCCCGTACCCGTATCGGAGGTCGAGGCGCCGGTCTCGCCGCCGGTACCCGACGTCGTGCCGGTCAGCACGCCGTGCGCCCAGCCGTCGTCGGGCAGCAAGCCGATGCCGGTCGTCCCGAAGTCGCCGCTGGTGGCCGAGCCGGTGCCGGAGCCGCCGTCGTCGGTGCCGCCGCCGTCGCTGCCGCCGCCATCGGTGGTTCCGACGCCGCTGCCCTGTCCGAAGGGGCCGTCCGGGCACAGGTTGGACGCCGTGAAGTACAGCGTGCCGTTGTTTTCGGCGGTGATGTTCGGCCGCGACACGCCCTTGCCGTCGACGGGGCTGCCGTCCGCGTTCGCGCACAGGATCCGGTAGCCCGCCGCTTCGGGCTGGGTCTCGAAGTCCCACTCGAGCACGACCGCGCCGTCACCTTCGCTCGCGGTGAACTGGGTCGGATAGCTGATCGGCGGGTCGTAGTCGAACACGATGCCGCCGGCGCTGGTCGGGGTCCCGGTCGTCCCGGTCGTCCCCGTCGACCCGCTCGAGCCCTGCGAGTTCATGTTGGTCGTGCCCTTGATGATGAACTCGTTGACCTGGCAGTCGGTCTGCATCCCGTCTTCGACGCAGATCCAGATCCCACCTTCGCCGCGCCCCGACTCGCAGGTCCCGAGGGGGACCGCGGTGTTGATGCTCTGCGAGTCGGTGCTCGACACGCCCGTCGACAGCCAGATCGGCTCGAACAGCATCGAGGGGTTCTTCGTGTAGTAGTTGGGCAGCTGGTCTTCGAGCAGCACGCACGGCTGGTTCTGCGTGCTGATGCCGACCTGGCCCACGTCGCACATCGATCCGGCGAAGGTGCGGATGCGGCTCTGGTCGTAGGCCATCCCGCTGGAGCTGTTGTTGAGATTGACCGTGGCCTCGATCTTCTGGCCACACTCGCAACGTGCCTGGTTGACGAACTGCTGCAGGTCTTGCTGCGTCATCCGTCGTCCACGGCCGCCGTCTTCGTCGGTGCTGTAGTACCAGATGACGAAATCGGTCGAGCTCGGCGGAACCGCGTGCGCGACCGCCCCCGGGGCGAATGTCCCGAGGGCGATGGCGAGCGGGGTCAGGTGCTTGCGTCTCAAGGGAGGGACGGGCTCCGAAGGGGTGCAACGATAATGCCACGCGCGTTGGAAGGTCGACCCCCTGTGCTTGTGGCGAGTTGCGGGCGCCAGCGCGCGCCGCCGCGATGACAAGATGTCAATCCGCCGATGGTGGCCGTGCCGCCGCGACGCCGGCCCGGGCCGCGACGTCGGCGATCGCGGCGGCGACGGCGGCAGGGACCTCTTCTTGGAGGAAATGGCCGGCCTCGGTCTCCGTCACGGGCGCGTGCGGGAACGCCTCGCGATGCCGTCGCAGTGCCCGGCCCAAGATCGGATCTCGCGTGCCCCACACCAGGGCGGTCGGCCCCTCGAACGCGCGGACCCACGCTTCGGCGGCGCGCATCGGTGCGAGGGAAGGATGGTGGGGGCCATCGGGGACCATGCGCGCCAGGCCCAGCGGCGCGGCGCGATCTCGACGGTGTCGCAGCGGCCACCGGTACGCGCGCGCCACGTCGCCACGGATCGATCGGCGATCGCCCTGCGCGACCCACAGCATGTTCTGCGGTGCGCCCAACCAACGGAACGCGGGGCGCGAGACGAGGGGCAGTCGCGCGAAGCGATGAAACCACGTGCCGCGAGGACGCTGCGGCACCAGCACGGAGGTGTTGGCGAGCACGATGCCTGCGACGCGCTCCGACAGCCGCCGGCCCAGGCCGGTCACGAGCGGCCCACCCCAGTCCTGGCCGACGAGCACGAAACGCGGCAGGTCGAGCGCGCGCAGCCAGTCTCCGAGCGCGTCGAGGTGACGCTCGTAGGTGTGGTCCGCTTCGTTCGGCAGCTTGTCCGACAGCCCGAGGCCGAGCAGGTCCGGGGCCAGGCACCGCATCTGTGGCAGCTCGTCGATGACCTTGCGCCACAGAAACGACCACGTTGGATTGCCGTGGCACATCACGATCGCGGGTGCGTCGCGAGGACCGTGGTCCACGTAGTGGATGCGCCGTCCCGCATCGGGTCCGTCGTCGATCACGTGCATGCGCCGCGCGAGAGGAAACAACCGCGCGAGCCAGGGGGGCAGTGGGGGCGCCGGCTGGTCGACCATCGCCGCGGGAGCCTACCAGGGAAGGGGGGAACGCTCTCGCCCCGCGGCTGCGTCGCCGGTCTGCAGGGGCGGCATCGCGACGTCAGGGCCGGATACGTGCGGGATGCTGCTGCCCGGGTGCCTCGCCGTCGCGTGCGACCGAGTCGCGGGAGGCCAGCAACCCGTGCCGCGGCACCGAGTCGATCGGCTCGGTGCGCAGGCCGACCTCGTCGCAGATCGCGTTGACGGCGTAGCGCGCCGAGGTGTGCGCGGCCTCCATCAGCATCGCCGGGGTCGGCAGGCGCACCCAGTCGCCGGCGAGCACCAGACCGGGGACGCCGGTCACGGTGGCGGGGCGGTGTGCGTGCTGTCCGATGTGGAAGGCCGTGAAGTCGTCGCGGATCTGCACGTGCTCGCGCAGCACGACCCCACCGGCCAGCTCGGGGAAATAGTGGGCGAAGTCGTCGTGCAGCGCCTGCACCAGCTCGGTGTCGCTCATCGCGTCGTCGACCGCGTAGCAGTGCAGCTCCACCACCGCGCGCGCGTCCGCGGCGGCGGCGGGGTCGATGCGATCGACGAACGCGACGGCATCGAGTGCTTGCACGCGCTCGGTCGCGACGAAGACCGGGACGTCCTCGGGACTGGGCCGGTCGATCCACCGGCGCACGACGGCGTAGCGCTGACCGGCGCGCAGGCTCGCCAGGCTCGCGGCGAGCGTGGGGTCGGTGCGGGCCAGGTCGTCACTGTCGGCGAAGATCCGACGGGCGGCGCGAACGTCGGTCGCGAGCACGACGTGGTCGAAGGTCTCCTCGCCGATCCGAAGACGCTCGCCCCACCGGGCGATCGTCGAGACACCGGACCCGCGCCGAAACTGCACGCCCAGCTCGCGGCACCGACGCTCGATCGGCGCGAGCAGGTCGTCGGCGTAGGCACCCTGCAGGTAGCGGTAGCCGAGCCCGAGGTCGTGCGACAGGTAGTAGAAGTGGAAGCTCTTGACCAGCTCGGCGACCGAGAGCCGATCGGCCGAGGCGAAGAACGCTCGCGCGAACGCGTTGAAGACCAGGCGTAGGTCGCGGGGCAGGGCGGCCGCGGCGGCGAACTGCTCGAACGTGACGTCGTCGAGCTCGGCGAAGGTGCGGCCTTCGTCGTACTCGAGCATCGGACGCAGGTGATCGCCCGTGCGCTTGGACATCACGTCGCGGAAGCGAAACATCCCCTTGCGACCGAGGTCGAGGAGGTTGGCCACCGGAGCGCGGCGCTGGGTCCCGAACGCGAGCCTCCGTCCGTCGCGGGTCAGGATCACGTAGTCGTCGATCTCGGCGAACGCGTCGTCGAGCTGCAGCTCCCGCAGCCAGGCGTCGAGGTTGTAGTAGTGGCCGAAGAAGGCGTGAAAGCCGTGCTCGACGGGCGCGGTCCGGCCGTCGGCGAGGCGCTCGCGCCACGCCCCGATCTTGCCGCCGAGGTGCGCCTGCCTCTCGTAGACCACGACGTCGAAGCCGCGCTTGGCCAGAAGGTGTGCGGCCGACAGTCCGGCCAGTCCGCCGCCGACCACGGCGGCCCGACGCGGTCTGGACAGGCTCTGCGGCCGGCGCGGATCGGGGGTGTGAACGCGGACCCGGTATCCGCCCAGACGCGCGCGGACCAGGCGGGCCAGCCACGTGTCGTCGACGGCGCGACCCTGGTGCCACGAAAACACCGACAGCACCGCGCCGACCAGGGCCAGTCCGTAGACGAAGTCCTCGATGGGGATCGTGCCCACGCGCAGGCCGAGCTGATACGCCTCGTCGTAGTGCACGATCGGACGGGCGGTGAGGTAGCCGTTGAACACGCCGGTGAGCGCGACCACGACGACCGACAGCAGCCACGCGCGCGGCGTGGCCACGAGCGCCGTGCCCAATGCCCAGTCCAACGCCACGACGAGGGCCGCGGCAGCGGTGGCGAGCGCGGTGTACTCGAGGCCGAACGCCGCCGCGACGACGCACGCGACCGACAAACCGATGCCGAGGCCGGCATGAAGCCTTGGTCGGCGTGCCAGCGGGCGCGCCGTGGCGCCCCGCAGGATCGTGTCCCACGCGAACACGCAGCCGTAGGGCACGACGACGAAGAACAACCACTCCTCGAGGGGAAGGCCCGCGGCGGTGAGCCCGAGCGTGTAGCGGGGATCGAACCACCAATGCCGCCCGACGACCATCGCGTCCCACACGATGAACAGCGGGGCGACTGCGAGGATCGACCAGAGCAAGCTGCGCGCCCGCCCGCCGAACTGCGCGCGTGGCAGCAGCGACAACGACACGGGCCCGGCGGCCACCAACAGGTCGAACAGCAGGTATTCGGCACGCATCGTCGACGCTCGCGGACGGCAGGGGCGAAGGCTAGATCGCCAGTACGGCGGCGGCGCTGACCAGCGGCGCATCGCCGCGGTCGTTGGATGCGGCCGCGACGGCCGGGACGTCGGTCGGCGCGAGCACGCGACTGCACACCGCCTCCAGCCAGCGCACGAAGCGCTCGCGTCGCGGCGCGTCGGGGACGTCGTCGAGCAGCGAGGCCACGAGCTGGCGCAGCCGATCCTTGGCGGCGAACGTGCCGAGCTCACGGACGGCATTGGGTCGATCGAGCCGATTGTCCTGTCCTGTCGGCTTGCCGAGCGCGTCCTCGGTGCCGAGTCGGTCGGCGAGGTCGTCGGCGATCTGGTAGGCCTCGCCGAGCCGGGTGCCCAGCGCTCGCCACCGCGACACGTCGCCACCGCCGACCAGGGCGCCAGCACCGAATGCGGCCTCGAAGAGCGCGCCCGTCTTGGCGCGGTGGTACAGCCGCAGGTTGGGCGCCGGCTCGGACTCCCACGCCTGACCGGCCACGATGCCCCGGCTCGCCCCGACGCTGCGCGCGATCATCGACAGCAGCCCGGGCAGCTTGGGCGTGGCCGGGACACGCGACAGCAACTCGAACGCGGCCGTGATCAGACCGTCTCCGGCGAGCACGGCGAGCGGGACGCCGAACTGCGCGTGCACGCTGGGTCGACCCCGGCGGATCGCCGCGTCGTCGAAGCAGGGCAGGTCGTCGTGGACCAACGACGCACAGTGCAGAAACTCGATCGCGGCGGCCGCCCGGGCGGCGACGTCGTCGTCGACCCCGCCGCACGCATCGGCCACGGCGAGGACGATGCGTGGCCGCAGCCGGCCCCCGCCCCCGAACACGGCCGCGCGCATCGCCGCGTGCAGCCGCGGCGGCGCCGCCGGACCGACGACCTCGGCAAACGCGTCTTCGAGCAACGAATCGATGTCCCTGGCGTCCACGGTCGGGAGGCTGTGATGTGTACAGAGTTTGTCAATACTTTGGGCAAACTCTGGACAATTGAGGCTCGGCAGCCCATGACCCCGTCGATGCACAGCGTGCGCAACGTGGACGTCGTCGTCATCGGGGCCGGGATCGGAGGCCTGTCCACCGCGCTCAGGCTCGCGGCCGCCGGCGTCGACGTCGCCGTCCTCGAACGTGCCGACGACGTCGGCGGCAAGATGCGCGTCGAGCAGGTCGCAGGTCGATCGATCGACGCCGGTCCCACCGTGCTGACGATGCGGGGGATCTTCGACGATCTGCTGCACGCGGCGGGACGACGGCTCGACGACGAGCTGACGCTGACGCCGTTGGACGTGCTGGCCCGACACGCCTGGACCGACGGCACCACGCTGGACCTTCATGCGTCGGTCGAGCGCAGCGAGGCCGCGATCGGCGAAACGTTCGGCGCCGCGGCGGCGCGCGGGTACGCGAAGTTCCACACCCGCGCCGCCAAGATCTGGGAGCGCGTGCGGGGTCCGTTCCTGGACAACCCACGTCCCGGCTTCGGGGCCGCGGTCGAGCAGGGGGGCTGGCGAAGCCTGCAGAGCTTGTGGGGGATCGACTGGCACCGCTCGCTGTGGTCGGCGCTGGGCAAGGACTTCCGTGAGCCGCGGCTTCGCCAGCTGTTCGGCCGCTACGCGACGTACTACGGCTCGTCGCCGTTGCAGGCCCCGGGCACGCTGGCGCTCATCGCCGCGGTGGAGCAGGCGGGAGTGTGGCGTATCGAGGGCGGGATGATCGCGCTCGCACGAGCGCTGCGGCGCGTCCTCGAGGCTTGCGGCGGCCAAGTGCTGACCGGAGTGCACGTCGACGCCATCGACGTGGGTCCCGACGGGGCCCGCGGCGTGGTGCTCGCGGACGGACGGTCCGTGCGTGCCCGCGCCGTGGTGGGCAACGTCGGTCCGGAGGCCATCGCGGCCGGGGCGTTCGGCGAGGCGATCGCGTCCGCCGTCTCCGCGCCCGCTTCCCCTCGATCCCTGTCGGCGATCACCGTCGCCGCCGTGGCACGGCCGCGCGGCCTTTCGCCCGCCTACCACACGGTCCTGTTTTCCGACGACTACCCCGCCGAGTTCGAGGACCTGTTCGGACGGCAACGCGTGCCGGCGCAACCGACCACGTACCTGTGCGCCTCCGACCGCGGTGGCGCACCGCCCGACGGCGACGAGCGCCTGTTCCTTCTCGTCAACGCGCCCCCGATCGGGGACCGCCACGACTTCACCCCGGAGATCCCATCGTGCCTGGACACCATGACGCAACTGATGGCGCGCTGTGGGCTCGAGATCACGCTCGACGATCCGAGCCGCTACGTGGTCACCACGCCCAACGACTTCGCCCGCCGCTTCCCGCACACGGGGGGCGCGCTGTACGGCGGGGCGACGCACTCGTTCCTCGCCCCGATGCGACGACCCGCGGCGGCCACGAAGGTGCCGGGCTTTTGGCTCGTGGGGGGTGGCGCGCACCCCGGGGCTGGCGTCCCGATGGTGGCCCTCGGGGGACGTTTCGCGGCCGAAGCGGTCTTGCGGGACCTGCGTTCGACGTCCACGTCCCGGTCGGCGGCTACGTCTGGTGGTACCTCGACGGCGTCAGCGACGACGGCCGCTTCGCCGTCACGGTGATCGCATTCCGCGGCTCGGTCTTCTCGCCCACGTACTATCGCGCGCGTCGGCACCGCCTCGATCATCATCCCGACGAGTTCTGCGGCATCAACGTGGTGCTGTACGGGCCCGGCTGCGCGCGGTGGGTCTTCACCGAGCCGTCGCCGCGCGACGTCGCGACCACGGCGAGCTCGTTGTGCGTCGCCGGGTCGCAGCTTTGGTGGGACGGCGACGCGCTCGTCGTCGACGTCGACGAGACGACCGCCGTGACCGGGGCGCGGGTACGGGGCCGTGTCCGAATCGTCCCCGAGCTCGCCGGCGATCCGTTGGCGCTCGATCCCGCCGCACGTCACCTGTGGGTCCCCGTGGCGCCCCGGGCCCGCGTGCAGGTACAGATGCAATCACCCGACGTGTCGTTTTCGGGCTCGGGCTACCACGACAGCAACTGGGGTCGGCAGCCGCTCGAGGCGTGCTTCGACAGCTGGAGCTGGAGTCGCGCCGAGACGCCCCACGGTGCGGCGATCGTCTACGACGTGGCGCTGCCCGACGGCCCGATCCGACACGCGCTGCGGATCGATCGCGACGGCTCGCACGACGACTGGGTCCCGACCGATCTGTCGACCCTGCCGCGCACGCGCTGGGCGCTGCCCCGGCAAAACCGCGCCGACGGACCGACGACGCTGGTGCGGACCCTCGAGGACACGCCGTTTTACTCGCGGTCGATCGTGCGCACATGCATCGACGGGCGCCAGACCTTGGCGATGCACGAGGGGCTTTCGCTGACGCGCTTCACCCATCCGGTGGTGCAGCTGATGCTGCCGTTTCGACTGCGGCGAGGGTGGCGGGCGTGAGCGCGTGGGCGCTCGCGCTGGCCGGTGGTTGGGTCGCGGCCTATCTTGGCTTTGCGAGCAGCGCCGTCGTCGCGGCGGGTCGAGCCCGCCGCAAGCCCCTGCCATCGGCCCACGCGCGCCGCATCCTCGTAGTTCGACCGTGCACCGGGCAGCCGACCTTTCTCGCGGCGACGTTGGCGTCGACCAGTCGCTTGCGCCACCCCGGCGAGCTCGTCGTCCGCTTCACGGTCGCCGACGCGCGGGACCCGGCGTGGCCGTTGGTGCGGGACGCGGCCGCCCGATTGCGCGAGGACGGCATCGACGCCCGGGCGCTCGTCGCCGCCACGCGGGCACCCAACGCGAAGGCCGGGCAGCTGGCCCGCGCGACGGCCGACGCCGCGGCGTTCGACATCGTCGCGGTCATCGACGCCGATGTCGCGCTCGAGGGTCCCGAGCTCGTGGGGTTGTCGACGTGCTTGAACGCCGACGTGGGCGCCGCGTGGACGCCGGTGCAGGAACGCCAGCCCCCGCGGACGGTGGGCGACCGCGCCTCCTCGGCCATCTTGGGTCGCTCGCTGCACGCGTTCGATCTGCTCGGACGACTCGACCGCGGCGGCTTGGTCGGCAAGTGCTTCGCCGTCCGCACCGATGCGCTGCTCGCCGTGGGGGGCTTCGCGGCGGTGGCCCACCATCTGGGGGAGGACATGGAACTCTCGCGCCGTCTCGCCGACGCCGGCTTTCGTACGGCGGTGACGGCTCGGCCCGCCGGCTCGGTTGCCGGTGATCGCAGTCTGCGTGACGTGGTGGCGCGCTACCGGCGTTGGCTGCTCGTGATGCGGGCCCAGCGGCCGTGGCGGTTGCTCGCGTATCCGCTGCTGATCTGTGCCGCGCTGCCGCTGGCGTTGATCGGCGTGGGGCTCGCCCTCGGGGGCGTGACCGCGGGCCTGGCCGTGGCCGCCCTGGCGTTGCTGGTGCGGGTGGCCGTCGTCGCCGCGACCGAAGGGGCCACCGCGCGCCGAGGTCTGGCGGCGGTCGTCGACGCCTTCGTCGCCGATGCCGTGCTCGCGTGGGCCTGGGGCTCAGCGCTCGGCGCTCGGCAGACGCAGTGGGGCGGACGGCAGCTGCGGCTGGGTCGCGACGGCCGGTTGCTCACCTGACGTCGGAGGCGGCAGCGTCCAGCCGACGAGGCGATCGAGCCAACGGGCCGCGCGCTCGGGCGGTGGCGCGTGGCGACCGAGCACTAGCTCGAAATCACCCCTGCCGGTGACGAGATGATCGTCGATCCCGGCGAGGCGCTCGGCGACGGCCCGCTGCTGGGCGTCGACGTCGGTGCGAGCCGCGGGGGGCAGGGGCGCGCCCACGCTGATGTACATCGCCGGCCGCGGGTGACGACCGAAGACGTAGCGAAACCCCACGGGCACCACGGCCGCCTCCGGCACCAGTCGGGCGAGGCGGGCGGCGCCGCCACGGAACCGCAGCGGGACGTGGGCGGGCTCCTCGCGACCCTGGGGGAAGATCCACACCGCGCGTCCGGGCACGTGCAGCAATCCTGCGGCGTAGCGCAGCGCCCGGGCGCCGTCGCGGCGCGAGTGCATGTCCACCCCGAACGCTCCGACCTTGCGAAAGAACCGGTAGCGTCGCAGGTTCGCCGCGTCCATCAGCGCGTAGCCCTCGCGGTCGAGCGCGTGCGCGTTGAGCCACAACAGCCCCATCCCGTCCCACCAGCTGCTGTGGTTTGCGATGCACAACAGCGACTGCGCCGCGGGCACAGGCCCCACGTTGGCGCGGCCGCCCAGCCAGACCGCCGAGAACTGCCGTCGCAGCGACTTGTCGACCGAGCGGCCGAACCAGCGCGCAAACCAACGCGAGCGGGCGGCCTCGATCACGTCGGCACCAAGAAGGCGGTCTGCGACAGCGGCGGCGCATCGGCCGGATGGCTCGCCGCCGCGCGCCAGCGATGGGCTCTCCACAGCAGCCACAGCTTGCGCGGCGCCGACGTGCTCGCCCTCCGCGTGACCGAGTCCAGGCCGTTGACCCGGATCACCCGACCGATGTCGGCGTAGATCAGCCCAGCCGCCCGGATCGATCGGCGACAGTCCCGGGGCAGACCCTCGACCCCCGACAGGCCGCGGGCGTACAGCTCGTCGGCCAGGCGCAGCAGGCGGTCGACCACGCGGGCCACCCCTGGATCGGGCCGCGGGTCGGCGAGCCAGGCGTCGGGGTCGACCCCTTCGGCGGCAAGCCATGTGCGGGGCAGGTACAGCCGCCCGCGCCGTGCATCCTCGCCGACGTCGCGACAGATGTTGGTCAGCTGCATCGCCGCGCCCAGGTCGCACGCGCGGGCGATCGTGTGCGGCGACCGAGCGCCCATGATGTACGTCATCACCACGCCCACGGCCGATGCGACGCGGGCGGCGTACGACAGCACGCCGCCGATCGTGTCGTAGCGACGCCCCTGCGCGTCCCAGGCGAAGCCCTCCAGCAGCGCGTCGAACGGCGCACGGGGCAGCTCGTGCGCCCGCACGAGCGCCCCGAGGGCGCGGTCGACGGGATCGGTGTCGGCCGTGCCGGTCCAGATCGCGGCCAGCCTCACCCGCAACTGCGCCAGCGCGGCGGTCGGGTCGTCGGAGTCGTCGACGGCATCGTCGGCGACGCGACAAAACGCGTAGAACACGGCCGCCGCGTCGCGGATGCGTCGGGGCAGCAGGCGCGACGCGGCGGCGAAGCTCTTGGACCCCGCGGCGAGCAGGCGCCGGCAGTGCGCGAGGTCCTCGCGCGCGATCGCCAGCGGCCGCGCGAGCGCCGTCGTCTCAGGCGGCGCGCTCGGGACGGTCGTGGTCATCGTTCCTCACTTCGGTCGGGGCGGCCGCGGCCGGCTCGGAGAGTGCGGGGTGCTCGGGCAAGACGCGCTCGAGCACCTTGGCCGACGACAGCACGCCGGGCACGCCCGCGCCCGGGTGGGTACCCGCGCCGACGAGGAAGAGGTTTTCGATGTCCTCGCTGGTGTTGTGCGGCCGAAAGTACGCGCTCTGCAGAAGCACCGGCTCCATGCCGAATGCCGCGCCCTTGACCGACAGCAGCTCGTCGCGAAACCCCTGCGGGTTGAGCACGTGAGAGCTGACCACGTGCTGCGACAGCCCCGGCATGATCGTGCGCTCCAAGAACGCCTCGATGCGCCGACGGTAGTCCTCGGAGACGACCGACCAGTCGACGTCGGCGTCCAGGTGCGGCACCGGCGACAGCACGTAGAAGCCGTCGTGGCCTGCCGGCGCCAGCGAGGGATCGGTGGCGGTGGGTCGGTGCAGATACAAGCTGAAGTCCTCGGCCAGGGTCTTGTGCTTGAAGATGTCGTCGAGCAGGCCCTTGTAGCGGGGGCCCAGCATGATCGTGTGGTGCGCGACGTCGTCGTACTTGCGGTCGGTGCCGAAGTACCAGACGAACAGGCTCATGGAGTAGCGTGCCTTGTCGACCTTGGCGTCGGTCCAGCGCTTGCGATGCTCGGCCGGAAGCAGGTGCTTGTACGTGAACGCCGAGTCGGCGTTGGACACCACGATGTCCGCGTCGATCGTCTCGCCGTGCTTCAATCGCACCCCCGTGGCGCGGCCGTTGGCCACGACGATCTCGTCGACCTCGGTGGAAAGCCGGATCGTGCCGCCCTGCTCGGTGATGAGGTCGACGAGGCCCCTGACCAGCGATCCGGTGCCTCCCATCGGAAACCAGACGCCCCACTTTCGCTCCAGATGGCAGATGAGCGTGTAGATCGAGGTGGTCTCGAAGGGGTTGCCGCCCACGAGCAGCGGGTGAAAGCTCAGCACCTGCCGCAGCTTGTCGTTTTTGATGTACGAGCTGACCAGGCCCCACACGGTGCGGTAGCTCTTGAGGCGGACCATGTCCGGCACGATCCTGGCCATGTCCATCCAGCTCGAGAACGGCTCGAAGGACAGACGCTCGAAGCCGACCTCGAAGATCTTGCGGCTCATCTCGAGGAAACGGTCGTAGCCGGCCACGTCGCCAGGGTCCAGGCGCGCCACTTGCTCGCGCATGGCGTCCGGGTCGCCCGTGTAGTCGAAGACGTCACCGTCGTCGAAGCGGATCCGATAAAACGGGGCGACCGGTCGCAGGTCGATGTGGTCGTGCATGTTCTTGCCGCACAGCTGCCACAGCTCTTCGAAGAGGAAGGGGGCCGTGATCACCGTGGGCCCGCCGTCGAACTTGAACCCGTCTTGCTCGTACACGTACGCGCGCCCGCCGGGCTTGTCGCGACGCTCGAGCATCGTGACCCGATAGCCGCGGGCACCGAGGCGGATCGCCGCGGCGAGTCCTCCGAAGCCGGTACCGATGATGACGGCGTGGGGCCGGCGCGACGGGAGAGAGGTGGGCGTGTCCATCGCCAGGTGTATAGCGCTTGTTCAACGTTTGACAATCTTTGGACAGAGGTCATGGTTCTGCTGCGGCGCGACGCCGCCCGAGCGGAGAAAATGCCAATGTTTTTCGTGTCCTTGACCGCCGCCACCCTCGCCCTTGCCGCGGCCGATTCCGCACCCCCCGCCGCGCCGGGACTGTGGGCGGGACACCACGTCCAGCTCGGCGCGCGCGATCTTCCGTTCCGCGGCAAGACGCAGACCCGGACCGACACGTACGTGCTCGCGACGGCACGCCGAGTGGGCGACAAGCTCGTGCTCACCGAGCGCGCGTGCACGGTCAACTTCGCCAAGGTCGGTGGCGTCAAGGTCTGGCTGGACGCCGCCGCCTTGCCGGCGTCGACGTTCACGCTGCACGAGGCCGACGACGGCTGGGTCGGCACGTCGCACGTCAAGTGGCAGCGCGAGGACATCGACGACGACGGCGCGCCCGGCATGACCGTCAACGTCGACGGCGTCTGCTCCGGCCAGCTGCACGTGGCCAACGACTCGCTGACGATGGCCACGGCCGACGTCGGCGGCGGATCGATCCAGGGCAAGGCCCGCGTGACGATCAGCCAGCGGATCCTGGGCGCCAAGGGCAAGTGCCTGGAGTGGATGGCCGAGGACTCCGCCGAGATCGTGAGCGCGAGGTTCGCCTACGTCCCGGTTCCCGCGGGCACCACGTGCGAGTCGCTGACGCGCGAGGGCTGGCCGGTCAAGGCGGGACGCTGAGCCGCCGCGTCGTCAGGCGGGACCGAGTCGCTCGACGACGGGCCACACGACGATGACCGACGGCGTCCACACGAGATGGGCGACCAGTCCCGGGACCAGCGAGTCGGTCTTCACGCGCATGATCGTCCAGATCGCGCCCATGACCAGCGCCATCGCGAACACGATGATGGACGCCGAGCCCAGCGTCGAAGCGGCGTAGACGACGATGGCGCCGTAGATCGCCGTCGTCGCGGACATCCGGCGGCGCAACAGCTCGGGCACGAGCCCGCGAAACAACAGCTCCTCCGCGACGATGATCACGGTCACCCAGGCGAGCCGGCCCGCCAGGCTCCCGACCGCCGCGTCCTGATACAGCTCTCGGACCATCGGCTGTAGCTGCGGCAGCCAGGTGACGGCGAGATCGAAGATCGGGTAGGTCAGCACGGTCGTCGCCAGACCCACGGCGATCCCGAGGGCGAGATGGCCCACGTGCGGCCGCAGGCCCGCGACGACGACGTGGCGTGCCGCCCACACCACGAACGCGATGACGCCCATCGCCAGCCCACCGAGGGGCGCGTAGACGTCGCCCTGGCCGAAACGGCTCATCGCCGCGATCCAGACCGCGACGATCGCGGCGGTCGCCGTGACGACGACGAGGCGAGGTCGCGCACGCGCGTCGGCGAGTCGCGGCGTGGGGGAGGAGGCGCTCACGGGGCGAGGCTGCGGAAGGCGTCTTCGGCCCGGCGAACCCAGCGAGGCACGGTGCGCGATTCCTCGGCGAGCGCCGCTGCGGCCGCCTCGTCGAACGGGGTCAAGACGTGGTCGGGCATGGTCGGCCACAGTGGGGTCTCCCTGGACACCAGGTCGGCGCTCAGGCCTTGCACGAGCTCTTCGACCACGTGGGCGTCGGCCCGGGTCACCAAGCGCAGCCAGTACGAGGACAGCCGTGGGGAGCCGACGGGCAGCGAGATCGTGCGAGGCTTGGATCCGAGCAGCCGACACGTCCGCTCGATGATCTCGCGACACGTCAGCACCTGCGGCCCGGGGATGTCGTAGACGGCCGAGCCCGACTCGGGCGTCGGCATCGTCAGCGCGTGGGCCAGCGCGGCGGTGACGTCGTCGATCGCGATGGGCTGGCTACGGCTTCGGAGCCACTTGGGCAGCACCATCCAAGGCAGGCGCGCGGCGACGTCCCGGACGATCCGCCAGCTCTCGCTGCCGCCGCCGATCACCATCGCCGCGCGCAGCTCGATGGTCGCGACCGCGCCCGAGCGAAGGATGCGTCCGGTGCGAAGGCGACTGGCCAGATGCCGCGAGGGCTCGCCTTCGGGGCAGATTCCGCCCAGGTAGACCACGCGCGCAAGGCCGGCGCGCGCGGCTTGCCGGGCGAACGTCTCGGCGGCGACGGCTTCGCGGTCCGCGTAGCCCTTGCCTTCGCGCAGCCCGTGCACGAGGTAGACCGCGGACTTGCAGCCTCGCAGCGCGGTCGCGACCGACTCGGCATCGTGAACGTCGAGGGCGCGCACTTGGTGACCCGACAGCCGGGAGGCCGCCCTCGCCGGGTCTCGCGACGTACACACGACCTCGTGGCCGGCCGCGTCGAGCCGCTGCAGCAAGTGTCCGCCGATGAAGCCGGTCGCACCGGTGAGGAGGATCGGGTCAGCCATCACACACCTCGGCCCGCGGCGAGGGCACGGTCGTGGACGACGTCGCCACCGCGCGGTGAAAACACGCACCCACGTCGACCTCGACGTCGAGCGCCTCGAGGTGCTCGTACATGCTCGCCAGGAAGAGGCCCAGGGGGAGGAAATCGGGGTGCAGCTCGATCCTCTCGTCCCGGCAGCAACGGAACACGGCGTCGAAGCTGCGGGCGAAGTGGTCGAGCGAGAACTTCATGCGACCGGCGCCGGCGAAGTGGGTGCGGAACACGTCCTCGGCCCCGGCCATCCCGAGCCGAGCGATCGCGTCGGTGAACGCGGCGTCGTCGTCGGCGTAAAACGCCCGGTACACGTCGCGGAGCGGGCCGATGAAGGCAGGGTCCCATTCGACGAGCCAGCGCGCCGGCGACCACGTCAGCGCTGCGTCCCGCGATCCGAAAGCCTGCGCGCGCAGGTCGATGAGCGAGGGCGCGTCCGAAAAAATCTGGTGAAAGTACAGCTCGACGACACGCGCGGCGGTCGGGCTCGGCGCCAGTGTCGGCCCTTGCGTGGTCGACGTCAGCACGATGCCGAGGTCGGCACGCGCGAGGGCATCGGCCCGACGCGCGCGCGCCCGCGCATCGGCGTGCTCGTCGCGCGAGGCCGCCACCAGGCTCCGGGCGCGACGCCATAGTTTGCGCGGCGGCAGGACGCGAAAGAACGCCGGCGACAGCACGTGCAGGTAGTGCTCGATCCCGAAGCTGCCGAGCAGACTCCTCCACATGTCGAGGAGCCTAGTCACCGGAGGTGGCGGCGCTCGTGATCGGGGCGTGGCGTGCCACGGCGCGGCGCGGCGCTCGTGATCGGGCCGCGCAATGAGCGGATCGCTGAGCCGATCCGAGCCGCTGGTACGCTCGGGGAAGTATGACGGTGCGTTGGATGGTGGCTCTCCTCCTCCTCGCGAGCTGCGCGGATCGCTCGCTCGGTGGGGATGGTGAGGCGGACACGACCGACGCCACGGAGGGCAGTGACGCGACCGAGCTCGTCTCGCCCTACCTGTTGATGAGCATCGGCGGGGTGCTCTACGCCGGGCACAGCGAGACCGAAGCACTCACGCCGTTGCCCCTGGATCCGCCCGAGGTGGATCGCGCCTTCTCCGGCTGCACACCCGACGGGCGAGCGTTCGTCCGTCGCGTGGCCACCCCCGACGACCGCGAGCTGCGCCTGGTGGACACGGCCACGATGACCGAGCGTGTGCTGCCAGTGCCCTCCGGTGCAAGTGCAGCCCACGTCCTGCCCGACCGCACGGCGGTTGCCGTCTCGATCCCCGACGAGACCTTCTACGCGGACTACACGACCTACGACGTGCTGGTCGTCGCCACCGACGGCGGTGGCGAGCTGTGGCGGACGCAGACCCCCTGGATCGTCGAGCGCCCGCTGGCGGCCTCGCCCGACAGTCGCTGGTGGGCGGTGTCGTACGAGGTTCTCTCGGAGCCTCACGTCATCGAGACGATCGAGGCCGGCGTGCGCTTGTACCCGGCGCGCGGCGGCGAGTACGTCGAGTTCGCCATCGGCAGTGAAGAGATACGGAGCGCGCAGTGGCTGTCGAACTCTCGACAGTTGCTCGTCGCGGCCGAAGACGAGATCTACCTCGTCGACGTCGACACCGCGGAAGCGTCGAAACTCGTCTCCGGCCTCGACTTCCGCTCGGGCCCGGACGATGACCACTTGGCCCTTCGCGTGACGCAGCAGCACCAAGGCCCGGCGCCGGACAGCGCGGACGTCGACCTCGTGCTGCGGCTGTCGGATCCGCAGCTGACGCACCACGATTTCCTCGACGCCGAGCCCGGGTATGGCTTCACCCCCGAGGGATGGTCGCCCGATGGGGCGCGGCTGCTGGCCTCGTGGACCGTCCTGCCGCAGAACGCGGCACCGGATCGCGAGTTCCAGTGGTGGATCGTCGACGAAGACGGGGCGGACCCGCATCCCATCTTCGTCGACACGCCGTACGGCGTCCCGCAACAGGTGCAGTGGTGCGACCTGTCGGGCTTCGTGCCCTAGTCCTCCGACCGGGTAATTCTGAGCGGATACAACGCCGTCAGCGTCGCCTCCACCGCGGCGCGAGGCCGAAGCTGTATCGGGATACCGCGAGGTCTCGCAACAACGGTGGGGGCGGCGGGGGCGGTGTTTAGCCGCTCAGAATTACCCGGTCGGAGGACTAGTCGCAGCCCTTCGGGATGCCGCTTCCGAACGGCGCCCACGCGCCGTCGATGCAGTTGTACGAGATGCCCTCGCAGGGCGCGGCGCCGTTGCAGAACTGGCCCTGGGGCAGCTCGCAGGTGCCGCCGGGCTCGACCGGTTGCGCGTCGGCGCAGGCCATCTCGGTGCATACGTCGTACGCCCGCCACACGTAGCCCTCGCACTCGAGCACCTGCAGACAGTCGGCGTCGGGATCGCAGACGTCGCCCGGCTCGCCGCAGGCGTCACCGTCGACCGCTTCCGCGCACGGGATCGGGGTGGCGCCGCAGCCGGTGCCGTCGGTCTGGGTCCACACGCCCTCGACGCAGCTGTAGACCCAGCTGCCGCAATCGTCGCCGTACTCGCAGACCTCGCCTTCGTTGCTGCACGCCGACCCCACGTCGACGAAGCCGTCTTCGCAGACGCCGACGCTGCCGGAGCCCGCGCTCGTTTCCTCGGCTTGCGACGTCGCGCCGGGGTCGTCGGTATCCGCCCCCGTCGAGCCCATCGCAGCCGAGGTGTTCGCCGGTCCGTCGGAGCCCTCGTCGTCGGCCGCACACCCGAGGGCGACGGCCACCATCATCCATCCAATCCAACGCATGAGGCCAACGTAGGCGCGGTCTGAAGGCCCGGCAAACGAAAAACCGACCGCGGCCCAAGAGAAAATTCTCCGGACCGCGATCGGAATCGTTCGGGTCGTCACCCGTATCTCGGGCGCTACACGGCGTCGAAGAACCGCTCGCCCTTGGCCGCCATGTCGCGCAGCAGCTGCGGCGGACGGTAGCGCTCGCCGTACTTGTCGGCGTAGCCGTCGAGCTCTTGCACCAAGGCCGGCAGACCCTGGCGGTCCATCCACGACAGCGGCCCGCCGGTGTTGGGGGCGAAGCCGATGCCGAAGATCGCGGCGACCTCCGCGTCGCGGTTGTGCTTGATGACGCCGGCCTCGATCGCGCGCGCGGCCTCCAGCGCCTGGATCGCGAGGAGGCGTCGGCCGATGAGCTCCACGCCGGTGGCATCGGGCGTCTGCGTCACGAGCTCGGACAGGCCCGACCAGATCTTGCGGCCGTCCTTGCCGTACTCGTAAAAGCCCCCGCCGCCGGCCTTGCCGACGCGGCCCTTGTCCACGAGCGTCTCCACGAGCTTCACGCCCGCGATGTCGAGCGTCTTGCCGTAGGCGCGGCCCTGCTTGAAGCCCTTGACGCCCAGCGACAGCGTGACCTCGTCGAACACCTGCAGCGGTGCGACGACCATCCCGGCCTTGCGGGCGGCCCACTCGACGACGACCGGGTCGTGCCCCTCGGCGACGAGCTGCGCACCTTCCAGGATGTACGCCGAGAACACGCGCGTGGTGTAGAAGCCGTAGCCGTCACCGACGACGACCGGCAGCTTGCCGATCGCCTTGCAGTAGGCGAGGGAGCGGCCGAGCGTGTCGTCGCTGGTGGCCTCGGGTGTGATCACCTCGACCAGCTGCATCTTCTCGACCGGCGAGAAGAAGTGCAGGCCGATGAAGTGCGTCGCGTCGCGGCTGACCTTGGCCAGGTCGGCGATGGGGATCGCCGACGTGTTGGAGGCCCAGACGCCGCCAAGGGCGAGCTTGGGCTCGGTCTCCTGCGTGACCTTGTGCTTGAGCTCGAGGTTCTCGAACACCGCTTCGATCACCAGCTGGCAGCCCTCGAGGTCGTCGACCGACAGGGTGTAGCCGATGCGGCCGAGGATCTCGGCTTGCTCGTCCTTGGACAGGTGCCGCAGGTTGCCGGCCTCGGCCTCGCAGTGGGCGCGCGCCTTGTCCAGCGATTGCTGGGCGATGTCCTTGAGGACGACCTGCATGCCGGCCTTGGCCGTCACGAACGCCAGGCCGGCGCCCATCATGCCGGCCCCGAGGATGCCCACCTTGGAAAAGCCGTGGGCCTCGGCCTTGGGCTGGCCCTCGAGCTTGTCGACCGCGGTGCGGTGAAACCACAGCGTCCGCAGCATGTCCTTGGCCTGGTCGGACGTGGCCAGCTGCGCGAAGTAGCGGCTCTCGATCTCGATCGCGCGCTCGAACGTGAGCGCGACGCCTTCTTGAATCGACGCCACCGCGGCTTCGGCGGCCGGGAACGCCCCGGCCGTCTTCTTGAACAGCATGGCGCAGGCGGCCATGAAGATCTGGCGCGCCTGGTCCGAGCCGGGACGAGGCCCGGGGAAGCGGAACGACTTTTGATCCCAGGGCTGCGTCGCCTTGGGGTTGGCCTTGATCCACGCCTTGGCCGCGTCGATGACGTGCTCGGGCGAGTCGGCGAGGGCGTCGACGAGACCGGCTTTGACGGCCTTGGGGGCGCGCACGATCTTGCCCTGGGCGATGTGCTCGAGCGCGGCCTGGATCCCGATCATTCGGGGCAGCCGCTGCGTGCCGCCGGCGCCCGGGATCACGCCGAGGTTGACCTCGGGCAGACCCAGCTGGATCTTCGGGCTGTTGACCGCGATGCGGTGGTGGGTCGCCAGCGCCAGCTCGTAGCCGCCGCCGAGCGCACTGCCGGTCAGGGCTGCGACGATGGGCACGCCGGTCTCGAGTTCGCGGTACATGCCGTTGAGCTGGGCCAGGCGCCCGCGCAGGTTCACCGCGTCGCGCTCCTTGTAGAGCCGATCGATGTCGGCGCCGACGCAGAAGTCCTTGTGGCCGGAGGCCAGGATGATTCCCTTCAGGCCCTCCTGCTTCTTCGTCCACGCGATCGCCTGCTGCAGGGTCTCGCCGAAGGTGTCGTTGATCTTGTTGGCGCGGCCCTCCATCTGCAGCGTGATCGTGGCGATCCCGTCGCCGTCGATCTCGAGCTTGGCCTGGCCGTTTGCGGTCGTTTCGATGCTCATGATGCGGGAGTTCCTTTCAGACGCGCTCGATGACCGTGGCGATGCCCATGCCGCCGCCGATGCACAGCGTGACCACGCCGGTGGAGAGGTTCTTTTCCTCGAGGGTGTCGAGCAGGGTGCCCAGCAGCATCGCGCCGGTGGCCCCCAGCGGGTGGCCCAATGCGATCGCGCCGCCGTGGACGTTGACCTTGTCGTGCGGCACTTCGAGCTGCTTCATGAACGCCAGCGGCACGGCGGCGAACGCCTCGTTGACCTCGAACAGGTCGATGTCGCCCATGGTCATGCCGGCCTTGGCCACGGCCTTTTGCGTCGCGGGCATCGGGCCCGCGAGCATGAGGATCGGATCGGTGCCGACCACGGCGACCGAGCGGATCTTGGCGCGGGGCGTCAGACCCAGGGCCTTGCCCTTCTCGCCGGTGGCCACGAGTACCGCGGCGGCACCGTCGACGATGCCCGACGAGTTGCCCGCGTGGTGGATGTGGTCGATGCGCTCGACCTGCGGGTACTCGTTCTTGGTCAGCGAGTCCAACCCGAACTGCCGGCCCATCATCTCGAAGCTCGGCGAAAGCCCGGAGAGCTTGTCGAGCGTGGTGTCCGGGCGCGGGTACTCGTCGCGGGCGAGGACGGTGACGCCGCTCTCGTCGACGACCGGGACGATCGACTTGTCGAACTTGTGGGTCTCGATCGCCATCGCGGCGCGTCTTTGGCTCTCGACCGCGAACGCGTCGGCGTCGTGGCGGGTGATGCCGTTGAGGGTGGCCAGCAGGTCGGCCGAGATGCCCTGCGGGACCGAGCCCACGTTCCACTGCGTCTTCGGATCCCAGATCGCGCCGCCGTCCGAACCCATCTTGACGCGCGACATGCTCTCCACGCCGCCGGCGATCACGAGGTCGTAAAAGCCCGAGGCGACCATCGCCGCCGCGTCGTTGACCGCCTGCAGGCCCGAGCCGCAGAAGCGGTTGAGGGTCACGCCCGGGGCGTCGACGTCGTAGCCGGCCTCGAGCGCGGCGAAGCGGGCGATGCATGCGCCCTGGTCGCCGGTCTGAGTCACGCAGCCCATCACCACGTCGTCGACCTGCGAGGTGTCTAGCTCGTTGCGGTCCGCGAGGGCGCGTAGCGTCTGCGCGAGCAAGTCCACGGGGCGGACGGTGTAGAGGCTGCCGGAATCTTTTCCGCGGCCGCGGGGGGTGCGGACCGCATCGAACACGTAGGCGTCGGGCACGACGTCGTCTCCTTTGAAGGGGTGAGCCGGCACGACACGGCCGGCGCTTGCACAAGATGCTAAGCATGCTTAGCATCTGCCGGCAACCGCTTCCCGGCGGCCACGACATGACCGCGATCTCACGTCCTGTACCCGCGCAGGTCGACCTGCAACTTCGCCGGCAGCAGGCCGATGCGTTCCTGACGTTCTCGCGCATCCTGCGGGGACTCGAGCGTCGGGTCGCGGCATTGCTGCACGAACACGGTCTCGCCGACGTCACGCCCGCCCAGGCCAACGTGCTCATGGTGCTCTTCCAGGAGCGCCGCCCGCTGACCGCCCGCCACCTCGCCGAGCGGATGGCGATCTCACAGCCGACCGTCGGCCGGTTCATTCACGCGCTCGAGCGGCAGGGGTGGATCGACCGCCGCCCCGATCCGGACGACTCGCGCGCGATGTTGGTCGAGCCCACCCGCAAGGCCTTCGCCGCGCTGCCGCGTTTCATCCAGGTCTCCAACACGCTGCTCGACGTCGCCTTTGCCGGCTTTTCGCCCCAGCGGGTGGCCCGAATCGCCCGCACGACCCAGCAGATCGAGCAAAACCTCGAGACCGAGGGCTGAACTCCCCCTCACCGCACGGGCGCGGGTATAACGAGCCCATGCTCGTGCGCTCGCCTCGTGCCCGCCGTCTGCTCGCCACCCTGGGGATCGCCGCTCCGCTGTGCCTTTCGGCCTGCAAGAAGACCGGCGATGCGGCGCTCGGTACGCCCGGCAACGACACGGTCGACGCCGACCCGATGGTGGTCGTGGGCGACGAGCTGGTCGACTCGGCCGCCGAGCTGCTGCCGGCCAACACGGTCCTGATGCTGCAGGCCGACAGCCCCACCCGCGTGGCCCAGGCGCTCGAGCGGGATCGGCTGCTCGAGGCGTTCGGACCCCAGGCCAAGCTGGCCACGGGCTTTTTGAGCGGGCAGCTCGGCTTCGATCCGTTCGACCCGGCGGCCTACGCCGACATCGGCATCGATCCCGCCGGTCCGATCGGCTTTGCCGTCATCGACGGTCCGGCCGGGGTCTTCGCGTTGTTCGCCCGCGTGGGCGATCTGGCCAAGCTCAAGCAGACCGCCCGCGACACGGCTGCTCGGCAGCGCATCGAGCTGACCGAGCAGGACTTCGGCGGCTCGTTGCTGCTGCGCGACCCCAAGGAGTCCAAGGGCGAGGGCCTGGTGATCCGCGGACAGATGGCCGCCTTCGTCATGGTCAACGGGCAGGCGCCGATCGACTACGCCGAGCGCATGGCCAAGCAGTCGATCGCCGACTCGCTGGCGCGCTCGCGCGGCTATCGGCGGGCGATGGGCTCGTACGATCGCGGTGACCTGCTGGTGTTCGCGAACGTGCAGTCGGTGGTCGAGCAGGCCGCCGCGGCCCGCAGCGGCAACAAGTTCGAGAGCTGGGCCGACCAGGAGCTGCAGGCCGCCAAGGAGCGGGGCGCGACCGCCGAGGAGATCGAGCGCCTGCAGCAGCAAGCCGACTCGGAGCGGGAAGCGACGGCCAAGTGGCACCGCCGCGACGAAGCCGCCGCCGAGCTCGCATCGCTGCTGACGAGGGGCGTGGAGGGCACGGCGTGGCGCATGTCGGCCAAGTCCAGCGGCGTGTTCCTCGAGGGCCGGGTCGCGCTGTCGAGCGATGCGTTCCTGCGCGACGCGCTGCGCAATACCGGGGGGCGCTCGCTGTTCGCGACGACCCTGTCGGGCGAGCCTGCGTTCATGCTCGAGGGGGCGATGGAGCCCGACTCGGCGCAGCAGGTGCTCGAGCTGTTGCTCGAGATGGACGGCTACTCGTGGCTGCAGCTGGCCAAGGACTTCCGAGAGCACGGCGGTCTCGACCTCGAAAACGAAGTGTGGCCGCAGGTGGCGGGCGATGCCGGCTTCGCGGTGACGATCGACGAGCCGCTCGACCCGAGGATCGGCGACAAGAACCGCAAGCGGATCGGCGTGGCCTTCCGCGCGCGCGTCAAGGATCCCGACGCGACGCGTGCGCTGCTCGGCAAGCTCGACGCGACCGACGGCGAGCTCGGCAAGATGCTCGAGCCCGATGGTGACCGCTGGGTCGTGGACCTGCCCGACTATCGCAAGCTCCACGTCGAGCTCGCCGGCGACAACCTGCTCGTCGCCTCCGACGGTCAGCTCGGGGTCCGGCTCAGCCACGCCTCGCGCGGCACGATGGGGCGGCAGACCGATCCACCGGAGGCATGGGCGGCGATGATGATGCCGACCCGATCGGGGGTCTTCGCGCTCGACATGCGCACGATGATGTGGCTGCTGCTGTCTCGTTCGCCGGGGGACATGTTCGAGCCCACGCGCGAAGACGACGTCCCGATGTCGCGCACGGCCAAGGCCAAGCAGCAGGAGATCGACGAGGTCCAGGCCAAGATCGACAAGGTTCGGGCTGCCCGGGATCAAGCCGAGTTCGACCAGCTCAACGGCTTCTTCTCGCCCTTCGGCATCACCGTGATCACCACGACGATGGACGAGCGGGGCATCGACATCGTGGGCGGGCAGCTGACGCGCCAGGCCAACGTCAGCCAGCTGCTCGAGGCGAGCATCAAGATGGCCGTCGCCGGGTTCGAGCGCAGCGGCGGCGACGACAATCTGTTCGAGCTCATGGACAAGCGCGACAAGCTGCAGGCGGAGCTCCACGAGATCCGCGAGGCCGACCGCGCGAAGGTCAAGGGCAACAGCCGCGGCGGGTCCAAGCGTGGCGCCGCTGCGCCGGCCCCCAAGGCCAAGACCAAGGCCAAGACCAAGGCGCCAGCGAAGTAGCGTTGACGCCATGGCGACGTCGGACGGCTTCGACGAGGCGCAGCGAGACCATCGGCTCGGGCGTGCCTCGCTGCATCCCGCCGGACCCGTCGTCGCCGGCGAGATGGGCACGTGGACGCTGACCTACACGGTCGGCAGCTACGGGATCGACGAGGGTGGCACCCTCAAGATCGCCCGCCGCTTCGCCAGCGACTGGGGCCGTCCGCAGTTCGACGATCCGGCGGCGCCCAACTACACCACGGTGACGACCGACGGCGATGCCAAGGTCGCGGCACGCTACGATCTCAAGGCCCACGTGCGGCCCTGGATGAAGTGCGTGGTCATCGACGTCTACGACGGCAGCCTGTCGCCGGGCGAGCACGTCACGGTGGTTTTCGGCGATACGCGCGGGGGCAGCCCCGGGATGGCGGCGCAGTCGTTCATCGAGTCGGCGCACGAGATGCGCGTGCTCGTCGACCCGACCAACGCGTGCCTGGTGCGTCGGATCCCGTCCTCGCCCGTGTTCGCGATCGTGGCTGGTCCGCCGGTCAAGCTCGTCGTCGAGGTCCCGACGCGGGGAACGGTGGGCGAGCCGTCGAGGGTGTTCGTCAAGGGCGAGGATCGCTGGGGCAACCCCACGCCGGCGCCCGCGGACGTCTCGCTGACGTGGCTCGGTGACGACGTGACGCCGGCGCTCGCCCGCTTCGGCAACGGCGAGGTGGTGCTCGACGCGCCCGGCACCGGCCGGGTGCAGGCGACGTGGCGCGGGCAGACGTGGACGAGCAATCCGCTGACGGTGCAGGCCGATGCGCCCGCGCTGCGCACGTACTGGGCCGACCTGCACGCGCAGTCGGACGCGACGGTCGGGACCGGCACCGAGCTCGAGTACTTCGCCTTCGGCCGCGACCAGGCCAACCTCGACGTGATGTCGCACCAGGGCAACGACTTTCAGGTCACCGACGAGGACTGGCGAAAGCTCGGCGACGCGGTCGAGCAGTTCCACGAAGACGGCCGCTTCGTCGTGTTCCCCGGCTTCGAGTGGTCGGCCAACACGCCCGCCGGCGGCGACCGCAACGTCATCTACCGCCGCGACGACGCGCCGATCTTCCGCTCCAGCCACTGGCAGGTGCCCGAGATCGCCGAGGACGAGCGCACGCCCGCGCATCCGGCCAGCGACCTCTACGCCAAGCTCAAGGCGCACGTCGATCCGTCCGATGTGTTGGTCGCCTCGCACTGCGGGGGACGCTACGCCGACATCCGCAAGTACTACGACGCCGAGCTCGAGCCATTGGTCGAGGTGTGCTCGTGCTGGGGCGTGTTCGAGTGGTTGCTGTGGGACGCGTTCGAGTCCGGCTATCGCGTGGGCGTGATGGCCAACAGCGACGGGCACAAGGGGCGCCCGGGCGCCGAGGGACCGGGGGCCGGGCAGTTCGGGATCTACGGCGGGCTCACGGCCATCCTCGCGCCGACGCTGACCCGCGACGCGGTCTTCGATGCCCTGCGCGCCCGCCGGTGCTACGGCACCACGGGGCCGCGCATCGACCTGCGCTTCGCCGTCGACGGTGCACCCATGGGATCGCAGCTGCCGACGACCGGTCCGGTGCAGGTGGAGGCGAGCGTGCGGGGCACGGGACCCGTGGAGGCCCTGCAGCTGTGGGCGGGACGACGCGTGGTGGCGCAGGTGCGGGCGCCGGAGCTGGCCGAGCTGTCGGCGAGTCGTCGCGTACGCCTGCGCTGGGGCGGGGCTCGGATCCGAGGCCGGGGGCGACGCGCCACGTGGGACGGCGAGATCCGGATCGAGGGCGCGACGATCGAACGGGCGGCGACCTTCGCCTTCGACTCGCCCAACGACGGGATCGAGGTCACGTCGCCCACGGTGGTGCGAGTGCGCTCGCGGACCACCGGCGACGAGGACGGCGTGGACCTGTGGCTGTCGAGCGAGGCGCAGGGGCGCGTCACGTTCGCGTCGGAGACGGCGACCGTCGACACCGACCTCGCGAGCCTGGCCGCCGACGGCACGCCGACCCGGTTCGAGGTCGGCGGCCTCGACCTGCACGTGGAGGCCATGCGGTACGCCGAAGAGGTCGCCACGACGATGCTGTCGCTGCGTACGACCTTCGATGCCCCGGCCGGCCACACGACCCCGCTCTTCGTCAAAGCGATCCAGACCGACGGACACATGGCGTGGGCGAGTCCGATCTACCTGGGCTAGGCCCGTCCGAACCCGAGCCGTGGCGACGCGCCGCGCTGTGGGCCGGGCCGCTGGCGGCCGCCGCCGTCTTCTGGGCCCTGGTCGCCCGCGGTTCGAGTCGCGAGGTGGCGTGGACGGCCGCGGCCACCGTGTGGTGTGGCGTGTGGTGGGTGCTCGAGCCGGTGCCGCTGGCGGCGACCTCCCTCATCCCGTTCGCGGTGCTGCCTCTGGGAGGCGTGCTGTCGCACAAGCAGGTCGCGACCGCGTACGGCCATCACCTCGTGCTGCTGATGCTCGCCGGATCGATGGTGTCGATGGCGATGGAGCGGACCGGAGCGCACCGCCACATCGCGCTGGGCATCGTGCGGGCGGTCGGCGGCCGCGGACCTCGGCGCCTCGTGCTCGGGTTCTTGTTGGCCTCCGCCGGCCTGAGCATGTGGATGTCGAACACGGCGACGGCCGTGATGCTGCTGCCGGTGGCCCTCGCCACGATCGCCGCCGGGGACGAGGACGCCCTCGCCGCGCCCGTGCTGCTCGCCGTGGCCTACGGCGCGTCGATCGGCGGGTCGGTCACCCCGATCGGGACGCCGCCGAACCTGATCTTCGCCGGTCACTACGAGGCGGCGACCGGGGGCACCACGATGGCGTTTTCGGAGTGGATGGCGCTCGGGGTCCCGATCGCGGCGCTGCTGCTGCCGCTGACCGCGTGGTGGCTGGGCCGGGGGCTGCAGGCCGGCGCCCCGCTACGGCTGCCGGACGTCGGTCGCTGGCAGCCCCAGCAGCGACGTGTGCTCGTCGTCTTCGGTCTGATGGCGCTGGCGTGGATGACCCGCGAGGGCCCGGCGGGGGGCTGGGCACGGTGGATCGACCATGCCGGCACGATCGGTGACAGCACCGTGGCGATCGCGGCGGCGCTGGTCTTGTTCGTGCTGCCCCGCGGTGGCGGCGAGCCCGGCCGCCTTCTGGACTGGCCGACCGCGGCACGGATCCCGTGGGGCGTGTTCATCATGATCGGCGGTGGCATCGCGCTGGGGATGGGCTTTGAGGCCTCCAAGCTGTCGCAGCAGCTCGGGCAAGCGCTGATGCCCCTGGCTCGGCTCTCGCCCTGGCTGGTGGTGCCGCTGGTGTGCCTGGTGGCGACCTTCGCCACCGAGGTCACGAGCAACACGGCGGTCGCCAACGTGGCCATGCCCGTCCTGGCCGCGGCCGCGACATCGGCGGCGGTGGACCCGGCATGGTTGATGCTCCCGGCCGTGTTCGGGCTCAACCATGCGTTCATGCTTCCGGTCGCTACCGCCCCAAACGCGATCATGTACGGCACGGGGCGCGTATCCACGGGGCGCATGGCGAAAGAGGGGTTGGTGCTGAACCTCCTTGCGGTGGCGGTGATCAGCGTCGTGTGCCTGTGGTCGCTGGGGTAGCGAGGACGCGCTGCTATAGTGGCCGAGGATGCCCGCTGCTTCCGAGCGCCCCCGTGTCGTGATCTGCGTGGCGTCCGACGATGTAGCGCGCGCGATCGTGGCGGCGATCAAGCACGCGTCGCTGTTCGACGTCTTGGACCGGGCGACGAGCTTCGTGGAGCTCATCACGTCCGTCGAGCTCAACGACCCCGACCTCATCGTGGTCGACGAGGACATCGCCACCGACGGCAACATCGCCGGCGCGATCGGCTCGGTGTGCGCCGGGCGACCACTGCCCGCGCTCGTGCTCGTCGCGACCGAGACGCCGCTGCATCGCACCAGCCAGGGCCAGGACCGGCTGAGCTACTTGGGCAAGGACGTGCTCGTGCACGGAGGGCTGGCCGGATCGAGCCAGGTCTTCGCGCGCCTGGTCGCCACCGCCGGGATGGTCCGCACCCGCCGACGAACGCAGACCGCGAATTCGCTGATGGAGGCGATTCGTCGGGAGCGGGTCAAGCACCGACACGCCGACCAACGGCCGGAGGTGACCACGCTCGCGTCATGGCCGCTGGACCTGGTCGTGCTCGCCGGCGGCGAAGGCAGCGGCGAGGTGCTCGAGGTGCTCGTCGAGCGGCTGCCGGTGCTGCCGGTGCCGGTGCTCGTCGCCGTGCCCGGCAAGGAGCTGCCCACGGCGCGCGTGTGGGCCAAGTCGAAGGTGCCGATGCTGGTGCTCGACACGCGGATCTCGCTGCGTCGCGCCAACGGGTTCATCGTCGTGCCTGCCGGCGGCGAGGGGCGGATCGGCGACGACGAGATCGTGGTGACGCCGGGCGAGGGCGGGGTCGATGCGATCCTGGACACGATCGGATCCGCGGGACGCCTGCGCTCGGGCGGGTTCACGCTCCTGCTCTCGGGCGAGGATACCGAGCTGGCGATGGCGCTCGCGTCCCCGGTCAACGAGGGGGGCATCGCGGCCGTGGTCGATCCGGATCAGACCAACGCCCCCGCCGCGGGCCAGGCCGCGATCGAGTGGGGCCTGGTCGCGCTGCAGCTGACGATCGACGAGGTCTGCTGGATCCTGTCGCGGACGATTCCTCGTCGGGCTTGATCCGTCAGCCGAGCCCCTCGAGCAGGAACGTGGGCCGCGGTCCGTCGGCGGTCAGGGCCGACAGCGACGTGACGCCACCGGCGACGAGGATGCCGTCGATGCCCGCCGCGTGGGCGCCGGCGATGTCGGTGCCGATCTGGTCGCCGATCATCACGACGCGCGCGTGCGGGGGGACGCCCAGCTGCGCACGCGCCAGGTCGAAGATCGCCCGCTGCGGCTTTCCGAGCGCGACGAAGCGCGGCGGCGCGGCGGGGTAGCGCGTGCGCAAGGCCGCCTCCATGACGAGCGCGACGCTGCCGGCGGTCAGCCCCAGCCGGTCGGCGCCGCGCGGGTAGACGAGGTCGGGGTTGGGCAGGATCAGATCGATGGGCGCGCCCGCGTCGAGCCGATCGATCGCGGCCCCGATCGCGGCTTCGATGCCGCGCAAGAAGTCGTAGCCCTCGTCGTCGCACACGACGATCGCCCGCGCCCGAGGGTCGGGGTGATGCAGGTCGACGACCTCGCCGCCGGCCCGCTCGACCCACGTCGCCGCATCGCCGGGGCCGAGCACGAGGCAGCGCGCGCCCTGGAGCCCGGCGGCGGCGAAGTGAGGCGCGAGCACGGCGCCCGACATCACGATCCGGTCGGCGGGGATCGTCAGTCCGAAGCCGGCGTAGCGGGTGTGCGCGTGCTCGGGCAGTCGCGACGCGTCGTTGGAGACCACGCCCCAGACCTTCGAGTTGTCCGACAGTCGCCGCAGAAACGAAGCTGCGCCGGCGCAAGGGCCGGCGTGGTCGTTGAGCACGCCGTACGCGTCGAGCAGGACCACGTCGTACCGGTCGACGATCTCGGCCGGCGAGATGTACGGGACATCGGTCATCAGCGCGTGCCGGAAGTCGCGAACTGCACGGGACTGCGGAAGCCATCGTGGTCGACCGCGCGCACGCCGAACTGCCAGTCGTCCTTGGAGTACGGCAGCGTCAGCTCGGTCGAGCCCTCGACCCACCGTGCCGAGGTCCACTGCGCGTCGGTCGTCGACCGCCAGACGACCTCGTAGCCGGCCACGTCGGGCTCGGGGCTGGCGTCCCACCGCACGGTGGTGTCGGTCGTCAGCTCGGCCGCGAGCACACGGGCGTTGGGCGGGGCCGAAGGTGCGTTGGCGAGATGCACGAGGGTGGCGAGGTTGAGCCGCGCCACGTCGGCGAGGTAGCTCGCGTCGACGTACTCGGGCCGATCGCCGAAGTCACGGGCCCCCTCGCGACGCAGGTCCTGGTGCTGGCGATCGTAGTTTTCCGCCATCTCGGTCAAGCGCACGGCGGCAAAGCCCTGCTCGTTGAAGGCCGTGTGATCGCCCCCGCGCAGGTACCGGTCCGGACGAAAGCGCAGCGCGGCGGTGACCGAAAGCTGGTGCCAGGCGCCGACGAAGTCGACGAAGCGCGCCAGCTGCCGGGACGGCGCGTCGTTGTCCGCGCCCAGGGATCGGATCGCGGCTTGCTCGGCCTCCGAGGCAGCGCGTGGCATGCCTTCGGAGAACACGCGCACCTGGCCGTCGAGTCGGCGGCCGTCGGGGGCGGTCGGGTCGCCGACGATGTCGTTGGACAGCACCGCCCGTACGTCGACGCTGCCGTCGCGGGCGGCCTTGGCGTGGGCGCGCGCGCCGAGCAGTCCTTGCTCTTCGCCGGCGGTCGCCATCAGCACGACCGTGGACTCGAGGGGCTGGTCGGCGAGCACCCGCGCGAGCTCGAGGACGACGGCGGTCCCGGAGCCGTCGTCGTTGGCGCCCGGGGCGTCACCCTTTCGGTCCATCGGATCGGAGTTGCGCGAGTCGTAGTGTCCGATCACGTAGTATCGGCGGCGCGCGGCGCTCGGCTCGGCGCCCGGCAGGATCGCGACGACGTTGACCACGTCGACGGCGCGGTCGATGCGGCGGCCGTCGGGCTCGATGCGGTGCACGTCGAGCTCGACCGTCAGTGCGCCGCCGGGCCGATCGGCCACGGCCGCCTCGTGCATCTGCGCGGCGATCCATTCGCGGGCCGCGACGATTCCGCGGTCGGGGGCCTCGGCCGACAGCGTGTGTCGCGTGCCGAACGCGGCGAGGCGGTCGACCGTCTCGCGCAGACGCTCGGGCGAGACCTCGGCGAGCAGCGGGGCGACGATCGGGGGCGGGGCATCGTCGGGCAGCGCGAGGGCAGGGCGGGCCGTCGCGCTCGCTCGCGGCGCGCGGGGATTGTCCCCGGCCGGGGCGACGCCGATCGGCTCGGGCAGCGGCGACGGCGGTACGGAGGGCTCGGTGGCCGTGGGCGCACGACACCCCAGACCGATCGCGAAGACTCCCAGCCACGCCGCACGCATCGGCGCGATGGTAGCAGCCCCGTCGCGCGCCGCGACTGCTACCTTCCCCCGGCATGTCGCACGTGGCGTTCATCGGAGGAGCAACCGGCTACACGGGACGCGCCCTCGTCCCGGCCCTTCGCGCCCGCGACGTGCAGGTCTGGGCCCACGTGCGACCCGACTCGAGTCGTCTCGACGAGCTACGGCGGGCGCTGTCGGCCGACGGAGCGCAGGTGGATGCGACCGAGTGGGACGAAGCGGCGATGACCGATCGCTTGCGCGAGCTGTCGCCGACGTTCGTGTTCTCGCTGCTGGGGACCACGCGCAACCGGGCCAAGTCCGAGGGGCGCGACGCGGTGGCGGCCTACGAGGCCGTCGACTACGGCCTGACGATGCTGCTGTACCGCGCGACCGCGGCCGGCGCTCCGCGGGCCCGCTTCGTCTACCTGTCGGCGGCCGGCCTCGGCGAAGATCCGAAGAACCCGTACATGAACGTGCGCTGGCGGGTGGAGCAGGCCCTGCGCGCCGGCGAGACGCCGTACACGATCGTACGCCCCTCGTTCATCACCGGTCCCGATCGCGAGGGCCGCCCCATGGAGCGTGCGGGGGCGGTCGTCGCCGACGGGTTGCTCTCGGTCGTCGGTGCGCTCGGCGGGCGCCGCCTCGCGGGTCGGTACAAGTCGCTGACCGCGGCGCAGCTCGCCGAGGGCATGGCCCGGCAAGTGCTCGACCCCGCCAGCGCGGGCAAGATCCTGCACACCGAAGACCTGCGCTAGTCCGTCACCGCGGGCCCGGACCCACGTCACGTCGAGCAGCCAGCCAACGTACGGTACGATTGCGCCATCGTGTCCGCGGTGATGTGGCTCCTGTGGGTGATCGGCGTCGGGGTTCCCGCGCTGATCGGCTACGCGTGGCTGCGCGGCCGCAAGGTCAGCTCGGGGATGGCGGGCGCGCTCGCGGAGGTCAGTGAGATGCTCGACCCGCAGCAGCCGAAGGCCGAGGTCCTCGCACAGCTGCGGGAAGGCGAGCGGGACGAGGACGGGGACGACGACCCCGAACCGAAGTAGCGATCGCGTCGACCCGCGTGCGTACGGCTTCGCCTCGCCCCACGCCGCGATCCCCTCCAAGGATGCGGCTCGCGCTAGTCCTCCGACCGGGTAATTCTGAGTGGATAAACGCCGTCAGCGTCGCCCTCCACCGCGGCGCGAGGCCGAAGCTGTATCGGGATACTGCGAGGTCTCGCAACAACGGTGGGGGCGACGGGGGCGGTGTTTAGCCGCTCAGAATTACCCGGTCGGAGGACTAGTCCG
>CALBMM010000038.1 GCA_937896535.1 uncultured Pseudomonadota bacterium
CGCGGGCTCGACGCGCGTGGGCTCGACGCGCGTGGGCTCGACCGGCAGGGGCTCGGCCGCCGGCGACGCGATCGGATCGGCTGCCGCGGCCGCGTCGTCGGCGTACACGTGCTCGGCCACCGCGACCGCATCGATCGACAGCGCGACGATCAGCGCCGTCGCATCGGCGAGTGCCTGGCAGTCGTGGGCGGTCAGCTCCCGTCGATCCTCGACATCGCCGGTCTGCGTCTTGAGGGTCAACGTGTACCCGGCGCTGCCTTGCTCCTCGACGCGTGCGGAGACCCGGATCTCGCCCGGCTGCACCTCGCGGCCCAACCGCGTGCGGACCTCCGCCTCGATCGACGCGGCGTCTCGACAAAGCGGCGGCGCGTCCCAACGCAGCCAGGCGTCCGGCTCGTCCTCGGTCGGCGCCGACGCGGACGTCAGCAAGCCCCACACGGCGACGGCGAGCACGCCCAAGGAATACCGCCAAGTCGTCGTTGCGCCCAAGCCCGGGCGGATGCTTCATTTGCCGCGCGTGCCGGCCTTCCACATCGCCGCCCTCATCCACGAGGGCTTCGACACGTTCTACGCCGAGTTCATGCGCTTGACCCGGGCGGCCCGCCGGTTGTTCGACACGGCGCAGTGGAGCCGGCTGCACGAGCAGTCCCAGGCCCGCATCGACCTGTACCAGCGGTTCGTCTCCCGCACCCTCGACGCGATCGCCCCGCTGACGGCCCACCGGCCCCACGACATCGACCTGTGGCGGCGTGCCCACGTGCACTTCGCCGAGGCGGTCGCCGATCGCCCCGACGTGGAGGTCGCCGAGACGTTCTTCAACGCGATCACCCGCAAGATCTTCGACACCCAGGGGGTCAATCCCGAGATCGAGTTCCTCGACGCGAACGAGGCGCGGTACCGACGTCGTCCGGTGCGTGGCCAGCTGCGTCGGCTCCACGACGGCGGCGACCTCGTGTCCTTGTTCGAGACGATCCTGCGCCATCCTCAGCCGGCGCTGCGGTGGAAGGACATCGGCGCCGAGGCCCGCTGGCTGGCCGCGAGATTCGCCGACCGATGTCCGATCCTGCGCGAGGGCGCCCGCTTCGATCACATCGACGTGGCGCGCTCGCTGTTCTTTCGCGAGCGAGAGGGTTACATCGTCGGCCGCGTCCTCGTGGGCGAGCAGACCGCTCCGGTCGTCATCCCGGTGCAGCCGACCCCGGACGGGTTCGTGGTCGACGGTGCGCTGCTGCGACGCGGCGAGGTGGCCGAGGTCTTCTCGTCGACGCGCCCGTACTTCTTCGTCGATCTGCGCCGCCCCACCGACGTCGTCGACTTCCTCGGCTCGTTCCTGCCGGACCTGACGCGGTCGGAGCTGTACATCTCGATCGCCCACCACCGCCACGGCAAGTCGGTGATCTACCGCGAGCTCGTCGAGCACATGGCGACGACCGACGATCCGTTCATCATCGCCCCGGGGATCCGTGGGTTGGTCATGACCGTGTTCACCTCGGCCTCGTACCGCAACGTCTTCAAGCTCATCCGCGATCGCCCGGACAAACCGGGCGTGGGGCGACCGGACGTGCTGCGTTCGTACCGCGACGTGTTCCGCGGCCAGCGTGCCGGTCGCCTCGCGGACACGCAGGAGTTCGAGCACCTCGCGTTCGACAAGACCCGCTTCGACCCGGCATGCCTCGCCGAGCTCATCGACATGGCTCCGTCCGTCGTTCGTCTCGACGGTGACCGCGTGATCCTCGACCACGTCTACATCGAGGAGAAGATGGAGCCCCTCAACCTCTATATGAACCGGGTGGGGGTCGAGGACGCGTGCCGGGCGATGTTGGACTACGGCGCCGCGATCAAGGAGCTCGCGCAGCACGACGTGTTCGCCGGTGACCTGCTGTGGAAGAACTTCGGCGTCACGCGGCACCATCAGCTCGTGCTCTACGACTACGACGAGATCGTGCCGGTGCTGTCTTGCAACTTTCGAAGCGTGCCGGCGCCACGGTCGTGGGAGGACGAGATGGAGGCCGGCCCCTGGTACACGGTGCGCGACAACGACGTCTTCCCCGACCAGTGGGGCCCGTTCGTCGTCCCGGCCGAGCCCCCGGCCGTCCGTGCGGCATTCCTCGAGGCCCACGGTGACCTGCTCGATCCGGACTACTGGCGTGGCGTCCAAGACGACCTGCGTGCGGGCCACTACCGCGTGCGCCTGCCGTACGCCCCGCGCTACCCGGACCTGCAGCAGACCTGACGGGTCAGCGCACGCCGAGCTGCTCGATCACTTCGTCGGCGGCGCGTTCGCCACTTTCGATCGCGCCGTCGAGCCGGCCGTTCTGCCGCTTGGCCGTATCGGCACCCGCGAAGTGCAGGCGATCGATCGAGCGCCGGAACGCCCGCCCCGTTCGGCCGAGAACCCCGGGGGGCCAGTAGGCCGCCAGGCCGCCGCCGCGGGCCTGCGTGGTCCAGTCGACCTCGGCGACCTCGCACGGTGACGCCACCGCGTCACCGAACATCCGCGTCAGCTGCGACACGACCCGGTCGCGTCGGCCCGTGGGGGTGTCGGCCGCGAGCCGATCGGCGGCCGACCCGACGACCGTGCCCACGAGCACGCCGGTCTCGGCCCCGGCGGGCGTGCCGTCGATCGTGCTGCACATCGGTCCGTTCGTCGACAGCGACTCCCCCGACAGGCCGTCGTCTCGCCACGGCGTGCCGTCGAAGGCGAACGCGAAGCGCACGATCCTCGGCGTGGGGGTGCGGGCGTGCAGCTCGGCACGCCGGGCCGCGAGGGCGGGCGTGAACTCGATGTGGGCCGCCGCGGCCACGGGTACGGCGAGCACGACACGACGCGCCGACCAGCTGCCGTCGGTCGTCCGCAGCTGCACGCGCTCCTCGTCCTGCGAGATCGCCTCGACCGTCGTCGACAACCGGATGTCGCAGCGCAGCCGTGCCGCGAGCCGCTGCGTGATCATCTGGGCGCCGCCGACGAACGCGATGTCGGGTCCCCCGCGCGCGGCCAGCTGTGGGGCGATGCCCCCGGCGCTGTGGATCGCGAACAACATCGACAGCAGCGACAGGTCGTGCGCGTCGGTTCCGAAACGGGCCGCAACTGCGGCCCCGAGCAGTGCACGGGCGTCGGCGCTGCGGACGTTGGCCGACAGCCACTCTTCGACCGTCAGCTCGTCCCACCGCGCCCCGAGTCGCGCCGCCATCGGACGTCCCGGCGGCACCAGCCGCGCCATCGCCTCGAGTCGACCCAGTGTCAGCCCGAGCTCACCGAGCGCCAAGGGACGCAGCCGGGGCAGGGGTCCGCGATACGGCTGGACCGTGCCGCCGTGGTCGAGCACCTTGCGGCCCGTCGCCTCGATGGCCACGGTGCGCACCCCCAGCGACTGCGCAAGTGCGATCACACGGTCGCACGCGGGGCTGACGACCCCGCCCCCGAAGTCGACCGGGATGCCGGCGATCGTGCGGGTGAGCACGCGACCGCCGATGCGATCGGCGGCCTCGAGGACCACGGTGTGGTGACCCCCGTGCTCGATCCGCCGGGCTGCGGTGAGCCCCGCTAGACCGGCGCCGATGACGATGACGTCGGCGGTCCGTGCGACCGACATGCGCGCGGCACCCTACCGCGTTCGTGGCGCGCGCGCTCGGAGACTTTGCCGGGCCTGCGGACCGGGCTGGTACACTGCGGCTCGACGAAAGCCGAATGGGCAAGGTTCTTCGCGTCATGAACGGTCCCCGCCAGGGATCCGTGTACGTCCTGCAGGGGCGGACGGTCATCGGCCGGGCCGGGCATGCCGACATTCAGCTCGTCAACTCCACGGTCTCGCGCCAGCACGCCAAGCTCGTCGTCGACGACGCCGGCCACGTGACGTTGACCGACCTCGCCAGCGACAACGGAACCTACGTCAACGGCGAGTCGGTGCAGCGGCGGGCATTGCAGCCCGGTGACACGATCTGCGTGGCCGACACCCGCTTCCTGCTCGAGGACGCGGCCGGCCCGGCCCAGTCGTCCAGCGTCTTCCGGGCCAAGGTCCAGTCGCTGGACGCGATGCGCCAAACCGCGCCGCACAAGGTCGTGGTGCGGCCGGGCGCGCGCAAGGTCGGTCAGGCGGGCGTGGGCGAATACGCGACCCAAGACCGCCAGCGCGAGGCGCTGCGGGAAGAGCCGGTCGAGGACCCGGGCTCGGGCAAGATCATCGATCCCACCGCGGCGTCACGGCCGTTGCTCGACGAGATCGACGACCCCGAGCTCGCCAGTGGTCTCGACGCCCATGCGTTCGAGCAGGTCGGTCCCGCGCTCGAGATTCCGGCCCTCGAAGGCGGTGGCAATCCCTGGGAGCGCCGGCGTGCCTCGGTGCCGCAGGAGCCTGCCCGACCGGCACCGTCCTCGTCGGCTCGGCCGGGCTGGCCGACTGCCGCGGCGCAACTGTCCGGTGCACCGCGCGATCCCAGGGCGTTGCTGGAGCCCTCGCGGCCCGACCCGCGCGCCAGGCCGGCGTACGGCGAGACCTTCTCGAGCTTGCCGCCCACGCCGGCACCGGCGGACGACGACTCGTTCCACCCGTTCGATGATCCGTTCGACCCGCCACTGCGCGAGCGTCCGTTGTCGTCGCCGGGAGGGGGCGGGCGCAAGCGCGTGACCGCCGAGTACGCCGCGCCGCTGGACGCTCCGTCGCTGGACCTCGAGCCGCTCGACGACGACAGCTCGCCGCGCGACCGTGCCAGCCCGCGCCGCAAGCACTCCACCTCCGAGTACGGGATCACCGACGACTGGATGGTCGAGTCCAACCCGGACGAGGACGTCATGCCGGTACCCGCCGAGGTCGTGGGCGTGGACCTGTTGTGCGACATCGTCGCGTACCGTGAGCTGCGCCTGCGAATGCTGCGAGGCCCGACGCTGGACGCCAACGACCGCGCCAAGTTCCGCAATCTGGAGCGCAGGCTCGAGCGGGCGCCGGAGGAAGGCGAGGAGCTGAGCCTGCAGCGCCGCTTTCATCGCTTCGAGTGCGTGCTTCGGGCCTGGGTCCACGTGGGCTCGCCCGATGGGCCCTACGGGCCGGCGCGGGTCGTCGACATCTCCGCCGGTGGGGCGCAAGTCTTGCTCGGCGGCGCACGGATCTCCCCCGGCGACACGATGTGGCTGCGCGTGGAGCTGGTGGGCCCCGACGCGCCCGGTGGTCTCGGCGCCAATCCGCCGCCCGAGATCCTCGAGTGCCGCGTGGTCTGGGCCAGCCCACGCGGGGCCCGGGTCGGAGTGATCTTTGCCGGCCGCAGTCGAGGACGCTGACGCGGCCGGGCGTTGCGGCGTCGGGCGCGGCAGCGTCGCCGGGGCCGCGTGCTATCGTCGGGCCGCGATGCGGATGCGGTACTGGGTCGCGCTGGCGTTGTCGCTGGCGTCCTGCAAAGAGGATGGGGGGCAGACGGCCGACGACGGATCGATGTGCGTCGGGGCCAAGTGCGACGAGCCCGACGAGGGCTCCAGCTCCTCGGACGAGGGCGGCGGCTCGGCCGAGCTCGACGAGATCGGGCTGACCTGCCAGCGCCGCCGCGACGACGCGTTCAATCCCAACGAGCTCGCGTTCACCTCCGACGCCTTGCGCTGGTCGTGCGACGACGTCCCCGAGGTCTTCGACTGGGAGCGCGGCCAGGAGTACTGCGAGTACTTCACCGTCGTGGCCCTGCCCGGCGCGGCGGAGCCGTTGGTCCTCGGCCGCAACCTCGGCGCCGACGCCGAAGACGGCCAGACCCCACTGACCCTGTCGCTGGACGACGACGCGATCGCGCAGCTGGAGGCCGATCCCGACGCCATCGTCGGGAAGTGCGTGTTCACATCGTGGAACTCCGACGAGCCGCAGCCCGGCTGTGACGTGCAGCCTTGCACGCCGTCCGACGACGTGCTCGGGGTGCCGGTGCTGGCCGAGGACTTCCGGATGAAGTTCGACGTCAACTCGACCGAAGCGGCGATCAACATCCTGACCGACTGCCTGGAGTTCATCCCCGATCCCGGTGACCCGGAAAATCCCGTCGACCCGCGCCACGACGACTTCATGCGGGCGTGTCGGCTCAACGCGGAGATCAACGAGACCGAGTGGCGCAAGTCCGACAACGTCCTGTGCTCGTCCACGCTGCGGCTGGCCGAGTGCGGGTGTCGCCTGACGCTGGGCGACGGCTCGGACTTCCCCGACGTGCTGCCCAAGCCGAGCCCGCTGGGCTTCGTGCTCGGGACGTGGTCGGGCGCCGACGAGTTGCCCGCGGGCTGCGCGTACGTCGATCCCGGCGACGGCAGCCGGCATCTCGTGGCGTGCGATCTTTCGGCGGCGGAGGTGCTCGCCAACGCCGACGAGCTCAAGGCCCACTGCGCCGAGCGCTACGGGCCCAACGTGGTCGTGCACGTGCCCATCGACGCGTCGGTCGTCGCCTGCGATCCGCCGGCCGGCGAGCCGTACGCCGATACGTGTCCCGCCGAGCCTTGGGTCCTCGAGGACGAGTAGGGCGGAAAACGCGCCCCTGCCGCGGTCCGGGACGCGAAATCCGGGCTGGTCGGCCGCCCTCGGCATGTTAAAGTGCGTACACGTCAGTGCGTATCCTACATCGCACGGGCGCGAGCTCGGGGGACACATGAAGACGATGCGATGCGCGATGGGGTTGGCGTTGTTGGCGGGCCTGACCGCCCTCGGATGCGGGGCCGGTGGCGACGACGGTGCCGGTGACGAGGGTCCGGCCTGCGAGGGCGCCAAGTGTGACGACCCGTTCGCCGAGGGCTTCGAAGCCGCCAACGTCTGCGTCGGCGTGCGCGGCAACGGCGAGCTGATCTTCGCCCACTTCGCCTCGCTCGCGCGCATCGTCGAGCACTACGGTCTCGTCGCCGGCTACTCCGGCGGCAGCTCGGCCTCGATCACCGGCTTCATCCTCGAGAGCACGCAGCTCAACCCCGCGATCGAGTCGTGTGCCGAAGCTCCGTGCACGCCGGCCGAGCAGGCCGCCCGGGTGGCGTTCCTGCTCAAGTCGATGCAGGGCTACGTGCAGGTGCTCGCCGGCACCGACGAGGCGATGGCAGTGCAGCAGCTCATCCCGCTCGCGCAGCGCGTGCAGGAGCAGGGGCTGGCCACGCTCGCCGTCGACGACGTCGAGGCGGCCCGCGTGGCGCTGCTGGACATCCTGACCTCGGACGAGCTCGGGGACCTGATCAACCCCGAGGTGCTCGCGTTGCTGACCGACTCGGAAGCGCCGACCTATCACGTTCGCGACATCATCGACGCGCTGTCGGGCTTCGGCAGCTTCTCGGCGGACGATCCCAAGATCCTGGTGCGACCAGGCTTCATCGACTTCCAGGCCTTTGCCCGCAAGATCGGCCGAATCGCGAACTTCTACGCCGGCTACGGCCCGTGGGACGAGGCCGCCGTCACCGCGCTACTGGACGCGTGCGCCGTGCCCAGCCGCGGGCTGAGCTGGGCGGAGGCGGCGGCGCTGCCGGCGGGCGAGACGACCTGCGGGCAGATGTACGGCGACATCGTCACCGCCTACCGCGACGCGCTCGTCGCCGACGAGGCCGACTTTCCGTCGCGGACCGACGACGAGGTCGGGGCGTGGATCCCCTCGCTGATCTCGACGTCCGTGCTCACCGGCGAGAGCGTCGCCGCGTGGGAAGCCGCGCGCGCCCAGTACCTGTCCGGGACCGACCCGCAGCTCGCCGTCGCGTTCGACGACGTTCGCTTCGGCTACTGGGGTCTGGACATCGACCTCGACGCCGTCGCTCGCAACGAGCGGGGCTACGACGACCTCAAGACGGCCAAGTTCCTCGCGCTGGGAGAGGCCACGTGGGGCCACGCGCTGTCGTACTCGCCGGCCGAGCCGGGCCTGACCCGGGCGCTCGAGCTGCCCGACGGCAACGTGTCCGCCGGCGGCTGGTCGGACCTGCATCCCACGCTCGCGCTGCACAACCTCGGCTGCGAGAAGGTCGTCTACGTCAGCCGTCGCGGCGAGGACTCCTCCTTCTCCCAGGGCGTGGCCACGATGCTCGGCATGAGTGCCGACGAGCGCACGGCGCTGTACGACCACACGACCGACAGCGCGTACGACCGCTCGATCCGCGAGGCGGACGCGGTGTGGTGCACGGACTGGAACAACCAGAAGGCGACCGATCTCGCCGGCGTCTTCGCCGACGCCTACGGCGCGCCCATGGTCACCTCCGATCCGGCATTCACCGAGGGGGAGACCGCCTACACCAACGTGCAACCCGACCTCGACGTGGTCGGCTGTGCATCGCAGTCCGGCGCCTCGGCCGAGTAGATCGAACCGAAGGGAATGCGTCCGCGGGCCCCGCAGTTGGTCGGGGCATGCACGCCGCCACGACGTCGGGCTCGTCGGTCGTTTCCGCACCGCCACCTCGACGTCGTGTCACCCTGCACTCGATCGAGGGGCAGCGTCTTCGTCGGTGCCTGGGTCGGCGGGGGGCCCGTCCCGTGACCCGACCCCCCCGCGCCCGTGAGCGACCCTGGGCCGCCCCGCCGCCGATCCTGACCTGGCTGTCGGCGTTGTCGGACTGAAGCGGCCCGCGCTCGCGTCGCCGCGAGAGCGACCGGGGCCCGACTGGAGCCCGGCAAGACGCCCAACGCAAAGCGCCGCGACCCTGGGGCCGCGGCGCTCGTTGATGGAGGATGGGGAGCCGGGGTCGCCGGCTCCCTTCTCGACTCAGCCGCCGGAGCCGCCGGAGCCGCCGCCGGTGCCACCGGTTCCACCGGTGTCTTCACCACCGGTGCCACCCGTCGCGCCGCCCGTCGGCTCGTCGTCTCCGCACTTGTTCTCGACCGAGTAGTCGCCGTTGCAGTACTTGCCGTCCTTGGGCCAGACCTTGCCGTTGCCGTCGATGAACGGAAGGTTCTGCGGGTCGAAGTCGAACTTGCACAGGTCGCAGAGGTCGCCGAGCCCGTCGTAGTCCTGGTCGAACTGCGGCAGGAAGCACAGGTTGCCCCACAGGGCGTTGGCGTCGCCGGCGATCTCCGGGCTGTCGATGTTCAAGCGCTGGTTCATCGCTGGGTCGGCGACGCCGTACGCGTCGATGAGCGCTTCCTCGCAGCCCGAGGCGAGCTCGAGCACGCCGGGGCGAGCGAGGACCGAGGAGGGCAGCTTGCGACACATCATCGCGTCCTGCTCCGCCTGCGAGCACTCGACACGGATCGGCAGGCCGTCCGGATCGGAGAGCTCGGCGCCGGTGAGCGCGTTGACGAGGTTGCCGTTGTCGCCTTCGACGAGCTGCGTGGTGCAGCAGGTGCCGTTGGTGGCGACCGGGAAGAACCCGAACGGCCGCGCGTCGGCCCGCGCCTCGCACTGCGGGTTGGTCTCGCACATGCGGCCGACGAAGTCGTTGTCGTCGTCGTCCTCCTGCGCGAAGCCGTCGACGTTCTGCATCGGGTTGGCCGCGAACGCGCAGCTGTCACAGATGTCGCCGATGCCGTCGTCGTCGTTGTCGAGGTGGTTGCACACGCCGTACGCCACGGCGCACTCGCTGTTGGCGGGGCACTCCTCGTCGGTCGTGCAGGCGATGCGCTCCGGCAGCGGCTGGCGCGGGCAGGCGTCGTCGGCGTTGGCGATCCCGTCGACGTCGAAGTCGTCGTCGGGCCCGATGCCGATCGGCCCCGCCGCCACGTCCGGATCGAAGTCGTTTTCGTCCGCCGGTGCGCAGGCGTCACCGACCATGTTCGAGTCGTTGTCCTGCTGGCACAGGTTGAAGTCGTCGAACTCGATCGGATCGCCGGGCGACCAGGGGTTGGACGGGCCGTAGTTCTCGCAGTTGGCGACCGTCACGCAGTTGTCGCAAACGTCGCCGATGCCGTCGCCGTCGGTGTCGCCCTGGAACGGGATGTTGCGGACCAGCATGTAGTCGGGCGGGTTCGCCGTGGCCTCGTTGTACTGGTTGACCGTCTGGCGACAGTTGTCGCACTCGTTGCCCACGCCGTCCTTGTCGGAGTCGGCCGTATTGGCCGCGCTCGAGGGGACGGTCGGGCACAGGTCGATCACGTCGCCCACGCCGTCGCGGTCGCCGTCGCCCTGGTCGGGGTTGAAGAAGTCCGGGGCGTTGTCACACGACAGCTGGATGTTGTCGTTGTCCTCGTCCTCCTTGCACTTGGGCGGGTCGATCGTGAAGTCGTAGAGGAAGTCCGCCTCCGTCGTATCGCCGAGGATGAGCGGCATGCCGCACGCATCCCAGAACGCCGTGGCGTACACCGCGGGGTCGTTCATCTGGCCAAGGTCGGTCAGGCCGGGCACCACGAGACGGTAGGTCGAGCCGGTCTGAAGGACCGGGCCGAACTCGGCGGGGTCGATCTGCACGGCCACCTGCCCGGTGTCCTGGGCCTCGATGTCGACCGTCAGACAGGGCGGAAGGCCCGTCGCGTCGAACTCGGCCTCGTCCTTGGCGCAGTTGTAGCCACCGGCGACCTTGCCGATGAAGTTCTCCGCGGTCGTCACGCCCGCCTCGGCGATCTGCCAGATCTCGAGCTTGGCGACGTTCTCCGGGCTCATGTCGTACTTGTTCGAGAACCGGATCGAGAACTCGTCGCACGCGCCGATGCGCAGGTTGTCGGTCGGGAAGCCCGAGCCGGGCACCACGTGGAACTGCGGCGTCTCGAACGTGTACTCGGTCTTGCCCTCGAGCGTGTTGCCGACCTTGTCCTTGACGAACTCGATGTCGGCACCAGGACCGTTGAACACCACGCGGTACTCCTGGCCGGAGCAGAACGCGCGGTCGAAGTCTTCGAAGTTCTCGCCGAGGAACGCGTCGTGCGCCCGCCAGCCGTCTTCGATGTTGCGGTCGGCGATGAGACCGCGTCCTTCGGCGCAGCTTTCGATGTCGGCCCGGGGCACGCCACCGAGGTCGGCGGGGCGCCACTCGAAGCCCTTGACCGCGGGGTCGTAGATGACGCCGCCGGGGCGGCTGACGAACTTGACCGCGTACTGGCCGGCTCGGTCCGGCCGCAGGTTGCCTTCGCCGTCGAGACAGCTCGCGAGGACGACCTGCGCGCAGCCCTCGGCTGCGGGAAGCTCACAACGGCAGTCACGCGTGGCCTCCGGCAGGTTCTCGTTGCGCTCGTAGCCGCCGGGGATCGGGCGCATGTCCTGGAAGTAGGGGTCGCAGACCCCACCGTTTCCGGGCTGCAGCGAGTCGTGGCAGCACTCGTCGGCGAACAGCGAGCCGTCCTCGTCGTTGTCGCAGTAGGCGATGCGGGTATTGGCCGGCGCATCCTGGCAGTTGCTCACGTTGTCCTCGCCGCACAGCGCCGGGAAGCCGCCGCTGGACAGAAGGCACGCTCCGGCCCCACGGTCGGAGAACCGCTTGTCGACGCAGTAGCCCTGGTCGCCCGTCGTGTCGGGGTTGGTCGCGCAGGTCACGAACCACTCGGCGACACAGGTCGCCTCGGCGCAGTCCTCGGTGCGCTCGGGAGCGCAGGCCTGGCCTTCGGGCGTGACGCCCACGCAGTTGGTGCCCGAGAGGTTGTGGCCTTCGGAGCTGCGGCACTCGGCGGTCGACGTGCACTTGGCGGCCTGACGCTCGAGGCCGGCCGGTCGTTGCGACGGATGCAGCTCGCGCAGCTGGTCGTAGTACGGGACCGAGTAGTCCGCGGCCTCGCACGCCGGGTCGGTCGGGTCGCAGAAACGGTACCGGTAGGTCGTCTCCTCTTCGGAGCGATTGGCCCACGGAATGAAGCCGGCGCACTCGATGAACGGATCACCTTCGGTCGCGTCGCAGGTGATCGCGGTGGCCCCACCGCCCGCGTTCGGGGTGCGGAACAGCGGCCGGGCTTCGCTCTCCGACAGCGTGCTGGTGCCGCTGGTCAGACCATATTTGGCGACCTGGGTGCCCAGCAGGTAGTCGCAGCGCGAGCAGCACACGTCCGGACCTTCTTCGGGGGTGTCGCAGCTGTTGCTGTACGAGCCCCAGATGCCCCGGAAGGATTTGGTCTTGGGCGTGGAGCCGTCGGACTCCGAGCCGCGCATCTTCAGCGGCACACCGCCGGCGACCGTATTGCACGGGTTGGTCAGCGGGTTCTCGTAGTCCTCGTGGCCGAACGTCTGGCCGGCATCGCGCAGGTTGTCGATGCACGAGAGGTTGACGAGGCGCGTGACCTGGTCCGGTCGGTCGGTCTGCCCCTTGAGGTAGTCGCCGTTGTACCGGGTGATCGGGCCCTGGACCTCGAGCACCTGGCTCTTCCAGTCGTAGACCTCGAACAGCTGCGGGTTGTCCGGCCGCTTGCGAACGAGCTCGATCGAGGTCGGGTCCAGAAGGTTGTTGAAGATGAACTCGATGCCGAAGCTCGAGACCAGCGGCGAGATCTTGCAGTACTCGGCCGGACCGCGAGGCGACTCGATCGCCTCCTCGGTCTCCTCGCACGGGCCGATGTCCTCGATGAAGTACGAGCCGGAGGACACGGAGTCCGGGCACGCTTCACCCTCGCAGTTGGGGCCGAGTACGTTGATCTTGCGCCCGGCGTAGTTGATCCCGGAGATGCTCTCCAGGATCAGGTTGTCCGGGTCACAGATGCCGCAATCGCTGTCCTCGATGCAGCCAGTGGCCGCCATGGACATACCCACGAGCGCCGCCGCGCTGCCGACCGACAGCAGCAGCTTGCGCATCGCCGACTTTGTCGCCTCAATCGTCATGAATCGTGCGTCCAATCTCGGTTTTGCTCCCACTGAGGGCCTGCAGGTCCCGGGAGCAAGAACCGGCGAATCCTACGATAGGTGACCGGTTTGCGTACACCTTCAAGACACGGTTCGAACGCGTCGAAATGGCGCCTGTGGCGGCGCCACGCCCGGTCGTGAAGATCTGCACGTACGCGTTGCCCGGCCCCCGAGCGGGGACCTCTCCAGCAACGATCGACCCGGCTCGCGCTGACACCCCGGGGCCGGTACGGGGTGGGGCCGGGGACGGTTCGTCCTGCGCGCTACGCGGCGCCGGAGGACGAGGCGCCCCCCTCGAAGACGCGCCACACCGCGTCCAAGTAGGCCTCGTCCACCGCATCGAGCCCCGACGGCGCATCGTGAGCCGGCCGCGGGCCGGACTCACCCACGAGGCTGCGGTCCTCGAACCAGTTGCGGACCAGGCCGGTCAGCGCGACGAGCAGGTGGCCCGCCGGCACGTCACCGCGGATCCGACCCTCGGCCTGGGCCCGGGCGATCGCGCCGACCGGATCGCTCGGCGCGTCGCCCGGCTCGCCGCTCGACTCGCCCGACAACTGCGCCCACGCGCACAGACGCACGACGTCCGGGTTGTCGCCGAAGTATCGAAACAGCGCCGCCATCGCCTCGCGCGTCGGGCCTTCGCCGGCGATCGCTTCGGCCACGCGCCGTTGGTACTGCGCGACGGCGCCGAGGCGAACCTCGCGCCACAGCGCCTCCTTGGATCCGAAATGATGATGGATGAGGCTCTGCGTCACCGACGCCGCCGCCGCGATGTCGCTCATCGACGTGCCGGCGAACCCGGCCGCGGCAAAGCACCCGCGTGCCGCGTCGAGAATCGTGCGCCGCGAAGCGTCGGCGTCAGGCCGTCGAGAAATCATGCGAACCGGTTGGAGACTCTTTGCAGGACCGGCGCGAGCCATCGCGCCCGCTGGGGTCGGGGCCCCGAGCCGGCGCTAGCCGGCGGCGGGGGAAGGGGCGCGAGGCCCCTTCGTCGAAACTAGTACGCGCACTCGATGATCATCGACGTGATGTTGTCGGTGCCGCCCGCGTCGTTGGCCCGGTGAATCAGCTCTCCGACCGCGTCTTCGGGGTCTTTGGCGGTCTCGACGATCTGAAACATCTCGTCGTCCTCGAGCATCCCGCACAGCCCGTCCGAGCACAGCATGAAGCGGTCGCCGTCCTCGAGCTTGATCTCGCACAGGTCGACCTCGACCGTCTCGCGCATCCCGAGCGCGCGCGTGATCACGTTCTTGTGGGGGAAGTCGCGGATCTCCTCGTCGGTCAGATCCGGTCGCGCTTCCTTATAGTCCTCGAGCAGCGAGTGGTCGCGGGTCAGCGACTGGATCCGGCCGGCGCGGATCAAGTAGCAGCGCGAGTCGCCCACGTGCGCCACGTAGGCGCGGTCGCCGTTGACGTGGAACGCGACGATCGTCGTGCCCATGCCGCGCTGGTTGCGGTTGCGCTGCGCCGCCTCGTGGATGCGCGCGTTGGCCAGTCGGATCGACGCGACCATCCGGTTCTCGGCGTACGACAGGCTGGTGTCGTAGCGGTACGGCCACGGCGCGTCGTGGTTGCGCGTCATCCGATAAAACTCACCGATCGTGTCGGCCGACATCTTGCTGGCCACGTCGCCGGACGCGTGACCGCCCATCCCGTCGGCCACGATGAAGAGCTTCTCCTCTTCGATGAGTGCGAAGTAGTCCTCGTTGTGGGTCCGAACCATTCCCACGTCGGTTCGCGCCGCGTACCGGATTCGCACGTTGGCCGAAAGGTTAGGGCGGCAGGGCCGGGGCGATCAAGCCGGATCCCGGCCGTACGCCGGCTCGTCGCCAGGGGCCGATCTGCGGCGAGGCGCACGGGGCCCGCCCGGTGGTACCGTGACAGACGTGCCCGAGCCCGCCGCCGAGGACTTCGAGCTGCTCGACCGATGGCAGGGCGGCGACCGGGTGGCAGGTGATCAGCTCTTCGAGCGGCACTTCGCCGCGCTGTTTCGGTTCTTCCGCAACAAGGTCGCCGACGCCGTCGCCGAGGACCTGACGCAGACCACCTTCTTGGCCTGCGTGGACGGGCGGGACCGCTTCCGCGGCTCGGCCTCGTTTCGCACGTACCTCTTCGCCATCGCCCGCAATCAGCTGCTGATGCACTTTCGCAAGAAGGGCACGCGCGATCGCGTGGTCGAGCTCGGCACGCACTCGGTCGCCGACCTCGGGGCGTCTCCGGCGACCGTGATGGGGGCGAGGGCCGAGCAGAAGCTCTTGCTCGCGGCGCTGCGGCTGATCCCGGTCGACTTCCAGATCGCGATCGAGCTGTACTACTGGGAGCAGCTGAGCACCAAGGAGCTCGCCGAGGTGCTCGACATCCCCGAGGGGACCGTGCGCTCTCGCCTCACGCGGGCGCGCGAGCACCTCGCCAAGCACATCGAGCGCCTCGCCGACTCGCCGGCGGTGCTCGAGAGCACGATCGGCGGTCTCGACAACTGGGCCAAGTCGCTGCAGGCCCTGTTTGCCGGCCGCGAGTGATCGGGCCTCAGGCCTTGGTACCGACCGCGAGTCGCTCGGACGAAAACGGCCGGGCCAGCCGGGCCATGCCTCCGAAGCGTGCGGCCCAGTCCGCCGAGCCCGTGTCGTCGTCGAGGGAAAAGCCCGCGTCGGCCAGGCGCGCCGCGGCGCGGGCGGTCGACATCTGGCCTCGCAACGGCTCGCCGAGCACCGCGAAGGCGGAGCGGATGGGGGCGTGGAGCAGCCGCGGCCCCGGCAGCTGATCGACCGCGTAGGTCATCGCGAGCGTGCTGCCGGCGGCGGAGCGGGCGGCCACGTCGGCCAGCGTCCCGTCGATCGCTTCGGGCTGCAGGTACGGCGTGACCCCCTCCCAGATCCACATCGTGGGCCGGTGCGCGTCGTGGGCCAGCGCGTGCAGCCGGTCGCCGACCGACTCGCGCTCGAAGTCGATCGACACGAAGCGAACGTCGCGGGCGTGCGACTGCAGCTCGCCGATCTTGTCGCGCTTGACCGCCTGCGACGCCGGATGGTCGAGCTCGAACACCACCACGTCGCGCAGCTGGGGCAGTCGCCACGCGCGGGCGTCCAGCCCGGCGCCGAGGATCACCAGCTGCTGCACGCCCCGATCGATCGCCCCGTCCACGGCCGCGTCGATCGCCTGCGTGCGCATCGTGACGTGGTCGACCATGCCCGCCGTCGCGAACCGGGCGGCGAGTCGGGCCGGCGCCGACAAGGGTCCGAGTCGGTGCATCGCGTCCAGCGTCCACGACAGTGGTCCGGGCACCAGCCGCGCCGCCGGACGTTCGGCGGTCGCGTCGTCGGTCCCCAGGCCGCGGCCCAGCGCGACGAACATCGCCGTGATCGACGCGCGTGACTGCTTCACGGCGCCGACCATACCGCCATTTCAGCGGCCGGCTGCCTCGGCCGCGATCCGTGCCTTGGACGCGGCCCAGCTGCAGATCGGGCACTGGGTCAGATCGTGGTGCCGCGCCGGGCAGTGCTCGCGCCCGAAATAGATGATCTGCAGGTGGCGACGATTCCAGGTCGAGGGGTCGAAGACCTTCCGGAGGTCGGCCTCGGTCTTGGTCACGTTCTTGCCGTCCGACAGTCGCCAGCGCGCCGCGAGCCGGTGGATGTGCGTGTCCACCGGGAACGCCGGCACCCCGAACGCCTGCGACATCACGACCGAGGCCGTCTTGTGACCCACGCCCGGCAGGGCCTCGAGTGCGTCGAGGTCGGCGGGGACGCGTCCGTCGTGGTCGCGCAGCAGTGCTTGCGCAGTGGCACGGATGTTCTTGGCCTTGGTCGGGGCGAGCCCGATCGCGCGGATGTGGTGTTGGATCCGAGCCACCGGCAGCGCGGCCATCTGGGCGGGGGTGGAGGCCTCGGCGAACAGGGCCGGGGTGATTTCGTTGACCTTCTTGTCCGTGCTCTGGGCCGACAGCATCACCGCGACCAGCAGCGTGAACGGGTCGGCGTGGTCGAGGGGGATCGGGGGCTGGGGGTACAGCTCGTCGAGGATCCGACCAATTCGCTCGGCTCGCTCCGCACGCGTCATGGGGGCCCCTTGCCACAATCGGGCCCCGCCGTCACCTCGGGCCCGGGGCCGGGGGGCGAGCCGCGGGGCGGGTCGCCGTGGCGACATCGCCCAAAAGGGCCGACTTGGGTATGCTGGCGGCGCTCGTGGTCGGCGGGACCGACAATGTGGCCTCCGGCGGGGAGGCGGAGGGGTGCTGGAATTGCCAGAGCCCAGTGCCGGCCGCGGCGACGGTCTGCCACCAATGTGGTGCACAGCTCGCGCTCGGCACGGATCCGCCGTCGGCGTCCGACATGCCGTGTCGCACGTGCGGGGAGGCTACGCCCTTCGATGCTCTCTTTTGCGGCAACTGCGGCACGCGAGATCCCCACGGTGCGCCCGGAATGGAGATCGATGCGTCCGAGCCCGAGATCGCGGCGAACCTCGTCGACGCCCGTGAGCTGCCGGGGCGTCCCGTCTTCACGCCCGACCGGGTCGATCGCACGCAGCTGTCGCCGGTGACCGAGCAGGCGCGGCAGAGCCTGCCCACGCCGCCCGCGCGACCGGCCGAGCCGATGCCGTCGGCGGCGCCCGCCCCTGCGCCCGAGGTCGCGGCACCGCGTCCCGCCGACGTGCAGCCGTCCGACAAGATCACGGTGATCGATCCGGAGGCGAAGGCCGACCCCGCGCCCCCCACGGGGGCCCGACGCGTCAAGCTCGAGAAGGTCGCCACGCGGCCCAACGCCCACGAGCCCCTCGCCGACGAGCGGCTTCGCAAGCGTCGGACCGAGCAGCAGACGACCAAGACGCCTCGAGCGCTGCTCAGCAGCACCCCCACGCAGCCCGGGCTCGCGTCCAAGGCCCGCACCAGTCCGCCGGTCGATCCGGTCAAGCCCGACAAGCTGCGGATCACCGCGGCACCGCGGCCCGGTTCCAAGCCCCCCGGCGCGCGCCCGGACGTCTCGGCCACCGATCGCGTCACCGAGCCGCGGGCCGAGCCGCGGGCCCAAGAGAAGGAAGAGGCGGCCCCGGCCCGCGACGCCCGTCCCACGGAAGTCGACTCGGGGCCCAAGCCCGCCGCCAAGCCGCGCAAGGAAGGGCCGGATCTGTCGCCGCCAGAGCAGTGGCCCGACCTCACCGAGGATCTGGCCGAGATTCGGTTCTTTCTGCTGCAAGGTCTCGAAGAGGAAGCGCGCTCGGCTCTGCGCCCGCTCGCCGACAAGTACCCGGGCCACCCCGAGATCGAGGCGGTGCTGGCCGAGGTCGGGGGCGAACGCGCCGAGGCGCCGGCCGATGTCGACGACGAGGCACAAACGCTCGAGCCGAGGCCGGGGGCCAAGACGGTCATCGACACCGCGTCCGCGTCCGCGCCCGCCTTGAACCTGTCGGCGGACGACGACGACGACGACGACGACGATCTACGGATCGAGGCCGACCTCGACCTGGCGTTCGACGAGGCGGTCGAGCCCGAGCTCGCCTTGGACGAGGCGGTCGAGCCCGAGCCCGAGCCGCTGGCGATCACGCCGACCCTGCCCGAGCCCGCGCCGGTGATCGTCGTCGACGAGCCCGACGACGACGACGACCCGACCGAGAGCGTGACCGCGCCGCCGAACGAGGACGACCACGGCGACGAAGCGGAAGCCGAAGCGGAAGCGGAAGCCGAAGACGAAGACGAAGACGAAGACGAAGACGACCGCGAGCCGACCGTCGCCAAGGTCGCGCCCGAGACGCCCGAGCCGCCCGCCGCAGACGCATCGGCCCCGCTGGCGCGACCGCGCGTCGTCACCGGCCCGGCACCCGAGGCGGAGGCGGACGCGGCCGAGCCGGCCGACGATGCGCCGGCGCGACGACCCAAGCCCGAGCTCTTGCACGTGCCCGGCGAGGCGCCGGACGTCGCCGAGGTCGATCGCCGCGTCCTCGAAGCCGAGGCCGCCGAGGCCGAGCTTTCGCGGCGTGAAGAGGAACGCCGCGAGGGCGCTCGCCGGGCCGCTCGCGCCGAAGCGTCGGCGCGTCGCGTCACGGCCGAAGAGCGCGAGAAGATCGAGCTGGCCCAGCGTGCGGCCGACAAGGCGCGCGACGCCGAGGCGGAAGCCGACGAGGCCGAGCGCATCGCTCGGCAGGCACGCGAGCGCGCGACCAAGGCCCGCGAGGAGGCCCGCCGCGCCGCCCGTGCCGCCGAGGAAGCATCGCGCGCGGCCAAGCGCGCCGCGGTCTCGCGCAAGGTCAAGGCGGCGGTGGCCGAGGCCGCGAAGGAGGCCGAGGAGGTCAAGGCTCACGAGGTCGCGCGGGCGGCCGAGGCGGCGCGGCTGGCCCGAGCGGCGGTCGCCGACGCGGCCCGCCAGGCCTCGACGACCGGGCCGAGCCAGTCGGTGCCCGTCGGGCAGTCCGGCAGCGTCCGGGTCGACGGCGAGATCGAGGTCGATCCATCTCTGGAGATCGACGCTCGTTCGCTGCTGCACCCCAGTCTCGTCGCGGCCCTCGATCCGTACGACGAGGACGAGCCGGGCGCGCCGGCGACCGTCGACAGCGGCCGCTTCCTCGGTGCCCCGGAGGCGACGCCGCTGCAGGACTCGGCGCTGCCGTTGCTCGAGGTCGACCTCGACGACGATCGCGACGACACCAACGTCACCAAGAACATCGACACCGGCGACATCGACGTGGTCGCCGTGCGTGGCGAGCTCGAGGACGTGGGCGAGCTCGACGAGCTCGACGAGATCCACGAGCTCGACGAGATCGAGGAGATCGTCGAGCTGCGGCCCGAGTCGGTCTCCGTGGTGGCGCCGTCGCCCGAGCCGACCTCGTCGGTCACCGGCGGCGAGATCGTGGCGGTCGAGGATCTCGAGGTGAACCTCGACGATCTCGACGAGCTCGCGCCCGACCCCGGCCCGGCGCGCACGGGCAAGACGATCCCACCGGGCACGCTGACGCCCGTCCCGGCGCAGTCGGGCAATACGGTCGTCGGCGAGCCGCCGTCGGCCCCCGTTTCGGTCGCGCCCTCCGCGGGCACCCTGCCGCGCACGACCGTGGTTCCCACCGATACCTCGCGACCGGCGTCGCCGCGACCGTTCCACGGATCGCCGGAGGACGACGCGGCGGCCTCGGGCGAGTTCAGCTTCCCCGAATCGACCGAGCCGCAGCCACCTCCGATGCCGCAGGCGGTCGCACAGACACCCGACGGCACCGTGATCTCGCCGCTGGCCGGCAGCAAGGCCGCGGTGCCGGTCGCGGCGGTGCGCCTCGTGGCGCTCGGGGCCGAGGGCGAGGCGGTGGCCGAGCAGCGCATCGAGCCCGGTGAAGAGTTCGAGATCGGTCGCGCCCCGGGCACGCCGTGGGCCGCCGACGGCAACATGCACGGTCGGCACGTGCGCGTTCGTCCGGGCCCCGGCGGAATCGTGCTGCACGAGCTCGGCGAGGCGTGTGCCGTGTACACGCAGGTCGTCGAGCGCAGCGCCGTGCGTGACGGTGACGAGCTCAAGGTCGGTCAGTCGGCGCTGTACTACGCCAAGCTGCCCGAGGGGACCGATGCCGGCGTCCGCGGATCGCTGGCGGTCTACAAGCCGAGGTCCGACACGCCCGAGCAGTATCCGGTCGGGGGGGCGGGCCTGCGGCTCGGGCGCGACGACGGTGACATCGTCTTCCCGGACGACACGTACGTGTCGGGCAATCACTGCCGCTTTCTCGTCGATGGTTCCGAGGTGTTCGTCGAGGATCTCGGCAGCTCCAACGGTACCTACCTGCGGGTGCGCAGCGGCGGGGCGCTGGGCTTTGGCGCCCTGATGCTGGTCGGGCACACGCAGTTCCGCATTCTGCCGGGCTGACCCGAGGACGCGGACGAGCTCGGTGTGACCTCCTCGCTTCCGATCGACGAAGCGAAGGGGCGGTTCTTCGCCGCGCTGCAGGCCGGCCCGACCGTGCTCGTGCAGGCACCCACGGGCAGCGGCAAGTCGACGCGCCTGCCGGGCTGGGCCGCCGACGCCGGTCGCGGACCCGTGCTCGTGGTGCAGCCCCGCCGCGTGGCCGCGCGCGCGCTGGCGACCTGGGTGGCACGTGGTCGCGACGGTCGGGTCGGTGACGAGGTCGGCTACGAGGTGCGCTTCGACAAGCAGTGCTCGGACGCGACGGCAATCACGTTCGTCACCCCTGGCATCGCGCTGCATCGTCTCGCGGGCGGGGCGGATGCGGTGCGTGGCTTCGGCACGATCGTCGTCGACGAGTTCCACGAGCGCGGAGCCGAAACGGACTTGTTGGTCGCGTGCGTGCGCGCGGCGATCGACGCCGGGGCGAGCACGCGACTGGTCGTGTGCAGCGCGACGGTGCAGGCGGAGGCGCTCGCGTTTGCGTTGGGCGCGTCCGTGGTGACCTCGGCCGGGCGTGCGTTCGAGGTCGCGGTCTCGTACGTGGGCGACACCGGTCCCACGGCCGACGATCTACCGGCACGCATCGCGGCCGCGGTCGGCGGCGCGCCCGACGACGGCGACGTGCTCGCGTTCGTCCCGGGCAAGCGCGAGATCGAGGCTTGCGTCGTCGCGCTCGCGCACATCGACGCCGAGGTCGTCCCCGTCCACGGCGGGCTACCGCCGGGTGAACTCGTCGCCGCGTTCGCTCCGTGCACCCATCGTCGGGTCTTCGTCGCGACGAACGTGGCCGAGACGTCGCTGACGCTGCCCGGCGTGACCACGGTCGTCGATGCCGGGCTCGCCCGCCTGCCGATCCACCAAGCGGGGCGGTCGGTCCTGGCGTTGGTGCCGATCTCGGCGGCGTCGGCCGAGCAGCGCGCGGGGCGGGCCGGTCGCGTGCGCGCGGGCCGATGCGTGCGGCTGTGGGCGGAGGGCTTTGCGCTGCAGGCCGAGACCGCGCCGGAGCTGTCGCGCATCGAGCTCGACGAATGGTTGCTGCGCGCGGCGCAGGTGGGGCTGTGCGGCGAGGCACTGTGGTCGGCGCCCTGGGTGACCCCGCCGCCGCGATTCGCGGTCGAGGCGGCGCGGGCTCGGCTCGTCGCGACCGGGGAGATGACCGACGACGGTACATGGACGGCGGCTGGTCGCGCGCGGGGACGCTTGCCGGTGTCGTCGTTGTCCGCTCGCTTCTGTGCGGACCCACCCGCGTCCCTCGCCGGCGTGCTCGCCGACCTCGCTGCGATCGTCGAGGTCGGTCGCGATCCGGTCCTGCCGTCGTCGTCGGCGCGCGTCGATCAAGCCCGCGCGCAGCGGTGGGCGGGGGCCCGCGACGAGGTCGAGGTCCGACTGCGGGCGCTGTGGGCCGACGACGACGCCGGCTTGGGTCTGCACGGCGCCGTGATGGCCGAGACGCGCAAGCTCGCCCGGGCCCTTCGCCGGATCCTCGGCGCCGAAGCGCCGCCACCGACATCGATGCCCCGCGAGGCGCTCGTGGCCCATCTGCTGCGACGCGTGCCCGAGGCCGCGTTCGTGCCGCGGGCGCGTCGGACCAAGTCGCGCGGGCGCGAGGGCGCCTCGGCACCGTGGGCCAACGACGTCGGTGTCGAGGTCGGCGTGCGCCCGTATCGCGTCCCGGCGGTGGACGAGACGGCCCAGCCCGATCCTCCGAGGGCCGCGCTCGTGCTCGAGCTGGCCTGGCTCGGGATCGGTCGGCGCGCGCAGGGGCGGGGCGGGCTGCTGCTGTCGTGCACGCCCTCGGATCTGCTGGCGGCCGGTCTGGGGGAGGCGACGGTCGGGCCCCCGGTGCTGCTGACGCGCGGCCAGCCGTATCCCACGATCGTCGCCGACGTCGCGGTGCGCTACGGCGGGGTCGCGCTCGACAGCGCGCGTGAGCCGCTCTCGGGCCGGGCGCTGTGCGAGGCCGCCGCACGGCTCGTGGTCGACGGCGCGCTGTGGCGCGAGTCCGGTGGGCCGGCGCTACTGGACGCGGTGTTCGTGTGGTCGTTGCTCGATCAGCTCGCCGCGGCCGACGACGACGCCCGCGCTCCGGCCGACGTGGCCGTCTGGATCGCGACACGGCTGGGGGCGTTGGGAGTGGAGCGCGCCGAGGATCTGAGTCTGGTCGGCCCCGCGGATCTTCAGCCGGATCTCACGGCGCACGCGATCGCGCGTGCGCTCGATTCCCGCGAGCCCGAGCGTCTGGCCAACGACTTTTGCCGGACGTGGTCGCACGCGGGCTGTCATTGCGACTGCGAGGTCGACCTGCGCGCGCGGCGAGTGGTGCTGCACGCGCGCTCGGGCGGCTCGGGCAAGCCCCCGCCGGCGAAGATACTGCCGCGATTTCGAGGGTTTTCGGTCGAGTTTCGCAAGGCGAGCCGGACGGTGCCGCTGCGCTGACCCCTTCGTGTCACGCTGCGGTCGCCTCGTTCGTGGAGGGTCCGAAGGCCATGCACGACGTCGACTTCGAGCAACTGTTCTCCACCCACGCCGAGTACCTGTGGGGGTTGTGCTACCGCATGACCGGCAACGCGACCGAGGCAGAGGACCTCGTGCAGGACACCTTTGCCCGGGCGATCGCCCGCCCGCCTGCCGACAAGACCCGTCCGTGGCGGCCGTGGCTGACGACGGTCGCCACGCGTCTGTGCGTCGATGCGTTGCGGCGCCGAAGTCTGCGGGCGTACGCCGGGCCGTGGTTGCCGATGCCGGTCGACACGCCGGCCGGCAGCCCGCGCCTCGCTCCCATCGACACGGCGCCCGACGCCGAGGTCCGCTACGGCGCCCTGCAATCGCTGCAGCTGGGCTTTTTGCTCGCGCTCGAGGTGCTCTCGCCGCAGCAACGCGCCGTGCTCTTGCTGCGCGACGCGTTCGGCTACAGCGGCCCCCAGACCGCACAGATGCTCGAGGTCTCCCCGGACAACGTGCGGGTGATGCTGCACCGCGCCCGCAAGGCGATGGCCCACGCCCGCACGCGCGAGGCGGGGTCCGAGCCGGCCTCGGACGCGACGGTCGCCGCGATGCTGGCCAAGTTCATGGCAGCGATCGCCGCCGACGATCTCGAAGGTCTGACCGCGTGTCTGACCGAGGACGCCGTGATGCGCTCGGACGGCGGCGGAGAGTTCCTCGCGGCGCTCAAGCCGATCGCGGGCGCCGACAAGATCGCGCGCTTCTACCTCGGCGTGGCCAAGCACGGCGACGTGCGGGCGGCGGAGATCCGATCCATCAACGGGGCGCCGGCCGTGGTGGTGGTGGTGGAGCCGCAGCATCCTCGAGCGGCGCGGCGGATCGTGCTCGCGTTGGAGTTGGCCTCCGACGGCCGGGTCGCGGCCCTGCATTCGGTCATGGCGACCGCGAAGCTCTCGGGGGTTTCGTTCGCCGGGCTGGGGTAGAGCGCCGCGGCGTCACCGTCGAAGGGTCGGCCACCTCGGGGTGATCGTTGCAGAGACC
>CALBMM010000039.1 GCA_937896535.1 uncultured Pseudomonadota bacterium
CGGCGACGCTGTTCAAGCAGGTCAACGACGCGACCTACGACGAGGTGGGCAACCTCTACCTCGTCGACCAGCAAAACTGGCGGATCCGTCGCATCGACACCGATGGCGTGATCGAGACGGTCGCCGGTGCGGGAACCAGCGGCTATTCCGGTGACGGCGGACCGGCGATCGATGCCGAGTTCTCCTGGGCCGCGGGCTCCAACCCCAACCCGTCCGGCGGCATCGTTCACCACGCCGGCAAGCTGTACATCTCCGACACGGAGGTGAACCGGATCCGCGTGATGGACCTGGCCACCGGCACCATCGATCTGTTCGCCGGCACCGGCGAGGCGGGCTTCTCCGGCGACGGCGGCCCGGCCCTGCAGGCGACGCTTCGAGGACCGCGCGACCTCGAGATCGGTCCCGACGGCGACCTGTACTTCGCCGACACCGACAACGGCGTGGTGCGAGCGATCGAGCTGGCATCGGGCACGATCCGCACGGTCGTCGGTACCGGAGAGCTCGGCCTCGACGACGAGGAAGGGCTGCTCGCCACCGAGACCCGCTTGCGGCGACCGTTCGGCGTGTCGTTCGACCCCGAAGGCAACCTGTACGTCATGGATACGCTCAATCACCGGATCGTGAAGGTGGCCAAGTGAACCGTTTGATCGTCACCACCCTCGCGGCCGGCACCTTGCTCGGCCTGACCGCCTGCAACGACGACGACGCCGGCTGCGATCCCGAGACGCCCGGCATCATCTGCACGATCGCGGGCAACGGCGAGAACGGCTACGACCGTGACGCCGACAACGTGGAGATTCCCGCGCTCGAGACGAAGTTCTCGCTACCGCAGGACACACTGACCACGCCCGACGGCACGCTGTACCTGCTCGACTGGAACAACCACCGCCTGCGCGAGCTGACCGCCGATGGCATGGTCAAGTGGGTCGCCGGCCGCGGTGAGCTCGGCGGTAGCCTCGACGATCCCGAGAACGGCGACTTCAACCATCCGACCAACATCATCCTCGACCAGACGGGGACGAAGGTCGTGATGGCGGCGTGGCACAACTCGAAGATCCGCGAGGTCGATCGGGCCACCGGCGCGGTCGAGGACTCGTGCGGCGACGGCAAGCGGGCGTACTTCGGCGACGACGGGCCGGCGCTGACGTCCTCGTTGGACCTGCCGGCGTCGATCGCCTACGACCCGGCGGGCAACCTGGTGATCATGGATCAGGCCAACCAGGTGCTGAGGTTCATCGGGGCCGACGACAACATCCACCTGCTCGCGGGTCGCTGTGTCGTGGACGCGCCGGCACCCGCCGGTCCGGGTCTTTGCGCCGAGGGCGTGGAGCCCACGGCGTGCCCGGATGGCCCGAATGGCCCATCGGGCAAGGCCGTCTGCGGTGACCCGGCGGAGTTCTGCTCCAAGCCGTGCACGCCCGGCTACGGCGGCGACGAAGGGCCGGCCACGCAGATGCGGATGTCGCAGCCGTTCGGCCAGTCGGCGCAGCCCGCCGGTCGCATCGTGTTCGACGGGCAGGGCAACCTGTACTTCGCCGACACCGGCAACCATCTCATCCGCATGATCGACACGGACGGCATCGTGCACCGGGTCGCCGGCACCGCGCCGGTCGACGGCGTTCCGCAGAGCGGGTACGCCGGCGACGGTGGGCCGGCCACCGAGGCCGTGCTCAACTTCCCGGTCGACCTCGCGTTCGGCGACGACGGCACGCTGTACTTCTCCGACGTGCGCAACCACTGCGTGCGGGCGATCGGGCCGGACGGCACGATCGAGACGGCGGTGGGGATCTGCGGAGAGCCGGGATACGACGGCGACGGCGACGACCCGACGCTGGCGCACCTGAGCCTGGCCTTCGGGGTCGAGTTCGCCGCCGGAAAACTCATGGTCGCCGACACCGGCAACAACGTCATTCGTTCGATCGTGCTGCCGTGACCGGGATGTCGTCGGACACCGCCGGCCGTCTCGTGGCGGCCGGCCTGCTGGCGTTGGCGTTGGGTACCGGATGTCCCGGCGACGACGGCGGCGAGTCCGGCGACACGCTCGGCGATCTCGAGCCGTCGTTTCCGGCGGATTACGCCGGCAGCTACACCGAGGTTCGCAACTGTCGCAGCAGCGGCGACCACGACCTGCACAACATCCGGATCCTCGCCGATCCCGTGGCGCTCGGACCGTACAACGACCGTGACGTGCCGTTCCCGGAAGGGGCCGTCGTGCTCAAGGAGGAGTACGACTTCGGCGACACCGCGTGTGCCGGCGACGTCCTGCAGTGGACGGTGATGCGCAAGCTCGCCCCCGGTGCGTCGCCGGACACGCTGGGCTGGTCCTGGGAGCAGGTCGATGCCGAACGGAACGTCGTCGACCTCGACCTGCCGCGGTGCATCGGCTGTCACACCGGCTGTGGCGTCGAGCCCGACGGTTTCGACGGCACGTGCGCCGTGCCGTGACGTCGGATCAGGGCAGCATGATCCGTCGGATCACCGAGTTGGACTGATCGGCGACGAGCAGGCTGTCGTCGTCGAACGACAGCCGCGCCATGTACCCGAACTGCGCCCGGTCGGCGGGTCCACCGTCGCCGGAGGTACCCTCGAAGCCGGTGCCCGCGAACGCGTCGATCGTGCCGTCCGGGGAGATCCGGCGCACGCGGAAGTTGCCGCGATCGGCGACGTAGAGATTGCCGGCGTCGTCGAACGCGAGCCCGTAGGGCTGGTCGAGTAGGGCATCGGTCGCGGGACCGCCGTCGCCCACCGAGCCCGGCAGCCCGCCCGTCCCGGCGTAGGTGGTGATCGTGCCGTCGACCGCCAGCCGGCGCACGACATGGTTGCGCGTCTCGGCGATGAAGAGGTTGCCCTCGGCGTCGAGCTCGATCGCCGATGGCCAGTGCAGGGCGGCCTCGATTCCGGGGCCGCCGTCGCCGGAAAACGTCATCTCGCCGTTGCCGGCCACGGTGTCGATCATGCCGTCGCGGATGACTCGCACACGGTTGGCGAGACTGTCGGAGACGTAGATGGTGTCGTCGGGGGCGATCGCGATTCCGTCGGGCTGAATGAACAACGCCTCGAGCGCGGGGCCGCCGTCGCCTTCATTGCCGTCGACGCCCACGACGCCGTCGTCGGCGCCGGCGATCGCATGCAGCGTGCCGTCCGGCGCGAGGCGCAGGACGCGGGGGTCGTGGTACGAGACGAAGACCAGGCGGCCCTGCGAGTCCCAGGAGAAATCGATGGGATTTTCCAGCGGGGTGGTCGTCGCCGGGATGTCGGTGGTCGCGACCGCATGGAATCCGCTGCCGATGACGGTGTCGACCGTGTCGTCGTCTTCGAGCACCCGCAGCCGCTGGTTGTTGAAGTCCATGATGTAGACGCGGTCGTCTGGACCGCGTCGCGCCGCCGACGGCAGGAAGAAGTCGCAGTCGCGGGCGGGTGCACCGTCGCGGTTGAAGCCGAGCTCGCCGGTGCCGGCCACGGCGCAGACCCAGCCGGGCTGGTCCTCGCACGCCACGTCCTGCTTGCACGCCGGCGTCGCGGCGACGAGCAACGCCGCGATCGCGGTCCCCGCCCGGTCAATCCTCCGGATACGAGGTCGCTTGCAGGCCGAGGAAGTCATACGAGTTGACCCCATGGTTGTGCACGTGGAACTGCAGGTCAACGCCCGCCGGGTAGTCGCGCTCGGCGACGAGCTCGTCCTCGATGAGGTTGGCGCTCGCGGGGATGTCGATCCAGCGCTCCCAGATGACGTCGCCGTCGATCGCGATCGCCATGTGCCCTTGCGCGACGTCCTCGTTGAAGAGCTCCCAGTGCCAGGCGCGGACGTCGATCGTGTCCCCGGCGGTCACGGCGCCCAGCGACGGCTGCTGGACGGTCGCGTAGTTGCAGATGCCGGTCTTGACCTCGAACGCCGGGTCCACGCCGACGTTCTCCAAGCCGAGCCCCTCGACCGTGTCGCACACGATGCCTTCGGGTCGCTCCGCCCCGAACACGTCATCGGCGACGTCGGCGACGTAGGTCCAAGCGTCCACGCGCGCCAGGGAAGTTCGCACGGGTGGGGGCGGGGGATCTGGCTCGGGTTCGCCTTCACAGCCCATCACGAGCGCAATGCACGTCAATCCGCCGAGCGCGGCGAGCTCGCGTCGCCCAAAGTCGAACATCCGAACGCAAGCACTATGCCACGCCGACGACGGCCGCGCACGGTGGCGACTTGGGGGCGATCGGCCGGAGGGTCTACCATCGGAGGGCATGAGTCTTCCGGCGACCGAGACCGTCAACCCCGGCGAGGACCTCGTCGGCACGACGATCGCGGAGCGCTTCCGTCTCGACGCGGTGGTCGGCGACGGTGCGATGGGCGTGGTCTACCGCGCGCGCCACCTCGGGCTGAAGAAGGACGTCGCGCTCAAGCTTCTCCATCGCGAGCTCACCGCCAACCGCGAGATGGTCGAGCGGTTCGATCGGGAGGCGGCGTCGGCGTCGCGGCTGGACCACCCCAACTGCGTCCGCATCATGGACTACGGGGCGACGCAGGATCGCCGCAGCTACCTCGTGATGGAGTTGCTCGAGGGCGAGGAGCTGTCGCGCCGGTTGCCGGGACCGCTGCCCCCGTTCGCCGTCGTGCAGCTGATGCAGCAGGTGCTCGATGCGCTCGAGCACGCCCACGGTCACGGGATCGTGCATCGCGACATCAAGCCGGAGAACATCTTCATCACCGCCGGGCCCGAAGGCGAGGTGGTCAAGATCCTCGATTTCGGCATCGCCAAGATCCAGCGTGGCGAGGGCTCGTCGCCGCTGACGCAGGTCGGCATGGTGTTCGGGACGCCGCACTACATGAGCCCGGAGCAGGCGAAAGCGTCGACCGTCGACGCACGCACCGATCTGTATTCGCTCGGGGTCGTGATGTACGAGGCGCTGACCGGCCACGTGCCGTTCGAAGAGGAAGACCCCGGCAAGGTCCTGCGCGCGCACCTGCGCGACGATCCGCCGCCGATGCCCGAGTCGGTGCCCGCGCCGCTGCGGCGCTTCGTGTCGCGGCTGCTGCAGAAGGCACCCGGGGACCGCTTCCCCGACGCGGCCGCGGCTCGTGCGGCGCTCAAGCGGGCGAGCATCGGCAGCGGCCCGGTCGCCAATCGCACGGGGGCGACGGTCGTGGCCGTGCCGCCGCCCAAGCAGTTGCCGAGGCCGGCCGCACTCGACGACGCGGACGTGTCCGCCGCCGTGCCGCCGCCGCCGCCACCCGCACCACAGGGTGCCGTCGCGACGCCGCCGCCCGCACCACCGCCGGTGGTCGCCTCCGAGGATGCCGTGCCGCGACCGATGCCACCGGCCGCCGCTTCGCCGGCCACGCCGAGACCGGCGTGGCACAACTACGTGTACGTCGCCGGAGGCCTCGCGTTCGCGGGCATCGTGTTCGTCGCGACCAGCGGCGACTCGACGCCGACCGACGACGCGAAGACGGAGGAATCGGGACAGGCCGGCGACGCGCCTGCGGCCGCCGACTCGGCCGCCGAGCCCGCCGCCGCACCCGCGGCCGAAGACGTGATCATCGTCGACGAGACGTCGCCTCAGGCCGAGCTCGAGGCGAGCGTCGTTGCCGTCGATGCGCTCATCGACGCCAAGGAGTACAAGTCCGGTCAGATCGCCCTGGAGCCGCTACTGGAGCGCTACCCGGACAACGCCGAGCTGCACTGGCGCATGGGGCAGATCCTCGTCGCCGGGGGGGCCAAGAAGAATGGTCCCGAGGCGTTCGAGCACTACCGCCGCGCCGTCGAGCTCGAGCCGGACCTCCTCGTCGACGACGACTTCCACGCGCAGCTGTTCAAGCTCGTCGACGATCCGCGCATGCGCGAGGACGCGGTGCCACTGGCGATCGCTCTGCTCGGCGAAGACGGCACCGAGCGATTGCTGGCGTGGGTCAACGTGCAGAAGGAGCCGCTGGCGTGGTCGGCCCGGCACGATGCCCTCGACCACCTGCGGGCGGGCGGGCGCGCCAAAGAGGTCAACGAGCCGCTTCAGGTCGCGCTCGATCTGTGGCAGGCCTCGGCCGCCGACGATCCGTGCGAGGCCTATGGTGCGGCGCTGGCCGTCGCGCGCGACAAGCCCGACAGCTACCTGTGGGGCTCGATCGCCCAGTCGCCGATTCCGATGACGGGCGACGGCGACGACGCGGAGTTCTGCGCGGGGCTCGGGCAGGAGCGTGACGAGCTCGTCGAGGTCTACGAGACGCGCTACGCGGGCCTGACCCCGACGGTGCCGGCCGCCTTCGGCAAGCGCAGCGCTCCTCCCAAGACCACGCAACCAAGCTCCAACCGCCGCCGGCGAAACCGTCGTCGGCGCTGACGCGGTCGGGGCGTTGGTCGCCCCTCAGCGACGCTCGTTGGGCTCGTCGATCCGGATGGGCTCGCTGCGCTTGCGCGGCAGCTCTTCGATGACGAAGCGCGAGCCCGAGGACTGAGCGTCGGGCTCGTGGGGGTGGCCGGGTTCCGGGGCTTCGGGGGTCTGATGCACGAAGACGCGCGAAGGTCGTTTGCGCCGTGGCACTGTCCGATCAAGCTATCACGCGGCCCGTGTGGGTGGGGGTCGCGCTCGACCGGGCGCAGCGTGTAGGTAGGGGGCGGCGCCCTCAGCCCGACGATGCGGTGGGCCGTGCGCGGCCGTCGAGCCGACGTGCCAGACCTTCGCGCAGGCCCTCGCGCAGGCCCTCGCGCAGGGTGGACGGGTAGCCGACCAACGCCGCGAAGGCTCGGAACAAGGACCGCAGGGAGCTTTTCGTCTTCATGTCTCGGTTCCTGTGGGTGGGTATGCGCGTCGGCGACGGTTGGGTTGGCAAAGCGCGCGCCTCAGCTCGCGCGGCCGTCGAGACGACGAGCCAACAGGCCCTGCTCGAGCGTGCTCGGGTAGCCGATGAGGGCGGCCAAGGCGTCGCGGAGGGTGGCCAGGGTGGTGCGGGGCTTGCTTTCCATGTCGCGGGTGGAAGTACCCGTCGACCCCCGACGAGATTGCGGCCGCGGCCATTTTTTTTGCGCCCGGTTCGCGACGCGCGCGCCGCCTCGGGTCCGGTGTCCGGTGTCCGGTGTCCGGTGTCCGGTGTCCCGGAAGGAACGTCGCCCGCCTCCGCACGGCGCAACGAGGAAAGCCCCGACCGCCGGGTGGCGATCGGGGCTCGGAGAGGCAGACCCGTGGGGTCAGGGCGGAAGGATCAGCCCACGGGCTTGAGGTCGAAGTTGATCTCGATGTGCTGGTCGCCGCTGGCCGCCGCGACCGGGATTTCGGCGCGCCAGCCGTCTTCGAAGGGGCGGGCGACGACCTGCGTGCCGAAGCTGTCGTCGGGGTTGAGGGCGCCGTCGTCTTCTTCGAGGTTGACGTAGATGACGATCTCTTCGCCGGGCTCGGGCGCGACGGGAATGATGTCGGAGCCGAGCTCGCCGTTGAGCGGCCAGGACTGGCCGGTGCCGATCGTGACCGGGTTGCTCGAGGGCTGGTTCCACAGGTAGTGCAGGCCGCCGTTGCCGTCGGCGACGTAGATCTGACCGTAGATCTCCAGCTCGTTGCCCCCGTCGCCGCCGTCGGCGACGACGGTGATGTTCTGCAGCGCGACGCGGACGTCTTGCGAGACGCGCTCGCACTCGGTCAGGTCGTAGTCGGTGGTCAGCGCGTAGCGGGCCGGGCTGTCGTCGTGCAGGTAGGCCAGCTTGTAGGCGATCGGCGCGCCGGGCGATTCCTTCGACCAGGTGCCGCCGCTCTCGATGAACTGGCGCAGCTCGTCGACCCCGTAGATCGCCTGGACCGCGATCTCGCCGTTGCCGCCGAGGATGTGCGCGGTGATCTCGGACTGCTCGAGGACTTCTTCGTGGGTCAGCGAGACGCTGCCGTCGACCGAGACGGTGCCCTTGAAGCCGAAGTCGAGGGCGGCGCGAAGCTCCTGGCTCGACAGCGACGAGGTGACCGTGAAGTAGACCATGCGGCCGTAGGTGACCGAGCTGACGTAGGCCGGGGGATCGTTGCCGATCTCCTCGATCGCCTCCTCGAGCGTGACGGACTCGTCGAAGAAGTCCGCCGCCGTGCCGGGCGGGTCGATGTCGACCGTGTAGTACGACTGCGTGAAGTTGACGACGAAGCGGCTGCGGGTGTCTTCGTTGTTGAAGCCCAGGCTCGCTTCGACGTTGCCCTGGATCCAGTCCGCCGAGACCCCGAGCGCGAAGCTCAGCTGCTCGTGGGAGTAGACCTCCTCCATCTGCGAGAACACGTTGGCGGGCGTGGAGCCGACCACGTTCTGATCGAGGATCTCGGCCATCGCGTCACGAAACGACGACAGCGAGGGCTGCTCGAGCGTGCGGGAGACGTCGCCGGCGACGACACCTTCCAGTGACGCCGAGAAGGTCATCGGGGCGCGGGAGAGCACGCGCGGGGTGAACAGGCCGGTCTCGATCGACTCGGCACCGATGATCGCGCCGGGCCACATGCTGCCGGAGTTGGCCGCGAACGCGACGATCTTGTCGAACTGCTGGGTCTCGAGCAGGTTCTCCGTCGAGCACATGTAGTCGCCGTCGGCCTGCGGGTCCGTGGCGCCGTTCTCCGTGAGGCTGTTGGAGGGGGCCTGCGGCGTGCCGAGCTGCGCGATGTAGTCGTTGATGCGGTCGTACGTGGTCGGGCCGTTGGGGCCGTCGTCGGAGGGCGTGCCGTCGTCGCCCGCGTCGCCTCCGTTGTCGCCACCGCCGTCGCCTCCGGGACCGCCGTCGCCGTCACCGTCCTCGGCCGCGTCCGTGTCGGCGACCATGCCGTCGTCGCCCATGTCCTCGCCGCCGGCACAGCCGAGGGCCGGCGTCAGCGCGAGTGCGAAGAAAAGAGATGCGAAGCGCCCCTGGATGCGATTGTCGATGCTCATGTCTCGTCCCTCCCCGTCGACGTGGTGGTCGGTGATGGTCGTCCCGCCGGTCCCCTGAAAACCGGTGTGGATGTAGGACAACCTCAGACCCCGACCCACGTTGTGCGAATCGTGTCACATCGTGGGTCCCCGCGGTACCCGCATTGTTGCGTAGGTAGATGTGGGTTTCTCACATGTTCGCGAAATCGCTCCGCATTGTGGGTAAGCGGGACGTCGCGGGAAACACGCATTCCTGAACGGATCGCGGGTTTTTGGGAGCGGGATCGCCTGGTTGTTAGTGGTGGAGCACCGAGATGGCGCAGCTGGAGTTTTCGGAAGTCACGATGAGCTACGGCTCCGGCCGGGCCCGCAAGGCCGCCCTGCGGGAGGTGACCTTCGGCGTGCCGGCGGGCGCGTTCGCGTTGCTGACGGGTCCTTCGGGGGCCGGCAAGAGCACGCTGCTCAAGCTCGTGCTCGCGATGGAGCGCCCCGATCAGGGCACGATCCGCGTCGCCGACCGTGACATCCACCGCCTGCGCAAGGCCTCGATCCCCTACCTGCGCCGCAACGTCGGCGCCGTCTTTCAGGACTTCAAGCTGCTGGCCGAGGCCACGCCGCTCGAGAACGTCTCCCTCGCGCTGCACGTGCTCGGCCTGCCCCGCGGCGAGGTCGCGCGGCTGGCCCGGCGGGCGCTGACGCAGGTCGAGCTCGATCCCGACATCCGCCGACCCGCGCGCTGTCTTTCCGGCGGTGAGCAGCAGCGCGTCGCGATCGCCCGGGCCCTGGCCAACGAGCCGGCGATCCTGCTCGCCGACGAGCCCACCGGCAACCTCGACCCGCGCCTGACCCAGGAAATCCTCGACGTCCTCGCGCACGTCTGCGCCGCGGGTACGACGGTCCTCGTGGCGACGCACGATCCGATCGTCGTGCAGCACCGCGCCCATACCCACCACCTCGAGCTCGAAGACGGACGGCTCGTCCGACAGCACACGCGCGCCAAGATCGCCGCCGCGGCCGGCGTGATCGACAGCGTGCTGGAGTCCGCCGTCGCGTGAACGCCATGCGCCCTGTGTACGCATTCGGGTACGTCGCCTCTCGCGGGCTGCGGGGGATGGCCCAAGCTCCCCTCGTGCAGCTGATCGCCGTCGCCACGATGGCGGTGTGCATGCTGCTGCTCGGCGTCGTGGTGCTCGGCTTCACCAACGCGCAACAGGTCGCGCAGGCGTGGGGCGTGGATGTGCCCGTGACGATCTACCTCGCCGACGACGCGCCGGCGCAGGACGTGGATGCGCTCGTGGGTCAGCTGCAAGCCGTGCCTCAGATCGACGCCGTCCACCGCGTCTCGCCCGAGCAGGCGATGGAGCGTCTGTCGGCCGGCATCGGCGAGGGCGAGGACTTGCTCGACGGTATCGACGCCTCGGTGCTGCCCGCCTCGCTCGAGCTCGACCTCGCGCCGGGCGTGGAGCCGTCGTGGACCTCCGACCTCGCCGCCAAGCTCGACGGGCTGCAGATCGTCGAGGAGACCGCGGTCGCCGGCGCATGGGCGGGTCGGGCCAACGAGATGATCGCCACGCTGCGCCAGCTCGCCCTCGGCGCTGGCGTGCTCGTGGGCTTGGCGTGCATGGCGATCGTGTGGAGCACGATCCGCCTCGGCGTGTACGCCCGTCGCGCCGAGATTCAGATCCTGCGCCTGGTCGGTGGCACCGCTCGCTTCGTGCACGGCCCGTTCCTCATCGAAGGGATGATTCAGGGCGCGGCCGGGGCCGGCTTGGCGTTGACTTTGCTGTGGCTCGGCTTCGACGCGATCGTCCCGTTCATGGAGCAGGGTCTTTCGCTGATGTTCGCCGCCGGGGCGCTGCACTTCTTCACCCCCGTCCAGATCGCGATCGGGGTCGGCTTCGGGGCGCTCATCGGTGCGCTCGGCAGTCGCGCCGCGGTCGCGCGCTACGTGGAAGCCTGATGCGTCGCTCGCTGACGATCACGTTGGCGGTGCTGCTGGCACCGAGCCTGGCGCTCGCCGCCCGCGGGGACGCGCTCGAGGAAGTGATCGAGCACGAGCTTTCGCTGACGCGACAGGCCGCCGACATCGAGCGGGCCATCGACGCCCTCGAGCGGGCGCAGGCCGGCACCGAGTACACCATCGCGATCCTCGACCACACCGGCAAGGAGAGCGTGCGCAAGCTCGACGCGTACCGCACGAGCAAGGGCGACCGCGACGTGCGGGTCAAGGCGCGCGCGCGTGCGATGTACAAGCTCGCCCGCGGTGGCGTGATGCGGATGGCGCTCGAGCCCGTGGACGAGTCGGGCGTCCGCGCGGCCGATCGCGTCCGTCGTGGACGCGACCTACGGTGGCTGGTCCGTCACGACCTGCAGGAGCTGTCGGTGTACCAGCGCGCGGAGCTGCAGGCGCGTCGCGATCTGGTGGAGTCGATGCGAGGGTTTCAGGCCGTCTCGGCCGTCTCGATGGTCACGGCGCTGCAAGACGTCGGTCTCGCCGCGGCGCAGGGGGCCGTCGAGCCCGAGCTCGGACGCACCAAGCGTGCCCGACGGCGGCAGGTCTCGCGCCGCGACGGTCGCGTGGGCCACGACGAGCGCAAGCTGCTGCGGTTTCTACGGGGCAACTACCGCGAGCTGGGCGATCTGCGCGGGTGGTCGGCCGACCGGCTCGTCCGCCCCGTGCGCGGCAGTGTGGTCGGCTCGTTCGGTGCCTACACCGACCCCGTGCTGCAGCTGCCGATGGAGCGCAACGGCATCGAGATCTCGGCCAAGCTCAACGATGCGGTGCGGGCCTCCGCGCCCGGCAAGGTCGCGATGCTCGCGCGCCTGCCCGGCTACGAGCAGGTCGTGGTCATCGACCACGGCGGTGGTCAATTCACCATGACCGGCCGCATGTGGCGGCTCGAGGTCGAGGAGGGCGACGAGCTCGATGCCGGCGACGTGCTGGGCTTCGTGGCGCCCAAGAGCGTCGACGACGGCCTGGGCACCTCCATCTACTTCGAGTTGCGCCACGGTGACATGCCAGTGGACCCGACGTCGCGGTTGCGAGGGGGTCGGCGGCGCGCAAGCACTGCCGATGGCGACGACGTCGACGACGACGACGCGGACGTCGACGACGACGACGCGGACGTCGACGACGACCTGCCGTGAAAGGTCGGTGTGGCGGCAGACGCCGAAGGCGCTCGGCGATTGGGGGCGCCCCGCAACATCCGAAGGCCGAATGCCCCCAGGTTGCTACACTGCAAGACGGCATGGCGGGCGGCAAAGCTTGGATCTGGGTCGGGCTCTTGGCCCTCGGGTGTGGTGGTGACGAACCCAGCGGCGACTCCGCGGAGACCGGCGGTGGCATCACCATCGGCGGCGGCGGCACCGGCACCGGCATCGACCTCAGCGGTGGTGACGAGACCGGCATCAAGCTCGACGCCGGCGGTGGTGGGGCCGCGACGGCCGGCGGCGGCGATTGCCCTGGCGGCGGTGGTGGTTCGGCGGGAGGCGCCGAGTTCTCGCTGATCTGGATCGCCAACTCGCCCGAAGGCACCGTCTCCAAGATCGACACGCAGACCGGCGTCGAGCTCGCGCGCTACTGGTCCGGCCCGAGCGAGGGCAACGACGACCCGTCGCGGACCTCGGTCAACCTCGCCGGCGACGTCGCCGTCAGCAATCGTGGCGCCGGCGTCGCGAAGATCGCCGCCGAAGAGCAGGACTGTGTCGACCTCAACGGCAACGGCACGATCGAGACCTCCACGGGTCCCAACGACGTGCTGGCGTGGGGCGCCGACGAGTGCGTGCTGTGGTACCAGCCGCTGCCCGGCGACGGCGACAATCGCCACGGCCCGCGGCCGACCGCGTGGGACGCCGGCGCGGCGAACAACCCGTGTCAGCCCGCCGACGATCGGCTCTGGGTCGGCTGGTACGACCCGTCGAACATGGGCATGTTCCGGCGCCTGTCGGGGATCGATGGAACGCAGCTCGACCAGGTCGAGATCCCGAACTGGCGCACGACGCAAGACAACGAGTACGGACCGTACGGTGGCGCCGTCAACGGCGAGGGCGATCTGTGGATCATCGGGCTGTGGGGCCCGTTGGCGAAGATCGATGCCGACACGCTGACGGTCGATCGCTGGGAGGTGCCCGACGGATCGGACCCCTACGGCATCGCGCTCGACGCCAATGGCCATCCGTGGACGGCGGGCTGGAACGGCACGGTGCTGCACTTCGACCCGAATACCGAGCAGTTCGACGTGATCCCGGTCGCCGGCGACCGCCGCATGCGCGGCCTGCAGGTCGATCGCGACGGCTTCGCGTGGATCGCCGCGAACAACCCGTGCGGCGTGGTCAAGGTCGATACCGCGACCGCGACGATCCTCGACGATGCGATCAATCTGCCCGGGTGTGGCCAGCCCGTCGGCGTCAGCATCGACGTCGACGGCAACGTGTGGCTGCCCGACCGCGACATCGGCGTCGCGTACAAGATGGACCCCGTCACGCTCGCATCGACGCAGACGATGGGGTTGGTGGCGCCGTACACGTACTCGGACATGACCGGCGCCGGCCTCGGCCTCGTGACGAATCCGCCGCAGGGCTAGGAGCACGACCCGCCAGGGTCGCGCTCCTCCGTGCCCGTGCCGGTGCCCGCGCGCACCATCGCGCGCGCGTCACCTTTTTTCCGAAGCTACGTAGTCCTGCGGATTTTCAACCCGCGGTCGATCCCTCATGTTGAAAAAGCGGAGGGAACGGAGCGATGGACGTCACGAGCGTGGATCTGCGGGCTGATGTCGAGCAAGCACGTCGGCTTCTCGCCGATGGTCGTCTCACCCGCGCCGTGTTCGTCTTCCTCGAGCTGCGGCGAGAGTTCCCGGGGCACCCGATGCTGCGCAGCATGCCGCTGGCGTCGCGCCCTCGCGGCGCGGCGGAGGCGGCCCCGGTCGCCTGCGACGACCGCGGCACCGAGTCGATCACCCTGTACTGTCCGAAGGTGGCGCAGCCGCGTCGGACGGGGCCTCGTCGGGTGATCGCGCCGGCGGCGGCGTGAGCCCGCCGTCCAAGCCCGCGAGCTGTTCGGGCGTGAAGCGGCGGACCTTGCCGTAGCGCCCGTCGGCGAACGGCGCGATCGCATCCTGCGAGCCGACGACGACCAACCGCAGCTTGGCCGGATCGAAGTCGGCGGCGAACACCGCATCGGCGTCGCCGTCGCGCAGGCCGATCATGCGCTCGAGGCGATCGTCGTCGGCCGTCGATGGCGCGCCGCGCTCGAACGCCTCGCGGATCGCGTGGGCGGTCGCGTCGAAGCTCTGCCGCTCCACCATCGTGCGCACGACCTGAGCGCGCCGCGCCTGCTGGATCGACTCGCCGCCGAGGCCGTCGCTGCGGATCTGCTCGAACGCGGCGAAGATCGCCTCGACCGCCCGACGCGACGCCCGGGGATCCACCTTCGCCGACAAGCCGAACACGCCGCCGCGTGCGGTGGAGATCTCGACCGGAATCACGCCGTAGCTGAGCTGCTGCCTGGTCCGGATCTCGTGCTGGACGAGGCCTCCCGCGAGATCGCGGGCGACCGCTTGGGCCGCTTCGCGCGGATCGTCGGGGCCCCGAAGCACGCCGCCCACGGTGATGACGGCCTGGCTCAGGCCGGGCACCTCGACGAAGTCGACGAAGCGACGGGCCGAAGCTTCGCGTGGCCCGATCTCGCCGGTGGGCGTCGCGGCGCGGGACGGCCACGAAGCAGTCGCCCGCTTGGCCCACGTGCGGGCGTCGGCGAGCGTCACGGGTCCCACGCACACCAGCGCCGCCCGCTGCGACACGAGCAGCGCGTGCAGCCGCGCGCGCACGTCGTCGGCGGTGATCGAGGCGATCGTCGAGGCGCGCCCGAGGCCTTCGATGTCGGTCGGCGCGTCGACGTCGAGCACCGCGTGGCCCAGCGCGAGGGTCGACAGCGCGTTGGCGTCGTCGGCGATGAACCGCAGCGACTCGTCGGCCTCGCGCTGCACGCGGGTGAACGCCTCGGGGTCGAGGGTCGGCGACGTCAGCGTCTGCGCCAGCAGCATCACCGCGGCCTCGGCGTACATGGGGCGCACCTGCACGGCGATCCCGATCCCGTCGTCGTCGAGCGAGACCGACGGCTCGGCGCCGATCTCCCCGAAGCGGTCGTACAGCGCCCGACGATCGCCGCCCGCGGTGCCTTCGAGCAGCGCACGGCCGAGCATGCGCGTGATGCCGCGCTGATGCGCCGGCTCGTCGGCGTAGCCGCCGCGCAGCACGAGCTCGACGTGCACGGTCCCGGCGTTGGGGGTGCTCGCCACGAACACGGCCGGTCCCCCGTCCTCGGCGTGCTCGACGTGGGGCAGCGTCGCCTCGATGAGCACCGGTGCAGGCGGCGGTGTGGCGCGCCAGTTCTCGCCGCGACACGCCGTCAGCGACAGCGCCAGCCATGCCGTCGTCGCCAGGCGCCGCATCACGGCCCACCGCCCGCGCCGCGGTTGAGCAGCACCACGCGCCGGTCGAGGGGCAGGTGCGTGCGCACGAACGTGGTCACGTCCTGCGGTCGGACGCGGTCGTAGCGTCCCACGTCCGCGGCGATCCAGTCCGGCGAGTGTCCGGTCGCGGCGTAGGTCGACAAGAGCGCCGCTCGCCCCTCGAGGGTCTGCAGCACGCCGAGCATCTCGGTCGACAGCCGCTTGGCCGCGCGGGAGATGTCCGCATCGTCGAGCCCGCGCGTCCCCACGTGCGCCAGCACGCGGTCCATCATCTGCAGCAGCGTGTTCGGGTCGGTCCCCGGCGGGCCGGTCGCGATCATGAACATGGCGGACTGCCCGACCATGCTCACCTGCTGCGACTCGAACAACAGCAGCCCCCGCGGATCGATGCCCTCCTCGACGAGGATCGTCTCGAAGACCTCGTTGTTGAGCGCGGTCGCGACGATGTCGGCCTCCGCGTCGCCGGGCTCGTGCAGGCCGGGCGTGGGCCAGCCGATCAGGGCCATCGGAATCCGCGACATGTCGGTCGCGGGCTGCAGCACGACCTGCTCGGTCAGCTTGCGCGACACGTCCACGGCGTCCGGCGGCGTGCCGCCCTGCAGCGAGGCGAAGTACTTGTCGATCATCGCGTCGACGTCGGCCGGCAGATCGCCCGCGAGCACGAGCGTCGCGTTGCCGGGTCCGATGTGCGCGCTCGCGGTCGCCTCCAGGTCGGCCAACGTCACGCCGGCCACGGTGCTCGCCGACTCGTGGGCGTACGGATGCGAGGGAGGGAACAACGCGTTCCACACCTGCTCCATCAAGATCGCACGCGGCTCGGAGCTCACGCGCGTCTGCCACTCGTTGGCGACCGTGCGTCGCTCGGCGTCGAGGGCGTCTTCGCGGGGGGCGAAGAAGCCCATGCGGTCGGCCTCGAGCCACAAGGCGGTCTCCAGCCCCAGCGAGGGCACGGTCTCCACGAACGACATGTCCTCGTTACGCGTGCTCGCGTTGGCTCCGACGCCGCCGGCCCGCTGCAGATGGAAGAAGTGGTCGCCGTCGGGGACGTGATCCGAGCCCCGGAACATCATGTGCTCGATCGTGTGCACGAGGCCGCGCGCGGCCTCCGGATCGTGCATCGTGCCGAGTGCGTAGTGGACCTCGACGGCGATGATCGGGAGGCGGTCGTCCTCGTGCAGGATCACCCGAAGGCCGTTGTCGAGCGTGCGCTCGCGGTGTGCGATCGCGGGCTCGGCGAGCGCGGTGTTGGCCGCGAGCGAGAGGCACGCGACGACGAGCAGCAGCGATCGCCGAAGCACGGCGGTGAGCCTACCAGCCCGACCCACGGCGGGGGACCGGCGAGGGCCGATCAGGTGGACGCGACGTAGCCGAGCAGTCCGAGCACCACGAGCAACAATCCCACGGTGCCCAGCAGCATCAGCCGCTGGCTCGAGCCGGCGGTGGGCTCGTCGACGTACAGGCTGTCGGTCGACGTGGCGGTCAGGGCACTGGGCGCGAACGAAGGCAGCTCCGCGTCGTCGACCGACGACGCGGGGGGCGGGGCGACGGGCTTGGCGGTCTCCGACTGTCGGACCGCCTCGCGGATCGCGTCGAGTTCGATCAAGCCCGAGCCTCCGCCGGCCTTCGCCGCCGTGGCCAGTCGCGGCTCGCTGGTCTGACGGGCGCGGGGCGGGGGTGGAGCCTTGGCAGGAGCCGGCGCGACCGCAGCCTTCGCCGCCGCTTGTTCTTGCTTGTGCTGGGCCAGCAGCGCGGAGATGTCGACGAGCCCCGAACCCTTCTCCGTACCGGGAGCCGGCGTCGCGAGACGAGTGCGCCCCGCCGGCGAGACCTTCGGCAGCTTGTCCCACTGCACGGGAGAGAGCTTGGCTGGCTCGCCGCTGACCCCTTGCGGAAGCGAGCTGCGGTTGAACAGTTTGTCTTCGGGTCCGGCTTCCACGTCGCGCTCCAACCTCTTCATTGTCGCCGACGCGATCGAGCGGCGCCATGGGGAACCGACGCCTCGACGCAATGTGGTGGGGTGATGTCGGCGGCTGGATCCAACGTCCGCACGGGTGGTGAGCGCTGCACCACGCCGAAAAAGAGAAGTGCCGCGAGGGGCGACGTCGCCCCTCACGGCACTCGGAGATCTCGCAGTGGCTCGTTCGCTACAGCGTCATCACGTACGCGATGATGTCGGCGAGCTCCTGGTCCGACAGGAACGACTGCGACGGCATGTTCGGAAGCACGCCGTCGATCGACGACGTCGCCATCGCCATCGCCGACGCTCCCGTGATGTCCGTGGAGTTCGTGCTCATCGATGCCGTCCCGTCGGCACCGTGGCAGCTGTCGATGCCGCAGTTGGCCGCGTAGGGGGCCTGCCCGGCGGCCGCGTCGCCGGTCAAGCCGAGGATCGTGGACACACGGTCGCCGCCGCCGGTTTCGTCGTCGCCGCCGTCGTCGTCGTCGCCGCTGTCGCAGCCGAGGGTGAACGCCAGGGCCAAAGTGCACGCCAGTGCAAAGGGTTTGCGCATGGCCGGCATCCTACCGGGGCGCGCCGAGCCAAGCCAAGACCCGGCGTCCTCGATCGAGGAGGCTGACGCCCCGACACCTGCGACATGTCGGCCCGACACCGGCCACGCGTCGTCGTCGGCCGAGCACGCGCAGCGCGAGGGGAGCGATGTACCCTCTGCGGGGGATGAACGAGGCGGAGCCGCCCGAAGCGGGACCCGACGCCGACGACGACGCCGATGCCGCGGCGTCGATGACCGCCGCCTCGCGCTCGATGATCGGCGAGCGCGATCCGCTGATGCGCACGGGGTTCTTCAAGCCCCTGCCGACGACGGGTCGCGTGCGTCGGATCTGGACCGCGTGGGGTCTGCTGGCGGGCCGCCGTCTGTCGACGGTCATCGGCGACGACCACATCTATTTGATCTTGATGGCCGCCGTGGTGGGGACCACGAGCGGGGCCGCGGCGGCGTTGTTGCTGACTTGGATCGAGTTTGCCAACGACATGTTTCTCGCCGATGGCGAGGGCTGGTGGCGTGTGCTCGCGATCGTCGGGCTGCCGGCGCTCGGTGGGCTCGGCGCGGGCGCGGTCCGGGTCCTGCGAGATCGCCTCGGAGGCTCGAGCGCGCCGATCGTGGGCCCGGCCGGCGTCATCACGGCCATCACCCAGCGCGGCGGCAAGATCGACGGCAGCCAGGGGATCGCCAACGGCATCGGCACGGGCCTGAGCATCGGCTCGGGCGGCGCGTGTGGTCACGAGGGTCCGTCGGTCGCAATCGGCGCGACGGTCGGGGCGGTGGTCGCCCAGTTCTTCGGGCTGCGGCTGCGCCGTCAGGTCGCGCTCGTGGGGGCCGGCTGCGCGGGTGGTCTCGCGGCCGCCTTCAACGCACCGCTGGCGGGCGTCATCTTCACGGTCGAGCTCGTCTTCGGCGGGGCGATCGGCGGAAACATCGGGACGATGTCGGTGTTCATCCCGCTCATCGTCGCGGCCGTCACCGGCACGTTCACCTCGCACGCGATCTTCGGACCCCACACCGAGTTCGAGATCTCCAGCCACAAGCTGGCCGCGCTCCCCGAGTACGGCTTTTACGTCTTGCTCGCGGTCGCCGCCGGCCTGCTCGGCGTCGGCATGGCGCGTGCGATCATCTTCGCCACGGGCCGCTTCGACGGGCTCGATCGTTTCCCGCCCTGGTTGCGCCCGGCGCTGGGCGGGCTGGCGGTCGGCGTGATCGCGCTGGCGGTGTCGCCGGATCTGCTGGGCACGGGCCACTCGGTGGTCGACGCCGCCCTGCACGGCGAGCTGTTGTGGCAGGGCGCGCTGCTGCTGGTCGCGACGAAGATCGTGGTGTCGGCGATCACGTTGGGCAGCGGCGGGTACGGCGGCGCGTTCATGCCGTCGCTGATGGTGGGGGCGTGTTTGGGGACCCTCGTCGGCGCGCTCGCCCATGCCGTGCTCGGCGACGCCGTGCAGAACAGCAGCGCCTACGCGCTCGTCGGGATGGGGGCCGTGTTCGCGGGGCTGATGCAGGCACCGCTGACGCCGATCGTGATGCTCTTCGAGCTCACCAACGACTACGCGATCATCCTGCCGCTGATGCTGTCGTGCATCCTCGCGGTCCTGGTGTCGCGGCGGCTGGCCGACGGCGGTCTGTACCGACAGCTGCTGCGCTACCGCGGGGTCATCCTCGAGCACGAGGCCGAAGGCGAGGTGATGAAGCGCGGGCTGGTGCGCGACCTGATGCAGCCGGCCGAGCAGGTGCTCACCCCCGGCGCGGCGCTCGCCGAGGTGCGCGCCGCGACGATTCGCGCGCACCTGGGCTCGATCTACGTGGTCGACGGCGAGGGCGAGGTGCTCGGCTTTCTCAGCGGCCAGCAGCTCGCGCGCCGCATGCTCGACGGTCAGATCGAGCCCGAGTCGACCGCCGCCGACCTGATGGGCCGCAATCTGACGTTGCTGTACGACGACGACACGCTCGCCGGCGCGATGCTGGCGTTCGCGCGCAGCGACCAGGACATCCTCCCGGTCGTCGATCGCGGCCGGCGCCTGCAGGGCGTGCTGCACCGCAGCCACGTCCTCAAGCATTACAGCGACAACGTCCTGGGCCGTCAGCAAGAGGTGGTCCAGGTCAGCGCGGGCGGGCGGCCGGACCAGGAGGTCGGTCTGGGCCGGGGCATCGTGCTCGAGCGCGTCTGCGTCGGGCGCCGGTGGGCCGGCCGCTCGCTCACCGAGCTGCAGCTGCGCAACAAGTCCGGGGTGGTGGTGATGGAATGGCGCCGCGGCGAAGAGGTCGTGCCGATCGACCCGGCGGCCCCGCTGCGGGAAGGCGACATCGTCGCCCTCGTCGGGACCCGCGAGCAGATCCTCGCCGCACGACAGCTGTGGTGAACGGCACCGGCCCTGCTACTGTTGACCCGGGTGGGATACACGAGCCGTGGAAGCTGGGTGGTGGGGTGGTCGCTGGTCATCGGCTGCGCCAGCTCGGCGTCCGATGGCCCCAATGGTCCGCTGACCTTCGGCCCCGACACCGAGACGTCCACGTCGGCCGACGGCGCGACGGGCATGATCACCAACGCGACGACGGGCGCGACGCCGACGACCACGACCGACGCCACCACGGCAGGCCCGGGTGAAGACACGACGGGGGGGCCCGGCGAAGAAGACACGGGCGGCGGCTCGACCACGGGCGCGGTGTCGTGTGCCGACGACCCGACCGCCTGCACCGCGTGGATCCTGCCGCAAGGCGACACGCAGTGGCAGCCGGTCGCCCTCGACACCGACTCCAACCTCGCGCCCACCGGTACGGTGCGCGCGGCATTTCGGGTCGAGGCCAACAACGAGGGCTACGTCCTCACCGACACCCACGTCTACGTCGTCGACCTGATCACGCGGCAGTGGGAGAGCTCGGCGGGCCGCGACACGCTCTTTGCCGAGGTCGGCGCCGACGTGCTGACCGGGGCCTACGCGGTGCCGGCCCACCACGGCGGCGACCCGACGCTCGGCAGCGTCACCCTGTTCTCCCCGTCCAACATCTACATCTACGAGTACGACATCGTGACGGGCGGCTTCACGTTCGTGCAGGCGCTGTCGGACTACGGGCCCGCCTGGCTCGACGCCGCCGCGCCGGATCCCGCCGACATTCGCGGCGCCTGGCTCGACGTGACCAACGAGCCGGGATGGTACACCGCCGACATCAACGCGCTGTGCGGCATCGACGGCGAGCCGGGACCGTACGCCGCGTTCGTCGGCGACAGTGCCGTGCACCTTTCCGACGCGGGGTACTGCTTCGAGTTCGACACCCCGCAGCCGTACTCGACCTTCCTGCCGTTTTCGTACGCGAACGCGCCGGCGATCGATCGGATCGGCGGCGTGCTGTACAGCGAGGTCGCGGGTCTGTGGGTCTTCGCGGCCAATCCTTGAGGCGCGCTACGTCGCCGGGCCGGCCATGACCACGATCGGCGCCGCGTCGTCGGTGCGGGCCTGCATCGGTGAGAACGACTCCGCCTGCCACAGCGTGTTTCCTGCGCCGTCCAAGCCGCGGATCGCCTCGGCGCTCCCGATGAGCACGGCGTTCTCGTCGGCTTCGCACAGCGACAGCGCGGGCGTGGGCAGCGGGCCCGCCCGCAGCACGTTGCCGGCGAGGGGTCCGGTCACCGTGTACTCGAGGTTGAGGGCGTAGGCGACGGTCACGTTCTGCGACAGCGACATGATCGAGCACGCGGCGTCGTTGGCTTCGCCGAATCCGCACAGGCCCGTCGCGATTGCGGCGTCGAACACCGGCATTCCATCCACGCCGTCCCGCGCCCACGAAGGGTTGGCGTTGTAGAAGTCGCGGACGCACGAGGCGTAGCCGAGCGTCACCGAGACGCGGGCGGTGCCGTCGAGGATCGTCGCCGGCGCGCCCTCGGCCGCTTGGAACTGCAGGGTCACGACGCCGTGCATGTCGCCGAGCGAGCCCTCGCCGGTGTCGCCGGTTCCGCTCGAGCCGGCCGTGTCGCCGGCCGTCGCCACGCCGGTGCTGTCGCCGGTCATCGGCATGGGGGCGGTCGTCGCGACCATCGTGGTGGCCATCGGTCCGGTGCTGCTCGAGCCGTCGCCGGTCGAGTCACCGGAGCCGCCATCGTCACCACCACATCCGACCGCCAAGGGCAGGGCAAGTCCGCCGAGCAAAAGCCATCGCATGCCGGCAACCTTACCCGGTCTCGCGTGCCACGTCCGAATCCGGGGGCCGTTGGCCACGCACGAGCAGCGCCCCGGCCACGACCACGCCGACCGCACCGACGAGGCCCGAGACGTCGGCCATCGCCCCCCACAGCAACACGTCCGCGCCGAAGCCCAGCGGGATTCGGGCGTAGCCGACCATCGCGGTCTCCGGTGCGTTGGCGCGAGCGTAGGCCGCCGACAGCAGGAGCTGGCCGACGACACCGAACGTGGCGATCCCCAACAGTGCGCCGTAACCCGCCACGCGACCCAAGGAGACCGGCGGGCCATGCAGGGGTCCCTGGGCGAGCGCGACGACGGCAGCGGCGATGGCGACGAGCACCGAGAAGTGCAGCACGACGGTCTGCGGTGCGTCGGCGGGGGCGCCGTCGTTCGTGGCGCGGGTGGCCCGGCGCACGAAGGCGTGGGCGACCGCGGACAGGAACGCGTAGCCGACGGCCGCGAGCGCGGGAAGCAACGGCACGGCGCCGAGATCGCTGGACCGTCCGGCAAAGACGGCGTCGGGAACGACCACCAAGATCGCGCCGACGAGCGCCAAGCCGAGGGCCGCCACCGCCGCAAGTCGCAGGCGCTCGCCCAGCAGAGGGATCGACACCAACGCGACCAGCACGGGTTGCGACAGCCCGATCACCGAGAACTGCAGCAGGCTCAGCCGCGACAGTGCCCAGAAGTACAGCGCCATCGCGAGGCCACCGCAGATCGCTCGCGCAAAGACGGCGCCCGGTCGGCGCGGCCGCACAGGGATCGCACGCCGCCGCATCTGCGCCGCGACGACGAGCGCGCCGGGAGCCATGCGCCACAGCATCACCTCCGCGGTCGACATCCCGCCCTCGCGCACCAGCTTGACCAGCACGGACATGGCCATGAAGCACACGACCGAGCCGAGCATGAGCGCGAGGCCGGGCACTCGCCGACGTGACGACACTGCACATCCGTTAGCGCGGATCGTGTCGGCGACCCAGGGCGGGCTCAGCGACAGGGGGGTCTCGATGGGATCCGATCTCCCTTTCGAACCCTTCGCGGCACGGATCAGTGTTCCAGCGTCCTACGCGCATCTCGTCGTCGGCCGGCGCTCGGCGCTCTCTGACCCTCTAGGCCCCCGAATTCGGCAGTTTGCAGGGAAGTGACGCTCGGCGCTCTTTTTCCTTGCATGCGCAGCTGCGATCGGTACCTTCGCAGGTCCCGAGCAGCGGACACCTTACGAGGTGAGGGCGCTCGGTATCTCGGCCACCCGGAGACGGGACGCCACTCAAAATCCGACTCGAGGGAATGCTCGACCTTCGCTTCCCCCACGGCCTTCGAGCCGCGGATCCCGCGAAGGAAAACGAGCCGGAGGGGTTGCCCCTACGGTTCGGCGAGTGAGTCGGAACGCCGGTCGAAGTCTTCCGAGACCGTGCGAATCCCCGCAAAAAACCGCGTCGCTTTTTCTTGACGCGGGCCGGCCGGGCGACTACAACCCCGGCTCCTCGGCAGCGGGGCTCACGAGCTCCCCGCCGAACCCAGCGCTCCCTGAAAACTGGATAGCGGAACAAGGAATGGTCACCCGACCTCGAACAGAGGTCGATGTGTGTGGGACTCGCGATGCGGTAACGCATCGCAACCCTAGTCGGAGCAAGACTCCGACAAATTCCAAATCGAGCTTCGGCTCGATCGAGCAAAGTCTCGAAGCAAGAATCAAACTGGAGAGTTTGATCCTGGCTCAGAGCGAACGTTTGCGGCGGGCTTAACACATGCAAGTCGAACGAGAATCTACCCTTCGGGGTGGAGGAAAGTGGCGCACGGGTGCGTAACACGTGGGTAACCAACCCTCTGGACCGGGACAACCCGAGGAAACTCAGGCTAATACCGGATACGGCGCGCGGGACTTCGGTCCTGTTCGCGAAAGCTCCGCAAGGGGCACCAGAGGACGGGCTCGCGGCCCATCAGCTAGATGGTGAGGTAACGGCTCACCATGGCGAAGACGGGTAGCTGGTCTGAGAGGATGATCAGCCACACTGGAACTGAGACACGGTCC
>CALBMM010000040.1 GCA_937896535.1 uncultured Pseudomonadota bacterium
GGACGTCACAGGACAAGGCCTGGTTCTACGTGCCCGCCACCCGCCGCGTGCGGCGCGTCAACGCCGCCACGCGCTCGGACCCCATCGCCGGGCTGGACATCTTCTCCGACGACCTCAACTGCTATGGCGGCAAGGTCGAGTACTACCGCTGGAAGCTGGTCGGCGAGCAGACCATCCTGGCACCGGTGCTGAGCCCCGAGCCGCTCATCCAGAAGCCGACCCGATCGCCGACCCGATCGATGGCTCGGATCGAGACGATCGATGATCGTGATCATGTCGTCGGCGTCGGCGCTCGACATCGATCGTCACGAACCCGATCGTCGAGAAAATAGTAGGGCACTGTTTTCGCCGAGTTCTTGACCGCGGCGTCGCGCCCTGAGAAGGACCTTTCGCGCACGCTCCCCCGGCTCGACCACTCGCTCCTACGATTCTCACCGACCACGACCACTCACGCGATCGGCGTGCGCATTTGAGTTTCTGAAGGCCGTCCGCATCACCCGCGGGCGGCCTTCGTCATTGCGGGATCGGGGTCGCGCACAGCGAGCGCAGTGCCTGCACGGTACGGCCCAGATTGCTCGCGGCGTGCGAGGCGGCGACGAGCACCCACGGCTCGCGTGTCCACTGCACCTCGGCCACGGACACGAGGTAGTCCTTGGACACCATCGAGACGAAGGTGTCGCCGCCCGTACTCGGCAGACTCGTGGCCAGCCGGCGAGGGACCTCCGCCGCCGCGAGCGTCAGGATGTCGACCCCTTGTTCGTCGAGCTCGAAGCTCGCGCGCCCCGTGACGAAGAGGTCGCGACTGATGCACATCGCCGCCACCGCCACGAGCTTGGGCGCGATCTCCAGGGCCCGATCGACGAGCGCGACCGCCTCGTCCGCGGGGTCCTCGGTCGTCGCCGCGGGCAGCACCTCGTCGAGCTCGAACGTCAGCTCGAAGCGGTACGCGTGCGCGGTCGGCTTGAGCGCGGTCTCGATGGCTCCGTCCATCGCGAGCAGTCGCTCCAGATGCCGCGTCCCGTGGCTGCGGATGCACTGACGCAGCAGACCTCGCGAGATCAAGCGCCGCTCGACGAGCACTTCGCCCAGCGGTCGCGCCGACGTCCGCGCGTCGCTCATCGCCGCCTCGAGGTCGACCACCGGCAGACGTGCCTCCCGGAGCAGAATCCCAGAGAGGTACTCCCCGCACGAGTGAGATCGAATCCACGCGATCCGCCCGGCGCAGAAATGGACCACGGCCTGGTCGTCGTGCGTGGACAGTCGGTACTCGCCGTTGAAGCCCTGATTCTGAAGCTCTCGGATCGACCAAACGATCTCCGGTGGTCCGGACAAGCCGGTGTCCAACAGAACCGCGTCGGTCGTCTTGGTCGTCATGTCCCGTCCTCCTGGCATGGGCCCCGACCAGGGCGTGGCCGTCGTCGTCTCGGCTTCAGATTGCATCTTCGACGCCGTGCAGGGAGGAGCGCGCCTTGGCGAGCGCCAACCCCAGGTTGACGCTGCTTCGGCATACCGCGACCACGGCCGTGTCCGGCCGAGTGGGCGCGCGCATGAACAGATGCAGGAAGTCCTCGGAAAGCACCACGATCTCTCCGAAGTCGCGGCGATTGTCGCTCCGGTCGCGACGACTGCCCTGCAGCACGCTCTCCACCGTGCGGAGGTCCTCACCTCGGAACAGGTAGGTCGTGGCATCGGGAAGCTGGTCGAGCGACGCCGGGTGTCCTTGCGCGGTGGCGATGCTGATCATGGTCGTCGTCGGCATGTCCACCACGCAGTACGCCACGCAGTCCGGAATCGCCTGCCGCGCCAGGCGAACCGCGGTGTCGAGAAGAGAGGCGTCGCTGTCGTCGAGATCTCGTTGTGCTGCGTCGATCATGGGAGTCGCGGCTCGATCCGGGCAACGGCGGACCGCAACGCAGCCCACCCCATGCCGAGGTTGATGTTTCGGCTCGTGACCAGCATGACCGCCGCACGTCCTCGGTTGATCACGCGGATGAACTGCGAGGTGCGCATCGAGCTGATCTGCACGTCCATCGGTTCGCAGCCCCCGTGATCCGCTCCGGCGCCGTCGCCGACGAAGGTGCGATCCATCTGGCTGACGTGGTCGCCACGCAGCGTGTCCATCAGCGTGGCCAGCACGATGCCGCCGAGCGTCGTCGCGTCGCCGGCCGTGCGGTTGATCCCGAGTACGACGCCTTCGTCGAGGTCGACCACGGCGCACAGCAGGCCCCCCTTCGTGCTCTCGACGATCCGCGCGCAGTCGTCGTCGAGGAGGCCGGCGTGGTCGTGGGCGGCCGGCGTGGTCTCGTCCTCTTCCGACAGCAGGTCCAGCGAGCTCGTCGTCAGCTCGATCGGCTCGGGCGCGTACGCCCAGTCCTCTTCGTCGAGCTGGCGCAGCGAGTCGAGCAGCAGGGACTCGAAACCGCGGTCGATCGTCCGCCGCGCCGCGCTGAGGGGGGCGGTGCGGATCGACCCGGAGGCGCCCCGCAGCAGCGAGCGAAACGCCGGCTCACCGACCACGCCATCGCACTCGGCGTGGACCACCATGCCGTCACGCATGTGAATGGCGCCCGACGAGTGACCCGCGATCTCCAACGAGGTGGAGCGCCGACCGGCGTGCAGCACCTGCAGAAGGTCGAGCAACGACAACCCGTGCAGGCTGCCCTGAAATCCGTCCTCGACCGCCCGGCGGAGCGCCGAGCTGAGCTCGGTCAGCGAGAACGGCTTGCACAGCACCTCGACCGCGCCGAGGCGAATCGCGGTCTGGTGATCTCGTGCGGACGCATACGCACTCATCAGGATGGTGCGCGGTGCATTGGGACGTTCGTTGACCTTCCTTACGAGGTCGAGCCCGTCGTCGGACCCGATCCGCAGGTCCGTGAGCACCACGTCCACGTTGCGTTCGTCGAGAATCCCCAGGGCGTCACCGGCCGTCGAGGCCACGAGGATGTCGAACTGCTGGGTGCCCAGAGAGTGGACGAGGCTCTCTCGGAAGGATGGGTCGTCTTCGACTACGAGTACGGAAGGCATGGTGGTGGTCAGGCGGCGGGACGTCGTTGCGACGCCGCATCGGCCTTTGTCGAGCCTATGGCCGAGGCGTGGTCGGGTCTATCGGGTGCAGACATCGACCTGTCTGGGGAAGTCCCGGTATTCCTCCTACGATGAAACCGGATACGATTCCGAGCGTATCCCCCGTGCGCGCGATACTGAGAGAGGCCCGACATGGACGCATCCCAAATTGGAACTGGATCCGCCATCGGCTCCGGCCGAAGCTGGCCGGGTATCTGGCTTCGCCTCGACGGCGACGGGCGGATCGACGCGTGTTCGGTCGGCGTCGACTTCGCGACGGCGTCGGCAGACTGGTCCAACTTGTCCGACCTCGTGGGTAGTGACGGTGCCGCACGCATCCACGCGCTCCTCGAAGGGATGCCGGCCTCGGCCGTTCGGCGCTGCGTGTTCGATCTCGACGCACGACACAGCGGTCGGGCCGTGGTCATGGCCAGCGACAGCGGTGGCGCGTTCGAGGTGTTCGTCGATCGAGCGCCCGAGTTGGCGCGGCATCGCGCTGCCGCGAAGGACCTCATGGCGCGCGAAATGTCCCTCGCAGACGAGATCCACGACGGCTTGGCCCAGCAGCTGACGGCCCTGTCGATGGGTCTGTCGGCCCCCGGCAACCCGACCGACGAGCCGCGCCCGGGAGAACCCGACGTCGGCGAGCTTCTGACGCGGGCGCTTCAGAGCACCCGCGCCCTGACGCGCGCTCTCGCGACGCCGCTGGTCGGCAGCGGGGATCTGTCGGACGTGCTCGAGACGCTCCGGCTCGAGCTTCAGCGGTTCGTCGAGGTCCGAATCGAGCGCGACGTGCCGGAGGACACCGAGCTCGATCCCGGCGTGGCGCAGGTTCTGACGACGGTTTGCCGGCGGGCCGCCGAAGCGGCGCTCGAGGCGGTCGCGACGCGTCAGCTTCGGCTGCGCGCGACCGCGCGCGAGGGGAGGCTGTCGCTCGCGGTGATTGGAACCGTCGTTTCGGGGGTCTCGGAGGGGAGCGACTACGCGGGCGATGCCATCGCGGCGCTGTACGCCTGGTCGGTCGGCGGAGTCACGCGGTGGACCCGGCCGCCCGGTCGATGGATGTTCGAGGTCGAGCTCGCGCTCGGGCGAACGTTCGGCGCTCAGTGATCGCCGGAGCCCGACTCGACCCACAGCGTCGCGCGGCGCACGACCTCCGTCGAGCTGCTCACGTTGAGCTTCTCTTTGATGTGCTGTCGGTGCGTCTCCACGGTCTTGACGCCGAGCGCCAGACGCTTGGCGATCGTCCGGATCGTATGACCTTGTCCGAGCAGCTCGAAGACCTCGAGCTCACGGTTGGTCAACAGGTCCAAGGGCCCGTTCCTCGGCTCGTCTGCGCTCGCTTTGCCGCCGAGTCGATTGACGATGCGGCGCGTCATCGCGGCGCTGAGGTAGATGTTGCCACCCAAGACCGCGCGGACGGCCTGCAAGAGCTCGGCGGCCGGTGCCCCCTTCATCACGTAGCCGCGGGCGCCGAGCTGCAGTGCACGCTCGGCGTACACCGTTTCGTCGTGCATCGACAGCACGAGCACCGGCACCGGATCGGGTCGCTCCTGAAGCGTTCGCAACAACGTCAGTCCGCTCGACTCACCGAGGCGGAGGTCGGCGATCACGAGGTCCGGCCGATGGGCTTCGACCGCCGCGAGGACCTCGGATGGTTCCGACAACCCCCCGCAGCACTCGAGGTCGTGCGCGCCGTCGAGAATGCTCGCGACTCCGAGGCGAACGATGGGGTGGTCGTCGACGACGAGCACACGTCCGCTCTTCTGCTTGCCGGCATTGATGCGTTGGGACATCGACTCTTTCATCGACCCCGTCGAGGAGCGTGCAGTGTCTTGGGGGCACTGTCGGACCTCGACCAGTTGGGGGGGCTCGAGTGTCTTCATTGTAGTCTAGTGGTAGCCTCGAGAAGTGGTCGACGGTTCAGGATGGATGCGTGTGCTGTACGTCGACGACGACGAGCTCGTCCGAGCTGCGGTCACGACCGCCCTCACGCCCCACTGTCGGGTCGAGGTCGCGCCCAGCGGAGTGGAGGCCGCCGACCTCTGGAGTCGAACGGCGTTTGATGCCGTTGCGGTGGATCTGCATCTGAAGGGCGCCTCGGGTCTCGACCTACTGCAGGTTCTACGCCACGAATCTCCCTCGACCTGGCGCGTGCTGGTGACCGGCGCACGCGTCTATGACCTGCCCGGAGGGATCGCGGATCGGGTGGTTCGCAAGCCGTTCACGGTCCGAGAGTTGCTGACGAGCCTCGTCCCGGCAAGGGCCGACAGCGGGGCCTAGAGGGCACCAGACGCCGGTTACTCGGTCGCCCGCAAGCGTTGGCGTTCGCTGCGCCGTGCGACGCCGACGGACGAGCCACGCCGAGTGTCCCATTGCGGAACCACTTCCGATGATCCGCGCTCGAAAGTGGTGAACGCAGTTGGTGGGCGGCACCGAGTCGAGTGAACAGCGGTACGGGCGATGGAGTCGCGGTGCACGACGTCCTCGTGCGGGCGCGCAGTTCGGTTGATCCAGAACGGACAGCAACGCTGAAACACAGGTGTCCCAGATCGACACAGTCCGGGTCGTTCGAGGCGAGGCTCGCCGTGCTTCACCGATTGTTCGGTTCGGGCGATAGCGCTCGAACGACGCCGTCGATGGATGACGGCGACCAAACGGACGTTCGACTTCGACGAAGACGACGAAGCGTCGTGATGCCGCGCGACGATGGTGAGGTCGAAGCGAGGACTCCATCTGCGAGATGTCGCATCGGAGATACTCTGACGTTCGCTTGATGCCGAGGTCTCGGTGAACGACCGCGCCCGAAAATTTCGGTGTCTGTCCCACCTTGGATGCGGCCGAGGTTTGGCGCATAACCTTAAATCGATGAGTGCCCCCAACCTCTCGCCCGACTCGGAGTTCGATCCGCATCGCGCCCTCGCGATGCTGGACATCTCCGATGTCCACGGGCCGATGGCCTTGTGCTCCGAAGACGGAACTCTTCTCGCGCTCAACGAACTCTCGCGCGAGTTGTTTGCCACGCGCGGTGCCGACGTCGACGTGCCGACGAAGCTTCCCGTCGATCTTCTGCGAGCGTTGGAGTTTGCGCCGGTCGGTGAGGCGGTCGATTGGCACGTCCCCGACTGCGACGATCTCGGCGTGACGCGCTACGCGATGCGTGGCGGTCTGTTCGTTCTGCTGATGAAGGAGCTCGGCGCTCGCGACCGACCGCTCGCGATCCGCTTGCATCGACAACGACTCCAGACCACGGGGCGCATGGTCGCTTCGGTCGCGCACGATCTTCGGACGGCGATCGCCAGCGTGTTCCTCGAGACGGACGCACTGCTGGCCACCGGGCGCGCGGACCGGTCGACGACGTCGTCGCTGCTGCGGATCCGCAACGGCTGCGAGCGCCTGCGGGCGACGGTCGACGGGTTGCTGGACTTCGCGAAGGCCGACCACGTCGGGCGACCGCCGACGCTGCTTTCGGTGGTGATCGAACGCGTGGCGGACCTCGTGGGGCCGATGCTGCGGGAGCGCGACCTGAGGATGCACGTGAGCGTGCCCGACGACTTCTCCTTCATCATCAAGCGACCTCTCGTCGTCGAGCAGATCATGATGAACCTGCTCGTCAACGCGGTGGAGGCGAGTCATGGCGGCGGAGAGATCGTCGTCGAGGCTCGGCCGAGCCAGTTGCCGACGAAGCGGGGACCGGTGGTGGACATCGCCGTCCAAGACGACGGCCCGGGCATCGCACCGGAAGTCCGACAGCGCATCTTCGAGGCGTTCTTCACCACCAAGAGAGACGGAACGGGACTCGGGCTCGCCGCGTCGCTGGCCGCGGCCCGAGAGCTCGATGGCGACCTTCGCCTGGTCGCCTCGGACGCCGGGGCGCGCTTCGTGCTGTCCGTGCCCGTCGTTCCTCAGCAAACTCTTCGTTCGCGGACACGCGCCGGGTAACCACAGGACCGGCACGAGCGAACAGCCGGGCGGGCGTGACTCCCGGCATCCCCTTTGACTGACAGCGCCGAGCCCCTCGGCATCGATCGAAACATAGCGGAGAAGCATGGGACGGACCCAACAGGCAAGAATCGGAGTCGTGACCACGGACGAGTCGATCGTGGCTCGGGTGGGGGTCGAGCTCGCGTCTTCGGGGGTGGAGCTCATCGTGGCGGAGTCTCCTCAGGCACTCGAAGCGAGCGACGGGATCGAGCACATGAGGGTGACGATCTTCGATGGTCGCTCCGTCGCGCCGTGCGAAGGGGGAATCGGGCCCGAGGAACTCATGCTTCGCGTGCGTAGTGCGGATGCGTCGATGGGCTACACGTGGGCCTCGTATGTCTACGCCCGCGAAGTGCTCCCGAAGCTCGTCGAGCACGTGGGCCGCTGGGTGCCCGGCTTCGGGACCGGGCGCGACGCCTTTCACGGCATCCTCGGGGCGAGTGCGTCCGTCGAGCTCGTGCGCGCCGAGCTCCGCGGTGTCGCCCGGTTCCGCGACGTGTCGGTGATGGTCCTCGGTGAAACCGGGACCGGCAAGGAGCTCGTTGCGCGTGCACTGCACGAGGCCACGTTCGGCGCGGACGCACCGTTCATCGCGATCAACTGCGCGGCGCTGCCGGCCGACTTGCTCGAGAGCGAGCTGTTCGGCCACGAGGCCGGGGCGTACACCGGCGCCCGTGGGGTACGGACGGGGCTGTTCGAGGCGGCGGCCGGGGGGACGATCTTTCTCGACGAGATCGGGGAGATGGAGCTGGCGCTGCAGCCGAAGCTGCTGCGAGTGCTCGAGTCCCGGGAGTTCCGCCGCATCGGCGGAATCGGCAGTCGCAAGCTCGACGCTCGGGTCGTGAGCGCGACGCACCGCGATCCATGGAACGGGGGATCGCAAACGCTTCGGTCCGACCTCAGCTACCGGCTGGCGGGGTTCACCGTCAACCTGCCGCCGTTGCGCGAACGCAGCTCCGACATCGAAGGCCTGACGCGGCACTTCCTGGAGACGTTCAATCGCCGCTACGGGCACGCCGGTGTGCAGATCTCCCGCGGGGCGATGCAGCTGCTCGAGGCACACTCGTGGCCCGGCAACGTCCGCGAGTTGCGTACGGTGGTCGAGCACGCCGCGATCGTGGCCGCGTCGGGACCGGTGACCTCCATGCACGTTCGCGCGGCTCTGCAAGCGCGCAGCAATGCCTCGCGTAGCTCGCTGGTGGGCGGCATGCGGCCCGAGCCGATGGAGACGGGGGCGCCGGAGGAGACGGTGCATCAGGACCTGCCGACCCTGGAGCGCACGATGATCCGCCGCGCGCTCGCCGACAATCGCGGCAACATCAGCCGGACCGCCCGTCAGCTCGGAATCCCCCGCTCCACCCTGCGCTCGAAGCTCGAGCGGATGGGCGCCGGCGGGGCGCCGAGCGACGAAGGCGGTCCCGGCGGCTCCCGAACCCGGCTGCACTCGTAGCTCGAGCCGACGACCTCGCAGGTGCGCCCGGATCGCGTCAGCGCGGACGCACCCCGCCGCGCGACGCCGACGCCACGGTCGTACATTTCGCGCAGAACAGCTCGCCGGTCTGTTCGCTGTACATCGCGGTGCTGCCGGCCTCGATCTCGGCCTCGCACCCGTCGCAGATCGTCGGCACGTCCGTGACGATCGTCTGGGGGGGCGGCAGCGGCAGCTCCCGTCCGTCGACGACCATGCCCCGTGGCCTGGTTTTGACGATCTCCGCTCGAAAGCGTTCGTGCATCGCAGCCCAGCGCCGGATGACGTCTTCGGACAGGCCGTGCCGACGCATCACCGACTCCATCAGCTCCTCGCGGTAGTCGAAGAGATCGTCGTCGATCACCATCCAGTGGTGAGCGTTGAGCGGCTTGAGACCGAAGTAGCTCTGGCTGCCCGAGAACAGGTCGGTCAAGAAGGCGTACTGCTGCTCGATCGCGCGGCGCTTGGTCACCTTGTGGAAGTAGGGGGCGAGCCTCGAGTCCTCGTAGGCGGCGTCGTAGAACGTCTGGAGGATCTCGGTGAGCTTGGACCCGCCGTCGAGCGCGGCCCAGAGCACCGGATCGGGGGCGACGGTCGGGTCGCGGTGCTCGGCCCAGTCGATCTCGCTGGGCTCGAACGGGTCGGCGCGAATCCGACGGCGATCGACCCCCGCGCCCACGGCGGCGGCGCGCGCCAGCGAGACGAAGTCGGGGTGTCCGCACACGTATGCCGACCAGTCACCACGCCTGGGCTCGGCGAAGGCCCGCGCGAGCAGTCGGCGGCTGTTGTCCACCGCGTCGGCGCCGCTGCAGCCGACGTACGACAGGCGATCGTGCCGGGCGGCGAGCTGTCGCAATGCCTCGTCCATGTACAGCTCCTCGGTCGAGCGCGCGCCGTGGAACACCTCGATCGGACCCTCGTGTCCGGTGGCGAGCGCCTCGCCCAGCACGCCCCACAGGGGCGCCATCCCGGTGCCCGTCGCCAACAACAACAGCCCGCGTCGTCGATCGCCGTGGTCGTAGACGCAATCGCCGAGGGGGCCGCGCAGCTCGATCCCGTCGCCGACGGCGACCTCGTCGTGGACCCAACCGCTCATCTTGCCGTCGGCGATGCGACCGACATGGACGGTGAGCAAGAAGTCCCGATCGCGCGAGCTCGCGATCGAGTAGGGACGCGCGACTCCGTCGGGCCGTCGCAGATACACGTACTGGCCGGGGCGCCAGTCCACGTCCGCGCCAGCGTCGATCGACAACGCGACGACGGAGGGGGACAACGCGCGACGCTCGACGACCAGCCCCTCGGTGAACAGCTCCGAGGTGTCCGGGCGCTCGACGTGGAGATCGCCGGTCGGTCTCGCGCAGCACGGCAGAAACATGCCGGTGTCGGTGAGGGCGGGGCGCAGCCCTCGCGTCGCGGGCTCTCCGGGAGATCCCTGCGTCGCGCGGAGCATGCACACGTGGCAGCTGCCCTTGCGGCAGGAGAACGTGACGTCTTCGCCGGCGCGGATCAGCGCTTCGAGCACGGTCTCCCCATGCTCGATCGGATGCACGCGGCCCTGGAAGTGGATGTGCGCCATGTCGGGTGCGTCCACGAAGAGCAAGAACCGTTCCGGGCCTCGGATCGACCACCCGCGGGGGCTCGGTGCCTCGCGCGGTCGCGTTCGCCCGTGCGTGTGGCGTGGGTCGTCGATCCGCCGGCGTCATTCGCCAGCGGGGGGGCGATTCGGAGCGATCGCGAGCGTTTGGGGCGCCGCGGCGGGGTCGCGCGTTTTTTTCTTAATCCACGCGGGGGTCCCAGAGGTCTTGCTCGGTGCAGGCCCACCCGGCCTCGCCAAGGAAATGACCATGAATCCCAGAACCCTGCGCCCTCTGCTGCTTTGCGCTACCGCCTTCGCGCTCGCCTGCGACCCCTCGATGTCCGACGGTGGAGGCTCGACGACCGGCTCGACGCCCGACGACGATGGCGCCGCGAGCACCTCGGCGACGACCGGCATGGACTCGGCGTCCGCCGACGACTCCGGCTCCGGGTCCGACGGGGCCGCCGACTCGACGGGCATGCCCGACGACGACACCGGCAACGGTGACTCGTCGTGGACGGAGCTGTCGGGTCCGTGTGGCGGCTCGGCCACCAACGCGATGTGGTTCGACGATCCGAGCACCGGGTTCGTCGGGTGTGGCGAAAATGCCGCTGGCGAGGGCCTTTACACCACCATCGACGGGGGCGCGACATGGCAATCCCACAACGCCTTCAACGAGGTTCGCATCATGGACCTGCGCCGCGCGCCCGATGGCGTGCTGTACGGCGCGGGCACCGATCAGCTCGACGGCTACTCGATGTGGTCGATCGACGAGTCGGGGGCGAACCTGGCGTTGACGGGTCTGTACACGCCCAGCAACAACGCCTTCACGTCGGTCGGCCAGGGTGAGAATGCGGCCGTGACGGCGAGCGGGCAGATGCTCGTCGACTCCCTCACTGGAACGTCGGCCGCTTACCGGTCCGCCGGTGGCATGTTCGAGGAGCAGTACAACATCGGTGAGGCCGCGATCGACGATCCCGAGGTCGGTCCCGCGTTCCAGGTCCGTCGCATCGTCACCGAAGGCGAAGACTTCTACGCCGCGGGCAGTCTCATCAACGATCCGGCCCGCGTGCATCTGCCCTCGCAGCTGCCCGGTGCCACGTTCCACTTCCACACCGTGCTGCTGCAGCCCGACACCCGCGACGGGGAGCTGCTCGACATGCACGTGTGGAGTCCGACCCGCATGATCGTGGCCGGCCACGACCAGTCGCTGCGCTTCCCGCTGATCTACGTGATCGACGGCGGCGACCCGTACGCCTCCGACAACTGGCAGCAGGTGGTCCTCGCCGACTCGGGCATCGAGTACGAGGGGGGGATCAACGATCTCGCCGTCGTCGGTGACACGGTGGTCGCGGTCGGCGAGAAGTACCCGACGTCGTCGGGCGGCTTCGTCGTGATGTCCGAAGACGGTGGGCTGACCTGGACCGACATCACACCCGCCGAAGGAGTCGGTGCGATGTCGGCCGTCGCGCTGTTCGACAACGGCGAGATCGTGGCGGCCGGCGGCTCCGGTGAGCTGTGGCGCTACGGCGCGGGCTGAACGTCATCTTCTGCGGCGCCCCGTGTCGGGAGCGAGCGTCCCCCCGAGGGCTCGCTCCCGGCGCGGGGCTTCGCCGCTTCGTCGCCGCCGTGGGCCTGCAGCCACGCATCGATCTCCGCGACCGTCGAGGCGTCGTCGGGGCGGGTCAGTCTCGCCTTGGCGGCGCGCATGTGTTCGTGGGCGGTCGCGACCTGGTCCGGCGGCAGCGACAGCGCGAGCGCGTAGTAGGCACGCCCGAGGTCGGACCCGGCCCCGTCGCGCGGCTGCAGGATGTCGATCGCCGCCTGCGCGTCGGTGCGCGCCTGCGCGTCGCGACCGAGGGCGTGCAGCGCCAGCGCCCGATTGGCGCGGGCGTAGGCGATGAGAGGATGTTGCTCGCCGATGAGTGGCTGCCACACGTCGATCGCCTCCTGAAACGACGCCAGCGCCTCGGCATGCCGACCACGCGCCGCGTAGACCTCCCCGAGGTTGCCGGCGATGTGTCCGAGCGCGGGCGTCTTGGGGCCCTGCAGCGTGACCGCGAGCGCGCGGGCCTCGTCGAGCTTGGCCTCGGCGTCGTCCCATCGCTGCCGACGCACGTCGAACGCCGCGAGGTTGTTGAGGAAGGAGAGGCGGCGAGGATGCTGACGGCCGTAGACTCGATCGAGCAGCGGCTCGGCTTCGCCGAACAGCCGCTCCGCTGCCTCGTACTGTCCGTCGCGTTGCTCGAGCACCGCCCAGTTCGTCAGTGCCTCGCCACGCTCGCCCTCGAGGCCCGCCTCGCCGAACGCCTCGGTCGCGCGCGCGAACGCCGTGCGACCTTGCGCGTACTCGCCCTCGAGCAGCGCCACGTTGCCGCGCTGCTGCGCCGTGCGCCCCACGAGCTCGGGCGGATTGCCCAAGCGCTCGGTCAGAGCTTCGGAGATTCGGGCCCAATGCTCGCCGTCGTCGTGCTGCCGCAGCACCACGCCCACGACGTGCGCGAGCGTGGCGGCGGCGGCTCCGGCGGTCGCATCGTCGCCGCCGGCGAGGCTGTCGACGAAGGCCTGCTCGAGGTGCACGGCTCCGCCCTTGGCATCTCCGCCCACCGCGACGAACGACCCGATGCGGTAGTGGGCGTCGGCGATCGAAGGCCGGTGCCCGAGGGCCAGCGCCTCGTCCAGCAGCACCCGAGAACGGGCGACGCCCTCCTCGTTGTCGCCGGCGTGGTACGCCGATCGCACGCGGGCCAGATTGCGACGCAGCGTCTCGATGCGTCGCCGGGTCTCGGGGTCGTCGGGGAGTGGGCTCGCCCGCTCGATGCGTTCCAGTGCCTCCACGTCGGCGCACGCGGAGATCGGCGTCAGGTTGCCCACGGCGTCGGCGGCCCGTTGCACGATCGCGGCGTTGGGCTCGGCGAAGGTCGACAGCAATCCTTCCACCTCGGCGTCACGTCGGCCGAGGCAACGCACCTGCAGCTCCAGAGTGTGGGTCGACCGCTCGCCTCGCTCGTGGGTCGCTTGGCAGGCTTGCAGCTGCAGCTCGGCGTGATCGCGCGCGTACGCATCGAGTCCGGCCTGCACGCGCTCGGCCGCTTGTGCGGCGTAGGGAACCTCGACGCCGGCGAACGCCTCGCGCACGCGGGTCGCGACCTCGGGCGTCCAGCGATCGCCGAGCGTGGGCGACGGGGCCTCGCAGCGAAACGGGGCAGCTTCCGGTTCGGGTACGAGCGTCCATGTCGCCGCGGCTCCCAACCCGATCGCCCCGAGGGCCCCGAGCGCGAGACGGCGCTGCCGCGCGTGTCGAAGGGCCTGCTCGATCGCGTCGAGCAGCTCGGCCATCGATGCGAATCGATCCTCGGGTCGGTGGGCGAGGGCGCGGGTGAGGGCGCTTCGCAGCACACGCGGCAGACCGGCCACGACCGGACCCCGATCCGACCGCGAAGCCTCCATCGACTCGAGCAGCGACAGTGGCGTCTCCCCCGGGAAGGGTCGTGTTCCGGTCAACGCCTCGCACGCGGTCACTGCGAACGCGAACTGGTCGCTGCGCGCGTCGGCGGGTTGGCCCTCGAGTTGCTCGGGCGCCATATAGGCCGGCGTGCCGATCAGCGCCCCGGTGCGGGTCATCGAGGTCGATGCGCCGAGGACCCCCGACGCGGCGGCGAGGTCGGCGGAGGCTTGTCCGCGCACGCGCGCCACGCCGAAGTCGGCGACGAGTGGGTGGCCGTCCGTGGCGACGAGCACGTTGTCGGGCTTGAAGTCGCGGTGCACCATGCCCGCGTCGTGCACGGCGGCCAGGCCCCGGCCCGCGGCGAGACAGACCTGCACGATCTCGGTGCTCGTGCGCGGCGCCTGCAGCCACTGCCGCAGGGTGGACCCGTCGACGAGGTCCATCGTCATGAACACCTCGCCCTGGTGCGACCCCACGTCGTGGACCGTGACCACGTTGGGGTGGCGCAGCTTGGCGAGCGCCTTGGCCTCGCGCACCAGCCGCTGGGGCCCCATCACGTCGGCGCGGGTCCCTCGGAGCAGCTTGAGGGCGACCGCGCGGTCGAGCTTGGGATCCCAGGCCTCGAACACGACGCCCATCGCGCCCTCGCCGAGCCGGCGGCGCACCACGAACCGGTCGACCCGGACCACCTCCGGCTTGCTCACGGTCGGGAACAGGCGCTTGCGCACGGCGGCGAGGTCGGCCCGCGCGGTGATGTCCAGTCGCGGGGACGCAGCCTTGACCTCGTCGTCGTCCACGCGGCAGTGCTAGCATTTTCCCCGTGCCCGCGTCGGACCTGGAGCTTCTCGACGCCTGGTCGGCCGACGACCAGGAAGCCGGAAACAAGCTCCTCGAGCGGCACTTCGCCGCGCTGCATCGATTCTTCGTCAACAAGGTGGACCGGGACGTGGACGATCTCGTCCAGCGCACCATGCTCGAGTGCGTCAAGTACCGGGACCGGGTGGCCCAGGCCAAGAGTTTCCGCGCCTACTTGTTCAGGATCGCCCGCAACGAGCTGTACGACTACCTCCACCGGCGCGCGTCTCGTCCGGTCGACTTCACCGTCTCGTCGGTGATCGACCTGGGCACGTCGCTGACCGCCCGTGTCGACGCCCAGCAACGCGAGGAGCGCGTCCGGGTCGCGATGCGACACCTGCCGGTCGAGCTGCAGGTGATCCTCGAGCTGCACTACTGGGAGGACCTGCCCGGACCCGAGCTCGCCGACGCGCTCGAGCTTCCGCTCGGCACCGCCAAGTCCCGACTGCGCAAGGCCAAGTCCGAGCTGCAGCGGATCCTCGCGCGCATGGAGCTCGGGCTGACCCCGCCCACGCCGGCCGACTGAGCGCCGTCACGGGTGACCGTGGTCACGACCTTGCCTCGGCCATCGGCGCGGCGGTCGGCAGGGCGCCGGTCTCGGCTCACCCCCGCGTCTGCGGCGGCAGCTTTGCCCGCTGCAGTCGATCGATCGCCACGCAATGCTCGAGTCGGTCCTCGCCGATCACACACACACCATCGGCGATCGTGGCGATCGCGACCGCGCGCGTGATCTCGATCGGCTGCGGCGTCGGCTCCGTCTGGTTCCGAATCTCTCCCCAGCACACCACGGCGCCCTCGCCCAGCCGCGCGCACGACAGGGAATCGGTGGCGTCGATCTCCACCGCGGGCTCGTCGAGGGCGACCCGTACCGGCGTGGCCTGATGGCGAGGATCGGTCGCGCCGCACTGTCCTTTGTCGTTGGCGCCCCAGCACCAGACCGCGCCGGTGTCGTCGCGCGCACACGCGTGCTCTCGTCCGACGTCGATCTCGACGATCGTCGGCAGTGGCTGGACGCGCTCGACGTTCTTCGGCGCGTGGGTCCACGTCCAGACCGAGCCCTCGGCATCGAGCGCCGTGACGAGGAAGTTCTCCGCCGCCACCGCGACGATCGACTTGCCGACGAGCGCTCGGCCCCACGCCCCTCGATCACTCAGCTGCGTCCACAGCCCGTGGTCGTCGGTGACGAGGTACGGGCGGTCCCAGCCGATGGCGATCTGGGAGATGGTCCCGGGCGCCCGGTTGGGCGTCGGCACCGGAATGGTCTTGCCCGGATTGTCGGGGACCAATCCGTAGCGGTTGTCGCCCCAGCACCACAGCGCATCGGTCGTGTCGACGGCGCAGACCTGCTGGGCGCCCGCCGCTGCGAGGCGGACCGGCCCGAGGTCGCGGGGATGCACCCAGCCCTCGGTCTCGTCGCTCCCGTCGCCGGTCTGCCCGTACGTGTTGTGTGATGCGCTGCATTGCAGTCGATCATCGAAGAGGATCCGGCACTGCACGCCGCGACCTGCTGCCAGCGCCGTGACCTCCGGGACGCACGTCGTCCCGAGGCAACCGTGCGAGGCAGGACAAGGAGGGCACGCCGGCGCGGCCACGGCCGGCGTCGGCGGGGTCGGGGGCGAGCCCGGCACGGGCGACGGCGCGACGGGCAGGGGAGGTGCCTGGGCGGCGATGGTCGGGCCACCGGTGTCCGGCGCAGGTTCGGACGACAGGCTCCCGACCATGGCGACGACGACGCCCGCGACGACCAAGGCGCCCGCCCCCGCGACGACGGCGAACCAACGGGCCTTGGTGGCGTCGTTGGTAGCGACATCGCGCGGCTTGGCCGGGGGGCTCGCCGAAACTCGTGTCGCGAGGGCCGTCGACGTCGCCGTCAGGCTCGCCAGCGCATCGGCGGCCGAGGAGATACGGCGGGTCGGGTCGGGCTCCAGCAGTCCTTCGATCGTGCGGGCCAGCGGGCGCGGGCAGCTGCGCAGTGCCCGGGTGAGCTCGAGCTTGCCCCGCGCATCGCGTTCGAACTCGTACGGCTCGCGGCCGGACACCACGAACAGCAGCGTGGCACCCACGCTGTACAGGTCGGCCGATGGCGACACCACACCGGCGAGCTGCTCCGGCGCGGTGTAGCCGGGCGAGACGATGATCGTCGTGCTCGAGGTGCGCTCGGTGCCCGCGACCGAGTCGAAGTCGACGAGGACGGGCTGCTTGCCCCGGAACATCACGTTGGAGGGCTTGATGTCGCGGTGCACGATGGGCCGCGGGCGGTCGTGCAGGTACTGCAGCAGCTGCAGCACCGTGCGCAGCAACGCGGTCGTCTGCGCGGCGTCCGGATGCCAGTGCGACCGAGTCACGCGTTGGGCGAGCGTGTCGCCTTCGAACAGCTCGCGCACGAGGACGAGCGTCCCCTCGTCGTCGGCCTCGAAGTCGTAGAGCTTCGGCAGGCCGGGGTGGTCGAGGTCGGCGAGGATCGCCGCGCTACGCTCGAAGAGCTCGCGCGCCTTCCACGTCGCCTCCGTCCCCAACCGCATGATCTTGGCCGCCGCGTCCGGATGTCCGTCGCGAGCGACCCGGTAGACCGGCGCCATGCCGCCCTTGCCGAGAAAGCCCACGATCCTCCAGCCCCCGACGACCGAGAGCGGAAGCTTGCACTGCACGCACTGCGGCGACGGAGGCTGCTCGTGGGCACAGCGTGGACACGGAAACGACACGACGCCCGCCGACTCTACTTCGCCAGCGACTGGTCCGCCGTCCGCCCGTGATTGCCGCCCACGACGCCGGCGATCATCGACTGACTCGCCTTGGGCACGGGCGCGAACGCCAGCGGCAGCGACTCCTCGAGCAGGATCACCGGCATGGGGCTGCCGCGCCCCGGGCTCCAGTGCAGCAGCTCCGCTTCCTTGCCGCGAATGCGCAGGAACGTGAACTGGATGCGCTCTCGCGGCAGCAGCACGTCGTGCGTGAACACGGCGATCCAGGTACCCGTGTTGTAGTACCAGGTGTCGGCGTCCTCGGAGACCTCGTGCCGGTACAGCACCTCGTCGTGGGTGTGGCCGAAGGTGACGATCGGCACTTCGAGCATGGTCCCGATCTTCGCGGCGGCCTCGCGCAGCGGCTGCGGCGGCACGGCGGCGTTGGCCCGGGTCAGGATGTACAGCACCGCGCCGAACGCCGAGAACAAGAAGATGAAGCCGAAGGTCAAGAAGACCGTCGCCTTGCCCATCAGGCCCATCTCCAGCTGCTGCAGGCCGTGGATGGCAGCAAACCACAGACCGAGCACCAACAGGCCGATCATCAAGACGGCGCCGCCGAGCTTGAGTGCCTGCCGTCCGAGGCTGTTGAGCGTCGCCGTCACGTCGGCGCGGGTCTCCTTGAGGGCGTCGATGCGCAGCAGCTTGTCGTCGAGCCCGCTGTCGTTGGCCAGCTGCTCCAGCTCGCGCTCGTGGGCCTTGGCGATGCGGTCGCGCTGGCGCGAGGGATACTTGGCGACGCGCCGCAGTACCTGCCACCAAAACCGCCAGTGACTGGTGATCACCCGCGCCAGCAGCTGCGGCTGGTTGAACACCAGCCACTTCATGTAGCGCGAGTTGGCCCGCGTGCTCGGGACGATGAACGTGATGTGGCCGAAGGCGTTATAGAGGTAGCGCTGGAAGAAGTTGCCGAGCGGGTTGTCGAGCTCGGCCTGGTGCAGCGCGTCCTCCATCTCCACCAGACCGCCGCGCAGCGGGTACTTGAAGGCGTTCTCGGGGTCGTACTGGCAGCCGTGCTCGATCCACGCGCGCCCGGGCTCGTAGTAGAACCAGGAGTGAAACGAAAGCCGCGACAGCGCGGCGTCGGCTCGGGCGGAGTTGCCCGCCAGCCGCGGGGCATTGCGGATCGCCCGACGAATCGCCGAACGGACCGGCTCCCACTGGACCTCGATGTCGTGGTTGCCGGGCAGCATCACGATCTCGTTGCCCTCGTCGAGCACGAGCGTGAGGGCGTCGAGGAACTTCGGGTGCCCCTCGAACACGCGCGCCATCTCGGCCGCCGCGCGCGCCGGCGTCATCACCGGGTTGTAGGCGATCGGCTCGTGCTGAAAATCCTCGGGCAGCGGCACCGGGTCAAGGCGCAGCAGGTCGAACGTGTCGCCGTTGAACACGAGCTTGAACGGAACCGACCGCTCCTGCGCCTGCTTGCACAGGTATTCGCAGAACTTGAGGAAGTCCTCGTCGTAAAAGAACGTCTCCAGCTCGTAGTGCCGGCCGGAGCTCGCGTTCTTGCCTCGGCCGATGTGCAGATCGCTGACGACGATGAGATCGTGCACGGCGGCTCAGTTGATCGCGTAGGGGGTGCTGAGCGAAAACGGTGCGATGACGGCGTCGAAGCCGTCGCCGTCTTTCGTCACCATCTGGTAGGTGCCGTGCATCGTCCCGAACGGCGTGCGCAGCGGGCACGCCGAGGTGTACTCGAACGACTCGCCGGGAGGCAGGACCGGCTGCGCGCCCACGACTCCGGGGCCACGAACCTCTTCGGTATTGCCTTCGCCGTCGGTGATGATCCAGTGCCGGCTCAGCAGCTGGACGGTTCGGTCGCTCTCGTTGCTGATGAGGACCGTGTAGGCGAAGAACCATCCGCGACGCGCCGGGTCCGAGCGTTCGGGCACATAGCGCGCGCGGACCCTGACCCGCACACCTTCCGTGACCGCTTCGGATTCCGACATCGCCCCGCCAGCCTACCCGAGGCCCGCCAGACGGGCCAGCCGCGGGGTCATCGGCGGGCGCAGCCGGCGGCTACCAACCGTGCCGCGGCGGCGGAGGAGCGGCGAATCGGCCCGGGAACGGATCGGCGGTGTGGCGGCGGTGGACGTCGTCGTCGAAGCGCCGGGCGCCGCGCTCGCGGAAGAACGCCACACCGACGACTCCGATGTTGCGTGGCTGTCCCGTGCGGGCCGCGTAGCTGTCGGGCAGCTCGCCGAAGCGGAACGCCGCGATCGAGGAGTCGGAGGTTCGCCAGCCTTCGATCGTCACCGACGACCACGGGTCGAGGATGTAGCCGCGCTTGTGCAGCGCCGCGGTTCGACCATCGATGACGTCGAGCCCGTCGACGGACGCCACGATCTCCCAGCGCTCGGACGTGCGGTTTTCGATCGCCAGCTGGTAGCGCTGTCCGGCCTGCCCCACCGCGTAGCGTTCGTTGCCCACGTCGACGGCAGGCAGCGGCCGACCGAACTCGTCGACGATCGCGACGACGAGGGCGCCCGAGTCCGACGACACGGCGGAAGTGCGGTCCGAGCCGTGCCACGACGCGGCGGCATCGACTCCCTCCCAGTCGTTGTAGCGCATCGACAGCGTGGTCTCCGGGCGCCGGCTGGCGCGGACGAAGCGGCTGCGAAAGGCGTGGCTCTCGCGATACTCGCCGAACTCGGTGCCCAGTCCGGGGCTGCGCGACGATCGCTCCGAGACGATCGGAGCCTCGTCGGCGTCGCCGCCGTACGCGGGCGAGGGGGAGGGCGCGTTGACGACCGCTTCCTCGCCGCCGCCGCCGTCGCCGTAGCCGCCCCCGTAGCCGCCCCCGTAGTCGGTCGCCGGGGCCGGCTCGGGCGACGCGCTTCCGTAGTGGGGGGCTTGCTTGGCGTTGCAGCCGGCCACCGCGGCGAGCAAGAGGAACAGCAGCAGCCAGCGAAAGTTGGATCCGGACATGTGCAAGGCCTTCCCGCCGGCCCGAACGCCGGCCGCCCCCGTGCCGCTTACACCCGCGCGTCGCCGCGCTTGATGCGCATCACGCGTCCGAAAGCAGGATCGCGAACGTCCCCGCGGTGCCGTGCGTGACGACCAGGTCCAGCGTGCCGTCGCCGTTGAGATCGCCCGCGGCCACGCCGCGCGGATCTCCGTCCACCGAGAACGTCTGCGGGCTCATGAAGGTGCCCGCGCCGGTGCCGAACAGCACGGTCACGTCCGCGGAGCCGCCGTTGGCGGTCACGAGGTCGTCGTGGCCGTCCGCGTCGAGGTCGGCGACGACCAGGCCGCGCGGCGTGGCGCCGACGGGGAAGGGGATCACGCCGCCGAAGTCGCCGTTGCCAGTGCCCGGTCGCAGGGTCACGTCGTTGCCGCCGCTGTTGGCCGTGAGCGCGTCGAGCTCGCCGTCGCCGTTGACGTCGACCAGCACGAGGGCCACGGGCGTCGTGCCGGCGCCTTCGCCGGTCGGGGGCGTGAGGTTGCCGTTGCCGGTCCCGAGATGGACCGCGAGCTGGTCGGCACCGCTGGCCGCCACCACGACGTCGAGGTTGGCGTCCGAGGAGATTTCGCCGACCGCCAGACTCGCCGGTCCCGCCAGCGAGGCCGTGTTCACCGGGGGCGCGAAGCCGAAGCCGCTCGCCGCGAGCAGGGTCACCGAGTTGGCCGCCGCGTTCGCCGTCAGCACGTCGTCGCTGCCGTCCATCGTGAGGTCGGCGACCGTCAGGGCGATCGGTCCCGCACCGACGTTGAAGACCGAAGGGGCGGCGAACGATCCGTCGCCGTTGCCGAGGAACACCGAGACCGTGGCGTCGAGCTCGTTGGCCACGACGAGGTCGACGACCATGTCGTCGTCGAGCAGACCCGCCGCGACCGCCACCGGCTGTGTGCCGGTGTTGACGGTCGTCGCGTTCCCGAACGCACCGGCCCCGTCACCGAGTCGAACCGCCACCGTATTGTCGCCGCTGTTGGGGATCACCAGATCGAGCAGCATGTCGTCGTCGAGATCGACGAGCAGCGGCGCACGTGGGCCGCTTCCCGCGCCGAAGAAGGTCGGTTCGTCGTAGCACAGCTGTCCCGGATCGGGCTGGCCGTTGCCGCACCCCGCCGGCAGTCCGGTCGTCGTCGCCCCACCTTCGCAAGTGCCGTCGACGCACGTCAGCCCGTCGTCACACATCATCTTCGCGCCGCACGGGCAGCCTTGCGTGCCCACGGGACAGCCGTCGGTCGTGTCGGCCGTCGTGGCCATCGGGCCGGAGTCCGTCGTCGGCATCGACATGGTCGTCGACGCCGTCGGACCGTCGCTCGCGCTGCCCGATCCGTCACCCGAGGAGCCGCTGCCGGGTCCGGTCGTCGAGTCCTCGTCCTCGCCGCCCGACGGGCACCCCGTCGCGATCAGGATCGCGAGCGCGCTAAGGACACTGCAGGGCAACCGGAGTCGGGAAGAAGCCATAGTTCGTCGTACCGTCGCCGTTTTGGCCGTCTTGGTTGATGCCCCAGCACAGTGCCTCGCCGCGGTCGGTCAGCACGCACGTCTGGGTCCCACCCGTCGTCAGCTGGATGACGGGGTCGTCGAGGTCGATCTGGAACGGCTCGAGGTACATCGTCTCGGGCCCGGTCAGCTGCCCGGAGTCGTTGCTGCCCCAGCACCACACACTACCGCTGCCGGCGATCACACACGTGTGGTTGGGACCGGCTTCGACGTAGGTCACCGCACCGGCCTGGGGCGGCAGCGGTACGGTCAGCGGCGTCGTCGCCTGACTCGTCGTACCGTCGCCGAGCTGACCGGACGTGTTGAGTCCCCAACACATCACGTCGCTGCCGAGGCGCGCGCAGGTGTGGTTTGCGCCCACGGCGATGTCGCCGACGCCCATCAGTCCCGGCACGGGAATCGGCGACGACGCGCTCGGGGTCGCGACCGGGTCGGTGCCGAGCTGGCCGTTGGCGTTCGAGCCCCAGCAGTACATCTGGCCGGTCGCCGTCTTGCCGCACGTATGCGCCGCGCCGCCCTCGATCTTGTCGGGCTCGAAGTCCATCACCGAGGCGGAGTACGGACCGGGGCCCGCGGCGCCGGAGGTGATCTGCCCCGCGCCGTTGTCTCCCCAACACGTCACCGAGATTCCCATGTCACGGCCCGCGCACGTGTGACCGGTCCCGACGCCGACGGTCGTTGCCGGCGAGGACCACGACGCCGTCACGGGATCGATGACCGGGGCGGCGTTGGCCGGGTCGACCTTCTGCGCCGCGTTGTCGCCCCAACACACGGGGGTGCCGTCGGCCCGCAGCGCGCAGGTGTGGTTGGCCGCCGAGATCCGCGTGGCGCCCGACGTCGCGAAGCCATCGACTTGCGCCGGCGAGAGGATGTCGTCGGTCAGCGCTTGACCGGACTGGCCGAGATCGTTGGTGCCCCAGCACCACACGCTGCCGTCGTGTTTGATCGCGCACGTGTGGCGGGTGCCGGCCTCGAGCTGCGCGATGCAGCCGCACCCGGAGCCTGCACATTCGAGCCCCGCATCGCAGGCATCGCCGGGGCAGCAGTCCTGACCGGCGCCGCCGCATGCCCCCACGGTGTCGCCGCTGTCGGTGCTGTCGCCCATGGTCGGATCGGTCGAGACCGGATTGGTCGGGTCTTCGGTCGTCTCGCCGGTCGGACTCGTGTTGGAGTCGGTGTCCTCACCGGTCGTCGGTGTCGGCAGCGACGTGCTGCCCCCCTGACCGACGCACTCGCCGCCGAGTCCGTCGCCGGCGCCGCCGTCGTAGCGCAGCAGCGAGCCTCCGCACGACAGGTCCGGATACGCACAGAAGCCGGTCTCCGGTACGCACACGCCCTGGCCCTCGAGATCGCACTGGGCGTCGTCGGCGCAGGAGAAACTGGAAAAACTCAGACAGCCGGGCGCGCCCACGCAAAGCGAGGCGCCCAACGCTGCGGCGCCGGCCCACGGCCAGGCCAAAGACCAAGAACAAGCTAGGTTCCGAACGCGGCTCATGCCCCGTCACCCCCCGACGAAGCGGGCGCTAGTGGCCCGTCGCAGACGGCCTAGACTAACACAACGCGCGCGGGCCCCTCGCATCCGGGGCCCGATCCCGCCGTCCTCGTGACGTCGGGCGGTGTGGGCGACGCGCCCGATCATTGCGGCTTTGCGTACGCAGGGGCTACGATCCGACCGTGGGCGCTGAATCCGAAGTCGTGCCGGTCACGGCCGACATGATGGCGTCCGAGACCCTCGGAAACTACGACCTGTTGCGTCGTCTGGGGGCCGGCGGGATGGCGGAGGTGCATCTCGCGCGCCAGCACGCCATCGAGGGCTTCCAGAAGCTGGTCGTGCTCAAGCAGGTGCTGCCGCATCTGGCCCGCGACCCTCACTTCGTGAGGATGTTCTTGGAGGAGGCGCGGCTGGCCGCGCTGCTCGACCACCCGAACGTCGTGCAGGTCTTCGACCTCGGCAACGAGGACAACGAGTTCTACTTCACGATGGAGTTCGTCTACGGCGAGACCTTGCAGAGTCTCGTGCGGGCGCTCCACAAGGCGCGTGTGCCGATGCCGTTCGAGCACGCGATCACGGTCGGCATGGGCGTGGCGGCGGGGCTGCACTACGCCCACGAACGCGTCGGTTTCGACGGTCGTCCGCTCGGAATCGTCCATCGCGACGTGTCGCCGACCAACGTGATGATCACGTACGAGGGCGGCGTGAAGGTGGCCGACTTCGGCATCGCCAAGGTGGTCACGCGCACGGACGTGACACGGGCCGGGATCCGCAAGGGCAAGGTCCCCTACATGTCTCCGGAGCAGTGTCGCGCGCAGCCGATCGACCGGCGCAGCGACATCTTCTCGCTCGGCATCGTGATGTGGGAGATCACGACCGGACAGCGGCTGTTCGACGGCGACAACGAGTTCGGGGTCATGAACCGCATCGTCAACGGCGACATCCCGCTGCCGTCGACGGTCCGCGCCGGCTACCCCAAGGAGCTCGAGCGCATCGTGATGCGTGCGCTGTCGACCGAGCGCGAGCGTCGGTACGCCAGCGCTCGCGACATGCAGATCGAGCTCGAGAACCTCGCGCGCGACAAGAAGTGGCGGGCCACGTCGAGCGGGTTGTCGGAGCTGATGCACCAGCTGTTTCGCCCCAAGCCGTTCCCGTGGGGCGCGCTGATGGGCGATGGTGTCTCGGGTCAGCCGCACTTGGCGACCGTGGCGTCGGCCTCGTTCGGCTCGCATCCGGCGAGCTCGTCGTCGTCGAACGTGCCCTCGCGGCCCGACATGACGCCGGCCTCGTACCACTCCGCGGTCGGCACCGGCACGTCGATGGGCTCCTACGCCCAGCACAACAGTCGCTCGCGGACACTGCGGGGCATCGCGATCGGGCTCGGCTCGGTGGCGGCCGCCGCGGTGTTGGTGGTCGCCGGCGTGATCGCGGTCGATCACTTCAAGGGCGGTGACGCCGAAGGCACGTCCGAGGCTGCACCCGCGACGGCGGCGTCCGAGACGCCCGCCGCAGCCGCCGCAGCCGCACCCGTGCTCGAAGGCGCCACGCCGACCCCGACCGCGGCCCCGAACGAGGCTGCCCCCGCGCCCACCGCGGGGGATGCACCCGCGCCGGGCGAAGGTGGCGGGGCCGCGCCGGCCCCGGTCGCCGACACGCCCGCCGAGCCGGAGCCCGAACCCGAGCCGGAGCCCGAGCCCGAGCCCGAACCCGAACCGGATCCCGCAACCGAGGCCGAGGCCAAGCCGAAGCCGGCGACGACCAAGCCCAAGCCGACGACGACCAAGCCCAAGGCCACCAAGCCGAAGACCGAGAAGAAGAAGAACCTCGACTCCTTCTTCGGCCAGTGACGTCTCCTCTCGCCTGTCTCTCGGTCATGCTGCACTCGCTGTCGCTGTCGCTGTCGCTGTCGCT
>CALBMM010000041.1 GCA_937896535.1 uncultured Pseudomonadota bacterium
TGCTCGCGACGGGGTGCGGGCGAGCCTTCTTGCTCGTCACCGAACCCGGCCCGTGCGAGCAGGACCCCGACGCGTGCGTGTCCTCGGTGACGGTGCAGCGCGGCGCCGACATCTTGTTCGTCATCGACAACTCCGGATCGATGGGCCGCGAGCAGGGCGTGCTCGCCGACAACTTCTCGGCGTTCATCGACGTGCTCGAGTCCGAGGACGTCGGCGCCAGCTACCGGATCGCGGTGACCGACAGCGAGGGCTTCGGGTTCATCGACGCCACGAGCTGCCGCCAGCGCCTGTACGAGTTCACCAAGCAGCTGCAGCTGTACCCGGACGGGGAGATCTACACGCTCGACGAGCAACTCGCCGGATGCCTCGACGTGTGCGGCTTCGACGAGATCGACATCGTCCCGACCACCACGGACACCGATCCGGTGCCGCGTCCCCGCCCGTGGCTCGAGAAGACCGACGGCAAGACGAACCTGCCGCTCGGCGTATCGATGGCGGACGCGTTCGAGTGCATCGGCCCCCAGGGCATCGACGGCGAAGGCCTCGAGGCGCCGCTGGAGTCGATGCTGTCGGCCGTCACGGACGACCGCGAAGGTTTCGTCCGCGACAACGCACTGCTGGCGGTCATCATCCTCACCGACGAGATCGACTGCTCGATGAGCCGCAACGCCCAGTCGCGGATCGAAGATGCGCAAGCGCTGTGGGCCTCGGCCGAACGCGGGGCCTCGTCGGCCGTGTGCTGGAACGCCGGGGTGCAGTGCGAGGGCGGGCCCGGCGTCTACGACAGCTGCGTGCCGGCGGACAAGGACTTCGACCGCAACCCGACCAGCCCGGGCAACGGCGTGCTGTACCCCGTGTCCCGCTACGTCGATGGGCTCGCCGATCTCGCCGAGGACAAGCGGCGCCGGGGCGGCAACGGGCAGGTGCTCGTGGCCGTCATCGCCGGCGTCCCGGCCGACTACCCCGAGACCGGCGAGCTCGTCTTCGCCGACTCCGACGACCCGCTGTTCAACATCGAGTACGGGATCGGACCGGGCTGCGGTCGCGGCACGGAGAAGCTCGAGGACCCACCCGGCATGCCGCCCGTGCGCCTGATCGAGTTCGCCGAGGCGATGCAGTCGACCGCGCAGCGCAACGTGTTTTCGATCTGCGAGGACGAGTACGCGGTGGCGCTCGAGCAGATCGCGGCCGCCATCGCCGAGCTCGGCGGACGCGCGTGCGTGCCGGGCTGCGTGGCCGACGACAACGAGGCCGCCCGCGGGCTGCAGCCGGCGTGTACGATCATCGAGCGGATCGGCGACGGCGGACAGCAGACCCAGGTCCTCCCGTGTCGGCCGCTGGCGGACGGCGCCTGGGACTTTCCGCAGCCCGACGACGACCTGTGCTACCGCACGCTGACCGACGTCGACGAGCAGACCGCGCGACACGACGACGACATCTCCGCCCAGTGCATCGCCCGCGGCTCCAACCTCGAGCTGATCATCGAGCGCCGCGACGGCTCCCCCGTCCCCGCCGGCTCGGCGGTGGAGGTGTCCTGCCTCCTCGTCGAGCCCGAGGGCACTTCGTGCGGGGGCGAGCCGAGCGGCGACACCGATCCGTGAGCTACGCCCGCCGCCCGCGGTTCGTCCTTTTCACGGCGCGGGCGGACCGGTAGCCTGGAGTCTCCTTGATGACCACCCTCGAGACGCGTCGCGCGACGCTGCAGGACGCCCAAACGATGGCCCGGCTGGCGATGGAGCTCGGCTACGACTGCGACGAGACGTCGATGCGTCGCCGCCTGCTCGCGATCCGCTCCGAGGCCGACCACGCGATCTTCGTGGCGGGCATCGAGGGCGGCCGCGTGGTGGGCTGGATCCACATCGAGATCCGTCGGGGTCTGCTCGCCGATCACTACGCCGAGATCGGCGCGCTGATCGTGGGCACCCCTCATCGCAAGATCGGCGTGGGCCGAGCCCTGATGGAGCGCGCCGCCGACTGGGCCTACAAGCTCGAGCTCGACCGCATCCGCGTCCGCACCCAGGTCCACCGCGAGGGCGCGATCGCCTTCTACGAGCGCCTCGGCTACGAGCGACTCAAGGAGCAGAGGGTGTTGGAGTACGTGCGCGGCCGGGGCGAGCGGCCCGAGCCGGTCATCACGCTGGTGGAGTAGTCGCGCGCTACGGAGGTGGCGTGCCGGCGTCGTCTTCCGGCGTCGCCCCGGCGCGCTCGTGGACCCGCTGGGCGTGCGCGCGGGCGGCCGCGGCACTGGGATGGTCGGGGGAATGGGCGGCCTCCCAGACTTGCGCGGCGCGCTGGAACTGACGCGCCGCGCCGCCGAGATCGCCGAGCTGCTCCAGGGTGTTGGCGAGCGCTTCGTGGGCGGTGGCCGTGCGGGGATGCTCGGCGCCGAAGGTCGCCTTCGCCCCCTCGAGCGCGAGCCGGCCTTGCGTGCGCGCGGCGGCCAGGTCTCCGTCCAGGCGCAGCGCCAGCGCCAGGTTGCCCTGCGCGATGACGGTGCGGGGATTGTCGGCACCCAGCGAGTCCGACAGCAGCTGCACGGCGCGTCGGTGCTCGACCACCGCCTCGGCATGCGCCTCCCGCATCGACAGCGCGTTGGCCAGGTTGCCCCGCGCGACGGCGAGGTGGGGATGGGACGGTCCGAGCATCTGCTCCCACTCGTCGATCGCCCGACGAAACTGTGCCTCGGCCTCCTGCAGCTCGCCTTGCTGCGCCAACACGCTCGCCAGTGACGTGCGGGCCGGCGCGAGCTTGGGGCTGTCGGCCCCGTGGGCCTGGCCGAGGGCGTCCAGCGCCCGCGAGAAGCTCTCGCGTGCACCCACGAGATCGGCCTCGGCGACGAGGACGTTGGCCCGAGTCATCTCCGCTCTGGCCCGACCCAGCGGATCGTCACCGGCCGCCCGGGCGAACGCGACGGCGAGATCGGCGAAGCTGCGCGCCTCGGCGTTGCGGGTCTGATCGTGCAGCAACACCTGGCTCAGCTCCGCGGCGGCCTGACTGGCGAGGTTCGGCCGGCGCTGCTCCACCGCCAGCTGCACCGCCTCGCGCAGGCTCGCATCCGCACCTTGAAACTCCCCCTGGTCCTCGAGCACGTCCCCGTGCGCTTGCAGAGCTTCGGCGAGCAGCGGCGCCCACCCGATCGTTCGGGCCGTCGCGACCAGGTCGTCCGCCTCCCGCCGCGCCTCGTCGAGGCTTGCCGCGTCGATCAGACCTCGGACGCGAGCCACGCGAACGCCGGCCTCGTCCACGGCCGCGGCCTGCTGCGGATCGTCGGGCGTCGACGTCTGCGCCTGCAGGCGCACGAGGTCGGCGCACGCTTCGATGTCGGGCAACCCGGCGACCACGGTGGCGGCCCGCCCGACCTCTCCAGGACCGACGTGTTCGAGAAACTCCACGGCGGTCGCCAGCCGCATCCGGGCGCGCCGCAAGCAGCTCATCTGCATCGCCATGGCCGCCGCGGTTTGCTCGGCTCGCACTTTCGTGGCCACGCAGATCTCGTGATGCAGCTGCGTCCACTGCTGCGCGTAGGTCTGCAGGCCACGGGTGACCCGCACCGCCGTGTCGGCGGCGTACGGCACTGCCGTCCCCTCGATCGCCTCGGCGACCGCGTCGCCGCGCGCCGACGTCCAGTCGGGCGCCAGGACGTCGTCCGGCGCCGGACACGGATCGGTGCGACCGCCGAGCGCCGCGCCGACCACGACGGCCGCGCACACCCCGACGAGCGCTCCGGCCACCACGACCTCGCGCGGGCGTCGTCGCGGGGGACGCAGCGCGGTCAGCAGCGCCTGCATCGACGCGAACCGGTCCGCGGGGTCGGGCGCCAATCCCCGCACGAGCGTCTCGCCCACGCGAGAGGACACCCCCTTGACCCGCGGCCACGGGGGCGGGCCCTTGCGCTTGCGCACCACGAGCACCGCGGCCGAGCCCTGGAACGGCGGGGCGCCGACCAGCGCCTCCCACAGCGCGACACACCACGCGAACTGGTCGGCGCGACCATCGGCCGAGCGGTCCGAATACTGCTCGGGCGCCATGTATCGCGGCGTCCCCACGACCGCGCCGATTCGCGTCAGCGGCTGACTCAAGCTGTCCGTGCTCGTGACCGTCGGGGGGACACGGGGTGCGGGGCTCGGCGGGTCGACGAGCGCGACGCTCCCGTCCGACGCGTCCGAGAGGGCCGCCGGCTTCGCGAGGCCGAAGTCGGTGACCTTGACCGATCCGTCGCGCCCCAAGAGCACGTTGCTGGGCTTGAAGTCGCGATGGACCAGGCCCGCCGCGTGGGCGGCCGCGAGCCCGAGCGCCGCCTCCCCGAACGTGTCGAGGATCTGCGTGGGCGTGGGGGCGGCCGTGGCGAGCCACTGTCGCAGGGTGGTGCCCTCGACGAGCTCCATCGCGAGCACCACGTCGTCGCCGCGGGTCTCCACGTCGTACACCGCGACGACGTTGGGGTGGCTCAGCTGCGCCATCGCCTGCGCCTCTCGAACGAGGCGGGCGCTCGCCTGCGGGTCGAGCACGTCGGCGCGTAGAACCTTGACGGCGACCTCGCGGTGCAGCCGCGGATCGTAGGCCCGGTAGACGGTCCCCACGCCGCCGGAGCCCAGCTCGTCGATCGGCACGTAGCGCCCGAGCGCGCGCGGCATCGATTGCCCCGCCGCCCCGACGAGGTCGACGTCGGACACCGTCTCGCTCGATGTCGGCGGCCCTGCACCCTCGTCCGCCGCCACGTCCGTCATGGTACGGCGCGTGGGCGGCACTGGCCATCACCTCGGCGCGCACGCCGAAGGCAAGCCCACCGCGGCCGCGAGCTCGGCCGCCTCGTCGGCGCGACCGAGCCCACACAGCGCCGCGAGCCGGGACCGGTCGCGCTCGGATGCGAACTCGCCGCTTGGATGCCGGTCGGCGTGGGCCTGCGTCCAGCGCAGCGCCTGCTCGTAGTCGCGGGCGGCGAGGGCACGCCGCACCTTGCCGAGCAGGTCGAGCTCGTCGCGCAACGGATCGGTCGGGGCGGCTCCGCGCGCGGCGTCCGGGATCGATGCGGTCGCCGGCGGCGTCGGCCTCCGCGTCCGCGTCGCCGGCGGAAGCTCGGGCGGGTCGGCGGTCGCGGCCGACACGGGGTCCTCGCGCTCGACGCTCGCCGACATGGACGTGGCGGATCCGGCCGAGGTCGGATCCGGCCGCGTCGGCGCGGCACTCGTCGGCCGTGCCTCGTCCGCCCCCGCCGCCGGCGGGTCCGCGGCGCGCAGGGGCGAGGCGAGGACGTACAACCCACCGATCGCGGCGATCCCCAGTCCCAGCGACAGGCCGATCGCCTTTGCGGTGTGCACCAGTCCCCCGGCGCCGACGCCCGCGAGCGCCACACTGCCCTCGAGCGCGGGAAGCTGCAGGGCCAGCGCCGCCCAGACGCGCTTGTCGGCGCCCGGCGGCGGCGAGTCGCCCGCCGCGGCACGCCGTAGCCAGCGCGCGGCCATCGGGTCGCCGCGATCACGCGCGTGGACGCGCGCGAGATCGGCCTCGAAGCACGACCGCGCCGCCCGCAGCCTCGAGTGGACCGTTCGCGGATTCGTGCCGACGATCTCGGCGATCTCGGGCGCACTGAGGCCCTCGATCTCGGCGAGCACGAAGACGGCGCGCTTTTTGTCCTCCATCCGATCGAGCAGACGCCCGAGCAGCTGCGCGGCCTCGGAGCGCACCGCGTGCGCCTCCGGGTTGCTCGAGCTCGGTGCGGCGAGACGGCCGGTCATCGAGTCGCCGGCGTCGGGGCCGGGTCGACGCTTGCGCCGGTGATTGGCGGCGACCCGGACCGCGATCGCGTACAGCCACGTGCGCACGGACGCCCGGCCCTCGAACTGCGGCAGGCGTCGGTGCACGACCACGAACACGTCCTGCGCCACGTCCTCGAGGTCTTCGTCGTGGACCCCGAGCCGGCGCAGCAAGGCCCAGACGAAGCCGAAGTGCGCGCGATAGACCTCTGCCAGCATGACTGCGCTCTCGTGCTTGGTGTCGCGACCCGGCCCGACTCATCGAAGAATCGCACCTCCGCGCCGAGGACGGCGCGCGCACCAACCGCACCCGCGCGATGCACCGCGCCGACGCCCTCCAGATGAGATCCGGGGCGCCGCAGGCTGATCGCAGCCTCGCCCCGGGCGTACAGCGCAAAGGCGCGAACCGGCGCCCACGCGATGCCGACCGACAGCGGGGCCCCGACCCACACGTCGCGATTGGGGACGCTGCGGATGCCTTCGCCGAACGCGTCGCCCCCGAGCGTGCCCACCTGCACGCCGGCGCAAAACGGAAGATCGATCGCGCCGGATGCCAGGCAGGATCGCCGTGCCCAGCTGCACCTCGGGGCGCACGAGCAGCCGGACCCCACCCGGTCGCCGCGGGGGTCGACGCGACCGAGCGGGTGGGTCGCGCTCGGGCTCGCGTGGCGGTGGCGGTCGCGGGGAGCTGGCGAGCTCGGGCTCGATCGCCGGCTCCGGTGGCGGCAACGGCTCGGGCACCGTCGCGGGCGCGGTCGAGCAAACGTCAGGTTCTTGCCCGCGCGAAGCGTCCTCGCCCGACCCACCACCGGTCCCGGCACCGACGGCGCGAGCAGCTGTGTCGAGATCGTCCGCAGCGCGCGATCGGGATCGTCGAGGTGTCGGTACGCGAGCGAGGCGCCGACGGCGGCCGTCAGGCCCCCGAAGATCGAGCGTCCCTGCATCCAGCCCTCGGGCATCTGCAAGTGCCAGGTGTCGCCGTCACGCCGCCAGCGATCGCGCAAGGTCGCATCGAGCTGCAGGTGCGCAACCTAGCACCGGCGTCCGACCATGCACCGGGCGCGGACGCCCGGACCGGCTGCGTTTTTCCCGGCGCCGAGCGTTCGCCCCGTGAGTGCCCATTCAGTCGAGACGGCCGATGCCGAGGTCGCCCCCGAACACGACCACGCCGGAGTCCGTGACACCCACGTCGTAGAAGAAGCCGTCCGCCAGGATGTGGTCGATCGGGTCGCCCCCGTCGATCGCGACCGATCGCAGCCCCCCTTCGTTGCCCGCCCCGACGAACGCGTCGACGAAGTACACGCGGTCGTCCCCCACACCCAACGAGAACGGCTGACGGTCCGTCGAGCCCAGCACCTGCGGTGGCGTGCTGCCATCGGCGGGGAGCCGCTCGATCGTCGACGCGCCCACCCGGTAGCGCGCCAAATACAGATCCGTACCCCGTAGCCGCATGCGCTCGATCGAGCCGAGGCCCGACTGCACCGTCGCGAGCGGATCGCCCGCCACCGTGCCCCGCACGATCGGCGTGGCGAGATTGCCGTTGTCGTTGTTGGTCACGAAGACGAGGTCTCCGCTCTCGGCGAGCAGGTCCGATGCGAACTCGAGGTCCGTGTACACCGGGGTGACCGAGCGATCGGCCAGCGACAGCCGCTGCAGGGAGCCCGCCGGCGCATAGTCGGTCACGAAGACGTCGGTGCCGATCACCGCGATGCCGGACGCCTGGCCAAAACCGTCGAACGTCGTCGCGAGGTCGGTCGCCGGGTCGTAAGACCCGACGGTGCCCGACTCGACCACCCAGTACACCACGTCGTCGGTCAAGATGAGCTCGCGGGTCCCGCCGAGGCCGCCGTCCACCAGCATCGTGGGCTCGGCGTCGACGAGCGTGTCGAGGGTCCACAGGCTGCCGTCGTGCGCGAAGTAGATCGTATCGCCGTCGACCGCGATCGCCCGCGTGCCGGTGCCGTCGGCGCACGCGATGATCGACGCGCCCTCCCATGGCGAGACGCATTCGGTCGGTGCACCGGTCGAAGAACCCGAGCCCTCGGTCGATCCGCCGCTGGAGTCGACGTCGGTCGTGCCGCTCGTGGTCGCGGGTGGTCCCGAAGTGCTCGTCGCGATCGTCGGGTCGTTCGTGCTCGTCGAGTCCGCCGCGCCCGTGGTCGCGTCGTCGTCGTGACTGGACCCACCGCCCGGGCCGCACGCGACCAAGCACAGCACTCCGATTCCCCAACGCATGCGATCCATGCGTCGAGTTTGGCACGATGCGAGCGCGTACGCGGGGCTTCAATCGTGCTCGCAGATCGTGACAGCTGTCCCGTGACGTCACGCTGCGATGGAATGCGGTCCGTTCACCCGCACGCGCAGTTGCACGCTTCGGGTCCGTATACCAGCGCGCCAGGACTGCCGTCGGGCGCCGGCGGGCCCCACTCGCAACGCTCGAAGCCTTCCTCGATCCAGCAGCCGTAGACCTCGCGCACCTCCACGTTGCCGTCGTCGAGCGTCTTGAAGATCACGGCCTCGCCGTCGACCCCGGCACACAGCGGTGGCAGCACGCAGGCCTCGTTGACGTACGCGTCGACGCGACACAGCCCCGGCCCCGCGAGCTCGGTGCACGCATCGGCGCCGTAGACCGCACCGGGCGTCCAGATACAGGACGCCTGCGAGCTCAGCACATGATCACACTCGTCGGAGGTCAGGCGCTCTTCGCAGGGCGCGGTCGGCTCGGGAGGCTGCGCCATGAGATCGAGGATCTCGTCACACGAAAAGTCCGGAACCGGTTCGCAGTTCGGAAGGTAGTACTCGAAGTTGATCGGTCCCGGGACGTCGCAAACTTCATGGCCGCCCCACGCATCCCATGGCGGGCTCTCGCACGGCGGCTCGAGACAGATCCGCCCCCGCGTCTGTCGGATCAGCCGGCGATCGGCCAGCAGGACGTAGGCGTACTGTTCGTACGGATCATAGGAGTCGCCATCCGCCGTCGCATACGACGTCACCAGTCCGGTCTCGCCATCGGCGTGCAGCGCATCGACGCACTCGACCGCGGACGGGGGCCACGCCTCGAGGATGACTTCGATCGGCTCGCACGCCAGCTCGAGGCCACAGTCCTCGAGAAGCACCACGTGCGTCTCTTCGGGGTCATATGGCTCATCCGGGCGATCGGCGGTATCGGACGGGGACCCGGTCGTGTTCGTCCCCGGCCCGTCCGTGTCCTGCGGCGGGTCGTCGTCGATATCCACGCCGCCGCCCGAGGCCGACCCCGGTTCACCGTCGGCCTTCGGGCATCCCGCGAGGGCGAGGACCACGGCCCCCGCCGGTACGCTCCAGATCCGCCACTGCATACTTGTCGCTACCACGTCCCTGCATCCGTTGCCGGATCTGCCGGATCCATTCTCCCGCGTGGTCGCCGCCGGCGCGACCCGGCACGGCTTCACGCTCGAGACCCGCGCAAGCGGGCACGTGCGGCTTCGCCGAGGTCCTACTCGACATCCTTACCAGCGCCCTCGAAGTAGGCTTTGGGCCACCACCACCCGATTCCCGGGAGCCGGGGCGCGGCCGTTGATCCCCTCGGCCTCCCGCTGCTGGGACGAGGCCCGCGCTACCTGCGATTGTATGGACTCTGCCCGAAGGTCGGCATTGGAGCCATTGCTCGGGTCAATCGCCGTCGTCGGGTGTCGGGGGCTCGATCGGGCGTCGGCGACGCACGATGACGCTCGGGCGAGGCTTCGTCGCCGGCTTGGAGGCGGGGGTCTCACGCGGCGGCGCGGGCCGCTCGCCCCGGCCAATCGAGCCCCAGAACTTCTTCTGAGGCTCGGTCACGCTCCACGGATTGCGGCCGATCAAGCGCGCGAGCAGGGCGTGGACGACCTCGCCCTGGTCGCCGGAGGGGTTGGTCTGCCGCCAGTCGTGCTCGAGATCGCGTGCGCGATCATCACGACGCTCTGGGTCGCTCCCGGGACGTAGCTGATGGATCCGCAGCTCGTCGAGCTCGTAGCCGGCAAACCGGGCCAGATACACCCAGACCTCGGTGTCCAACGAGGCGACCACCTCGGACGCGATGGCGAGATCGGTGAGCTCCGGCGGGCTCTCCTCATCCGCAAATAGCCAGGCGTTCGGGCCGTACTCGTGCTCGTTGCACTTGGACGCGATCGCCGGCCACCGTGACCCCAGCACGCTGTGCAGCGCACGCCGCATTCGCTCGAGTGTGGTGCTCCCGGACAGCGCGCGCAGCTCAACGAGCTTCGATTGCGACGCGCGACGAGGGGGAGAGCGGCGGGGCCCGCCCGCGGATCCCCACCACGCCTCGCGCAGGGTTCGCTGCCGGAGGATCTTGGGACGCTGGGCGAGCAGCTCGACCATCGTTGCCGCATTGACGTTGATCGTACCGGTCCTGGTTCGCGTTGCTTCGTGCCACAAGACTCGGAGCTGATACCGATCGGCGCTGATCCGTGCCGCTGACGCCCAGCCGCCCGAGCGCATCACACCGGCGAAACGAACGACCTCCCGCCGATCGACGCTGTCGCGGCCGCTGACCTCCACATGCACCGGGAGCGGTCGGCCCCCTTCATCGAACAGCGCAATGAGCTCCCACGATGGATGCACGGACCGAATGGGTCCTTCCCTGGCCGAAAACAGCACTGTCTGATGCAGCTGGGTCAGCGGGGCGCCCCGCGCGACGACCCCCTCCAGGGCCGTTTGCGCAGGGAAAGGCGGAATCCTCTGGTCGTGGTCGAACTCGATGAAGCGGTCAGCGACGCGGTTGCTGCGACCGTCCGCCTCGATGATTTCCCCGGACAGTTGCACCGACCGACTGGAGCGGTCGTAGACGGCCCGTCGGCTGTGCACTGCGGTGCCGATTGCCGCCGCCAACTCCTGCGCCAGTGCTTCCACGCGGGTCTCGGCGGGGGCAGAAAGCCACGTCCCTCGACCTCGCCAGTGGTACCAAACGAACTCCCTTGGTTCGTCGCCGAACTCTCCCCGTACGGTGAACCGACGCCCGATCACCGGTTCGGACTGCTCCAAGAACGACTCGAGATCAAGCCCGGGGACCCCGAACAGGTGCGCCGTGGTGGTCATCGTGCCGTGGTGGTCATCGTAGGGAACGTACCCCGGCGACTGGCGAGGTGGCCATGGGCACTTCGAAGCCCCCTGAGCAACGTCATCGATCGCAACGTCCGCCTCTCACGCATGGCCCCGAATCGCGGTGCCGCGCTGACGGCCCTCTTTCACGCAGCCCGTCTCGACGCGCAGCTCCGGGAGTTCGTCCGCACCAAGTGACGAGCCGCGGCGCAGGCGTCTCCGAGGAAAGGCCGGAGACGATGACTCGTGCCCGCGCCGGGCAACGTCAGATCACAATACCCGTGCGGCGCGACGCTTCCCCGAGTGCCGCGTCCAACGTCTCCGCATCGAACTCGGACAGGGCGATCCGTTCCTCCGTCGGTTCCGCGGATAGGAGTTTTCATCGCGAGTTTGTGGAGCTCGTGGAGCCCGCCGGCGGCTGCAGCGGCTGGAGAGTCTTGGCGGGGTGGCGTCGCGTCGGGCTCGCGGACGGCGAAAGCGGCGTGACCAAGGTGACCTCGGCGATGGCGCGGCGACGCCTGACGCGGCCGAAGCAGCCGGCGCGCAGCCGGCACGCGTGGCGAGTGAGCGACGCAAACCAAGGCGCGGCCGCGGGTCGAGGGGACTCGACCCTGTGAGATTCAGGTCGCGGGCAGCAACATCATCTGCCCCGGTGGCGACGGTCGCGGCCGCGCTCGAGCGCCGTGGAGGTGCTCGGCGATGTCTTGGGGCGTGAGCACGGCGCCCAGCGGACGCAGTCGGCCGCCACACGGATTCGGGCGGCATGAACGCCCCCTGTGCGGATTACGCCACACTGATCGCGGACTGCTACTTCATGGGCGACGCCATGTACCAGGCCCAGTACCAGGCCAACTGCGAGTATCTCAGCGGCGGCGCCCTCGAGATGGTGTGCGGAGCCACCTGCGCGATGGCGTACGAGGACTCCCTCGCGTGCATCAACCCGCTGTCGTGCATGGAGCTGATGAGCGTCGGCCAGGGCCAGTGCGACTCGCGACACACGGTCTTCATGGGACATGGGACCTCTGAGGTGTAGCCCGGCGACGCGAAGGCAATCCCTCCTGCCTCCGAAACGGCCTCTACTCGAAGGCGTCCTCTAGCATCCGTATGGCGCGATCCAGGCTCCTCTGCCAGATCAACTGCCTCGCCGTCTCCGCGGCGAGCAGGCTTTCCACGAGGTCCAAATGGTACTCGTCCAGGCTCGTGCTCAACACAGGTATCCCGAGTTCTCCCGGGTCGCGGTCGCCCCATGCCAAACGAGGCTGGCAGCTTCGGAGTCTCGCCCGCATGACGGAAAGGGAGGAAATGACCGCTTGGAACGAGTCGCCACCCCTTCCTTCGTATGCAAGCAACGACTTCGACGGCGCTGCAACCTCCACTCGGCATCGCCATTCCTCCGGGTCTTCACCCACACGCTCCGGAACGTAGACTGACAGAGTCGCGAGTTCCCCCGAGTCGGCAATGCGCAAATGTCGCACGAAGGCAACCGTTGAGAGAGGCGGACTGTTTGAGGTCATGGTGTGATAGGTGATAGCTCGCTGGATTCTCGGAACAACGGGTTCACCAACACAACAGACCCGCACGCCGCATGTCAATACCGGCGCGAAAGCCAAGCATCACGTGCCAAAGAGGCCGCTACACATAGCCAGGCATTCGTTGTAAGGCGGCATCGCCCGGGCCCAGCAAGCCTCTCGATCTTCTTTCCGTGGCAGCGTCCGATCCGAGTTCGTACGTCAGCTCGTCGGTCCCCATCGCGCGGGCACGCTAACCCGGAGCAAACGTCGGATATTTCGCTCAACCCCCGGTCGAGCTCGAGGTCTCTGTAGCCGTCGTCGTGCCGGTATCGCCGGAGCCTCCGTCGACCAGTACGGTGATCTCGCCACGAAGCGGCTGGCAGTTGCAGTCGCACGAGACGTACGTCAGCTCCTCGCCGAAGGACTGCGGTGGTCCGCCGTCGAGTCGCACCGTTTCGTTCGCCGAGGCGGAGAACGAGATGCCTTCGGCGTCGACATCGACGGACGCGCCGTTGCAGGTCACCGACAAGTTGGGGTCGTCCGTCGTGCCGGCGGGACACGAAAGGGTCGTGCTTTGCCGCTCGAAGGTGAGCGAGAACTCGGTGCGGCCGTCCTCGATCGTGAAGGTGATGTCGTCTTGGCAACAGATCATCGCGCACCCTCCCTCGCCCTCCTCGCCGACATCCGGGTCACTGCCCGTCGTCACGACCGTCGTGGCCACCGTCGTGGCCACCGTCGTGGCCACCGTCGTGGTAGGCGCAGTCGTCGTTCCCGAACCATCGGCGACACCCCCGGTCGAGTCTCCCGGCGCGTCCGATGACTTGTCTCCGCACGCCGTCACGAACAGCGCGGCGGTGGCCCATCGTGTCAGCAGACTCTGCGCTCTGTGCATGTCGCCGAGCGTACCAGGCCGCGACGGACCGTGAACCGAACACACGCGCGCGACGACCAGGGGCGCGCGACCGTCTCCCTTCCGCTAGGATCCCGTCCATGCCCCCTGCTGTCCCCGCCGCCCCCCGGTGGCCCCCCTGCTCGGCGACCGTCGTCACGGGCAGGGCGGCCCGCCGAAGTGCCGAACTCCAGCCGACACACGCTGAACGCTGGGAGGGAGCAAGCCCACCAGCATGGCTTGCGCCGCGACGCGAACACGCGTGTAGCTGTGGCCGGCGTCGAGCGAAGGCAAAGGCCCCTGGTGCGCGCCCGGGTCGTACGGGAACCCTAGGCCCTCGAACTGGTAGTCCCACTGGCATTCGCCGCTCGGGTTCCACCACGCGAACAGGTACGTGGGTCCGGCGATCTTCGTCCACTGCAGGCTGACAATCCAGGCGCCGCCAACGTTCTGGATGACCCAAAGCGCGCCGTAGGCCGAGTACCGCAGACGTCCCCGGTCACAGTTCGCCTGGGTGAGCTCGACGCCCGCCCACTGGCCCCGAAACGACAGAGGGCGCAGCTGGACGCCGGTCACCTCCGTGATGAACTGCTTGGGACAGCCGACCGGGTTGTACGTGCCCGTGGGCGACGTCGCGGCGTCGAAGGTGGAGCCGCAAGCCGGCGGAGGGCTGATGGGGATCGTGGCGCCGTTGTTGGGGTTGGCGATGCTGGTCGTCGCGCACGCCTGCTCGCCCAGAAACTGCGGCTCGATCTCCGCGGTGTAGTCGCCGATTGTGTCGAAGAGGGGCTCGATCACGGGTTCGGTCAGCTCGAGCGTGACCGGGCGATCCAGATCCTCGATCGTCAGGTCCGCAGGAAGATGCTCGGGGTCGACGAGGCGGATCACGTCGCGCAGCGTCGGCTCGCCGTCGGCGAACAGTGCCTCGACGTCTTCATCGGCCAGCTCCGGCGCGGCGGCGATCGCGGCGGCAAGCTCCTCGCCTGCCTCGCCGTCGGTGGGCTCGTCGAGGACGTCTTCGGCCAACGCGAGCTCGCGCTCGTCGATATCCTCCGCGTCGGTCGTGCACCCGGCCAGCGGGCTTGCCCCGACGAGCACGATGGCGAGGGTCCGAGTCGTCGCTTGGAGCGTCTTGTTCTTCATGTGTATTGAAAGAGACGCGCGCGGATCGGTGTGACGTCCACACCCGACCCGGTCCGAGCTCGTCGCCCGCCGCGTGTTCTCACGGATGGTCGTTGCGAATCGTCGCGGCGGCACCCCGAGGTTCGGGTCTACCCGCCGAGCGAGGCGCGGACGATCGTGTTGACCAGCGGGGGCGCGCCGTCGACCCCGACGTAGAGCGTGCCGTCGGTGCGGGTGAGCTCGACCTTCGCGCGTCGGCCGAGCTGCGCGGCGAAGCCGTCGACGAACGCCGGATCGATCGACCACACCTCGATCGTGTCGACGGCGTGGATCTTCTGCCCTTCCGTCTGCCGCTGCAGCGCCGGCCACTCGTGCGTGTACACGGCGACGGCCGCGGCCTTCGACGCCTTGTGCAGACGCTCGGCCGAGGGGGCACCGATGTCGATCCACTTCAACAGTCGCCCTGTCGCGTCACAAACCGACACAGGCGCCTCGTCTGCGGACGACAGCCCGCCCTTGCTGAACGCGATGCCATCTTCGTACGACAGACAGCCCGCCTGGACCGCGACGACTCAGACTTGTTGGCACGGAGGGGAAGCGTAAATGCAGCCATCAGCGCTTGACCGCTGACGTCGGGTGTGTCGTCGAGACCCGCGGCGACGAGGTCGGCGTGGACGTCCGCCAAGACGGCGTGCAGGTCGGCGTCGGTCAGCTTGGGGCCCATCGTGCTCGCCGGAAGCTGCGGCAACCACTTCCGCACCGGGCAGTACCTCGAGGTCACGGCGCAAGAAGATCCGATGAACGACATCGACACGCCGCACAACAAGCTGGCGACCATGTTCCTCGACGCCACCGGTGTCACCGCCCCCGTGCAGATCTTCGGCGCCTACGGCGAACCCGGCGAGTTCGACATGCTCCGGGCATAGCCCCGGCTCACGGCAGCCGGCGCAACGTGAGCCCGTGCATCGGGACGCCGTCGCCCTCGTTCATGTACGGGTCCTCCCCGACGACGACGGCGGCGGCGTAGCGCGATCCGTCCGCCATCTGCACGATGCCGCTTTGCCCCTGGACCAGCTCGAGCGGCTCGGCGTCCCCGAGGGCGAAGACGATCGGCACCGTCGCCGGCCCTTCGGCATCGGGGCGGCACGTCGTGTCGTTCGCCGTGATCGGGACCGGCACGAAGATGCTCTCGTCGAGGCAGGAGCTCTCCGTGACGAGGCTGGCCACCAAGAGCGTCTCGTCCGCCGCCCGGATCTCGAGATGGTGCCCCGGATCGGTGATGAGCGAGCAGGACAGATTGGAGACGTACCGAAGGTGGACGGCATCGTCGACCGCCCACGTGGGGCCAGGGTCGTCCGCGGCAAGTGCGGCGCTCACGTCGATGGTGTGGGCCGCGTTGCCCTGCCCGCACTCCAGCGTGGTCACAAGGTGCGTCCCCGATTGCACATCGACCACGGAGCACTCGAGGTCGAGGTCGTAGGCGAACTCGTCTTCACCGATCACCTCGACGCCGATGGGCTCCCCCCACTGCGAGGCAGCCTCGGCACAGATCGGCGGCAACGCGGCGCCCGTGTCCCCGGTCGCCCCGTCGTCGGTCGAGTCCGACGCGGTCACCTCACCGGTCGTCGTCGACGGGCCGGTCGTGGTCGCGGCCGTCGTGTCGCCATCGGCGAGACCGGTGTCGTCGTTCGCCGGGCAAGCGGACGCCACGAAAGCCACGCCCACGAGGGGAAACCAACGACCCATGTGGCCAGCAAAGCATGGTTGCGCGCGAGATCAATCGGCTTGGCGGCCGACGTGGGGATTGTCCCGGATCGAAAGCCGTGGACCGGCTACGAAGACATTGGCGCGGTACAGCTCACGGCAGCCGGCGCAGGTACAGGCCGCCAGCCGCAGCGGCTCGGCGTCGGCAGCAACGAACGAGGGGGAAGGACGTCGAAGACCTCATGGCAGGCGCCTCAGCGACTGCCCGTGGTACGCCGCGCCGTCACCGTCGCTCGTGAACGGGTCCTCCCCGACATTGGACGCCGCGGCGTAGCGGGAGCCATCCACCATCGTCACGATCTCTGGCCCTGGACGATCTCGAGGGGCTCGGCATCGCCGAGCGAGAAGACCACGGGGACCAGGGCCTCTTGCGGCGGATCCGGGCGGCAGCGTTTCCCGTCGATCTCGATCGGGACGGGTCGAGCAGGCACGGTTCGAAGCAGTCGACGACCGAGAGGTGGCCGACCACCAATAGCGAGCCGTCCGCGGCACGCATCTCGAGCAGGCCAGATACGTTGGGCGGACGAGTCGAGACCCTTCGCCGGATGTCGCGACCCGGTCCGACTCATCAAAAGAGTCGCACCTCCGCGCCGAGGACGACGCGCGCACCAACCGCACCCGCGCGATGCACCGCGCCGACCCCCTCCAGATGAAATCCGGGGCGACGCAGGCTGATCGCGGCCTCGCCCCGGGCGTACAGCGCAAAGGCACGCACCGGCGCCCACGCGATGCCGACCGACAGCGGGGCCCCGACCCACACGTCGCGATTGGGGACGCTGCGGATGCCTTCGCCGAACGCGTCGCCCCCGAGCGTGCCCACCTGCACGCCGGCGCAAAACGGAAGATCGATCGCGCCGGGCGTCAGGACGTAGCAGCCCCGCGCGCCGCCGTAGGCCAGCGAGAGCCGACCGCCCACGTCGTCGAGCCCGTCGACCGTGGCCCGACGCGGCAACCAGTACGCGCCCTCGGCTTCCGCCCGCCATTGCCGACCGAACACGCCGACCGCCCCGCCGAACCCCAGCCCCGCGACGCCAGGCAGGATCGCCGTGCCCAGCTGCACCTCGGGGCGCACGAGCAGCCGGGGACGGTCCGGTCGCGGCCGGGGGTTGCGGGACGGGACGGGTGGCTCGCGCCCGCGCGCAACGTCCCGCGGCGACGAGCCGTCGAGCTCGGGCTCCGGCTCCGGCTCCGGCTCCGGCTCCGGCTCCGGCTCCGGCTCCGGGAGGGGCACCGGCTCGGTCGTCTCGACGTCGGTCGATTGCCAGCTCCCCGCCACCGCCACCGCGTCCAGCCCCACCGCGATCACCAACGCCGCCGCGCTCCCCAGCGGCTCGCACGCCGCGTGCTCGATGTGCCGCGTGTGCTCGCCGTTGCCGTCACGCAGCGTCAGCTCCAGCGCGTAGCCCTGCCCCACCTCCACGATCCGGCCCTGGGCGACGATCGGCGTCGGCGCCTGCGAACGCGCCGCGTAGCCGTCGATCTGCTGCAAGACCGCGGCGCGGTCCGGGCACTGCGGTGGCGCTTGCCAGTCGAGCTCCACCGCCCCGGGCGGTACGATCGCAGCGACGGCCAGCAGGCGCTCCCGCACACGCGAGCACTTTTTTCGATGACCTGAGCGCGGCAGCGACACGAAGACGTCATGACACTACCCCGACTCGTTGGCGCGCTGACCTCGACCCTGCTGCTCGCGTGCATCCCTGCCTCCAAACCGCTCGGCGATGCCGACACCGAAGACGGCGACACGACGGCGACCAGCACCGCCGGTGACGATCCCGGCAGCTCTTCGGGCCTGTCGGGCACGAGCGCGGGTCCGGGGCCGGGCTCGGCCACCGACTCCGGCGGCACCGACGGCGCAGAGACCGGGCAGGCGTGCGCGGGACGACCGTGTGGACCCTGTCAGGCCGATTGCGTCTGTACCGAGGAGTGCATCGACGGCGAATGGGTCTGCGAGGTGCTCAACTGCGAAGGCAGCACGGGCGAGGTCCCGACCGGCACCTGCGACATGGAGCAGACCGCCTGCGACATCGCCGACGACTCCAAGGTCGTCCCGATCGACTGCGGCGTGGCCACGCTCGCCGACGACCTCGCGCACTGGCAGCAGGTGCACGACTGCGCGCTCGACAACGCGTCGACCCAGGACGGATTCAAGGCGGTGTTCGACCTGCAGGGCATCGACAGCCAGCCCCGCCGCGCCTATGTCGGGCAAGTGGGTTTCGTCTACGCACTCAGCGAGCTCGATCAGGACCTCGGCGGCCTCGGCGACCCCCTCGCCACGATCACCCAGCGCCCCTGCACGGGCCTGACCTTCACACCGGACTGCCAGGTCGGCGTCGGCCAGCTGTGCATCCAGTGCCTGTCGTCGGGGCGGCCGGGCATCATCTGCCAAGAAGGCGGCGACTGACGGTCTACGGCCGGGCGTAGCGCCATAGCCCATCGCGCTCGCCATCGCGAACCTCGATGACGAGATCGCCGTCCTCGAGCACGGCGACGCGCGAGGCATTCAAGCGCTGATCGGTCGCGGCCGGAGGACATTCAGGATCAACTCGCGCTTGGGCTGTTCGGCCTCCAGCCACCTCTCTACGAGGCGCGAGAGGTAGCCGAGGCGGGGTGCCAGTGCCTCCGTCCCACTCGTGGCGAGCGCGCGCGCAACGAGTGCTCTCGCAGTGTCGGTATCCCCAGAAAGGGCCAAGGCGGTCGCTACCGTGCACATGTCCTCACCCACAACGAGAGCATCGCCGACCACTTCGCCATCTCGAGTGAGACCGACTGCCAACCGCGACCAGATCCGGTCGAGCTGCAGGTTGTCATGACGAAGTGCGAGGTCCCGGCAGTAGCAGAGCATCGCTGCGTGGCCGGTCTCTGGGGAGACCACCGCATCTGCGGCGGCGAAGCAAAGCACAAGGCTCGTCGCCGCATCCGGCTCGCCGACCCCGACGATAAAGTCAGCGTAGGGCCTCAGATCAGGTGTGGTTCGGCCCCGAGCAAGCTGGGCCCACGCAGCCGCCTCGGCCCAGCAACCGTGCCGAAACAAGCTCACTGCAACAACGTACGCGACGAGCGGGTCGGCGGATACCAGGGCGGAGACGCGCTCCTGCTCGAGACCCTCCACCCATGCCGAGATCGCCTCGTCGCATTCGAGTGGTCCGTGTTCGCGTTGGAGCAGTGCCACCACGGCAAGCTCGGCCGCCGCCGAGCCGATACTCGTGCGTGCCTGCACCTCGCGGCGCATCTGGGCGAACTCTTCTCTCGAACAAGTTCTCAGCTGTCCGGCTCGTGGGCCCAACACAACGCCACAGTTCCCGACGATCGCCTCGAGTTCCTCCCATGACCACGTGGTCGAGACGATCTCGCCCGCGCAGATCTCGAGGAGAATCGCAGCCTCGGGTCGAGGCTGGCTATGGCGGCACGACATCTTTCCCCTCCGGGCAGGAACCGTCAGCCTCTTTTGGAGCTCTATGTCGAATCGAGTTCCCCTTTCCGTCTCGGCAAATATACGATCCATCTCCCGACGCTCGCGTCGTAGTCCCGCGCGCCGAAGCGCACCAGCCCCGTGGCTGGGTCATACAGCGTCCACGTGGTGCTCGGCGCGGAGGCACCCGTCACGATAGGTGGGTCGTGGCTCGTGACGCGGTCCGTCGCATCGTGGCCGAACTCGCGCTCGGGCTGCCCCGGCGGCGTGATCGAGTCGAGTTTGCCGTGGTCGTCGTGCGAGTACGTCGCACACGCACGCCTTCCGGGAGGTCTTCTCCCCGGGCAGGTCTTCTCCCCTTCGAGCTTCAGGCCGGTTTCCTTTCAGTGGTGAGCTTCTCCTGTGCGCCAGTCCGCGCGGTACACTTCCCAGGACTCGCCGTACGATACAGCCACGGCGGCCGTGGTCGGCTCGGCAGGGAGGCTAGAGGGGGTCCACTTCAGTTCGTGTCTCTTCAGCACGTCATCTCTAGGATGAACGATATCATCGCTTGGCAGCAGAGCGATCTCACCATATAGCATCACCTCGCCTTCGAAACGAATCACCTCAAGTCGCGCCGAGATAATCTTAGTGGTCATGTACGGCTTCGCCTTACCAAGGGTGACGAGCGACGGACCGTCGCGAAACACGCCCTCCATCGAGGAGCCCTCCAGAAAACCGACATGGATGTCGGCCTTCGTGGCACTAGCAAGCACCTCCACGCGATCGTCGCGGGGCGCGACGAGTCGCGGTACTTCCGGGGCAAAATATTCTTCACCGCAAGCGCTCACCGATCCACGGCACGTCTCACGGCGTCCATAATTGGGTGTAACGATCGTTTCCACCGAAGTCGCCCACACTCGGTCGAGGTTATCGGCCAGGTCGAACCGCCCGTGCT
>CALBMM010000042.1 GCA_937896535.1 uncultured Pseudomonadota bacterium
AAGACCTTCGCGAAGCTCTTTCCGCTGTCGATCAGCATCGCCTTGCCGTCGTCGGTCAGCGGCCCGTCGAAGTTGCGCCGCACGAACGAATCCGTGCTCTTCGGGCCGCAATAGCGAGCGAGGCACACAACCCCGGCACTCGTTTGCTCGAGCCCGGCAGATATTTCTGCCATCGCGTCGATCACGAGGCGCGCGTCGTCACGGACGGCGCCGTCGAGTAGGATCTGGACGATCTCCCGGTCGAACCACCGCGCCAACTCGACCCCCAAAGTCTCGCACCATACGGCGTGCTTCTTCTGGATGCGCTCGTGTGTTTGCCGGAACATCTCCATCTGCGACAACTTCGCCGCGCTCAGTTTCGTCGTCACCTTGGAGCCGAACTCCGGATGCTTGCGCAGTGCGTGGAGAGTCCGCGCCACGTGGTACTTCTGCACATCAATGCGGGCAGACTCCGCGCCCTTCGCCGAGGGGTCCAATCCCGCGGCCAGGGCCCGGCCTCGCTGCGCGGCTTTGACGTCGGAGGCGAGTTGCACCGCAACATCGATCGGCAATAGGACCGGGACCGCGATCCCCTTCTCATGGGGAACCGTGTGGCCGGCGACGTCGGACGTCAGGGACTCGTCGACGAAGGCGGAGTCTCGATCGACCGCCGGAACCAGCTCGGCGAGCTTGCCGTTTTCGACGAGTTTCGCGAGACAGGCGTCGGTAAGCCGAAATGGTGTCCCGATGAGGAGGTGGTACAGCTTCCTCCCTCCCGCCGAGCGCGGGAGCTCCGGTTTGAAATCGTCCGAAACGATGGCACCAACCTCATCGGGCCAGCTCAGCCGCTGATCTGTGTCGCCGAGCGGATTCAGTTGCACCCGGATTGCAGCACCACCGCGGCCGGAATCGACGCGGAGCTCCGCGAACAGCCGAACGCTCTCCGGCCGCCCGTCGTACAAGAACACGTAGACCCAATGGCCGGCGAGTAGCTCGGGGCGGTGCTCGTGATCGCGCCGACGAAGGATCTTTATCTCGCCATCCTCCATCACCCTGGCCGCCAAAGAGCCGGGCACCCAACGCAACGCCTCGAGATCCGGTCTCAACGAGGCCCCCGAGCGACTCATGAGCTCTTCGTGGTTCTCGGGCAGCCCCTGGATGTAGCGCTTGTGACCGTAGAGGTACGCTTTGTGCCCCATGATCGCCGCGATCTTCTCGTCGTGCGCCATCGGTCACATCATCCAGACGTCATCGAGGGTCGAGCCCGGAGCTCGCAAGGGCAAGTCGATTTGCCTGAGCTCGCCCTCACCGGCGGCCTCATCGCCCGAATCGGCCCGTCCGGTTGCCGCTTCCGGCGTCTCTGGGTGCGGCGGAAGGCGACCCAGCGGTCCATGGTCATCCAGGGAGGCAAAGGACACATCTTCGAGCAAGGTCAGCGTGGCCTCGTCTCCGTAGCGCAAGAGCAGCGTGTAGCGCCCCTGTGGCGGCACCCCCGAGAACCGTAGCGCGTAATGTTTGTCGTCGTACGGTTGCGCTTCGCTCGCCAACTTCCGGTCCCGAAAGCCACCGGCCTCGTCGATGAGTTCCACGCTCGTCGCCGGATGCGCGCTGAACTCGTTGTCCACGAAACTCCGGTCGAACAAGACCGCCACGTGATTCGAGGGCCACGAGTCGTACGTCACCGTTCCCGTCCGCGGGTGCGTCACCCGAAACACTGGGACGGCCCGCTCACCCGCGTTCGTCTCAATCCTTCCGTCGAGACTCGGCGCGAACTGAGCGGGCGGCTGCCACACGACCTGGGCGACGCCGAACCGGGGCTTCGTCGTTTGCACGGAACCCATCGACTCCCCGAGCGTCGCCGCATCGGGCAAGTCAGGCCCGTCGATCGGTGTAGCGGCCGCGAAGACCTCGAACTGAACCTCCTCGTCGTCCGCCACCGTGGTCAGGCTGCTGAGCAAGTACTTGCCGTTGGGGAGCTCGAGCCAGCGAGGATCGTAGTGGGTGTGCACGACCTCGGCTTCCGGCGGTTCCTCCACGTGCGCGGCGTACCAACGACACGGCTCGCCGTCCGGCACGGGACACACGGCGTGATCCCCCTCGACGCACGGCGCGCGTCCGTGGTGCGGTGGCAACGCGTCGTGAACAATGAGCGCGACGCGGCGATCGAAGTGCCCACTCCCCGAGGCGTCCGGATGACGGTTGAATTCCGAACAACCGATCACGGGATGCGTGGGATGCATCGTGGGCGATGCGTTCCCAGCAAGAATGCGGGCGGTGAGCGCATCGAACATCGCGGCGCGGGTCTTCGGGCCCAGCTCGGTGTCGGCGACCAGACCCGAGTCCCGCGGTGGCGGACCGTCACCATGGAACTCGCCCTCGACGTACGCTCGCTGAAATCGCTCCACGGCCGCCGAGGTCATCGGACCTGGCTCCCCGTCGATCAACCCCGGGTCGCAGCCGAGAATACGAAGCAGTGCCTGATCATGCGCCAACTTCCATCCGTCCTCGTCGTGCATCGCAAGCAGCGCATCGACGTCCCCGGCCAGCAGGGCTGCAACGATCTTCGCTCGGCGGTCGCTGATCGCCTTGTTCTTCGAAGGGTCTCCCTCGGGTTGGGCGTGTCCGTGAACCTGCCAGTATTTCTGAGGTCCTCCCCACCCGGCCCGCACGTCGGCGTACGCCGGAGCCAGCCAGGGCGCGAGTACGACTGCCGTTGGAAACGCCTCGTCGACCGGAAAGCCTCCCAAGGGGATCGGCACCGCCCGGACCCGTTTTGGCCGCTCGATGACCACCCGGTTATGCACCCCCACCGTCAGCACTACGTGCTCGGTCGTCCGCAGGCCGTCGGCGGTGTACTCCAGCTCGTCGGCGTGGACGTGAATGTCGTGCTCGGCCAATTGTGGGGACAGTTCAGTCTCGGACGGTGTGTGTACATGCGCAAGGGCTCGGATCGATCTGGCAACACCGCGCTGCGCTCGGCCCCCCGCCTATCCGCCGTTGACCTCCAACCGCCAGTCGCTCACCACCCCGCCCTCTCCGTACACGATGATCGCCCAGGTGCACGCCTCCACTTGTTGGAGCGAGGCCACCTCTCCCGCCGCGACCGTGGCCACCAGTGCCGTCGTCGGCTCGGGACACGGCGGTTCGGCGAAAACATCGGCGCGGCCGACGGATGCGTCGAGTCGAACTTGCATGTCCGAGCCTCCCACCGTTTCGACGCAGATGGTTCGCGACCGCGGGATCAGGACGCCCGCGTCGACCACCCCCGCATCGAGCGTATCGGGCCCCCCGGCGCAGTCCACCGTCCCGGCCCAGACGAGGGACGCCGACTGCCTCCCGCTTGAGGCCGCCGCTACGCGCGGGCGAGGAATTCCCGGTAGCCGGGATACTCCACCTTCCAGTCGCCGTAGCAGCCAACCAGGCCACAGTCGGTGCAGCGACAGCCGATGTAGACCCAGCGCACGTCCTCGGACCCGTCGTAGAGCGACACGCCCACGGTCACCTCGAACGTCGAGCCTCCGCACAGACACTCGCACTGCTCGATCTCCGCCTCTTCGAGGTATTCGGCGCTGTCGCCGATGGGCACCTCGAGGTCGCACGGCTCGCAGGCTCGGATCGCCGCGCCTTCGTTGTCGTCGATGCCGAGGACGAAGACGGCGCGCGAGCACCTGCAGCGACAGTCGACGGTATGGGCGAGCGGCTTGCCGTTGTCGGCGGCGTACTCGCGCAGGTACGCGACGATGTCGGTTTGCGAGTCCCCGTAGGCATGTCCGTCGCGGTTCGAGAGCGCCATGTTCGGTTGCACCCGATCCTACGACGGCTCGAGCTCGAGCAGCCATACGCCGCGCCGGCCCCCACGCGTGACCACGTAGACCACGGTCGCATCGGTGTCGGTGTCCACGGCTCGTGCCGGGCCGCCTTGGAACGCGGCGAGCTCACGATCGACGCCTTCGTCGACCACCGTTCCGCGATCGTCCCCCGGGGTGAGCACCGTCAACGCGCCCGAGGTCTCGCTGTCCTCGCGCACCGAAACCCAGCGACCGCCCGGTAGCGGCAGCGGATCGTACACATCTCGAAACAGCACCTCGGCCGTCAGTGACGGCCCAACGAAACGAACCAGATCATATTCGGGCTCGTCTTCGCTGGGCTCTGCCGTCCACCGTGTGACTGCGTACAGGTCACCATCGTGCCAAGCAGACAGGGCCGGCCCGGCGAGGAACTCGGGGCTCTCGGTCCGATAGATCGGGCTGTCGGGCCGCCACGTGAACAGGCCACGGTGGTCGCGCGTGCTCCCGAAGAAATAGATGCGCCCGCCGTCTCCCTCGCCGACCGGGTAGAGCAGCGTGCTCGGCAGCACGTGGTCGAGCATGTCGCCGCGCGTCACGGCATACGTGTTCCCGTTGGCGACGGAGTTGCGCGTCACGGTGACGGACCCAGAGCCGAGATACGGACCGCCATTGATACCCGACTGCACGTCCGCGTACTCCGCGACGTCGCCCTGGGCGAGATCGACGACGAACGCGGACTCCCCTCGCATGGCAACGATCTGATCGTCCGCAACGATGGAACGTATCCCGCCGGCGTATCTCCCGACGACGGTCAGCTGCCGAGTCCCGACCTCGACGTCGAGCAGCTCGTCGGAGGTGGTCACCGCGTACAGGTGGCCCGTGGGTTCTTCGGCCACCCGCGGGGCCGAGAGGATGGCGTACGAGGTATGGCTCTGGTTTCGTACCGGCGTTCGGTGAGCCCACGTGCTGATGTCGTTCGCGAGGACCTCCTGCGCCGCCACCTCACCGGCGGCATCGAATCGAGCCACGGTGAGCTGGTACGCGTCACCACTGGGGACGGCGAACACGACCTCGTCGCCGACCCACGCCAGCTGGCACGCCCGACTTCCGAGGCTGCGCGGCGGCACCCTGCCTTCGGGGTCGAACCAGGCCATGTCCTCGTGGATGACGCCCACCTGGCGACAGGCCACCCACGGCAGCCCCGCTCGCGGCGGGGCCAGCACCTGGTCGTAGCCTTCGGCGACGACATTCGCGTCACCGCCACAATCGTCGACGGACACGATGCGCTCCTGGTCCTCGCCCGTGTCGACCTCGGTGTGCACCCCGATCAGCCACCGGTCACCGTTCCTCACGATGGCGTGAGGGGTTGCAGTCACCGCTTCGTCTTGCCCGAGCGGCAGCAGCTGCACCGGGGCGTTTTCGCCGCAGAGTTCGGCGAGCGCGGCCGACTCGGAGCCGAGCGACGGCCCGCATGCAGTCACACCGGCCAAGCTCGCAAGCGCGAACCATCGCTCACGCCCTCCATGCCCACCCACATCGCCACGTTACGCGGCGACCGTCGCGTCCACAAGCTGCCGACGGCGGGGCGGATAGGGGATTGTAACGCGAGTTCGGGGGCATGCGTGGAGCCCGCTGTGGTGTGCGCGGGGTGGGGTGCCGGCGCGCGGGCGGGAGTGGGCGGGATGGAGGGCCCCGCAAGGTGCGGTCGGTGGGCCGCCGGGCCGTGGTGTCACGGCGGGCGTGGACGAGACGAGCACGAACAGCACCCGCGAGCGCAGCGAGTCGGCGGACGACCCAAAGCGCGGCCGGAGCCGAGCGCGTGGCCAGACCCGATCGAGCGCCGAGATATGCAGCCGAGATTCAGGGCAGCAACGACAGCTGCCCTGGCGGCGCCGGTCGTGGCGGCGCACGAGCGCCATGCAAGTGCGCGGCGATGTCGTCGGGGTTGAGAACGGCCCCGAGTGGGCGCAGTGGGCCGCCGCACGGACAGGTGGTGACGTCGGTGGAAAAGACCCTGGCGAGCAGTCGTGCCCAAGACAGACGCCGTTGACGGGAGACATCGCCGCTGACTCGACCGCCGACGCCGGTCTCGCCCAGCGGCGCCGCGGTCCAGACCGGACTGCCGTCGGATGACAGCAGCGCGAGCTGCCGCGGCGGCGTGGGCGTCACCGGCGACGGTAGCGAGGGTGCGATGGCGCGGCGCAGGTGATGGCGGTTGGCAAAGACGCCGCCGTATCTGACGAGGTGGACCTTCGGCGGCGGGACGAGAGCAGCGAGCTTGGCGAGCCACTGCTGCGGCGTCATGGTGACGGCGCGGCCCTGGCGGCCGATGTCCAGACGCACACGGCCGTCGTCGGTGCGCGCGACGGCGTGCAAGGCAAACGGAGGGCGCAGCAGCTAGCGGGCGAGTCTCTCGAGTCGCTTGCGGTCGCGGCCGTCGACGCAGGTGGCGGCGTGCAGGCTCATGTCGAAGGCGTCGACGCACAGCTGCGGCGCGTCGACGAGACGCGGCGGGGTCGAGGCGGTGGTCGACAGCGACAGCTGGGCGCAGGCTACAAGCGACGGGTCGACGTCGGGCGCGTCGTCGTCGTGCAGGCCGGCGGCGTGCAGGTCCTCGTGCACGGCGGCCAGCACGGCGTGCAGGTCTTCGCGGGTGGGCTCGGCAAGCGGCAAGAACTCGACGCGACCGTCGGAGGTATGGCGCCAGACGCCGTCGGCGGCGAGCAGATGCAGGTGCAAGTACAGACCTGCGTCGGCACGGAAGCGCTGCACGACGGTGACGAGGCCGGGATGCAGGTCACCGCAGCGTTCGAGGGCGTGCTGCGTGGCGACGCTGCGCACGAGGTCCGAGGACGGCGTGGCACGCGGCGGCGTAGCCGGCGGGTCGGCACAGTCCCACCGCAGGACGCGGTGCAACGGGCGCGCACACTGCCGAGCGCGGTCATCTCGGGCGGTTGGGTGCGGCGGCGCGGTCGCGCCGGCCCGCGGGCGGGACGGCCGGCCGGACCACGGGCCGCGGGTCAACACGGCAACACGGCAGCACGGCAACAGTGCACCGCGGCGGGCCGAATGGTCGCGTGCTGCGACGCGAGGCGCCGATGGCCCGTCCCGTCCCGGACCTGCGGCGCCTTTCGCCGGCCGCGGGCGACGGACGCCGACCCGACCAAGTCAACGAAGAGGCGACGCGTCGTCCGGCGGCGGGTCGGCGTCGACCAAGTACGTCGTAGCGACGATCGACGACGCGCTCGCGCATCATCGCGCAGAGACGAGTCGACCGAACACGCGGAAGTTCGGACTGTCGCCCTGCGCCCACGCGACGAACACGACGCCGTCGCCGACGTGGGTGATCGTGGTGGCGTAGGGCGCCGCGACGGCGCCCGGGATTGCGACCGGCACGGTCGCCGTGGCGTCGTTGTTGACCCTTGCGACCCACAGCTCGTTGTCGAGTCCACCGAGGTTGCGGTACGCCGCGACCGCGACCCCTCCCGGGACCGGTGCGAGCGCGGGCGTGTGGTGCAATCCGGTCTCACCCAACATCACCTCGGCGACGGCTGGTTCCAAGCCGACGACGCTCACCCGCCGGCCGGCGCCGAGGGCTTCGCTCACCGCGACGAAGACCCCGTCCGAGGTCGAGACGACCGACGGCCCGGTGCTGTCGGTGTTCTGCAGCAACGTCGGCGTCGCGGCGGCGAACGCATCGCCGACGACGCGACCGGTCTCGACCTGACGCAGCACGAAGTCTTCGGTGCGCACCCATGCCGTCCATGCATCGCCGTCGGCGTCCACCGCCAGATGCGGCGTGTCGTGGGCGATGCCGGGCATCGGGGCCCACGCCACCGTGCTGCCGAGCGAGCTACCGTCTCCGGCGACGCGCTGGACGAACACCTGAAACGCCGACGCCGCCTCGATCCCACGCGTGCCCACCACCGCCACGTCGCCGCCCGCCCCCGCCGAGATCCGAGGCATCCACGCCGACGCCGTGAACGGCGCGCCCTCGAAAGTCGTCTCGAGCACGTGGTCGGCCGACCACTGCGCGAACCCGTCGTCGTCGAGCAGCTGCATGCGAATGTCGAGGTTGGATCCGCCGCCGGTCCCGTCGTCGGACGACCACACCACGAGCAGCCCCGCATCGGTGCGCACGAGCTCCGGGTCGATGTCGTTGTCCCCGAGGGTCTGGTTGACGCGCACCGGGTCGAGCTGCGCCTGGCCGTCACACCCCACGCGCGTGGCGAACACGTCGAACTGTCCCGACCCGTCCTCGGAAGGCACGTTGTAGGTCACCCACACCGCGTCGAGCGACGCGTCGTAGAACACGGCGGGATGGATCTGCCCGTTCGGGCCGTTCGGGTCGAGCTCGAACGTCTCCTCGAGCGTCGGCGCCGTGCAGCTGGCCATCGCGCCGGTCGTCGTCGCGTCGTCACCGCTGGACTCACCATCGGTCGTCTCGGTCCCCGCACCGCCGCTGGACGTGTCGGCGTTCGTCGATCCCCCCGAGGTCGATCCATCGCTCGTCGAGGTCACGCCCGTGGTCGTGGAGCTCGAGCCACTGTCCGTGCCGTCGGCGCCCGCATCGTCGCCACACGCCCAAAGGCCCAGCACTGCACCCAACCAGATCGCTCGTCGCCGCATCCCCGCCATCTACCACACACGGCGGGTCATCCCGCCTGGCGGCGCAGCACGCTCCCCCGAACGCCCACCGCCCACAGGATGTTGCTCGAATCCAGCCACAACCCCGCCAACGCGTTCCCGGATCCGCTGACTTCGCGCGTCCACGTGTTTCCGTCCCAGCCGAATGCCACGGCACCGAACAGACCCGACTGCCCGACCGCCCACACGTGGTCGGCGTCGGGACCGGCGACCGCTTGCAGGAAGTAGCCCTGGCCGATCTCGACGGTCCCGTCGGACCAGCCGACGCCATTCCAATGATCGAGACGCATGGTGCCCACCGCCCAGACATCCTGGGGACCGAGCGCCCACACGGCCATGTAGTCGTCGCCGCCGGTGCGCAGGACCTCGGATTGCACGCCGTCGTACTGCAAGACGAGACCTCCGCTGCCGGCGAACCATACGTCGCTGCCCAGCCCGTGGATGCCGTGGATCGTGTTGTTCGGTCCGAGATCGATCGCCGACCACTGCGCGCCGTCGTAGTGCATCGCGTCGCCGAACGCACCCCCGCCGACCCACACGTCGGAGTTCGTTGCGCCCCAGATCGCGCGGTAGTTCTGCGACCCCAGGGGCAACGAGACCGACCATCCGGTCCCGTCGTCGTGCCACACGTTGGTGCCACCGCCGTGCTCGACGAGCCACCGCTCGCCGTCGATCTCCCACGCGTCCAACGCGAACACGAACTGCTCTCCCGGCTCTTCGGACCACGCGCCCTGTTGGAACGAGCCCACGTTGTAGCCCGCGGCCCAGGGTGTGGTGCCCGAGCCCGCCACCGCGCCGTAGTCCGGCTCCGTCGCGGTCGGGTCTCCGTGGACAAGCGTCCACGTCGCGCCGTCCCACCGAAGGGTCCCGCCACCGATTCCACCCGCCCACGCGTCTTGCGGACCGGTCTGCACCACGCTGCGCAGGTCGCCGTCGGTGAAGCTCGGATCCGACGTCCACGCCACGCCGTCCCACCGCAAGATCGTGTCGTTGGCCACGATCCACGCCGTGGAGGCATCGAAGGCGTCCACCGATCGCAACTGTCCGAACCACGGGGTGTGCAGCGTCCAGCTCGGGCCCCCGCTCCAGTGCCAGATCCCATCGTTGGTGTCGGTCACGGCCCACACGTCGTCGGGCCCGCTCCCGCCGATGTCGGAGAAGGCCGAAGGGAACCCGGCCACATCCGCGTACGACCATTGCACACCGTCGTAGTGCGCGATCGAATCGCCGGCGATCCATATGTCGTCGGGACCCGTCCCCCACACCGCGCGCAAGTTGACGAAGAACAGAGACGTGGGGACCTCGCTCCATGTCACGCCATCGTAGTGCGCGACCACGCCCTGCCCCACGGCCCACACGTCGGCGGGACCGCTGCCCCACACGTCGGCGAACTGGATCTCGGCGGAGAACGGCAGCTCGCTCCACGCGGCGCCGTCGTAGTGGACGATCGTCCCTTCCTCCCCGACGGCCCAGATGTCGTCGCTGGCGGATCCCCACACGCCGCGCAGCGCGTCGTCGGTGAAGGCCGGCTCGAACGACCACGCCACCCCGTCGAAGAACGCGATCGATCCACCGGTCCCCACGGCCCAGACCTCGCTCGGCGAGGCTGCCCACCACGCTTCGATCGTGTTTCCGTGCGGCATCGGGTGAACCCAGCACCACCCGTCGATGCTGCACACGCCATCGAGCGCCGGGCCATCGTCGCCACCGGTGCTGTCGTCGCCGGTGCCGGTGTCGTCCCCGCCCGTGGTCCCCGTGACGGTGACGTTGCCGGTGTCGTCGCCCGTGTGCGTCGCGTCGGCGCCTCCGGTCGTGTCCGCGCTCGTCGGCATCGACGAGGTGGGTTCGGATCCCGTGGTCGCGTCCCCCACCCCGGTCGACCCACCGGTCGTTCCGTCGGCCGAGGCCGCGGACCCATCGTCGCCACAGCCGGACGCCGCCACGGCAGCGATCATCGACGCGAGACACCATCCGCACGCAAACCGAGTCGTCATGCGATCCATCTTAGACGCCTGCGGCGGTACGCCTCGGCGGCCACCGCCATCGCCACGATGACGGCGTCCGACGGGTGTCCCGGCGCGCGTGGCGAGGAACGCCGTCGTGTTGCAGGAGCAACCGACGGGCACGCTCGTCCGCGTCCCGCTCGACGACCCGGAACGTGGTGCGGTCGCCGAGGGGATCGGCGATCTCTGGCGCGTGCACGACGGCACGATCGTGACGAGCACCGGTCGCGTGACCGACGAGTCCGGCGAGTACCACGGCGATCTCGTCGTCGTCGATCCCGAGGCCGGCACTCGCCGCGTGCTCGACACCAACGCCGTCTACATCGAGGGGTTTCCCCCCGAGGTCCTCCCCGCACCGGCCTTCGCCGACGACGTCCTCTACTACGTCAGCGACGGCGACCGCAGCGGACTGTGGCGCTCGGCCTTGCCGTAGGCGGCCGCCGGTTCACAACTCCCCGGCACCCACGACGTCTTGCAGCGACGCGTACCACTGTTGGGTCTCGTCCTCGTCGATCTCGTCCTCGGTGACGGTGCCCCCCTCGAGCGTCAGGCGTGTCGCGGGGTCCGTTTCGAAATGGTCGTAGACGAGGCACGCGGTCGCTTCGCCGTCGGCACCGAGTGCCGCGGTGGCACGCGCCAGGCCCAGACACACGTCGAACCAGAAGTCCGGCTCCGTCTCGCACCATGCGCGGATCGACAGGCCCGTCGGCTTCACGTCGACCTCGATCCGGCCCCAGGTCTTCTGCGCGTTGAAGTACGCGATCTTGTCCAGCAGGGTCTGCACGGTCGGGGCCTCGTCGGCCCCGCACAGATCCGGATCCACCGAGAGGGCGAGCACGGCATCCCGCGCAGTCTTCTCGAAGACGACCTCGACGACACAAACGGCAGCACGAGAGCTCATGGTCGAACATGGTACGCCTCCGAATCGGACGCGACGACGGCTCGAACGCGATGAGACCGCACGAAGAAAAGATCACCGTCGTCCGTCACATCCGGGCCAACGCGGCTCTGCCGAGCCGCAGCCCATGATCGCCCTCGCCCGCCCCCACGAGCTCGCCCGGGTCCTCGGGCCCTTCGCCCTCTCCCTCGCGGCCCTCGCCATCGGCAGTCCCGCGCACGCCGCCGGCCCGAAAGCCACGACGACGACCAAGACGGCGGCCGCGCCCAAGCCCAAGCCTCGCCCGACGGCGGCCAAGGTGCACACCGTCCTGCTCGAGAAGCACACCGGCACCACGAAGGCCGAGGCGTTCGACGGCGATCTGTCCTTCGTTCCTGGAGGAACTTCGTTGCCGTTCGCCGACATGCCGGTCCCTGCGCACGCTCGAGCACAGGGCGTGACCGCCGACAGCTTCCCGCTCACGCCGTGGCAGCTGGAGACCTCGCACGGGTCGGCCACGGTCCAGGGCTGGGTCATCACGCGCGGCAACGACTGGGGCTTTCGACTTCCGTCGCGTGGCGGCGTGCTCGCCCTGTTCCCCAACGCGAGCTGGATGGCCGGCCACGACCTGACGATGGAGTGTTGGGGGGAGTTCGGCTCGGGCGCGATCATGGTTCGCGCCGGCGGTCGCAACGAGGCCGGCCAGGCCACGCTCTTCGCATCCGCGCAGGTGAGCCCGCCGCCGGGCAATCGCGGTCGCTTCAAGGTCTCGATCCCGACCAAGGGCATGACCCCACTCGGCGCGTTTCAGGTGCGAGTCGCCGACGCCGACCTCGCCGGCAAGTCCCTGAAGATCTACGAGTGCGTGATGAGCCGAGACTGACGAAGTCACGGTCCGAGGAATCCAAATGCGCCACCGAACGACTACCTGCTCGCGGGTTGGATTGCGGCGGGATTGAGCTCGATGCTGGCGATGGCCCCCGCGCAGGTGTCCGTCGACGAGCAGACCGAGATCGACACCGCCGGGGGCAACGCATTGCTCGTCGCGTCGGCGGCGACGACCGTTGCCGGAATGACCGCGTTCGGACTCGCCGGGAGTGTGCCCCTGGCCGAGAGCACGGATGGGCAGGCGGCCACGCCGATGGCCGCCACCGGCATCGCCCGACAGGTGGCCGCGATGCCCCTCGCGATCGGCGGGGCGTATCTGCGGAGCCGAACCCCAGCCCCGCGGCTCGACCCGGATCCCCGCCGCCGCTCGACGCCGTTCGTCATCGCCGGCGGCACGGTCTTGGGTCTGGGCGTGTTGACCGCGATCACGGCCGGCGGTGCCATGCTCACCTACGGCCTGGCCACGCCACGACACCACGAGCGGCTCTCGAGCCTGCGCGTGGCGCCGAGCCTCACCCCATCGTTGGCCGGCGCATCCCTGGGCGACCGCTTCTGAGTCCGGTCTACGGAAAGAAGGTCCAGGCGACTTCCTCGACCACCGTCTTGGTCGTCAGCAGGACGCCGTCTGCCCCGTGCCCGTAGCGAAAGGCCCGCACGGCCACCCACACATCGTCGCCGTCGAGGACGAAGCCTCCGACCGACTCTCGCGCGGCGAGGTCGGCCGGCACGTTGGCGACGAGCTGCGTCTCGTCGGCCGGTTCGACGTGAACCCAGCCGTCGCGCGTGCGATGCCACAGCGCACCATGCTCGACATCGGTCCACAGGATTCGACCGGCGAGGATCCACAGGTCGCCATCGGCCGCGACCTGCACGTCGGCGACGTGCACCGGCTCGACGTAGACCTCCGGCGGATGCTCGCGCGTGATGTCCGGTGGCAGCTCGACCGGCTGTAGCGCGCCGTCCTTCCACCGTCCGAGGTAGGCGCCGTCCCGCGACCTGCCGTGGACGTACAACGTGTCGGCCGCGTACGTGACCCGCAGCGGCTCGGACGATCGACGCGCGAGGGGCTCGTCGAGCTCGAACCGCTCGGGCGCTTTGCCGGGAGCGAGGCGAACGAGGTGGGCTCCCGTCACGGCCCAGATTTCATCGTCGGCGCCCACCGTCCAGTCGGCGACGAACGGGAGCTCGGGGTCGTCGACCGTGGCGGTGCCCTCGACGACCGTGAACCCGGGTCTGCGCTCGTCGACGACGAACGGACCCAGAGCGAAGCGTTCCGCCTCGAAGTCGTGGGCGATCTTCCGCGACAGCAGCGCGCCGTCGCGACCGGCCGCGAAGCCCTCGTAGCACCACGCCTTGCGACCGCTGCCGTTGGCGATCTTCGTCCAGCCCGCCGCCGGATCGAACCGCATCATCACAGGATGCCCGGGCTCGTTGGGCAAGCCCCCCATCCAGCAAGAAAACAGCGCGTCGGGCCAGCGCCCGCCGATGTGGTCGAGGAACACCTCGCGCTCGTCGGTGCCCGCGGGCCGCCCGCTGAGCGGCACTTCGACGACCTTGCCCGCGTCGATGCGCGCGAGCTTGCCGGCCGCGTGGACCAAGATCGTGCCGTCGGTGGTGCGCAAGGGCGTGAGGTAGACGTCGCTGCGCAAGGCGACCGTGAACGTGGGCTCGCCCGGCGGCGCCACGGCCTCGGTGGCCGGATCGCTCGCCGCGTCCGCGACCTCGACCGCCGTCGCGGTGGCCGTGGGCCGCTGGTCCTTCGCGTCGGCGACGGCGCGCTCGGCCACTTTGCTCGCGCCGGGGGGATCGATCGACGCCTCGCGCTCGGCGGGAGCCTCCGGCTCGGCCGCATCGTGGCATGCCGCCGCGAGCACCAGCGGCCACACGAGTCGTGATCGCGATCGAAGCGACATCGGAGCTCTCCTGCCCATAGATGCCCCAGCCACGACGCGCATTCCAAGCCTTTTTCACGCGCGGCCGTCTCCGATCCGCCAATGCTCACCGATCGCGGCGAGATGGCGGGCTCGCGAGCTCGCCCCATGATCGAGCCTGGTACGCTGCCCGGCATGTCCTCGACGCCGGACATCCATCTCAACCTCAACGTCCGCGGCCTGCCGCCCTCGTCGACGGTCGCCATCAACGAGCGCTGCAACGAGCTGCGCGCCGCCGGGCGCGACGTGATCAAGCTTGGGCTGGGGCAGTCGCCGTTTCCGGTCCCCGAGCCCGTGGTCGAGTCGCTGCGTCAGCACGCCCACGAAAAGGACTACCTGCCCGTCCGCGGCCTGCGAGCGCTGCGCGACGCGGTCGCCCACTTCCACCTTCGTCGCGACGGCGTGCAGCGCACCGGCGACGACGTGCTGATCGGACCCGGCTCCAAGGAGCTGATGTTCCTGCTGCAGCTTTCGTTCTACGGCGACCTCGTGATCCCCACGCCGGCGTGGGTCTCGTACGCACCGCAGGCGCGCATCATCGGGCGTCGCGTGGTCCTCGTGGACACCGAGGCCCAAGACGACTGGCGGCTGGCCCCGGAGCGCTTGGAGGCGATGTGCCGCACCGATCCCGGACGACCGCGCATCGTGATCATCAACTACCCGGCCAACCCCACGGGCGGCACCTACTCCCCGCAGCAGCTGCAGGCCCTCGCGAAGGTCGCCGCGGACAACAAGCTGCTCATGCTCTCGGACGAGATCTACGGCGAGCTGCACCACACCGGCGATCACGTCTCGCTGGCGCGCTACTACCCCGAGGGCACGATCATCAGCTCGGGTCTGTCGAAGTGGTGCGGTGCCGGGGGCTGGCGGCTCGGCACGTTCTTGTTCCCGCCGCAGATGCGTTGGTTGCTCGATGCGATGGCAGCGGCCGCCAGCGAGACGTACACGTCGACGAGCGCGCCGATCCAGTACGCCGCCGTGACCGCGTTCGACGGCCAGCCGCAGATCGAAACCTATCTACAGCGGTCGCGACGCATCCTCGCCGCGGCGGGTCGATGGTGTCATGCCAAGCTGGTCGCCGCCGGGGCGCACTGCGTCGCGCCGGCGGGCGCGTTCTACCTGCTGCCCGACTTCTCGCCGCTGCGCCAGACGCTGGCCGCGCGCGGGATCACCACGAGCCTGCAGCTGACCGAGCGCCTGCTCGACGAGACCGGCGTGGCCATCTTGCCGGGCCAGGACTTCGGCCGAGATCCCTCCGAGCTGACGGCCCGCCTCGCCTACGTCGACTTCGACGGCGCCGCCGCCCTTGCCGCCGTCGCCGAGCTGCCCGACGAGGCCACGCCCGACGAGGCCTTCGTGCGCCGCTACCTGCCCCGGGTCACCGACGGCATCGAGCGCATGTGCGACTGGGTCGGGCGCACCGGCTGACCACCTGCGCACCACCCCACGATCGCGATACACCGGGGCACATGACTGGCATCGACCACGACGCGTTTCTCGCCGGTCTTCCCGCCGACCTGACCGAGACGTTCGCCGCCTTCGGCGGTGAGCTCACCGCACTGCTGACCGAGTCTCGACTCGACTTCGGAGACCCCGGCGGCCACGAGCGCGTCGTACTCGATGCACTCACCGCCGCCGCGACCGCCCCGGCCCGAGTCCACCCCGGAAACCTGTCGTTGTCCGGGGTCACCGTGGTCCCCGGCTCGCTCGTGGTTCGCGGTCACCTCGAGTTCGACGCTCACGTGTTCGTGCTCGGGGACCTTCATGTCGACGGCGTGGTGCGCAACCTCGCCCCGCATTCGGTCCTCGCGGTCGGGGGCACCCTGCGTGCCGGCCACTTGCTCGCGTTCCGGGCGTACGTCCACGTGACGACGATCGACGTCGCCGGGATCGCGGCGTTTTGCACGTACGGCGGAGTCTTCGGGGTCAACTCGCTGCTGGCCCGCGTTCTGTGGACGGAGGACGCGTACTTCGCCGACGCGCAGGGAGACGAGCTCGACGAGCCACCGATGGACGTCGTGCTGCACGTCGACGACACGGCCACGCCCGAGCAGCTGCAGCCGTTCCTCGAAGGCGACTTGCCGCTGACCGACGACGACGCCGTCGACCTCCTCGGCCTCTTCGACGCACTCGTCGCCGGCGATACGAAGCTACGGTGACGAACGTTCGAAGTGGTGTGGCCGTCAGCCCGTGCTGCCCGACGAGCCGCTGCCCGACGACGTCGCACCGCCGGAGGATCCGCTCGAGCCGCTGTCGCCCGAGCTCGTCGATCCCGAGCTGGTCTCGCCGCCCGACGAGCTGGTCGCGTCCGTCGTCGTCGACGTCGCCACCGCGCCGGTGCCCAGCCCGTTGCCCCCGCAAAAGCCGTCGGCGGTGCACGGCAATCCGTCGCAACAGCTGGGGAAGTCCGGCGAGCACCACTGGGTCGAGTCGGCCTCGGGGACGCAGCTGTCCTGACAGGCGAACTGCAGCGCGGGATCGTCGGGATCGCTCACCCCGCCGACGTGCGGCGCCGCGCAGAACATCCCGTCGGCACAACCACATCCGGCTACCACGCCCGTCGACGTCGACGGGTCGTCGGTGCTCGTCGATGGCGCCCCGCTCGTCGTGGGCGTGGAGATCGGCGGCGGCGGAGTGCCCACGCCGGCATCCGCATTGCTGCCGTCGTCGCCACAAGCCGCGGCAAACACGGAGCAAATCCACAGGCAGGCGGCCCGACGCGTCACGGGGCGCAGGGTAGACGTCCCGGAGACGTTGGGCCAGCGAGCCCGTCCCCCCGGCACTTTGGGCCCATGGGGGCTACACTTTAGGCCGTGGCCGGCGGCCCCCCGCACCCCCCGTCCGAGCGTTCGCGGGCGTTTCGCGAGCGCGCCAAGCTGGAGGCGGACCGGTACGGACCCGATCCCTGGATCTTCGTCCGCGAGTTGCTGCAGAACTCTCGCGACGCCGGCGCCAGCAAAGTCGAGCTGACGGTCGGGCAGCGCGAGGACGTCGAGTGGGTCCGCTGCTACGACGACGGCGAGGGGATGAGCTTCGAGCACGCGCGCAAGTACTTGTTCGCGCTGTACGCCTCGTCCAAGGAAGGCCGCAAGAATCAGGCGGGCAAGTTCGGCGTCGGCTTCTGGTCGATCCTGCGCTTCGAGCCTCACTCGATCGTGATCCGGTCGTGGCCGAGCAACGGTCGACCCTGGGGCATCCGACTCTCGGGCGATCTCGAGCACGCCGAGTACGTCGAGCCGCCGCGCGAGCGTGGTACCGAGATCGTGGTGGAGCGGCCGGCCGGCGACGGCCGCCTCGAGCACCGCGTGCGCGATGCGGTCTGGCAGAGCGCGCGCTACCTCCACCACCGCGACGACCGTGATCGGCCGCTGCCCATGACCGTCAACGGCCGCAGCGTGAACGCGGTCTTCACCCTCGACGCTCCGTCGGCGTCGTTTCGGCGCCGGTCCGTCAAGGGCGTGGTGGGACTGGGCTCGGCCCCGCGCGTCGAGCTGTTCTGTCGCGGGCTGCGGGTGCGGTCGGCGGCGTGCCTCGAAGACCTCGTGGCCCCGGCGGGTCGCCACACCTCGCGCATGCGCGTGCAGTTCCCCGAGCTCCCCGGTGGCCTCGCCCCGCAAGCGTTGCTCGAGAGCGACGCGCTCGAGGTGATGCTGTCGCGCTCCGATGCCCGCGACAACCGGGCGCTCGGACGACTCGTGCGGCTCGCCCAGCGCGAGCTCGAGCGACTCATCGAGGAGCAACTCGCCCACGCCCGACCCCAGCCGTGGCTGGTGCGAGTGTGGCACCGCGGCGCCTCGATGCTCCGCGACTCGCTCGCGCTGCGCACGGTCGTGGGTGCGGTCGCGGGAGGCGTGGTCGCAGTCCTGCTGTCGCTGTGGCTGTGGGGGCCGGCCACGAGCACCCCCACGACCACCACCCCCACGAAGGTCACCGGGCCCGCGATCGCCGGGCCCTCGGTCGATGCGCCGATCGCCGTGGCCGGCACGCCTCGGCCCTACGCCGATCTCGGCGCGCGCTACCGCGGCCCTCGCGTGGACATCCTCTCGCCGGCCGCGGCCGAGCCCGTTCCGCTGCGCTACGCGCCGGAGGGCACGCGCCTGCACTTCGCCGCGTTGACCTTCCCCCACCTGGCCGAGGACGGCTCGCCGATCCACGATCCGACCGCACGCGACGTCGGCGGCTACGCGTCCGTCGCGTGCAGCGAGGAATGCTTCGACATCGCCGTGCCCGTCGTCGGCGGGACCGACCCGATGCGCGTGCCGGTCCCGACGGGTCACCGCATCGTGCGAGACAGCGTACGCCTCGGCGACCGGCAACTGCAGGTGCGCCGCTCGGCCGAAGACCACCCGATCGTCGTGCTCCCGGACGGTGCGGCGGGCGTGCTGCGTTACCGGACCACGGTCTCCGTCGACCCGTCGCCCCCGCGCGCCGAGGTCCCCGCCGTGCTCCCCGCCCTGCTCGCGAACGAGGCGGTCTCCGCCCGCACGCTTCCCACCGAGCTGCGAGTCGAGCGCTTGCTGCAGTTCGTGCGCGACACGATCAAGTACGACCGCTCCGAGGACATGGCCGACCGCCACACGGCCCTGCGTCAGGCCGGGCAGGGCTTTCTGCAGCGTACGCTCGAGATCGGCGCCGGTGACTGCGACGTGCAAAACGGTGCTCTCGTCGCGCTGCTGCAGGCCTCGGGCGTGCCCGCTCGCCTCGCCGTCGGCTATCTCGGCGTCGAGGGCGGTGTGCTGCCGTGGCTGCACGCGTGGGTCGAATACCTCGGGGCCGACGGCAAGTGGCACGTCGCCGACGCGTCCGACGATCCGAACGCTCCGCCCGCGCCCCCGGTACCGACCGTGGGCTCGGGTCCATCGATCGCGATGGGCGACGACTACGGCGACACCGAGGGCGGCACGTGGGTCGAAGGCGACGAGTACGGCGAAGCCGTCGACACCGAGGGCGAGGTGCTCGCGTCGGTGGATCCGCCGACCTCGCCGACCGAGCCCGAGCCCGCCGCCACGCCGACCGCCCCGATCGTGGCGTCACCACCCCCGCCCGCGAAGGGACTGCGCGCTCGCCTCGCCAAGCTCGACGACGAGTGGCCGTGGCTGCTGCCCTCGATCCCCGTCGCGCTGCTGGTGTTCGCCGCGTTCGCGCTCGCCCGCGGTCGCATGCGCCGCGACACCAAGCTCGACGACTCGGCCGACCTGTCACGCTTGCTGCAGGGCGTCTTGCAGCAGCCCGGCGCCTTCGGGCACATGAGCGCGCTCTTTCATCGGCCCCTCGTGCCCTTGCTCGGCGGTCGGGCGATCTCGCTGCAGCGCGCGCGCGAGCTGGCCAGTCGCGGACGCCTGTACGCCTCGCGCACCTCGCCGTTTCTCGCGACGCGGGCGGCCCGGGGTGGGGCGGCCGTCCTCGACACCACGACGCCCGAAGGCCGCACGGTCGCCGATGCCCTCGGCGCCGTCGACCTCGACCGCTGGGCGACGCGCCTGCAGCAGGCGAGCACGACCCAGCTGTGCCAGGCGGTCAACGACACGCTCAGCAAGATCGGCGAGCCGTGGTCGGTCGGCATGGTGCCCGACGTCGCCGGTGGCGTGGCGAGTCTGGACCTGGCCCCGCTGCGCGCCAGGCCGCGGGGTTTTTCTGGCTCGCGCGCCGTGATCATCGACAGCGGTGCGAGCTGGCTGGTGGAAGCCGAGCAACTGTGGCCCCACGCGCCGCAGCGTGCCGTGTTCGCCGTCCTCGACGAGCTCGCCGAGCGTCTGGACCTGCCCGACGATCGTCGCGCGCCGCTGTTGGCCGGCGGGGCCCAAGACGCGTTGCTGGAGGCGTTCCCCTCGTGACCGACGCGCTCGATGTCGGCGGACTGCTGACGATCGACGTCGCGTCCGAGCTGCGCAAGCTGTCGCAGGCGCAGCTGCAGGGACCCTGGCAGATCCCCGCCGAGCTCGCTCGCCGGGCGCTGCGCGACGGCGCGACGAAGGTGCACCTCACGCTCGGCCGCGGTCGGGCTCGGGTCCAAGACAACGGGCGCGGCATCGTGCCCGAGCACTTGCGGTGGACCGCCATCCTGCTCGATCCCACGCGCCCGAACGAAGCCCGCCACGCGGCCCTGACCGCCCTCGAGAGCTCCGGTGAGCTGGTGCTGCTGGCGATCGCGGGGCTCGGTGTCCGGGCCGTTCGCATCATGACGATCCACCGGGGCCAACGCGCCACGCTGACGTACCAGTCCGGACGCGCCCCGGCGCTGTCGGTCGACGCCGTGACGCAAGACGACCGCACCGAGGTCGACCTCACCGCCCCCGAGCTCGACAAGCGCCGCGCCACCGAGTGGCTGACCGGCGCCGCCCGCTTCGCGCCCGCCGAGGTCGTGGTCGACGGACGCAAGATGAACATCGGCTTCGTCGATTGCTACCCCGCGGCCGACCTGCACCTGCCCCTGCGCGGCAAGATCGCGATCCCCTTCGTCGGCGATACGGCGCACGTGTGGCTGCTCGAGCACGGGCTGGTCACCGGCCACGTCGCGATCCCGGACTCGCCGTGCTTCGAGGCGGTCGTCGAGCTCGGCTCGGACACGACCGAGCTGAGCGCGGCACGACTGCGCGAGGCGATGGCGCCCCACGTGGGCGAGCTGGTCAACCAGGCGGTCGGCTACCTCGCGCGCCTCGGCCAACAGGCCCCCGGCTTTCCGGAAGCGGCCCGCGCCCGCCTCGCCCGCCTCGTGCTGCAAGCCGCGCGACGAGGCCTACGCCGCAAGGCGATTCGCCGCGTGCCGGCCTTCCGCATGGTCACGGCCGAAGGCGATCGCTGCGTCGATCTCGAGACGCTCGTCGAGGTCGCCCGCAGCGGCAACGAGCTGGCCCTCGCCGCGCTCTACCCCGACCAAAAGCCCGAGCGGTTCGCGCTGGGTGCGTCGCCGGTGCTCGTGGCCGACGAGGTCGAGCGGAGCCTGCTCGCCGAGCTGTACGAGCTGCGCTTCGCCCCGCCGGACCTGCGCGACGGATCGGGGTCGCTGCTGAGCGCGTGGCGTCGACTCGTCTTCGCGGTCGGCCGCGGCCTCGATCGCGTCATCGACGTGGTGCGTCACCCGCTGCGCCCCAAGGCGCTTCCGGACGCGGCGTTGCACCCCGACGAGCTCGCTCTGCTCGCCGCGCTGCGCAGCTACGCGGCCCGCGGACGCAACCGTTCGATCAGGTCGGTACAGATCTGCGAAGGGCGTGGCCCGGTCCGACGTATCGGCCGTCCCGCGAGCCTGCTGCTGCCCCGGGGCAACGCCACGGTCTCCGCCGGGGTCAAGGCGATCGCCCAGGACGCGCGCTGGATCTACCCGGTGTGGCTCGCGCTGCTCGACGGTCAGGGCCTACCGCCCCGCCCGGTCCGCGCCCGATGGCGCGGCGCGACGCCCTGACGCTGCCACGGAGGCCGGTCGAGACTACGCCCCCGGGCCGGGCTCGGGCGGCTCGTCGTCGCGCGCGAGCTCGAGCTTCGCCCCGTCGAGCTCGTCCTCGAGCCGCCGCTGCTGCGCCCGCTCGAGCTCACGCTGCGCCTTCGTGCGACCGTGCCGCTGCGCATTCTCGTCCGCCTGCTTGCGCCGCTGCTCCTGCTCCTTGCGCTTGCGAAACCGGTTGAGATTGACGACCGTCACCCGCGGCCACTGTACACGAGGCCGCGTCGGTCGAGTCGCGAACCGGCCGGGCGGCCGGTACGGCGGGATCGATACGGCTTTCGGTCGCCCCCGGCAGTTGGCATCGTGGTGGTCGCGGTGGCCACGCCTCCGGACATCGACCTCGACGCGACGCACACCGCACGTGCGCCGCTGAAGGGCGACCACGGATAGCCCGGTCGTCCGGGACCGGCCGATCGCGTCCAGGCCACCGCACCACCGATCGCGTGGGCAACGGCCCTCGCGAAGACCACACTTGCTCCCGACTGCCCCGCCTCACCCATTCACTCGTCCGCCGCGAGCTCCGCGAAGCCAGCCGTGCCCTTTGACGCGAGCTCTTCGCCCATCTGCCGCCCGAGACCGTGCTCGAGGAGATCGACATGCGGCCCCTGGATGTCGAAGGGCCCAGCACCGGTAGCCGTCCGCAGACGATCTTCGTCGACGAGGCCGGCCGTCGCTACATGTTCAAGCTCGCGCCGCCGCAGATGGTCGCGGCCGAGCTGTTGGCCTATCGCCTGCGCACGTTCGCCCGCCGGTTGCATGTACCCACCGCGCGCCGCACGTTGACGCTGCCGGGCTCGGGGCCAGCGACCGGCATGCTGCAGCCTGAAATCCCCGTGCGAGGCTCGCTTCCCCGCGACCCCCTACGCTGGTCCAAGATGCAACAGGAAGCGATGCTGCGCGAGCATCCCTGGGAGTGGCTGCTCGCCAACCTCGATACGCACATCGATCAGTATGTGCTCGTCGGCGACCACGGCCTGCCGATCAACATCGATTGGGACCACGCGCTGGTCGATCTCCACCAGACCAAGCTGACGCGGTTCAATCGTCGCTCCGCGACGGTCGCCTCGATCCGCAACCTGCTGTACGCCGAGTACGTGCTCGGGCGCGTGCGGCTGGACTTCCTCGGAATGCAGCTGCAAGCACGCAGGGTCGCCGATCTGCCCGATCGCGTGGTCGTCGAGCTCCTCGATCGCCACGACGACGAGCTCGGCCTTGCGCCGCACCTCAGGGAGGGGGTTCGCGAGCGCGTCCTTCGCCGCAAGGCCGGACTCGTGGCCGATTTCGACGCATTCGTCGAGTCGCTTCGACACGAGCGCGACGACAACCTCGGCCTCGCGACGTCGAGGCGCTCCCGCACCGAGCGCGTGCTCGCTCACGCGCAAGACTCCTGGCAGAGGTTCGCGATCACCGTGCTTCACGGCCGCGTGCTGCGTCCCGCGCTGCGCGGCTATCGAACCCTGCTCGGCACGCTCGCCCGGACGACGCGCGCGCGTCAGTGACGGAGCCGGCGTGCTCGCAGCGCGCTGACCGTCACGATCAACGAGGTCAGCCCCGTCAGCGGCACGACCACGCCTGCCATGACCCACGAGAAGGCGTCGGCGAGCGGGTTGCCCTGGGCTTGCAGCACCAACCCCCCGACGACGAGGCCGACCGCCATTGACGCCGTAGAGTTTCCCGCACCGCCGCGGAACTGCAAGGTGGTGCCCACGCCGGCCCAACGGCGCCCCGACCGAGAGCCCGAGGCGGTCCCGGTACGCGCCCGTCCGATTGCGCCCCAAGCCCCGTGGACGCCCTCGCGGGGGCCGATGTCGAGCCGCGGCATCGTGGCTCCCTATACTTGTGGCCGTGGTCGCTCGCGATCGAAGGAGGGCAACGGTGCTGGCCACGGTCACCATCGCCGCGTGCATGGGCCGCGCCGCCGACACCGAGGAGCGCGTCGCGCAGTTCGAGGCGATGCTGTCCGAAGAGCTCGGAGCCGAAGTCGAGCTCGAGTGTCCGCCGATGGTCGACCAGCGACCCCACTACTGCACCGCGATGGTCGTGGGTGATGACGAGCTGGCGTTCCCGGTCCGCGTGACCTCGCGGGGCAACGATCTGGACTACACGACCAAGAGCTGGGTCAGCGGCACGCGCATGGTGGAGCTCGGCACGCATGCCCTGTCGGAGAAGCTCGACATCGCCGTGGACTCGCTGACCTGCCCGAAGATCTCGCACATGCCCGACGGCACGACGGTACGTTGCGACGCAAAGGCCGAAGGCGTGTCGATCCCCGTCGACGTCCGCATGGTCGTCAAGGTCCGCAAGCTGGAGTTCGAGCCCGTGGGCGGAGTGGTGCTCGGAGACGACGCCGCACGTGCCGCACACGAGATGCTCCATGAACGAGGCACGCACGCCGAGGTGTCGTGCAAACGTCGCGTCGTGGTCAGCGTGCCCGGCAAGCGATTCGAGTGCGAGGCGCGCCTGCCGGACCAGACCGTGCGCACGATTCACTATCTCGTCACCGGAAACGACGGCGGGTTCGAGCTCGGCACCGAGCCACCGCAGGATCAAACCGCGGCGACCCACGCCGGGTCGCGAGGATAGCTCTCGCAGAGCGCTTCGAGGATCACCGATTCGCGACGATGAACTGGACCACGACAATTGCCGGATCGGCCCTGCTCGGACTCGTCTGTGCCGCGTGCCACACGGACGAAGCGCGCGACGGCATGGTCACGGTCGAGCTCGACGGTCTGCCCGGACTCGAGGCCCACGTGCCGGCGGGCACCAAGATGCACGACAACGCGGTCGGTATCGGGGTGATGCTGACCGGACCGCAAGTCTCGATGACCGTCGGCCCGGCGCTCGGCTCCGACGCATCGGACCTCGAGCAGGCCAAGCGCAATGCCGCATCCTACTCACCGACCAATCTCGAGGGCGAAACGCTGCCGGACGGGTACGTCCTGACGTACGAGTCCGAAGGCGCCACCGGGATCAACTACTGGCTCGTGGGTCGGCGCGAACTCGGTGACCGCGCCTACAGCTGTGGCGTCAGCTCTCCCAAGAAGGCGCATCAGACGAGCGCGGTCGCGATCTGCAAGAGTCTGCGCAAGTAGTCGCGGCGCGTCGTGGCGCGCCCCCTCGTCCATCCGCCGCGGACGCTTGCGCCTTTGCCCGGACGTCGGGCCCAGCGCGGCACGACCCCGTAGCCGGGTAGTGGCACCACGGCGCGCGGCGTTCCCGAAATCCCGTCCGTGTCCGCGGGAGTCACCTGGCCGGTTTCGCGCGATCGCGTAGCCTTCGGAGCCGATGAGCGGCTCACCTCCCCCCGACGACGGCGAGCACCAACCCCCCAGCGCACCACCTCCGCCGGCCAACGCACAGGGGCCCGCCCCGGACGCGGTGGCGATGGCCGCAGCCGACGGCGCGGCGACGGGGGCCCAGGCCGGTGGCGCGAACGATGTTGCGGCGGGCATCCGTGCGACCACGGCGACCGCGCAAGCGGCGCAGAGCGTGGCCCAGGCGGCACGCTCCGGCGACACGGCGTCGGCGATCGGAGCGGCCGGCAGTGTCGCGGGTGCGACGGGAGCGATCGCGGGAGTCGCGGGGAACTCCCAGGCCGCGTCGACCGTCGCCCAGGCCGGGGCGATCGGCCAACAAGTGGGCGGGCTCGGCTCGACGGTCGCTGGCCTCGCCCAGTCCTCGTCCCCGTCCCCCGCGGGCGCGCCGAGCTCGGCCTTCGACGATGCGCCCACGGGTGTGCTCGCCGACGCCGGTGAAGCACTCATCGACGCGCTCACGGGATCCGACCATCCGCTGGCGGAGCCGAAGTTCGAGTTCGGCGTCGTGGCCGGACCGCAGATCCAGTGGTACGTGCACCGCTTCGTCGCGACCACCGAGCTGTCGCAGGCGTACGAGATCCAGCTCGATCTCCTCTGCGACGACGTCGACGCGCCGATCGACGAGATGCTCGGCGCCACGGTCGAGCTGCTCGTCGAGCGCGGGGACCTGCTGCACTCCTACTACGGTGTCGTCGACGAGCTCGACGACATCGGGCCCGACCAGGGCCGCCTGCACGCATCGGTGCGCGTGGTGCCGGCGTTCGCGATGCTCGCCGACGTGGTCGACACGCGGATCTTCCAGGGACAGACGGCCGTCCAGATCCTCATCGACGTGCTCACCGAGGCACTTGCGCCCTACGGCCGCGAGCTCAACGCCTCGGACTACCTCAAGCGCGAGTACCACCCGCGCGACTACTGCACGCAGCTGCGCGAGTCCACGTTCGACTTCTGCTGTCGCTTGATGGAGGAAGAAGGCATCGCCTTCCGCTTCGAGTCCGACGACGACAACCGTCGCGAGATGCTCGTCCTCGTCGACAACAACAACGACTACCCGCGGGTCGATCTGGCCCATCAAGAGGACGTGCCGATCATCGACTCCAACCCCGAGGACGCCGACGTCGAGTCCGTGCGCGGGGTGCTGTGGCGGCAGCGACGGCACATCAACAAGGTCGTGGGCCGGGCCTACAACTTCAAGATCGCCGACACCTACGAGGAATCCGAAGCGACGATCGAGGACGCGCACCACCACACCGACCGCGAGCTGTACCTGCACGACTTGCGCCGTCAGATCACCGACGACCCCGTCGGCGATCAGCCCGCGGAGTCCTTCGACGCGGCCGATCTCGATCAGCGCGGCCCGATCGTCGCGCAAGCGCTCGAAGAGCACCGCGCCCAGACCAAGGTCGCGTACGGCCGCGGCAACGTGACGGGATTTCGACCCGGGGCCAAGTTCACCCTCGAGGCCCATCACCACGGCGACCTCGACGGTGCCGAGCTTCTGCTCGTGCGCACGATCCACCACGGCGAGGCCAACACCGAGAACGCCGGCGCCACCGCGGTGTACGGCAACGAGTTCACCGCGATTCCGGCGACCCACGAGTACCGACCGCCCCAGCGGCACCGTCGCACCGACGCCTACGGACCGCTGCTCGGTCGGGTGGTCGGCGCGCCGGGCAGCGACGACGACATCCACATCGACAAGTACGGCCGCATCAAGGTCCAGTTCCACCACGACCGCCGCCAAGCCGCCGATGCCGGCGCATCGGTGTGGATGCGCGTGATGCAGCCGTGGGCGGGCGCGCAGTGGGGCAGCTTCTTCATCCCCCGCGTGGGCATGGAAGTCGTGGTGCAGTTCGTCGACGGCAACCCCGACAACCCGGTCGTCACCGGGACGCTCTACAACTCGCAGAACATGCCGCCGTACGTGCAGCCCGGCGAGAAGACCAAGAGCACGATCAAGACGCAGTCGAGCATCGGCGGCGACGGCTACAACGAGCTGACGTTCGAGGACGCCAAGGGCGCCGAGCAGATCATCGTGCACGCCCAAAAGGACTTCAACAAGAAGGTCCTCAACAACCAGAGCCGGTCGGTGGGCGCCGACGACTCGACCTCGGTCGGCGGCAACCAGTCGCTGTCGGTCAAAAAGGACCGCACCCACACGATCGAGGGCAACGAGACGATCACGATCACCGGG
>CALBMM010000043.1 GCA_937896535.1 uncultured Pseudomonadota bacterium
CTGCGCCCGCGACCAAGACCGTCGTCCCCACGTCGGCCGCCAAGACCGTCGTCCCGGCTGCGCCCGCGACCAAGACCGTCGTCCCCACGTCGGCCGCCAAGACCGTCGTCCCCACGGGGTCACGCGACGACACGCGTGCGATCTCGGCGGCACCGGTCGCGTCGCCGGTCGCGTCGCCCGCACCGACCCCGGTCGCGGCGACCGTCGTGACGCCGGCCCCGATCGCGCCGCCGCTGCTGTCGGAGCTGACGACGGGGGTCACGCTCGCGGCCCCGACATCGAGCGCCTCTGCCTCGGATCTGTTCGTCGCCCGACGGCCACGGTGGTGGACGTTCGCCGCGGCGGCCGTCGCCTTGCTGAGCCTGGGCACGATCGCGTGGGCCGCGTCCGGTGACGACGCCGACCTACCGGCCCACGACGCCACGACCGAGCTCGCCGCCAAGACCGACGTGCGACCGAACGAGACCCCCGCGCCGGAGACGAAGCCACACGCGACGCCCGATCCCGCCGCCGAGCCCACGCCACCGCCGGTCGTGGTCGCGCTCGCCGAGACGACCCCCGTCGACGACGAGGTCGAGCCCGAGCTCGACGAGCCGACTCCTCGCAAGACGCGACGTCGTCGTCGCGCCACCACGTCGGAGCCCGAACCCGAGGCGCAACCTCGAGCCTACGAGCCTCCCGCGCCCGCCCCCAAGCCGGCACCGCCACCGCCGCCATCTGCGTCGGCGCTGCTCGAGCAGGCCCAGGCGGCCCTGCGCCGAGGCGACCACGCCAAGGCTTATCGCCTCGCCAAGCTCAGCCACGACAAGCAAGCCACGCCCGAGGCCAGCGCCGTGATGGCGCGAGCCGCATGTCGAGCCGGCGACAAGGACGACGCCAAGTCGGCGCTCAAGCAGTTGTCGCTGTCCGAGCGCATGGGCGTGCGCAAGGACTGCCGCAAGCACGGCAGCCGCATCGGGCTGTAGCGAGGCAAGCCGAACGTCAGCTCGCGTCGGCGATGCGTCCGGCGATGCCGTCCCAGAGCAGCTCGAAGCGTGCGTCGTCGAAGGTGGCCCCGCTGTCGAGCCAGCCGGCGTAGCGCGCCCCCTGCTCGAGGTGCGGGTACTGCCCGACGCAGTCGAGATGATCGCCCACGACCACGCCGCCGAGCTCGGCCCACACCTGGCTGAGCGTCGGCACGATGCCGTCGTTGGTGCCGGCGTCGAGCTCGAAGGGGAGCGCGGCCCGAATCTCGTCGGCGAGCTCGCGGGCCGGGCTCGGATACGGGTAGTTGCGGTGCTCGTTGCTCGCGATCCGCCAGACGATCGCGTAGACGGCTCGCGACACCATCCCGTAGACGTCGCGCGACAGCGCCGGTCGACGTGGCGGAGGGGCGGCGCTGACGTAGCTCCAGTACGCGATGCCCTCGCGGTCGGGCACGGCCGCGTTGAACAGGTCGATCGCCTCGGGGGTCAGCTGCACCATCGCACCTTGATCGGACCGAACCTCGGCGAGCTGGTCGTACACGGCGTGCCGCTCGTCGGCGCCGAGATCGGCGAGCAGGCGATCGGCGAGGTTGTCCAGCAGTGTGTCCTTGAGGCCGAGCCGGTCGTCGAAGCGCGCGAGCGACGTCAACAATCGGGCGGCGCTGGAGATGCCCATGCGTCCGACGTTGCTCGTGGCGAGCATCGTCAGCACGTACAGCACGTTGCGCCCCTGCAGGCTCGAGAAGAAGTTCGCCAGCGGGGTGCCGAAGTGCGGCGTGCACAGGCTGATCGCCGAGCGCGTTCGCGCCGCGATGTCGTCTTCGATCGTCCCCTCGTGCAGCTGCACGCCCGGCGTCAGGGTCAGGCGCACGTCGAGACCGCCCGTGCTGTGGCCGACGAAATGCAGGGCATCGTGCTCCAGTCCGCCGTTTTCGCGGACCGCCTCGCACAACGACAGGGCCCGGCGGCGGATCGAGCTCGTGGCCATCGTGTCGAGCTCGACGATCTCGGCGTCGATCCCCCGGTCGGCGAGCGCGCGCCCGAGCACGCGGGAGACCTGATTGAAGTAGCTCAACGCGCCGATCCGCGTGAACCCGAAGAAGCCGGGAACGAGGTAGACCTGCATGGGGAGCGGTTGTGGCGTGCCGCGGCGCGAGGCGTCAATGCACGCCGGATCCGAGGCCGAATACGGTCGTCCTGGGGCGGCTGCGCCCCAAATGTCGAGTTTGTCGACAATGCGCGATCAAAACCGGCTCGTCGTGCGACTCCCTCTTGGGCGTGTCTGCCATCACGAAGATGTCGGGGCGAGCCGAAGTCGTCGAATCCTGCCATGATGCGGGCCCGGTGGCTCGAGTCGAACGAGATCCGACCCCGACGCTCGAGGAGACCCCCGAGCTCGCGGTCGCGCCCCCCGACAGCAACGGGCCGGCCTACATGGCGCGCAAAGCCGCGCGCAAGCGGGGGCTGTTCGGCGCGGCCGCCACGATTCAGAAGATCGGGCGCTTCGCCGTCCTCGAGCGCATCGGCGCCGGTGGGATGGGCGAGGTCTTCGCCGCGTACGACGACGAGCTCGATCGCAAGGTCGCGATCAAGGTCGTCCACGCCGACATCTCCGAGGAGTCGTCGCAGGCGGGCTCGCGACTGCTGCGTGAAGCGCAGACGCTCGCGAAACTGTCGCACCCCAACGTGGTGCACGTGTACGAGGTCGGGACGATCGAAAATCGCGTCTACCTCGCGATGGAGTTCATCCGCGGGCAGACGCTGCGGATCTGGCTGTCGCACTCGCGCACTTGGGAGGAGATCCTCGAGGCGTTCCTGAGCGTGGGGCGCGGCCTCGCGGCCGTCCACGAGGCGGGCTTGGTTCACCGCGACGTCAAGCCGGACAACATGCTCGTGGGCGAGGACGGGCGCGTGCGCGTGGCCGACTTCGGCCTCGCCCGAGCCGCGGCCCCGCTGACGAACCCGGACCTCGAGCCGATCGACATCGAGGCCGGCGAGGAGTCGCTGCCGGAAGTCGACATCGACGGAATCTCGCGACTGACGGTGAGCGGCGCGATCGTGGGGACACCCGCCTACATGGCCCCCGAGCAGCTGCGGTCGACGACGGTGGACGCCCGCTGCGACCAGTTCAGCTTCTGCGTCGCGCTGTGGGAAGCGTTCGCCGGCAAGCGGCCCTACCACGGCAAGTCGCTGCCCGAGATCGTCGATTCCTACAGGCAGGGTCCCCCTACGCCCCCCACGCCGACCCGCGCGCCGCCCCGCGTCTGGAAGGCGCTGCAGCGAGGCCTCTCGGTCGACCCCGGCGATCGATGGCCGTCGATGCCGGCCCTGCTCGACGAGCTCGCCGGAGGTCTCGTTCGCCCGCGGCGGCGCCTGCCGATGATGCTGGGCATCGGCGGCACCGCATTCGTGCTGGGCGCGATCGCGTTCTCGATGACCAAGCGCGGCCCGTGCGAAGGCCTCGAGGACACGCTCGTGGGTACGTGGGACGACGAGGCACGGGAAAGGCTGTCCACTGGCATGTCCGGCAGCCGCGTGCCGTTCTCGGACGCGACGTTCGAGACCGTCGCCAGTCGCCTCGACGAGGTCGGAGCATGGCTGGTCGCGGAGCGGACCGCGGCGTGCGAGGCCACCCAAGTCCAGCGCACGCACTCCGAGGAGATGCTCGACCGACGCATGACCTGCCTCGATCGCGTCGACGGACGGATGCGCGCGCTCGTCGGCGCGCTCACGGAGGCCGACGCGACGATGGTCGTGCGCGCCCCGGAAGCCGCGGCCGCGCTGCCCGATCCCCGGATGTGCCGACCGGAGAGCCTGGACTCCGGCTTGGCGCCACCGGCCTCGGCGCAGCAGCAATCGATCGTCGCGGAGCTCCGCACCGCGCTCGACGACGCGTCGACCCTCGTCGCGCTCGGGCAGTCCCGGCGCGCGCAGGCGCACGTGGCCGACATCGCCGGCGAGGCCGACGCGACGGGCTACGCCCCGGTGATCGCCGAAGCACGCATGGTGCAGGGCGCCGTCGAGCGCGACCTCGGCGAGCTCGACGCGGCGCGCGAGCACTGGCTGCAGGCTGCCGAGCTCGCCGAGGGCTCCCGACACGACGCGGTCGCGTCCGATGCCTGGTCGGCGCTGGCACGCCTGGCGTGGACCGACCTCGACGACGCCGAGATCGGCCGAGGGTGGCTACGCCGGGCCCGCGCCGCGGCCACGCGCGTGGGCATGACCGACCCGGTCCGGGCGGACTTGTTGCGCACCGAAGGCGAGCTCGAGCGACTGTCGGGCAACATTCCCGGCGCGAGAGCCAGGCTCGAGGAGGCGCTGGCGATCATCGAATCGGCGGGCGGCACGAACACGCCCCAGCAATGGCGCACCTTGCTGAGCCTGGCGACGACCCTCGAGCTCAGCGGCAAGCCCCGCGAAGCGCTCGGGCCGTACCGCGAGTATCTCGAGCACATCGAAGCGCGCCTGGGCCCGACCCACCCCTCCGTCGCGAGCGCCGCCTACAACGTGGGGAAGCTGCTCGTCGGCATCGGCGAGTACGACGAAGCCCGCAAGAGTCTGGAGCGCTCCATCGAGGTCTGGCGCAAGGCATACGGGCCGACCCATCCCGACCTCGCGTACCCGCACGTGGCCCTCGAAGAGATCGAGCTGACCGTCGGCACCCTCGACGCCGCCCGCGAGCACGCCGACGAGGCGCTGCGGATCCGCGAGGCCACCCTCCCCGGCGATCATCCCGACCTCGGGCTGGCACTGCTGGGCGTGGGAGCGGTCGCGCTGTTTCAGGGCGACGCGCAGCGAGCCGTCTCCGCCTACGAGGAATCGGTGCGGATCCACGTGGCGAGTCTGGGCGAGCATCACCCCCAGACCGCGATCATACGAGCCAACCTCGCCGAAGCGTTGGTCGCCGCCGGCGATGGCCCGCAGGCCCTCGCGCAGGCGCAAGAAGCGTTCGCCGATCTGTCGACGCGCGAGGGCTTGGGTCCGGTCGTGGTGGCATTCGCGCGACGGGTGCTGGGTGCGGCCCACCGACTGCAGGGCGACGACGCGACCGCGGTCTCGCACCTGCGCGAGGCCGTTGCCCTGCTCTCCTCGCAGACCGGAGATCCGCTCGAGCGCGGCCAGCTTCATCTCGAGCTGGCCCGGGCACTCGGCGACGACCCGAGCGCGCGCATCGAGGCCGCGGAAGCGAAGCGGTTGCTGTCGTCGGCCGGCAGCGACGCGGCCCGGCGCTACCTGACCCAAGCGCAGGCCGAGTTCCCCGAGACCACCGCGCCCTGACCCGCGTCGGCGTGCGATCACGCCGAAATCCAGAAAACGGGGAGAGGACGGTCCTCTGCGGCCCGAACTGCGGCCAGGCCGAGGTGCCCCGCGCCCTGCGACAACCGCGCCCCTTGCCGTCGGGGGCCCCCTCCCCTAGAAGATCGCCCTTCCAACAACGACCTCCTTGCTCCCGGCACTGATGACCGGGGGCCCTTTCTGGTCCGTAAGGAGAACCAACGTGGCAACTGCCCAAGAACAACCTCGTGGCGAGGTCTGGTCGCTCAGCTCGCGCTTGAACACCAAGCGTGAGTACGAGTCGGTCACCGTCCTGCGCCCTGACACCAACAAGCCTCAGATCACCGAGCTCATCAACCGCATGCGGAAGATGTTCGGCGAGTTCGGCGGCACCCTGCTCAAGATCGACAGCTGGGGCATGCGCGTGCTCGCGTACCCCATCGCCAAGCAGCGCAAGGGCATCTACCTGTACTGGCGCTTCCTCGGCGGCTCGGACATCGTCGCCGAGTTCGAGCGACTGATGAAGCTGTCGGACCGGGTCATCCGCGTCCTCTCGTTCAAGGTCGACGGCGACGTCGATCCCGACGCTCGTCCGAGCGAGGTCACCGAGGAGCTGCTCGACGCGGTCTCCGAGCCCGGCCCCGATCCCGACGAGCTCGCGCGCCAGGCGGCGGAAGCCGAAGCCGCGCGGCGGGCCGAAGAGGAAGCCGCGGCTGCCGTGGCGCGCCGCCACGACGATGACGACGACGACGACGATTCCGGCCGCGACGACGACGATGACGACGATTCGGAGGAGTACGAGTAATGAGCGAAGAACGTGAACGTGGTGCCTCTTCTCGTCGCAAGCGTTTCGCTGCGCTGGCCGACAAGAACCTGGTCATCGACTACAAGAACCCGCAGCTGCTCAAGAACTTCCTCACCGATCGAGGCAAGGTCGTGCCGGCGCGGATTTCCACCCTGTCGGCGCGTCAGCAGCGGCAGCTCACCAAGGCCATCAAGCGCGCGCGCATGCTGGCACTTCTGCCCTACACGTCGGGCTGAAGGGAGACCACGAGATGCTCAACGTCATCCTCACCCGTGACGTCGAAAACCTCGGCCGCGCCGGGGAGCTCGTCAAGGTCAAGCCCGGCTACGGCCGCAACTACCTTCTGCCCCGCGGCTTCGCGCTGCTGGCCACGCGCGGAAACATCGCGCAGCTCGAGCACCAAAAGCGTGCGATCGCGGAGCACCAGAAGCAGATCAAGGCCGACCAGCAGAAGATCGCCAACGTCATCAAGGACACCGCGGTCTCCATCGCCCGCAAGGCCGGCGCCGACGACAAGCTCTTCGGTTCGGTGACCAGCCGCGACATCGTCGAGGCCCTGGCCGCGCAGAAGATCGACATCGACCGCAAGCTCGTCATGCTCAAGGATCCCATCAAGGACGTGGGCGAGACCGAGGTCATGATCAAGTTCAGCATGGACGTTCAGGTCCCGCTGAAGGTCACGGTCGTCGGAATCAAGTAGGGGCCGTCTCGGCTCTGCAAAGGAGGGCGGTTGCTTCGGCGGCCGCCCTCTGCTTTTTTCGCGCGCGACAGTGACGGGCGTTTGCTGGTACCCCTGACGGGCCCGTGAGCGACGCGACCCCGACGCCCCGGCACACACGCTGGGCGAAGATCCGCGCAGGCCTGGTCCTCGCTCACGTCGTCGCGGTCGTCATCCTCACCACTCCCGGGCGCGCGGCGCTGCTCAACGGCAACCGCTGGAAGACCGCCAACGCGCAGGACGACCTGCAGCGGTGGGCGAACCGACTGCGCGGCTGGGGAGTCGACACGGACAAGGAGCGCCTGCAACGGGCGGTATGGGACACCGCGTCGTCGTATGCGTCCGTGCGCGACGCGATCGCCGAGCCGTTCTCGCTGTACGCCGATGCCGTGCAGATGAAGCAGGGTTGGGCGATGTTCGCGAGTCCGCAGCGTCACCCCGGTGAGATCCACGTCGAGGTGAAGGTCGACGGCGCGTGGCAGCTGGTGTTTCGGCCGCACGACGACGCCCACGCCTGGAACCAGGAGCAGTTCGAGCACAACCGCTTTCGCAAGTTCGTGGGGCGGTTCGCGAGAGACTTCCGCCGCCAGCACTACGACGAGACGTGCGCTTGGATCGCCACCAAGGCCGCTCGCGAGCACCCGACCGCCACGGCAGTCCGGGTGCGTCTGTATCGCTACGAGAGCCTGCCTCCCGAGCGCGTGCGCGCCGGCGAGACGCCGACCGGACGCTACGAGCACCCCCGAGAGTTCGACGCGGAGACGCTGCGATGAAGCGATGGTGGAACGCGTGGGTCGAGCTGCTGTCGGTGCGCGAGCCGGGCACCACGCTGGCGGCGCTGCGGATCGGCGTGGGGCTGGTGCTGCTGTACTCGGTGCTGTCGGTGATGGCCGCGGGCCTGGTCGAGGTGATGTGGGTCGATGCGGCGTACGGCGGGCTGCAAACCCTGGATACCCCACACTGGCTCGCCCGCGTGCTCGGCGGTCGGACGCCCGGGACGGCGTGGACGCTCGGGTGGGCGAGCCTGGCGCTGGGCACGATGCTCGTGCTCGGCTACGGCGGGCGCGTCACCGCGTTCGCGACGCTGCAGGTCTACTCGGCAACCGTCGACACCAAGTACACGCTGACCGGCGGCTACGATGCGATGATCTGCAACGCGCTGTGGCTGCTCGTGCTCGCCGAGAGCACGGCCACGTTGTCGCTGGACTGTCGGCGCCGCACCGGCGCGTGGATCGGCGATCGCGAGGTCGCGGCATGGCCCCGCTACCTGTTCATCTTTCAGCTCGTGGTCGTGTACGGGACCACGGGCCTGCACAAGCTCAGCCCGGTGTGGACGCCGGGCGGATCGCACTCGGCGCTGTACTGGGTCTTTCAGGATCCCACCTGGCGACGTTGGGACATGGACTGGACGGCGTCGATCTACGGGTTGACGCAGATCGCCACGGCCGTCGCGTGGTGGTGGGAAGTGCTGGCGCCCCTGCTGCTGTGGGTCTACTGGCTGCGCCACACGGCCGAGCGCGGCGGGCGATTGCGCGCTTTCGTGCACAAGTACGACCCGCGCATCCTGTTCGTGGCGATCGGGATCACGCTGCACGTGTCGATCTTGGTCTCGGTCAATGTCGGACCGTTTTCGTGGATCAGCATGACGTACTACCTGTCGATGATCCCGCCCGATCGCTGGCCACCGTGGCTGCGGCGGTCGCCGCCGCGCGCACCGGCCTCGTGACATCGGCCGTGACATTGCAGGCGACACGGTCGTCCCCCACGCTCACGACGTGAAGCAGTTCGCTCGACTCCTGGCGTGCACGTGGCTCGTCGTCGGTTGCACCGCGACCTCGACCGCCGGCCTCTCGGGCCGCGCCTTCGATTCGCAAGTGGTCACCGACAACGGCAACCCACGCACGCTCGTCGGCACCCAGGTCCTCACCCTGAGCTTCGACGACCGCAACGGCGTCGGCGCGTCGGCAGGGTGCAACTTGCTCGGGGGTACCTACGCGGTCGACGACGGCAAGCTCGTGCTTCGCGAAGCGGCGACCACGATGAAGGGGTGCGACACCGAGCGCCACGCGCAAGACGACTGGTACTTTCACTTCCTGCAGTCGAGCCCGACCGTGACCATCGAGGGGGACCGACTGACGTTGCAGGGCAGCGGCGTCGCGATCCAGTACCGCGTCCGAGACGAAGCCACGTCCGCGGCTCCGTGAGCGGCGCTATCCTACGGTCGTGCCTCGACCCACGCCGGCGCTGCGTCTGCTGCAGGACGAGGTCCGCGCACGTGTCGCGGCGGCGGAAGCGTCGCACGGTCCTTGGCCATGCCGGGCCGGTTGTGACGCGTGCTGTCGGTCCCTGGGCGCGCTGCCGGCGTTGACCGACGCGGAGGCCGACGTGTTGTTCGCGGCGATCGACGCCCTCGGCCCGGAGGTCCGCGCCGACGTCGACCGGCGCATCGAGGCGTTGGGTCCGACCCCGACGCGCCCGATCGTGTGTCCGCTGTTGGACGAGGCGACCGGACGATGCCGCGTCTACGAGGCGCGCCCGCTCGCCTGCCGCTCCTACGGCTACTACGCCGGACGCGACGGCGACTACTGGTGCGAGAAGGTCGCCGCCCACGTCGCCGACCGCCGCGACACGTGGATCGCCGGTAACCAGATCGGCCTCGACCGCGCCCGCGACGTCCGACTCGGAACGTCGGCGGACCTGGTCACGCGGTACCGTGCGCGTCCGTCGTCGCGGCGACGCCGGCAAACGAGCTGATGCGAGACGGCCGGCGACGCGCGAGGCATCACCGGCCGGTCCGACTTCGCCGAGCGATCACACGCCGGAGAGGTACTCGACGCCTTCGGGCAGGTCGGAGAACGACGCGGCCACGTCGCCCATCGTCTTGCTCGATACGCCGGGCGGGCCGTCGTTGCCGTGGCCGGAGCCCGCGACGCCGTCGGCCCCCGCGGGTCCGTCGGCGCCGGCCGAGCCACCTTCGATCTTCGTCGCGCCACCGCTGCCGCCGCTGCCACCGTAGCCGGCCGAGCCAGGCGATCCGCCGGGACCACCGCTGACGTCCAGCTGAATGAGCGGCTCGATCCAGCTCGCATTGTTGTCGATGATCACTTCGAGGTTGCCGCCGGGGCCGCCGTTGCTGCCGTTGCCGCCCGAGCCACCGTTGCCGCCCGCGCCACCGGCTCCGCCGGAGATCCCGTCGCCGCCACCGCCACCGTTGCCCCCCGCACCACCGTCGCCTCCGCGACCGCCGGCACCACCGACGGCGTACAGCGTGATCGGGCTGTTCGGATCGAACAGCATCGTGCCGTCCGCGTCACCGGAGAACTTCACGATGACGAGCTTTTCGTGGAAGGGCGTCTTGACCGCGCCGACGTGCGCGATGACGTGCGGGCCCGGACCACCGGGGCTGCCGTCGCCCCCCGCACCACCCGGACCACCCGCCCCACCGGCGCCACCGGATTTTTCTTCGCCGCCGTTTTCACCGCTCGAGCCCGACGAGCCGCTCGTACCGCTCGTGCCGCTCATGCCGGGCTGCCCTCCCATGCCGCCCGCCGTCTGACAGTACGTGGGGGTGTAGTCGCGAACGACGGAGAACTTGCTCGGGTTTTGCTTGAGCGACGCGCCGACCTGAAAGCCGGTCGTCGCCGTCGCGAGGTGATCGGGGCTCGCGGAGAACAGGCCCTCGGCCGTGATCGAGCCGCCGCGCGCCGCGTACTCGAAGTTGTCGTGACCGAGCACGCCCCACAGCTTCGCGTCGCCCGTGCCTTGCTTGCCCGCGTCGACCGTGCCGAGCTTCTTCTTCTTGAGGTGGCGCAGGTCGAGCTGGGTCACGAGCGCGACCGATTGGCCGGGGCACACGGCTTCGGGTGATCCCTCCAAGCCGCTGCGCATCTCCCGAACCTCGAACTTTTCGAGCTTGAGGTCGCGTTCGGTGATCGCGGTCGCGATCGAACCCTTCGAGCCAAAGCCAAAGAGGCTGCAGGCCGGGACGAGCGCCCCGGTGACCAGCAAGAGCCCCAGCGATTGAAATACGAGCTTGTTCGTCACGGCACGAACACGACGGACGTCGGTGACGGCGGTTGCAGAGGACGCCGAATTCGGCGCCGCACAGGGGGGGTTGGAACCTACACGGTCCGTGCGGCAACCTCGGAGGCGATGCGTTCGAAAATTTCATGGATTGTCGCGGGGTTCGCGGTTGCCGCCGCATGCGGCGGCGACGACTCGATGCCGTTCGCCGACGCGACCGGAGCGGCGGACTCGGGGGCGACGACCGTGCCGGCACCCGGGGCCACCTCGGCGGGCGTGACCACGAGCACGACCATGGACGACGCGAGTGCAACCACGGGCGCAGGCACGGCCGACGACACCGCCGGCGGGAGCATGACGAAGTTCGACCTCGGGGTGCTGCCGGACGTCCCGAGCGGGGAGTGCCCGGGGATCAACGGCGACGCGACGCTGACCGGGACCGTGCTCGCGCCCAACGGCCAGATCCCGATCAGCAACGCCCTCGTCTACGTCGCCAACGCTCCTCCGCCGGGAATCCCCCAGGAGGTCTACTGCGACGAATGCCAGCAGCTTGTCTGCGAAAACCCCTTCACCTTCACGAACGCCGACGGCTCGTTTTCGCTCGAGGCCGTGTCGGGGGCCGGCAAGCACCTCGTGGTGCAGAAGGGGCAGTTCATGCGGGTGACGCCGATCGACGTGGCCGCCGGGGCCACCGCGCTCGATGCCGCGGTCACGACGCTGCCCGGCGCGACCGATCCGGCCGCCGGCGAGTACGTTCCGAAGATCGCCGTCGGCTACGGCAGCTACGACCGCATCGAGGACGCACTGGCCAAGTTCGGCCTCGGCCAGACCTCGATCGCGAACATGGAAGAGACGCTGGTGCCGGGCACCGAGCCGTTCGACATCTGGGACAACGGCGGCGGCCCGACCTTCGACGGCTACGTCTCGCAAGGCACGTTCGCGCAGCTCGTCGACGACCCGAACGCGCTGGCGCAGTACCACATCATCTTCGTACCGTGCTCGAGCGACGAGTACGTCTCGTCGCTGGGCCCGGCGCAGATCCAGAACATCCAGGACTGGGTCGCCGCCGGTGGTCGCTGGTACGTGGCCGATTGGTCCAACGAGTGGTTCGAGCACGTCTTCCCCGACTACCAGACGCTCGAGGGCGAGCCCAACGCGGCCGACGGCGGCGTCTACGACTCCAACGCCGCGGTGCTCGACCCCGATCTTCTCGCGTGGCTACAGGCCCTGCCCGCGCCGCTCAAGGACATCAATCCGCTCAACGACGAGTCGCACCCCACGCTGTTCGATCTACCCGCGTTCGTCACGACCGTCGACAACTGGTCGGTCATCGAGCAAGTGCATCCCGTGCTCGTCGACGACGGCATGGGTGGTCAGGAAGACGTGGGCCACAAGGTGTGGCTCGAAGGACCCGGTGGCGGCTTTGGCCCACACCCGCTGACCGTCGCCGGTCGCTACGGCTGCGGGCGGATCCAGTTCACGAGCTACCACGCCGCGGAGTTCTTCGACTACGTCGGGCTGTCGCCGCAGGAGCTCGTGCTGCTGTACACGATCCTCGAGATCGGCGTGTGTCAGGACAATCCGCTCCCGCCGCCAGGGTAGCGACAGCGCGCGTCGCGGCCGGATCCGCGCGGGCCGATCCTGCTATCCTGCCCGTTCGATGAGCCGACCGCTGCCGCACAACCGCGAAGCCGAGGCCGCCGTGCTCGGCGGAATCATGCTGCGCAACGAAGCGATCAACGACGTGGTCGCGCTCATCGACGAGGACGCGTTCTACGTGCCGGCGCACCGCGCCGTCTTCAAGGCGATGACCAAGCTCGCCGAGCGCGGTCAGCCCATCGACGTGGTCACGCTCGAGACACAGCTGCGGGCGACCGACGAGCTCAACCTCATCGGCGGTCTCGAGGGCCTGGGCAAGCTCGCCGACCGAAACCCCTCCAGCCACAACATCGGCACGCACGCCGAGCTCGTCCGGCAGTCTTCGACGATCCGCAATCTCGTCATCGCCGCGCAGGAGATCGCCGAAGAGGGTCGCGAGACCCCCGAGGACATCGACGACTTCATCGACCGTGCCGAGAAGCGCATGCTCGAGGTCAACCAGGCCGGTCGCAAGGGATCGTACCGATCCGCCAAGGACCTCATCCACGGCGTCTTCGAGAAGATCACCGAGCGCGCCAAGCAAAAGAACCCGATCACCGGCGTGGCCACGGGCTTTCGCAAGCTCGACGAGATGACCGGCGGCATGCAGCCGGGCGACCTGGTGATCCTGGCGGCGCGTCCTTCGATGGGCAAGACCGCGTTCGCGCTCAACATCGCCCAGAACGCCTGCATCATCCCGGCCAAGTACCAGAGCGTGCCGGAAGAAGAGCGGCCCACCGCGGTGCCGGTGCTCGTGTTCAGCCTCGAGATGGGTGCCGGTCAGCTCATCGAGCGTATGTTGTGCGCCGAGGGTCGCATCGACGCCAGCAAGCTGCGCTCGGGCAAGCTCATGGAGAGCGAGTTCCGCGAGCTCGTGCAGGCGGCCGACCGCGTACACAAGGCGCCGCTGTTCATCGACGACTCGGCCGCCCCGACGATCCTCGAGATCAAGGCCCGAGCGCGGCGCTTCCGACAGGACCGCACGATCTTCCCGCCGCAGCCGGAGGGCAAGCGCCCGCCGCTGGGGATGATCGTCGTCGACTACCTTCAGCTGGCGCGCGGCGGTGGCAAGTACGACATCCGCGAGCAGGAGATCAGCGAGATTTCGCGCGGTCTCAAGGGGATCGCCAAGGAGCTCGAGCTGCCCGTGATCGCGCTGTCGCAGCTCAACCGGGGCGTCGACAGCCGCTCCGATCACCGGCCGATGCTCTCGGACCTTCGCGAGTCGGGCGCTATCGAGCAGGACGCCGACGTCATCATGTTCATCTACCGCGAGGAGCGGTACGCGACGACGGACGAGGAGCGCAAGAAGGTTGCGGGCGAGGCCGAGGTCATCATCGGCAAGCAACGCAACGGCCCGACGGGCACGGTCCACCTGACGTTCCGGGGCGAGCACACCCGCTTCGAAAATCCCGCCTTCGAGCAGCGCTGACGGCTCGAACCCGCCACTATGCGGGAATGCCGCAAGGCGTCTCCTTTTGTGGAGATCGCGCCTAGGTCCGTGATAGCTTGGCGCCGGACATGGCGGAGCTGCCGGACATGATCGGCCACTTCAAAGTGGTCGGCGCCCTCGGCAAAGGTGCCATGGGTGAGGTGTACGAGGGGCGCGACGAGGGGCTCGGTCGTCGCGTCGCGCTGAAGATCCTCGGCGCCAAGCATCGCGAGTCCACCGAGTTCAAGACGCGCTTCCTGCGCGAGGGTCGCGCGCTCGCGGCGATGAACCACCCGAACATCGTCCAGATCTACGCGATCGGCGAGCACGAGCGTCGGCCGTTCCTCGCGATGGAGTTCCTCGACGGCGAGGACCTCGGACAGTGCCTCAAAAAGCGCGGGCCGATCCACCCCGGCGATGCGGCCGAGGCGATCCGCCAGTCGGCGATCGGCCTTCGTGAAGCGCAGCGCGCCGGTGTGGTGCATCGCGACGTCAAGCCGTCCAACCTCGTCGTGACCTCCGCGGGCGAGGTCAAGGTCACCGACTTCGGTCTGGCCAAGGCGCTACAGGAAGACCTGTCGATCACCGCGACCGGTGTGTTCGTCGGCACGCCCGACTACCTCGCGCCCGAGCAGGCCATGGGCGAGGAAGTCGACGCCCGCGCCGACGTGTACGCGCTCGGCTGCTCGATGTTCCACATGTGCAGCGGTCACCCGCCGTTTCGCAAGGGCGGCCAGGACGACCACTACACCGCGGTGGTGCGCCGCCACCTCAAGGCCGAGCGCCCGCAGCTCAAGCTCGAGATCGCCGGCTTCGACGAGGACTTGTCGGACCTGTGCCGTCGGATGATGAGCCGGCGCCCCGACGTGCGCCCGTCGTTCGACGAGCTCATCGAAAAGCTCGGTGCGATCAGCAAGCGCCTGGGCGGTCAAATTCCCCCGCGCAACATCGACATCGAGCTGCTCAAGTCGCAGGCGACCGACGCGACGAACACGGCGACCGAGGCCGACGACGACGACGCCCCCAAGGGCATGAGCCAGAAGACGGTCGCCGTCGCGGTCGTGGCCGGGGTCGCCATCGGGGCGGGGGTCATGCTCGCCGTCATGATGGCGATGAGTAATTGAGCGACCCCGCGATCGCCAAGGCTGCCGCTGCCCTCGACGCCGAGCTCGCCGAGCTGCTCGCGTTGCGCTCGGACGCGCTCGCCGACGATCTGCGCACGCGCTACCAGCTCGTGTCCTGGGATCGCGAGCAGGTGATCGGGCGGGCCCAGCAGCGCACGCAAGCGCTGGCCCGGCGCAAGGTGGCACCGCGCCGCGGCGATGCGGTGATCGTGTACGAGCGACCGAGCCAGCCGCTCGAGTCGCTCGACGTCGTGTGGGTTTGGCTCGAGCGCGGACGACAAGTCCGGCTGTGCTGGGGCCCCGACACCTCGGAGGCGTATCTCGATCTCGTGCGCGGGCTCGCCGGCCAGCTGCCGGTCGGCGCGCTGACCATCGACACGGCGCCCCTCGACGAGATGCCCGCGTCGGCGGTCGGGGTCCGCGATGCCGGGCCCCGCATCGCGCTCATCGACCGCGACGCCGACCGCGAGCTCGCCTCGTACGTGCTGGCGCGCACCTGTCTGCGACGCAGCGGGTTCGGACCTCGGTCGGTCCGGCGGGCGCTGCTGGTCGGTCCCGTGGATCTGCTTCGCCGCCACCTCGGCCGCTTGTGGGTCGGCGCGCAGCTCGGCCCCGCCGACGATCCCGCGTCGTTCGCCGGTCCGGTCACCGCGGAGCAGTGCAACGCGTACCTGCGTGCTTGCGAGGCGTGGGCGAGCCACGAAGACGTCGAGGTCTGGTCCGAGGGCGGGCGACTGCAGCGCACCGACGATCACGCCCGCGTCTACGTCGCTCCGGCCGCCTTCGGCGTCACCGGTCAAATTCCGGCCCTGCCGTTGGTCGGCCCGATGCTGGTCGTCGCCAGCGTGGATGCCGAACAAGCCGAGGCAGTGCTGGCGCACAACGCCGCGCTCGGCGGCGACGCGATCGCGATCGGCGGTCCCCCCCGCGACGACGTCGTCCGCCACGTCCGCGGGGCGTTGCTCATCGAGCGATTGCCGCCGGGACTGCCGGAACCGCGCCCGGTGTGAGCCGATCGGGCGATCGCGCCACAAAAACCGCCGCATCCGGCCATCGTCAGGTTGGAGATGATCTCGCGCCCGCGATCGGTGATCGCGGTCGTCGCGTTCATGTCGGCGTGCTCGCGTCCGGGTGTCCTACCCGAGGCGACGAGCGACGCCGAGGACGATGCGGCGACCGGTAGCCTCGACGACGAGCTCATCGTCGCGACGGCGTCGAGCTCGACCTCGACGACCACCCCGCTCGACCCGACCTGGGCCTCCGGGGCCGGATCCGGCGGCATCGGCTCGACCACGGGTCGGTCGTCCTCGTCCACGGTCGGTTCGGTCTCGTCGGACAGCGGCGCGGCGGACCCGACCTCGACGACGAGCGCGTCGTCGGACACGAGCGCCCTCGGTTCGTCGGGCGACGGCCCGGCGCTCGACGCCGGAGGCGGCCTCGATCCGAGCTGCCCGCTTGCCTGCACGGCGCCGTGCGACGTCGTGGTCGATCCAGGGTTCGACACGTTCGCAGAGCTCACGGTTTCCGACGGGTTGGTCGCGACGAGGTCGGTCGTGGGGGACGTGGTCGTGTTCGAAGCCACGACCCTCGTCCCGTTGCACGCGGAAGTGGCCGCCGAGTGGATGGACCTGCGTGCCGGGGTGTTCGTGTCGTCGGATGCGTCCGAGATGACCGTGCGCTCGACTTCCGACTGGACCGTGATCTCGACGATCCCGGGCTGGGCAGAAGCCGGCGGGATCTCCGAAGACGGCAGCTACGTGTGGTCGGCGAGCCCAGTCGCGCTCACCGTCCATGGCCTCGATGGCACGGCGATCGTTTCCGCCGCGGGCGACTACACCGGGGCAAGCGCGCTCGCGCTCGCGGACACGCTTCACGTGGTGACGACCGTGGGTACGCCGGGCACCGTGCGCCACCTCGACCTGGCGACCGGCTCCGTGGCCGACTCCGGCTACAGCGGAGACTTCGGAGGCTGGGCGACCGCCCCGCACCGATACTGGTCCAACGACGGGCTCACCCACCACGTCTACGCACTCGACGGCACGCAGCTGCTCGTGGGCGACGGCGCCGCCTACCACGTTTGGGGCGACTTCGCGTGGGGCACGAACGGTGTCGTCGCCCTCGCCGATCCCACGACGACGTTGGTCAAACCATCTTCGAGCGTGGCGCGAAGCGACGACGCTCTCGTGGTGACCTACCGCCTCGACGACGCGACCGCCGAGCTCGTCGACCTCGGAGCGCAGATCCCGACGAGTACCGCGCTCGCTGCACCGCCGGGCATCGAGCGGGGAAACTGGCACCTGGGCAGCGATGGGGACCGCTGGGTCATCGCGGTCTCGGACGGGAGCCTCACCAACGACGTCGGGGTGACCGTCGTGGTCCCGAGCATCGCCGCCGCACCGCTGACCGGAGTCGGCGTCGAGGGCTCGGGCGTCGACCGGTTCGCCGTGGCGCGCACGGGCCTCGACGTGGAGGTCTGGGAGATCGTCGACGGCTGCTTCGCCTCGCCGGTCGGCACGGTCACGCGAGAGTCGAACCCGTGGACGTTGACCGGGGACGGGCAGGTCGTGCTCGCGTGGGAGCAGGGCAACCCTTGGGAGCGCGGGACGAGTGCGTACGCCGTCGCCGGTGGCATCGACCTCGGGTTCTTCGGCACGGGTGCCCCCTCCATGTACGACTTTCGCGGATGGAGCTTGGCCGGCGAAGCGAGCAAGTTCTCGCAGATGTGGGAACAGACGAAGGCGTTCTACGCCTTCGTCGACGACCCTTACGACCACGGGATCCACACCTGGACCGCCATGACCAACGTGCATGCGGCCATCTCCCCCGACGGCACGGCGGTCGTCACGACGACGTGCCCGACCTGGGGGCCGGGATCGACGTGGGAGGACGCCACGAGCACCGTGCGACAACATGGCGTCGTGGTCGGATCGTTCAGCGGGGTGACCCGTGGATTCCTCGGTGAGGACCACTTGCTCGTGTCCCACTATCGAGAGCCGGCAGGCGTCTTCTGCCCGGGTACGACCGGATCCTGCGACGTGTTCGTGGGAAGCGAGATCGTCGATCTGGACGGGGTACCGGTTCAGCCGAGCCCGCTACCGGACGTTCGGAGCTTCCGCCACGTATCGGATACGGAGATCTTCGTCGAGGATCCACCGCGGATCCTCGACGCATACTCCGGCATCGAGGTGTGGTCGACGGCGAACGCCACGGCTTCGCCCGTCGGGCCCGACCACATCGTCTCGATGGTCGACGGCCACGTGGTCGTCACACGCTGGCGTTGAACGGCGACGTCAGGCCTCAGGTCTCAAGGCCTCAGGCATCAGGCCTCAGGCCTCAGGCCTTATAGAGGTAGGGCAGCGGGCTGCGGCGGGCGTCGGTGCTCATGTACGCGGCGTAGTCCTGCGCGCGCTGGCCGGCGTAGTCGCCGAAGCCCTCCACGCCGTCCTGCTCGTAGTCGGCGTGCGACAGACCCATCACGTTGAAGATCGACACCAGCAGGTTGTTGAGCAGGCGAACGCCGAAGTCGATGTACTGCCCGGTCACGAAGCGACCGCCCGCGTCGCCGGCGGTGATCACGGGCATGTCGACGAGGTGGGTCGAGCCCGGCACGCGCTGGTCGTTGCCGGCGTGGCCCGGGTGCGACAGCTCGTTGCACGCGTACACCAGCGAGTTGTCGAGCAGGGTGCGCCCGTTGGCCTCGGTGAACGCGTCCATGCGCGCGAGCAGGCGGGCCAGTTGCTCGTAGCGATACACCTGCATGGTCGCGTGCAGGTTCGCGTCGTCGTGGGCCCACGCATGGAAGGTTTCCTCGTCGTAGTCCGACGGCGAGCCCTGGTAGGCGTGGTAGGCGACGACGCGGGTGGCCCCGCACAGCATTCCGACGACCGCGATGTCGATCGCGTTTTGGTGGAGAAGATCGAAGTCGCTCTCGGTCAGCTGGTCCGGACGCGAGCAGTCGGGCGCCTCGGCCAGCATGCGGTCCTGCACTTCCGACAACAGGTCCATGTAGTCCGACAGCAGGTGCGCGTCCTCGGACGACAGCTGCTGGCTGTTGATCACCCGCGCGTAGTCGTCGATGACCTGGTCGGTCAGTCGCAGTCGGGCGGCGATGACCGGGTTCTCCTCGGGCGGCGTGCCTTCTTCGCCCTCGGGTCCGAAGACCGCTTCGAGGGCGGCCGCGTTGGACTCGAATGCCGGCAGCTTGAACGGCTCGCCGTTCTGGCGTGTCCAGCAAAAGCTCCCCCACTTGTAGGCCCACGGCACTCCCGGGGTCATCCGCAGCGCCGGGACACGAGCGGTGCTCGGGTACACGATGGGCGACGTCTCGAGGATCGAGTCCACGGAGTGGGGAAACGCAGGCACGTGGTTGTCGACCGGTGGAGCGCTGGCGCACGTCGGCACGCACGCGTTGTGCAGTCCGCTGGGTGCGAGCGCATCGAGACCGCGGATCACGTTCATCTTCGATCGCACCACGTCGAACTCGGTGCCGATCACTTGCGACAGCGGTCCGTCGATCGTGGTGAGGTCGCGCGCGCGAACGCCCGGGGCGACCTCGTCGGTCGGCGCCGCGGAGGGGAAGAAGCGGTCGGCGTTCTGGCCGTGGTCGGTGACCCACTGTACGTAGCGCACCGGGGGCTCGAGCACGCCGCCGGCGTGTGAGCGACGCTCGAGGACCGAGCCGAGCACGGGGATCGCCACCAGGGCGCCGCCGGTGCCCTGCAGGAACATGCGACGCGAACGACTGATCTTCACTGCGAATCCTCCGCGGTGCGCACGAAAAGCTCGGGGGCGACGACGGCGTCGATCCACGCGTCCTTGATGCTGCCGCCCTCCTGCAGACCGAGCGCGACTTGGGCGATCGTGCACGCGTCCCCATCACCGGCGGGCCGCAGCCAGCCGTAGGTGTACAGGCGCTCGGCGATGCAGGCCCGCGCCTTGGCACTGTCGGCGAGTGCGCCCGCGAGATCCTCGGCGCCGGTCAGGCGATCGGGCCCGTCGTCGTCGAGGATCGGGTCGTCGACCACCGTATCGAGCGGATGTCGTGCGAGCTCGACCCCGGCTTCGTCGTAGACGACCTCTTCGGTCCGCGCGCGCCCGAACGGATCGAAGCCCTCCATCGCAAAGCCCAGCGGGTTGATCAGCTGATGGCACCCGGCGCACAACGGCGGCGCCGTCACGGCCTCGACGACCTGCCGCGTCGACAAGACGGTCCGGTCGGCGGCGTCGAGCTCCGCGAGCCCCTCGGCGACGGCGGCCGGGTCCGGCAGCGGTACGTCGTCGCACATGACCCGCTTGCGCACGTACGCACCGCGCAGGATCGGCGACGTGTACGGATGGCCGGACATCAGCGGCGACACGCGCAGCACGAGGCCACCGTGGCCGCCGGGCAGCGTGACGGGTGCATCCCCGGCCGCGACCTCGCTGCCGTACAGCTCGGCCATGCGTTGCGATCGCGGAAAACCGATCGCGGCGCCGAGCAACTCGGCCGCTCCCGCGTCGGCGTCGAAGACCTGGTAGGCCGCGTACTCGAGCAACTCTTCGCGGGCTTCCTCGGCGAGGCCATCGGCATCGATCCCGAGGGCCCCGGCGACGGCGAGGTTCGGCTTGGCGCGCGTGCCCAGCAGCAGCCACGAGTCGAGCACCGCCGACAGCTGACGGCGCGCGGCGGCACTGTCGACGAGGCGCTCGGCGTGCGGCCGAACCTGGGCCACCGTGCGCAGCTCGCCGCGCGCGGCCGCATCGAGCAGATCGTCGTCGGGACCCTGACCGGTCAGCGCGTACGACAGCCGCGACGCGACGGCCCAGTCGTCGATCGCGACGAGGCCGCCGGGTACGTCGGGACACGCCACCGGGTCCGGATCGCACGCGGCCCGGATCGGCTCGAGATGGAAGACCGCCTCCGGTGCCTGCAGCAGGCGCGACAGCAGCCACTGCATGCCCGCGAGTCCGGCCCCTTCGGCTTCGAAGCCGCTCAGCAACGCCTGGCGACGTTCGGCCGAAAGCGGCCGCTTGAGGATCCGGCGCGCCTGCATGTCGAGAAAGCTGCCGGCGCACGCGGTGTCGGCCGTGTCCGCGCACGCGCCGAAGACCGTCCCGCGCGCCGTCGCATCGGCCCCCACCTCCGACGCGACCGCCTCCGCCGTCACGAGCAGCCCCGCCACGTGCTCGATCGCGTGCCCGTTCTGGAAGTCGGCGACGAGGTCACCTGGACTCTCGCCGGGGATCTGCACCGCGGCCTGCAGCACGGTCGAGGCCGCCATCACGTCCGGGCCGACCACCGCCTCCATCGACTGCATCACCTCGGCGCGGGTCAGCCGGCGCATCGAGACGTTGTCGGTGCCGCGCACGTCGGCGTCGGCACACGCCGCGGCGACGCCACCGTCCTCGCCGTCGCCGTCGCCATCCCCCCCGTCGCCGTCCCCGCCGTCGGCGCCCCCGGCCGTCGCCGCGTCGTCGACACCCCGGTAGCACCCGGTGGAGGTACAGATCGCGAGCAGCGCGATCGAGGCGAGGCGGGCGCGTGACGTCATGGGCGGCTCCGGCAGACGTCAGGAATTCCGGATCGACCCGGTTTTGTCTCACCGCCCCGTCGATTTTTCTCGCCGGGGCCACGGGTGCGCCCGAGCCGTAGCCGCGGTCACACGATCCGCGGCGTCACGGGGCAATTCGCGCGATCCACAGGTCGGCGGAGCCGTCGTCGCCGATCGCTTCGCCCGCGACCACCACCCCACCGTCGGCCGTGATCGCGATGCCGCGCGCGATGTCGTCCCCGGGACCCCCGAGGTCGACGAACACGCGCGAGTACACGAGCTCGCCGGCCGCCGTGTACTTGACCACCACCACGTCCTTGTCCTCGTTCGTCACGAACCCCACTGCATACACGTCCCCAACGGGGTCCACGGCGACGTCCTCGAGTTCCTCGTCGACCGGCGACAGCGCGCCGGGCGGGAGGTCCATCCACACGTCGTCGCCAGCCTCGGTCGCACGCGCGATCCACATGTCGTGGCCCAGCGTCGTGGTCTGGAAGCCGGCGAGCAGCAGGTCCCCCGACGGATGCGTGGTCATCCCCTGGGCATCGTCGCGTTCGCCGAAGTCACCAGCCCAGGTGCGCACGTCCGTCAGGCCGCCGGCGTCGACACGGGTCAGCACGACGTCGGAGTTGTTGGCCGACACCGCATACGCCACATCGAAGCCGCGCGAGGTGACGTCGGTGAACAGGTCGTCGCCCGGCACGTCCGTCTCGTGCGACCAGCGGATCTGGCCATCGCAGCCCACGGCGGTCGCGGTCGCGTCGAACTCGCCAGCGAACGCGCCGCCGACGGCGATGAAGCCCTCCACGTTGCCGGCCACGCCGAGCACGCTGGCCGCGTTCAACGACTGCACCCACGTCTCGGAGCCATCGGTGGCGAACGCCCGCAGCCACCCTTGGGAAGGACCGTCGCCGGTCTCGCTCGTTCCGCCGACGCCGATCCGGTTGTCGGCGTCGATGCCCACCGCGCTCGCGACGCTGCGGTCGCCCTCTCCCTCGCCGCGCCACTCCCACACGCGCGCGCCGTCGTCGATCGCGATCCGGGCGACGTAGGCGAGGTCTTCGCCGCCCTCGGCGAGCGCGCCGGCGACCACGAGGTCACCAGTCGGCAGGGCCGCGAGGTCTTCGACCCGATCGCGGGCCCCGTCCGACCCCGCCACGCGCACGCTCCACAGCACCGAGCCCGACGGAATGCAGCCGACGTTGCAGCCGTCACCGTCGACGTCGTTGCCGTCGTCGCAGTCTTCGCCGCCCTCGACCTGACCGTTGCCACACACGGCGTCGCCCTCGGCCGTCGCATCGTCGGTCGCGCCGCCGTTGGGATCGACGCACGCGTTGGCCAGGCCTTCCCCGGCGAGATCGCTGTAGCGCAGCCCCGAGGCGTCGCAGGACTCGTCCTCGTATGCGCAGAACCCCGGGCCCGCGCACACCCCCGGCGTCTGGCCGCGACGGCACTGGCCGTCGTCGGCACAGCCGAACGTCTCGAGGTCGACGCACGAGCACGCCAAGCCCAGCCACGCCGCGGCGCCAATCGTCCTTCGCGATCGCGTCATCCGCCCCACCTCAGCCGCAGCGCGCCGCCGGCCACCTCGCGGCCCGCACGGCGACGACGTGCCTGCAGGACGGCGAAGCGAGTGATGCCCGAGACGATCAACGCGCCGCCGACGGCACACAGGGCGATCCCGGTCCGCGACATCGCCGGCGCGCGACGCAGCTCGTCGCGGTAGGCCTGCTCGTCGGCGGCATCGTCCGCCCTCTCGTGGGCGTTCAACGAGACCTGCACGAGCACCCCCCCCGTCGCCGCGATCGCCACGCCGGGCCACAGCAACGCGTGGCCGAGCGGATCTCTGGCAACCGGTGGGGGCAAGAGATCCGGTGGGCCCGTGTCCGGCAGGACCGGCGCGGGCGCGCTCGGCTCCGGCTCGTCGTGCGGTGCGGCGGCATCGAGCTCCTCGGTGCACGCGTCGACGTTGACCCGTGCGTCGGCGGCGGCCTCGGCCGGCGGATCGAGCGCGAGAAACTGCTCGAACACCGGCAGCGCGCCCTCGCAGTCGCCCGACAGACGCATCGCCCGGGCGCGCGCGAACACGAACTCGGGCCGCGGATCGAACGCGTACGCCTCGCCGAACGCGGCCGCGGCCTCGTCCCAGCGCTGGCCGTCCCACGCCGCCACCGCCCGCAGGTAGTGCGGGTTGTCTTCGAGGGGGACCGGGTCGCCCGCGAGCACGACAGCGAGCAACGCCGCGTGCATCTACATCCCCCTCGGAAACATCCCCGCCCGTGGGGTCGCGTCGGACTTGGCTTCCGTCTTGCGCTCCGGCGGTCGACGACGGCGTCGCGTCGCCCGGGCGGCGGGCTTGTCGTCCGCAGGTGCGTCGGATTCGACGGTGGGTGCGGGCGGATCGGGCGGCGGCGCCACGGCGGCGGCGGCGGGCTCGGGTTCGGGCGCGACCACGCCGGCGTCGTCACCGAAGTCGGGCGAAGGTTCCGGGGTGGCCGTCGGTGTCGCCGGAGGGTCGTCCGCGGCGATCGCCTCCGCCCCGGACCGGGCCATGCGCCAACCGGCGAATCCTCCGACGCCGATGCCGATCGCCAGCAGCACCAAGAGGGCCCACGGACGCGTCGCTCGCGTCGCGGCGGGATCGCCCACGGCCGTGACCGCCGTGTCGACGACCGCAAGCTCCGGTCGCCGCGCCGCGACGTCGAGGTCCGGCATCGGTGGATCGTCGAACAGCCCCCGCACGTAGGTCGCCAACGACTCGCGCCGGGTGTCGAGCCCCAGGTCGGCCGCAAGGTCTTCGAGCGCGTCGGCGAAGTCGGCCGCACTCGAGAAGCGATCGTCGACTTCGAGGGCGAGGGCGTGGTCGACGATCGCTGCGAGCGCGGGTGGGTAGTCGTCGACGACCTGCTCGGGCGGCACGTAGTTGCCGTCGAGCACGCGGTTCATGATCGTCGCCGCTTCGCCCCGGAACGCGCGGCGCCCCGTGGTCGCTTCGTACAGCACGATCCCCAGCGAGTAGACGTCACTGCGCGCGTCGAGCTCCTCTTGCAGGTACTGCTCGGGCGACATGTACCCGAACTTGCCCTTGAGCGCGCCGGTCGCCGTCTGCACGGTATGCGCGGACGCTTTCGCGATGCCGAAGTCACCCAGCTTGACCTCGCCGTGAAACGACACGAGCACGTTGGCCGGCGACACGTCGCGATGCACGAGCCCGAGCGGCCGACCGCCCTCCGACAGCGCTTCGGCATGGGCATGGTGCAGGCCCCGGGCGACGTCGATCACGACGCGGACCGCCAGGCCCAGCGGCATCTTGCCGCCCGCGGCAAGGACCTGTCGCAGGTCGCGGCCGTGTACGTACTCGAGCACCAGGTACGAATCGGGTCCCTCGATGTCGACGTCGAGCACGGCGACCAAGTTGGCGTGGCTGAGCGTCGCGGCGATGCGCGCCTCGGTCACGAACATCCGCGAAAACTGGGGATCCTCGGCCAGGTGCGGGTGCAAGAGCTTGAGCGCCACCGGCTTGGCAAATCGCGGTGGCCCGTCGACGCGCCCCAGGTACAGCTCGGCCATGCCGCCCGCGCCGATCCGCGAAACGACGACGTAGCGGCCCAAGACGTGCCCCGCGGGCAGCGTCCGGGCGCTCGGAGCGGCCATCGCGGTCAACGCCACCTCGCCATCATAGGCGCAGAGGCGACGCCGGCTCAATCGGAACGCGGCGGCGTGCCGCCCACCAACGACAATGTGGGCCCCAGCGACGCGGCCCAAGCGTCGAGATCGGCGAGCACCACGCTGCGGATCTGCGCCGGCGCTCGCAACGTCTCGACCTGCGCGCGCAGGGCGTCACGGGCGCGAGACAGGCGCGTGGTGACGGTGCTCGTCGGCAAGCCGAGGGCGTCGGCGATCTCGCGGTTGCGCAGTCCCTGAACATAGAAGAGGGCGAACAGTACCTGCATGTCGTCGTCGAGCCGTTCGAGCGCACGCACGAGCAGCCAGTGCTCCTGTCGCAGCGCCACCACCCCGCTGGGCGTCGCGATCGACTGTGGCCGCACCGTGAACTCGTCCAGCGGTTGTCGCCGTCCCGCCTCGAGCTCCTTGAGCAACATCTTGCGGGCGATGCCGTACAGATAGCCGCGGAAGCTGCTCGCCTCGACCCGGTCGCGCGCCTCGGTGCACGTCAGGAACGTCCGCTGCGTCAGGTCCTCGGCCGCCGCGGGCACCCGCAGCCGAAAGAACCCCAGGACCCCGGGGTAGTACGCACGCAGCAGTCGGTCTCCCGCCCCTCGGTCGCCGGCACGCCACGCGTACAGCAGCGCGAGCTCGTCGGGATCCACCATCGGCGGCGACGAGAGTAGCACCTCGCGCCGGCCGGCCGTGTGGGCGATGCGGTCGGAAATCCATCACGAGAGGAATCCGTTCGAGGTCCCGGGCGACCACCACCCCGATGCGGCTTGGCATCCGGACGGGGCTGCTCGGCCTCGCGCTCGCGACCGCGTGCGACCAGGACGCCTTGACCGAGCACCGGCAGGTACGGCTGACGATCGAGATGCAGCCTGGCGACACGTTCGTGTCGGGGGAGCCGATCGTCGAGCAGTCGACGGTCTGCGTCGAGATCGCGGGCCTCGAGGAGGACGACGACGTCGCGCCCGACGACGCCGCCACGTGCTACGACGAACGCCTCGTCGGCCCGGCGACGCGCGACGAGGATGGATGCATCGCGCTCCCCACGTCGTCGATCGGTCGACCTACACGAAGGTCCGATCGACCGATGGCGTCGCCCGGGGAGTTGCGATTGCGGGCACCCCACGGCTGGTCGAGCCCGAGGGAGCACACCTGTACGTTTCAGTGAACGCGACCGCCGGAGACGCGTTCCACCTCGTCGTCGACCTTCCCGCGGGTCCCCTCGACGTCGGCGACGTCTACGTCGTGGGCGTCGCAGAGATCGCGAACATCGAGGCCTACCCGGAGGTCGTGCGGCTCGGGGACACCGACGAGCTGCTCTTCGTCAGCGTCATCGGCGTCGCTCGCGACGCGCAGGGGCGAGTCGTGCGCGGCGCGAAGTTCCACTGGGAGCAACTCGACGGCGACGGGTCGCTCTCGAAGGATCCGCTCGATGCGGCCGAGCCGCTCGATCCCAGTGGGGTCGTGGGACTCCGGGAGGTCTGCGAGAACGCGCGCGCGGGTGAGTCACGGCAGGCGACATTGCGGGGATGGCTCGGCGATCTCGAGACCACCGTCGACGTGCAGTGGCAGTGCCTCGATGATCACACCGATGGCTGCGGCTGCCGCAGCGACGGCCGTCCCGTGCCGATCGGCCTGGCCCTGCTCGTCCTCGTCGGCCTACGCCGCGGTCGTCGTCGTCCCGACCACGCCACCCGCACTCACGGCAGAGCTTCGCGCTCGGTGCGGAGCTGACGTGCCTGGGCCAGACACGCCTGCGCGTCCTTGGTCCCGATGCCGTCGGAGCCTTCCGTCGCCAGGAAGATCTCCTCCGCGCGGCGGCAGTTCTTCTCGCCGGCTTCGAGGTCGCCGCCGTCGAGATCGAGGGTGCCCAGGAAACGCAGCGTGCGGGCGAGCGCGGGGTGATCGTCGCCGAGGACGCGCTCCTGCAGCGCGCGGCCCCGGAGTGCGAGCTCGCGGGCGTGGGCCATGTTTCCGCGCCCCGCCTCGACTTCCGCCGAGCCGACCCAGAGATGCGCGATGTCGGGGTGGTCCGGACCGTGGACGCGCTCGACGATCGCTCGCGCCCGCACGTAGGCCTGCTCCGCCGCGTCGAAGTCTCCCAGGCTCGCTTCGGCGACCCCGACGTTCGTCAGCGCGTGCGCGACCATCGGATGGTCGGGGCCGTACGCCGTCTCGTACAGCTTCAACGCACGGTGATACAGCTCGGCCGCGGCTTCGTGGTCGTCGCGCATGTTCGCCACCACCCCGAGGTTCGTGAGCGTCTCGCCGACATCGGGATGGTCGGCCGACAGGCCTCGCTCACGAACGGCGAGCGCCTTGCGCAGCAGTCGATCGGCCTCGTCGAGGTCGCCACGGCGGATCGCGACCACGCCGAGGTTGTTGACCACCAAGGCCGTGTCGGGATGGTCGGGTCCGAGATTGGCCTCGAAGTCCGCGACCGCCTGGTCGAACAAGCGCGCGGCGCGGTCGTAGTCGCCGCGATCGAGGTAGACGTTGGCGAGGTTGACCCGCGGCCCCGCGAGATCGGGATGCGAGGCGCCCTGCAGGTTCCGGCGCCGCTGTAGCGACCGCTCCAGACGCTCGATCGCCGCATCGTGCTCACCGGCGGCGCGATCGATGCGGGCGATCTTCAGATCGAGGTAGGCGGCGTCGAGTCCCTCCACCTCGTTCATCCGTTCGAGCAACGCGGTGGCGACCTTGCCCCAGCGACGCCCGTCGCTCGGTCGGCCGGCATCGATCCCCACGACGCTGACGAGCTCGGTCGAGGCGTCCACGGCCGTCACGTCCGCGCCGGCCGCGAGGGCGACCAAGTACGCTTCCTCGAGCCAGGGCTCGGCGGCTTCGGCGTCCTTGAGCGAACCGGCCGCGCGACCGGCATCTCGCAACGCCATCGCGACCAACGGAGGCCAACCCAGCTCCCGCGCGCGCGCCAGTGCGGCGACGGCGAGGTCGCGGGACTCGGCGTACTTGCCGGTCGCTCGCAGCGAACGCGCCCGACTCAGCTCGGCGCGGATCTCGGCGACGCGCCGCGCGTCGTGGCCCTCGGGGTCGTGGCCCTCGGGGTCGTGGCCCTCGGGAAGGTGCGGCATCTGTGCCAGCGCCTTGGGGTCGCCACACGGCGCGACGCGGGGCAGCCCCGCGGCAGCCGCGATCGATCGCCGCACGACATCGGCGTCCGCGCCCCGTAGCGCCTCGACCAGCGCAGCGAGCTGCGCGTGTCCTTCGTCCAGGCACACCCGCGAGGCCTCGGTCTGCGGGGAGGCACCGTCGACCCGCTCGGCGTGACAGACCTGCTGCCGCAGCTCTCGCCACTGTCCGCTCCAATCGTCGAGCCACCGCGCCGTGCGGTTCGCTGCGTCGGGACCGTACCCCAGTCCCGTCGCAGCGAACGCCGCGTCGATGGCCTTGCGCGCGTCCCCGTCGGTCCCCGGCCATGTCTGGGCGATCGCCTCGCCCTCCGCGACGCATCGCCGCACCGCCTCGTCGTGCGCGTGCTCGTAGAAGGCACCGGCCGTCATCAATCCCAGCGCGGCGACGACCGCGGCGGACCCGACCCACCGCCGTCGGCTCGCGATCTGACCCCGACGCAGCGCGTCGAGCAGCGCTTGCATGCTCGGCCATCGCTCGGCCGGCCGCGGCTGCAGTCCCCGCACGATCGCGCGCCGCAGCCAGCCGGGCACGCGGCGATCCGTGGGCGGCTCGCGGAGCAAGCCATCGGTCACCGCGCGCACGGTCTCGGCCACCGACTTCCCGGGATGCGGCCGCTCGCCGTAGACCACCTGCCACAACGTGACGCAGTAGCCGAACTGATCGATCCGCTCGTCACCCTCGCCGCCGGCGTGCTGCTCCGGCGCCATGTAGCCCGGGGTGCCCCGCGCCGCCCACTGCGTGGCGACGTCGAGGCCGGCCGCCGGGCGCAACGACCCCGAGGCCGAGAGCTCGCCCGAGTCGGTCACGTCCAGAGACCGCGCCAGCCCGAAGTCCATCACCAACACACGACCGTCGTCGGCCACCATCACGTTGTCGGGCTTGAAGTCGCGGTGGACGATGCTGGCCGCATGCGCGGCGACGATCCCCTGCCCCGCCTCGAGCATCACGGCCAGCGCCTCCCGCCAGGTCCGCACGGTGCCGCGGCACCACTGCGACAGCGTCTGCCCCTGCACCAGTTCCATGGCCAGGAACGTGTGGTCGCGCCACGAACCGGCGTCGTACACGGTCACGACGTTCGGGTGGGTCAGGCGCGCGAGGGCCTGCGCTTCCCGGAGCTGACGCGCGCGCTTGGTCGCCGACCCGTCGGTCGGGCGGCGCAGCACCTTCAACGCGACCTTCCGATCGAGCTCCGGATCGTAGGCGACATAGACGACCCCCATGCCCCCGGCGCCCAGACGCGACAGGATCACGTAGCGCCCGATGCTCGTGCCCGACGACGGCACGATGTCGCTGATCCTCGAGCGCTCCGGACCCTCCGTGCCCGGATCGGAGCCCGCCTGCGTGGGTGCGGCCGACCCAACGACGATCGCCTCGTTGCTCGCGCCGGGCGTGGAGCTCACGACTCAGGATACCGCGATGCGTCGTCTCTCATGGGCTCGGCCGACATTGCACCGGCGGCTCGCACGACGTAGCCTGACGCGCAGTGGCACGTTGGAATTGGTGGATGGTGCTCGGCGTGGTCGGTTGCGGACCGCAAGTCATGCTCGACGATGCGAGCACGTCCGAGGTCGGGGACGATGCGACGACCACGGGCGTGTCGACGAGCGGACCCGGCGATCCGCCGTCGCCGTCGACCACGTTGCCGCCGGGCACCACGTCGCCTCCACCCCCGCCATCGACCACCGCCGATCCCTCCGATCCCACGGGCTTCGACGACGGCTGCACCGATCCGTGTGGCTGCGACTTCATCGGTACCGGTCTGTGCGATTGGTTTCCGCCGCCGTTCGAGTGCGACGTGTGGACCCAAGACTGTCCGCGCGGCGAAAAGTGCATGCCATGGGCCAACGACGGCGGACCGCACTGGAACGCGACCCGCTGCTCGCCGGTCGCTCCGGACGCCGGGCAAGCCGGTGCCCCGTGTCTCGTCGAGGGCTCACAGCTGTCGGGCATCGACGACTGCGACGTAGGGCACCTGTGCGCGTGGACCGACGAAGCCAACGCGGGCACGTGCGTGCCGTTTTGCGGCGGTAGCGAGGACACGCCGCTGTGCACCGACCCGAACGATGCGTGCGTGGTCGACTACGAGGGCTCGATCACGCTGTGCCTGCCGCGGTGTGACCTGCTGCTGCAGGACTGCGACGCGGGCGGTTGTTGGGTGCAGGTCGAGTCGTCGGACCCCGTGCCCACGTGCGGCATCGCGGCCCCCACGCTCGCGCTTGTCGGCGAGACGTGCGAGTACGACTGGGACTGCTCGCCGGGCACGTTGTGCCATCCCGCCGATCAGCTCGGTGTCCCGTGCGCCGGCACGAGCTGCTGCACGCCGATCTGCGACACCTTCCTGCCGCCGGGCGACTGCGCGCCCGGCCAGGCGTGCGTCCCGGTGATCCCCGATGGCGTCGGCCCCGGCGGGCCCTACCCCGAAGGCTACTGCGCCCTGCCGTAGCGGGCCGCGGCCGCTCGTACCCATTGCGAAGGGGCCGACACCGATGATGCCGACCCCTCGCGTGTCGTCTCGACGCGGGCTCTGTGTTCAGCCCGGGAGCAGCTCGTCGCAGCTCTGCGTGAGCGCACCGGAGGTGATCTTGATGTTTCCGCGCTGCGTCGACTGCTGCATCGTGCCGTTGCCGACGCCGACGAAGTCCTCGGGGTTCTCGGTCGCCGGGACCGGGTTGCATCCCTTGGAGAACGCCGTGACGTTGTAGCCGGCACCGGAGACCGCGTTGGAGCTCGGGTAGTTGACCTGGCCGCGGGTTTCCCACGGGAAGTCGTTGCCGCCACCGTCGAGGAACTCGTAGCCCGGCACGTCGACCGTCGCGCGGCAGTGCAGCTCGGGATCGGAGCTGTCCTGGCCCATCTGCTCGTTCTTGGCCGTGATCGACATCCACAGGCTGGCCGGGACGTCGATGTTGATGTCGGCCGACGCGGCGTCGTGCGACTCGACGAGCACGCGGCCGAACTCGCCGACCTGCGACACGCACGGGCAGTTGGAGTCCCACGCCTCGGACCCGTCGCACGCGTCCTCGCTGTTGGGCACGCACGGCCACATGTTGCACTGGTCGATGAACTCGGCCGAGCACTGCGGCGCGATCGAGGCATCGGGGGCGACCTTGACGAACGCTTGGCCGCTCTGCAGGCGGACCGTGGCGTTGCCCTGCAGGCCTTCGATGCACACGTTGCCGCGGTTGAAGTAGTCGGGGTCCGCGTCGTTGTCCTCGGTGATCACGGTCAGATCACGGGCGTAGTCCGGCGGGAGCGTGACGCGGATGTTGGCGCCGGCGCGCGCGAGCTGCGACAGGCCGTCGTAGTACAGGCGGATGCCACAGCCGGACTGCCAGCCCGACTCGAGCACGCACTGGGCCTCCGGGTCCATCTCCTCGGGCGCCGACGGGTTGTCGACGCTGGTATTGAACGCCCACAGGCTCATCGCCTCGAAGTCGAGGTCGGCCGCACCCTGGTTGGGCGCGAAGGTGAACCGCTGGAACTCGATGGTGATCGTGTCCGCCGCGCCATCGTGCTTGACGATGACGTCGCCGCGGTTGGCGAAGTTCTCGCGGTCCGATCCGCCGGCGAGCCGGCCGCCGACCTGCAGCGAGAAGATCGCCGCCGCGTTGGCCTCCTCGTCATACCAGTCGAAGGGCACGAAGGCTTCGACGCGCCAGTCGTCGAGGAAGGGCTGGTTGTCCGTGGCGTTCTGCTCGTCGCTCGAGCAAGCGACGGCGGCAAAGGCGAACAAACCGGTCAGCAAAGTGGGTACGGCGCGGGTCATGGAAGCTCCGAGTCTCTTCGGCGGGCGGCAGCATACCCCCCGGGTCCCGACCGGGCAATTGCCCTGGGATGGCCGAAGCACGCAGATACGGGCCGATACGTGACGATCCGCGCGCCACCACCGATGGGGCGCACCGCCGCGGGCTTGACCCTAGCGCGGGACTCCGCCATGCACGTGGCAGAGACGATCATGTCCGGATCCGACGCATCTGCTTCTTCGACGCTCAAGGCGCCCCCCGCACAGTTCGACCTGCCGAAGCTCGAGGAGGGGATTTTGCGGTCGTGGGAAGAAAACGACGTCGAAGGCCGCAGCTTACGCCAGGGCGCCGAAGCGGCTCACGGCAAGGGCGACCGGCCCAGCTACGCGTTCTACGACGGGCCGCCGTTCGCGACGGGTTTGCCCCACTACGGGCACATCCTGCCCGGCTCGATCAAGGACGTGGTGCCCCGCTACAAGTCGATGTGCGGTTTCGCGGTCGAACGCCGATTCGGCTGGGACTGTCACGGACTGCCGATCGAGTCGCTCGTCGAGAGCGACCTGGGCGTCCATGGCCAGGCCGAGATCGAGGCGTACGGGATCGACAAGTTCAACGCCGCCTGTCGCGCGGGCGTGCTGCGCTTCACCGCGCAGTGGCGCCAGACGGTGGGCCGGCTCGGGCGCTGGGTCGACTTCGACGACGACTACAAGACGATGGACCCCTCCTTCATGGAGACGGTGTGGTGGGTCTTTCGTCAGCTGTGGGACAAGGGCCTCATCTACGAAGGCCACCGCGTGCAGCCGGTCTCACCGATGCTCGGCACGCCGCTGTCGAACTTCGAGGTCGCCCAGGGTCCGCAGGAGAAGGACCCGGTCACGCGCAAGGAAGGCCACAAGCGGGTGCAGGACCCGAGCGTGACGATCCGGTTCGCGCTCGAGGACGAGGAAGGTGCGTACCTGTGGGCGTGGACGACCACGCCGTGGACCCTGCCGAGCAACCTCGCGCTCGCCGTCCATCCCGACCTGACGTACGTCAAGGTCCGCGTCGTCGAGACCGGCGAGATCGCGTACCTCGAGCCGGGGCGACTCGCCGACTACCAGGCGCGCGAGCGCGTGGGCGCGACCGAGGAGCTGTCGCGGATCAAAGGCAAGGACCTCGAGGGCCGGCCCTACGTTCCACTGTTTCCCTACTTCGCCAAGTACCGCGAGCACGAGGACGGCTCGCGCTGGGCGTTCAAGGTGGTCTGCGCCGAGTACGTGTCGACCGAGAGCGGTACCGGCATCGTCCACCAGGCGCCGGCGTTCGGTGAGGACGACTATCAGGTCGGCCAGCGCGAGGGCCTGCCGCTGGTGCGGCCGATGGGGCTCGACGGCAAGTTCGACGAGACCGTGCCGGACTTCGCGGGCCAGTTCGCCAAGGACGCCGACAAGGCGATCATCGCGGCGCTGCGGGACGGCGACAAGCTCGTCGACCAGGACACGCTCGTCCACCCCTACCCGCACTGCTACCGCACCGACGGGCCGCTGCTGTACATGGCGCTGTCGACCTGGTTCATGAAGGTGGAGGCCGACCGCGACGCGCTCGTGGCCAACAACGCGCAGATCCACTGGGTGCCCGAGCACGTGGGCTCGGGGCGCTTCGGCAACTGGCTGGGCCAGGCGCGCGACTGGAACCTGGCGCGCAACCGCTTCTGGGGCACGCCGCTGCCGATCTGGCGCTGCGACAAGAACCCCGAGGAGATGGTGTGCGTGGGATCGATCGCCGAGCTCGAAGAGCTCGCCGGCATGGCCCCCGGCTCGCTGACGGACCTGCACCGCGAGTTCATCGATCCGATCACGTTCCCGTCCGCCAAGACCCCCGGCGGCACGATGCAGCGCGTGACCGAGGTGTTCGACTGCTGGTTCGAGTCCGGCTCGATGCCGTACGCGCAAAACCACTATCCGTTCGACGCCGACCGCAAGGAGTACGTCGAGAACAACCTTCCGGCCGACTTCATCGCCGAAGGGCTCGACCAGACCCGCGGCTGGTTCTACACGCTGCACGTGCTCGCCAACGCGTTGTTCGGGCGGCCGGCGTTCAAGAACGTGATCGTCAACGGGATGGTTTTGGCCGAGGACGGCAAGAAGATGTCCAAGCGGCTCAAGAACTACCCCGACCCCAACGAGGTGATCTCCAAGTACGGGGCCGACGCGCTGCGGGCGTACCTGATCAGCTCCGCGGCGGTGCGCGCCGAGCCGATGCGCTTCTCCGAAAAGGGCGTGCGCGACACCGTGCGGATGGTCGTGCTGCCGCTGTGGAACGCGTACAACTTCCTGGCGACGTACGCGAGCGCCGACGGCTGGTCGCCGCAGGCCGCCGACCTCGACCATCGCCCGGAGAGTCCGCTCGATCGCTGGATGCTGTCGCGCGTGCAGGCGTTCGTGGGTCAGCTGCGCGCCGAGCTCGACGACTACGCGCTGTCGAACGTGGTGCCGGCGTTCCAGAGCGTCTGTGACGACCTCAACAACTGGTACATCCGCCGCGGGCGGCGTCGGTACTGGCGCGGACGCGACGACGCAGCCGCGCACGACAAGCAGGACGCGTACGCGACCTTGTTCTCGGTGCTGACGACGATCTGCCACGCCATCGCGCCCACGATCCCGTTCTTTTCGGAGTGGCTGTACCAACGGCTGATGGTCGACACCGGCCTGGCCGGCGAGGGCGAGGACTCGGTGCACCTGCGGGCGTTCCCCGAGGTGCAGGCCGATCGGCGCGACGAAGCGCTCGAGCGCGATGTCGCGGCGGTGCGCCAGGCGGTGGCGCTGGGTCTGGCCATTCGGGAGCGCGAGAAGATCGGCGTGCGCCGGCCGCTGGCCAAGATCACGATCGCGGCGCCGGACGAGACGGTACGCCGCGCCGTGCAGACCTACGCCGACGAGATCCTCGGCGAGCTCAACATCAAGGCGCTCGACGTGCGTGCCGACGACTCGGGACTGGTCACGCTGTCGGCGAAGGCCAACTTCAAGGCGCTCGGCAAGCGCCTGGGCAAGCGGATGAAGGAGGTCGCGGGTGCCGTGGCGAAGATGGACGCAGCTGCGATCGCGGCGTTCTCGGCGTCGGGCTCCGTGGAGCTGGCCGGCGAGACGCTGGGCGCCGAGGACATCCTCATCGAGCGTCAGGTCTCGGGCGACACCGCCGCCGAAGCGGCCGAGGGCATGACCGTGCTGCTGGACACGAAGGTCGACGATGCGCTACGCCGCGAGGGCCTGGCGCGCGAGCTGATCAACCGGATCCAGAACCTGCGCAAGACCGCCGATCTCGACGTGTCGCAGCGGATCTCGCTGCGGCTGCGGTGCGGCGGCGAGCTGGCGGCGGCGGCCCGCGACGAGACACTCGCGGCGATGATCCGGGCCGAGACGCTCGCGGAGTCCCTGGAGGTGTCCGGCGACGAGGCCGGCGGCGCGCACACGCACGCCGACGAGATCGACGGCGACAACGTCGTGGTCGGTCTGGACCCGCGCTAGCTCCGCTGGCCGGCGAGCCCAGCTTCGAAGCTCAGCCCTCGCCGTTGTCGAGAACGGAGATCGTGCCGACGACGTCGAGGCGCTGCGCGAGAGCCTCGGCGTCCGCTTGCGACAGGGCCGGGTTGCGCTCGATGAGCAGGTCGCCTTCGACCACCTCGATGCCCTCGAGCGCGGAGATGTCGGTCAGCGCTTCGTTGAACTGGATCGTCAGGTCGCCGACGATGCGAAGGCCTTCGAGGCCATCGAGGGTTTCCAACCTGGTGCCCTGGACATAGAGCACCTCGTCGACCTGGCACAGATCTCCGAGCGCGGAGATGTCCTGCAGCGCGTACATGTTGTTGAACCCGAAGCGCGTCGCATGCTCGAGCGACTCCAGCCCATCGGCGCTGATCTGCTGCTCGTTGCGAAAGAACGTCAGCCGCCCGACGTCCTGCACGCCCGCGAGAAACGACAGGTCCGTCAGATCGCCGCGATCGCTGACGTGGGTCTGACCCGGCACGTGCGTGCATCCGACGAGCGCGTCGTGCTCCGCCGGCGAGTTGAAGTAGTCCTCCGCGGTCCCGCACGGCACCGCCGTGGCCCGACTGTCGAACGTGCACCCCATCCGCGGCGCGGGCTCCGGGTCGGGGTCCGTCTCGGCGGCCCCGCAGCCGGCCAAGGTCAGTGCGATCACGAACATCCACCGTGCCACCGCCCGACGGTAGCAGACGCCCCGAGACCTGGCACCGTGGGGGTCACGGGAGGGCACTGTGGCCGCCACAGTGAGGCCGGGTGGCACCCAGCGTGCCGAGCGTCACCACTACGGCGCGATGGCGCTGATCTCGATCGGCTGCCCCTGGTCCGCCGCGGCCTTGTCGGGGCCGAACGAGAGGGTCTCCCACAGCAGGGCACCGGCGGGGTCGAACCCCTGAAAGGCCTCGTTGCGACCGACGCGGACGATCGACTCGCACTGGGTCAGCTCTCGTTTCGGGAGGGGCCCGAACAACACCTGCGTGCCTTCGGTGAGCCCGCGGACATCGTACACGACCCGTAGCCGGAAGCTTTCTTCGACGCTCTCCTCGATCTCCACCACGTCGCATGAGAGGCCGTTGGTGTCTCCAATCCCACACAAGCCGTCGGGCCCCGCCGCAGCATCGAAGATCTCTGCCCCCTCCGCGCCGTCGCTGCGCCACTCCGGATTCGAGGCGTAGAAGTCCAGGATGCAATCGAGGTAGTCCAGCTCGACGACCACGCGTCCCGTCCCCACGAGCGGGTCGTATGTGATGTTGGGCGCGATCCGAAACCGAACCCGCACGACGCCGTACGAATGCGTCCAGTCGACGGCCACATCGTCGTCATCGAAGTAGATCGGCGTGCGTCCGCAGCCCGCAGCGAGGACGAACGCAAGCACGACGAGCCCGCGAACCACACCCCGATCCTACCGGACGCGACGGGGCACCGGCGGCGTCGACTGTTCCGGCGTCGGCCCGAGCAGGTCCCATTTGTTGCCCGCGATGTCCTCGAACACCGCGATCCGGCCGTAGGGTTCGTCGCGCGGCGCCGTATGGAACGTGACCCCTGCTTCGCGCATGCGGGCGTAGTGGGCGTCGAAGTCCTCGACCCGCAGGAACAGGCCCACGCGGCCGGCCATCTGCTGGCCCACGGCGGCGGATTGGACCGGGCCGTCGGCGCGGGCGAGCAAGATCCCCGTCTGTGCGCCCGGGGGACGCACGACGACCCAGCGCTTGGGGCGGCCGTCGTTGGTGGTCGACGGGCTGTCTTCGGCCAGCTCGAAACCGAGGGCGTCGACGAAGAAGGCGATCGCGGCGTCGTAGTCGTCGACGATGATCGTGACGAGCTGCAGGTGCATGGCGGTCAGCCCACGCGCAGGGCCGAGAGCTCGGTCTGGGCCTGTTGCTGCATCTCGGACGAGACGGGGTCGAGGTCTTCGAGGGCGACGATGGTGGCGTAGGTGCGGCGGGCGTCTTCGAGGCGGTCGCTGTCGCGGTACAGACGGGCCAGCTGCAGCGAGCCCTTCACGAACGGGAGCTGGTACTGCGAGTCGAGGTGCTGCAGGATCGAAAGCGCCTCGCGCTGCAGGTCGATCGCCTCGTCGACCCGGCCGAGGGCGGCGGTCGCCCGCGACAGCTCGGTCAGCGTGTTGGAGACCTGCTCGTGGGGCTGCTCGCCCGCGGCGGCGGCCATGATCGTATGCGCCTGCTCGAGCTCCCCGAGCGCTTCGATCGGGTAGCCGCGGTCGAGCAGCATCATGCCGCGGCTCATGTGGGAGATGCCGACCTCGGCCGAGCTCGCACCGCGCAGCTCGATCCGCAGCGCCAGCGCGCGGTCGCTCCAGCGGCCCGCTTCCTCGTACTCGCCCATGAGCGTCAGCACGCTCGCCAGATTGCTCATCGGCCACTCCAGCGACGGCGACATCGGGTCGCCCTGCTCTTCGAGCTCGTCGATCGCGGCGCGGAACAACTCGGCGGCGGCGGGCATGTCGTTGGCCGCCACGTGGACGAGCCCGAGGTTGCCGAGAATGGACGCGCGCTTGTTGGCCGGGATGTCGCCGCGATCGAGGTGAGCGAGCGCGTACCGTTCCCAGCGCTGGGCTTCGTCGTCACCGAGCACCGACGACGCGTACGCGAGGTGATACGCCGAGTCCGCGGCGACGAACGACTCGCCGGAGGCCTCGGCCTGAAAGTACGCGTTGGCGTACAGCGGGATCACGCGCGCGGCGTTCTGCACCACGTCCCACGACGCCGCTTCCCAGTACCAACCCCACGACGACAGCTGCAGGTCGCCGCGTGGCCCCGCGTACGCGCGCGTGCGGGCCGCGAAGTCGCGAAGCACGGCGTCGTCGTGCCCGGCGTCGATCAGGCGCGCGGCGGCCAAGAACGACGGCACCGCGGGGGAGCTCTCGCCGCTCGCCGCGGGCGCGGGCGCGTCCGTGGCGGCCGCGACCACCTCGGCGCTCGCGTCGTCCGACGACGGCCTCGGTGACCGACCGGCGACCAATACGACCACGGACGCGGCCACCGCCGTGACGGAGACCCAAGCCCAGCCGCGACGTCGGCGGCGCACCTGCGCGAGCGCCTGCAGCAGCGCCTCCATGGTCGGCCAGCGATCCTCCGGCTCGACCGCGAGGCCACGGGTGATCACGCGGCGGGCGGGCGGCACGATCGCCTGCACTTGCGGCAGCTTCGTCACCGAGCGCTTGGCGGTCGCGAGCGCGTCGTAGTCGCGCTCGGTCAACAGGCGTGCGCCGTGCAGCGCCTCGGCCAGCGCGAGGCAGAAGCTGTACTGATCCGAGCGCGCGTCGGCGGCGTGACCGATGTGCTGCTCCGGAGCCATGTACGCCGGGGTGCCCATCACCAGGCCCGTCTGCGTCAGCGGTGTGTCGAGCAGGGTGCGAGCCTCCCCGTCCCGCGACCGCGTCGCCGCGGCGCCGGGTTCGGTCGCATCGGCGCCGTGCACTCGCGCGAGACCGAAGTCGAGCACCTTGACTCGGCCGTCCTCGCCGACGATCACGTTGGCGGGCTTGAAGTCACGGTGGGTGATTCCGGCCGCGTGCGCGGCGGCGAGCCCTCGTCCGGCCTGCATGTACACGTCGAGGATCTCCGCCTCGGAACGCTTGGCGTCGAGCCACTCGTCCAGCGGTCGACCGCGCACGAGCTCCATCACGATGTAGGCGCCGTGCTGCGGGACGTCGCCATCGACCGCGTCGTCACCGTCGTACTCGCCCACGTCGTAGACGCCGACCACGTTGGGGTGCGCGAGCTGGGCGAGCGCCGCCGCCTCGCGACGCAGACGGGCCACGTCGATTCCTGCCGCCAGCGCCCGCGTGCGCAGCAGCTTGATCGCGACTGCACGGTCCAGCTCGGGGTCGTGGGCCACGTAGACCACGCCGAGACCACCGGCTCCCAGACGCTCGCGCAACACGTAGCGTCCGAGCTTGGACGTGCCGAACAAGCGGGCCGTCACCGACTGCAGCGCCCGCGTCTGTGCATCGCGATCGGCAGCCTCGTCGGGGCTCAGCACGAGCGTGGCGTCGCGATGGACCCCACCCGCCGTCGTCGCTGGTCCACTCGATCGCCCTGACACCGCAGACACCCCCGCGGAGAGGTTACCGCACGGGCGCTTCGGTTCCCGCCGCGATCGCAGCGCACCGGGGCACGACGATGAAGACTCGGCTCAGCCGGACGGAGGCACGCACGCCTTGCCGCCCCCGCCGTCCGTGAACGTGACGTTGGCCGAGCAATTGGCCTCGTTGTCGGCGTCGCGGTTGCGGTTGCACTCGGACTTGTCGCCGCAGATCCGAAAGCAGTAGTTGACCCCGTCGGAGTGGGCCACACACGCCGACCCCTCGGGGCAGTCGTCGTCGACCATGCAATCGGCGATGCCGCAGTAGCCGCCCTTGAACTGGGTCAGGCAGGCCTGGTCTTCGTGACAATCGTCGTTGCTGCCGCACTGGGACGCGACCCCGAGCTCGTCGGCCTCCGTCCCTTCGTCGTCGGCACAGGCGACGACGAGTCCGAAACCGAACGCGAGAACGAGCGAGATGACGGTTCGAGCCATGGACCCCTTCACCGGCGGCCGTGCACGTCGCAGATCCACGCACACGCCGGTTCGGCGCCACGCTTAGACTGATCGCGGCACCTTCGTTCCAATCCGGGGGCTCGATCCGGCGAAACCCCGCTCGGTGGCGAGATCGGCCTACTGCCGAGCCGTGACGCGGCGGTACCATGCAGTCGGGGGTGGGACGACTACAAGATCTGCTGAACGCCGGGCTCGACCCCGCGGACGCCGATCCCAGCCACCTCGACAAGATCCGCACGATCAACGTGGGGTTGCTCGTGATGGCCGCGATCGCGCTGCCGTTCGCGCTGCAGTACTCGCGCCTGCGCCTGTGGCACATGACCGCAGCCGTGCTCGTCACGGCCGCAGTCGCGATCGCGACGCTGATCTCGCTGCGTCGCAACCACAACGCCGAGCGGGCCGGCACCGTCGCCGGTTTCACGATCCTGACGCTGTTGCTGCTGAGCAACGTGACGTCCGGCGGCTTCTACGACCCCAACTTCGGGTGGCTGTACGTCGTCCCACTCGTCGGCGCGGCCGTGGCGAGCCGGCGCAGCGTCTGGGTGTTCACGATTCTCGTCGTCCTCGCGACGATCGCGTTCTGGGCGCTGCCGGAGCTCGGGGTCGAGATCGTCAGCCGGATCCCCCCGGACGAGCACGGGCTGCAGTCGCTGCTGAATCGGATGTCGGCCGAGATCGCGATCGGTGTGCTCGTGATCGCGCTCGTGGCTCGCCACGAGCGCAACGAGCGACGCATCGAACGGCTGGCCAGCTTCGATCCCCTCACCGACCTACCCAACCGCCGCTATCTCGAACACAAGCTCGACGTCTACGAGTCGCGGGCGCGCCGCGGGGATCAGATCGCGATCCTGCTCATCGACCTCGACCGCTTCAAGACGATCAACGACTCGCTCGGACACGACGGCGGCGACGAGCTGCTCAAGGAGGTCGCCGGCCGTCTGCAGGGCGCCCTCGAGGATCGATCTGACGTACGGGCATTCGTCGCACGGTTCGGGGGCGACGAGTTCGTGGTCGCCGTGGAGCGCTGCCCGAGCGAGGCGTGGGCGTGCGACCTGGCCGCCTCGCTGGTGCGACGACTCGAGAGTCCTTTTCACGTGTTCGGCTACGAGCTGTTTCCCGGCGGCAGCGTGGGGATCGCGTTGTCGGCCGAGGAGGAGACCTGGGGTGACGTGCTGCGGCGGGCCGACAACGCCCTGTACGACGCCAAGCGGCGCGGCGGGGGCGGCTACGCGACGAGCACGAAGGAGCTCATCGGCGCCGAAGAGCGCAAGATGGCGCTCGAGTCCAAGCTGCGGCGTGCGCTCGACCGCGACGAGCTGCACCTGGCGTACCAGCCGCTGGTCGATGCGCAGACGAGCACCTCCGTGGGCTGCGAAGCGCTACTGCGCTGGGAGTGCGGCGGCGAGGCGATCAGCCCGGCGGAGTTCATTCCACTGGCCGAGCAGATCGGCGAGATCCACCGCATCGGACGCTGGGTCCTGCAGCGCGCGTGCGAGCAACAGGTGCGCTGGCGCAAGGAGCTCGGCGTCGACGTGAAGATGGCGGTCAACGTCTCCGCCCTGCAGCTGCGCGGCGACGAGTTTCTCGCCGTGCTGCGGCAGGTCATCGAGCAGACCGCGATCGACCCGGGGCGGCTCGAGCTCGAGCTGACCGAGTCGGCCCTCATCGACGCCGGTCAGGCGACGCTGACCCTGCTCGAGCAGATCCGAGACCTCGGTGTCGAGCTGGTCCTCGACGACTTCGGTACCGGATACAGCTCGCTGAGCTACCTGCAGCGCTACCCGTTCTCCACGCTCAAGATCGATCGCTCGTTCGTCGCCGCGGCGCACGAGAACGACCAGGACGCCCGGCTCGTGGGCAGCATCAGCGCGCTCGCCCACAGCCTGTCGCTTCGCGTGGTCGCCGAAGGCGTGGAAGAGCCGGCGCAGGCGCAGCGCTTGCGCACCCTGCACTGCGACGTGCTGCAAGGCTACTACTTCGGCCGCCCGGTCTCGGCCGAGCGGTGCGCCGGCCTGCTCACCGCCGGGCCGCTGCCGTCGACCGCGACCGAGGCTTCAGCCCGCAGCGTCGATCGCCATCGCGATCCGGGGCCAGGACGCGAGGATGCCGGCGTCCTCGTGGGCACGGATCTGCCGTAGCCAGTCCGGCTGCGTCGCGGGTGCGAGCTCGACGAAGCCGTAGCGCCGGTACAGCGCGGCGTTCCAGGGCACGTCGGCGAACGTGGTCAGCGTCACCTGGGGCAAGCCGAGATCGAGCGCCTGGCGACGGACGTGCTCGATGAGCCGCCGACCCAGACCTCGCCGCATGTGGGCGGGCGCGACGTCGAGCTCGCGCAGATGCAGCGCGCCCGGCTTGGCCTGGCACAGGGCGAAGGCCACGGGGACATCGTCGCCGTCCACGATCACCCACAACAGACCATCGCGCTGTCCGTCGCCGAGCTCGTCGCGGGTCAGGCCCGGCAGGTCGGGGTCGATGTCGACTTCGCCGTACATCGCGCCGGCATCGTCTTCGATCTCCGACAGCGCCGCGAGCTCGGTCGTCCGCGCCCGGCGAATCGTGTAGGCGTCCTGCATGTCGCGAGCCCGTGTGGCGAAAGAGCCTAGTCGCCGCCGCGCCGGTGTCGCAAGGCCTCGCGCACGCACGCGCGCATGTCCTCGAGCCCGAAGGGCTTGTGCAGGAAGCCGTCGACCTCGCCGGGCTCGACGCGCTCTCGCATCTCGAGCTCCGTGTATCCGCTGGCGAGGATCACCGGCACGTCCGCGCGGCGCTTGCGAAGCTCCACGAGCACCTGCTCGCCGTTGATGTCCGGCATCGTCACGTCGAGCACGACGAAGTAGATGTCTTCCGCGCGGACCTCAAACGTCTCGATCGCCTCCGTCCCACTCGCGGCCGCGACGACCTCGAAGCCGAGACTGTGCAGGATCAGGCCCGTGACCGTGCGTACGGTGGCGTCGTCGTCCACGACCAGCACCCGCGCCCCCCGCGGCCACTCGTCCTCCGCCGACCGATCCGGGCCCGCCGCCTGCGCGACCGGTTCGTCCGAGCACGGCAGCAGCACCTCGATCGACGTGCCTTCGCCGAGCGCGCTGCGGAGCGTGATCCCGCCGCCGTGCCCGCGCACGATGCCCTGCACGGCCGCGAGCCCGAGACCACGACCGGTGAACTTCGTGGTGAAGAACGGCTCGAAGATGCGCGCCTGGGTGGCCGGATCGATGCCGCAGCCGTCGTCGGTCACCGAGAGCACCACGTAGGCGCCGGGTTCGAGGGGATCGGGTCCGAACAGGTCGTCCACGGGTCCCGCCACGGTGCGGACCCCCGTACGCACCCGGATCGTTCCGGTGCGACCCTCGAAAGCATCCGAGGCGTTGGTGATCAGGTTCATCACCAGCTGATGCATCTGCGCGACGTCGGCGACCACGCTCGGTAGCGACGCTTGCAGCTCGAGCAGAAGCCGCGCCTTCTTGGAGATCGAGACGCGCACGAGCTGCCCGATCTCCTCGACCATCTCGTTCAAGGAAATCGGCCGCACGACGAAGCGACCACGGCCGGAGTAGGCCAGCATCTGGTCGGTCAGCTCGGCGGCACTCGAGGCGGCCCGACGGATGTCTCGCAGCCGCGCCCGGACGTCGTCGTCGTTCTTGCCGATCGCCGCGTTGGCGAGCTCGGCGTTGGCGAGCACGCCCATGAGCAGGTTGTTGAAGTCGTGGGCGATGCCGCCGGCCAGAACGCCCAGGCTCTCGAGCTTCTGCAGCTGCTGCATGCGCTCCTCGAGCGTGCGGCGCCGTATCTCGTCTTCCTTGCGCTGCGTGATGTCGCGGGCCATGCCCACGGTGCCGCTGACGTGACCGCGGGCGTCGCGAATCGCCGTCTTGAACGTCTCGAACCACCGCGTGCCGTTGACGTCGGCGATCGGCTCCTCGACGAGGATCTGCTCGCCTCGCTCCATCACGCGGCGATCGTCGGCCTGATAGCGCTCGGCGAGCTCGATCGGCCACAGCTCGACGTCGGTCTTGCCGAGGATCGTCTCCCGACTCATGCCGGCCGACTTCGCGAACGGCTCGTTGATGGCCAGGAACACCCCGTCGACGTCCTTCATCCAGGCCACGTGCGGGATGTTGTCCAGCAGTGCCTGCGCCTGCGCCCGGGCACCGAGAACGGCCTCCTCGAGCTCACGCAGCTCGCTCAGGCGGCGCTCGAGCTTGGCGAGCCGCGCTCGGAGAACATCGAGGTCATCGCTGTCGGGCACGTCGCTCACGGGTGTACCGAACGAGCGTACTGCACGGCGCGCCCGGGTTCACTCACTTCGCGTCGCGGATGACCGTGGCCACCTTGCGCCGCTCCGCCTCTTCGAGCAGGCGCATGACGCCGCGACGGTGCCGGCGCCGATGCTCGCCCTGCAACGGAATCTCGATTCCGACCGCCTCGAACAACTCGGGCTGGCTCGTCACCTCGCCGAGGCGGTGCAGCACGTCCGACTCCCGGATCGACAACATCGGAATTGGGGCCGGTGGCTGCGGATTATCGACGAATGCCGGATCGATGCAGCTGGACACGTCCGCCGCGGCCGCCATGCGGCTGTTGAGCGACGGCAGACCGAAGCGCCTCGCCACGGTGGCCGCGAACGAGCTGTGCTCGAAAACGTCGTGGTTGACGAAGCCCTGCCTCACGTGCGGTCCGATAACGAGCGTCGGCACGCGAAAGCCCATCTGCGCGAATTCGGGCCCGTTGTCGTCCACCGTCGTGGGCGGGGGGACGTGGTCGAAGAACCCACCATGCTCGTCGTACGTGATGATGAGCAACGTGTTGTCCCAGTACTGCGAGTCCGCCAGCGCCTGGTAGATCGTGCCGATGAGGATCTGGCCCAGCGTCACGTTGTGCGCGGGGTGATCGTCGTTGGTCAGGTAATCCGGGTCGAGGATCACGACTTGTTCGAGGCCACCATTTTCGAGTTTGTCGAAGAACTCGTCGATCGAGTCCGTTCCCGAAAAGCCCGTGATGGGGTAGGCGCCCCACTTCCACGCGGCCACGCCGTCGTAGTAGTTGTTGTTGGAGATCCCGTGGTCGTCGCACAGATCCTGGATCGTCGGGGGACCGGGGAACGCGGGGACGTTGCTCGTGACACCGGCCGAGTCGGCCGCGTGCAGGTAGTAGCGGTTGGGCCACGTCTGCCCCAGTAGCGAGCAGAACCACGCGTCGCACGTGGTGTAGGCGTCCGAGAGCGCGTACGTGACCGGCAGATGGCCGCGCACGTGGTAGCCCATGACCTCGTGCTTGAGCGCGTCGCCCACGACGTCGAAGTACTCGGTGACGAAGCCGTCGTTGGCCCCGTTGTTCCACTGCACGTGCACGGAGTCCCACCCGTGCGGCGGGTCCTCGGGCTCGAAGTTCTCCATCAGCGCGACCGGCACGTCGACGCCGTTTTGGTCCGGGTTCGTCTCCGACCCGGTGAGGCCATCGACGTCGGCGTGGTTTTCGACGAGCTGCAGCGAGCCGAGGTAGTGGTCGAACGACCGGTTCTCCATGCACAGCACGATGATGTGCTCGACGTTGGCCAGCAGCTGCTCTGGCGTCAGGTCGACCATCCCGCCCGAGCTGTCGGACCCGGACTCGCCGCCGTCCGACGACGAGTCACCGGGCATGCCGGACGTCGTCCCCGTGTCGTCGGCCCCCGTCCCGGCGCCGGTCGAGCCGTCGGCTCCCGTGGTCGAGCCGGCCCCCGTCGAGCCGCCGGTCCCACCGGAGCTGCCCTCGCCCGTGCCCTCGCCCGTGCCGCCGTCGTCGCCACAAGCCACCGCCGCCGTCAGCAGCGCGCCACCACCTTGCAGCGCACGTCGCCGCGAAAACGTCGCCCGGACCTTGTCGAGATACTTGCGTGTCACCTTGCCATCACCCCGGCCCACGCTACCAGCCCGCCCACGCCGTCGCCATCGCGAACCGGCAGTCCGCAAGGACTGCGTCCGACCGTGTATCTTTCGCCCCATGGCAAGCCCACGTCGGAACTTGGTCTGGGGAACCTGTGTGTCGGGACTCGTCGCCCTGTCGTCGCAGACGGCGAGCGCGGGCCTTCCTCCCTCGTCGTCGGTCCGCTTCAACGAGATCCGCGTCGACCAAGTCGGCGACGACGACGACGAGTTCATCGAGCTCGCGGCAACCCCCAACAGTTTCCTCGAGGTGCAACTCATCGTGATCGGCGACGGCACGGGTGCGTCGGGGACGATCGACGACATCGAGTTCATCAGCACGCCGGTGCCGGCGTCGGGCCTGGTCGTGATCGCCGAGTCCACGTTCTCCGGCGTCGCCGACGTGGTCACCACGCTCAACCTCGAAAACAGCGACAACCTGACCTTCCTGCTCGTCGACGCCGCCAAGCTCAGCGCCGGTACCGATCTCGACACCGACGACGACGGCACGCTCGACCTGGTGACGTGGACGCAGACGTTCGACATCGTCGCCCTCGTCGAGGACGACAACCCGCCGCCGAACGCCGACGACGAGTGGCACTACGGGCCGGGGCCCACGTGCTTGCCCGGGCCCACGTGCGGCCAGGCAGGACCCAACGGCACCGCCGAGCCTCCGTTCCACATCCAGCGCTGCACCGACGAGACGGGAACCTGGACCTACACCAACGACGAGCTGAGCGCCGACACCCCGGGGGCCGCCAACGCTTGCGCGTGCCTGGACGCCGTGCTCGTCACCCCCCTCGAGGAGTGTGACGACGGCGCGGAGTCGGCCACCTGCGACGCCGACTGCACCGCGGTCGCGTGCGGTGACGGCACCGTCAACGCCACCGCCGGCGAGCTTTGCGACGACGGCGGAGAGTCCGTGCTGTGCGACGACGACTGCACGCCCGCGGCGTGCGGCGACGGCACCGTCAACAACATGGCCGGCGAGACTTGCGACGACATGGGCCGCTCGGGGACGTGCGACGCCGACTGCACCACCGTCACGTGTGGCGACGGCACGATCAACGCCACCGCCGGCGAACAATGCGACGACGGCGGAGAGTCGGCCACGTGCGATACCGACTGCACGATGGCCGTGTGCGGCGACATGGTCGTCAACGCGACGGCCGGCGAAGCGTGCGACGACATGGGCGAGTCGGCCACGTGCAACGCCGACTGCACCGATGCCGTCTGCGGCGACGGATCGATCAACGCCACGGCCGGCGAAACCTGCGACGACGGGGGCGAGTCGTTGACGTGCAACGCCGACTGCACCACCGCCGCTTGCGGCGACGGCACGGTCAACGCCACCGCCGGCGAGTCCTGCGACGACATGGGCGAGTCGGCCACGTGCGACGCCGACTGCAGCCCGGCCGAGTGTGGCGACGGCGTGGTCAACGTGCAGGCCGGTGAGGAATGCGACGAGGACGGTCCCGATTGCGTGGACTGCGGCTCGATCGAGGGCGGCTCGACCGGGGGCGACACTACGGGGGGTGGCACGGGGGTCGACGACACCGCCGGGCCGAGCGACGACACGACCGGTGGCATACCCGATCCCACCGATCCCGGCGGCACGACCCTGCCACCGTCCGGTGACAGTGGCGACGACAGCGGAACCGGCTCCGGTCCCGGAGGCGCCGCCGAAGACCCGGTCGAGACGTGTGCAGGCTGCCAGAGTGGTCGGGGTACCGGCGGTGGCCTGCCCGCACTGCTGCTCGGTTTCGGCCTGCTCGGCTACCGACGTCGACGACGCTGACCGACGCGGTCGCTCGCGAGGCGGGATCACTCACCTGGCGCGGCGTCTTTCGGCTCCCGGGCCGGCGACGCCGCGTGTATGGTGTCGGCCATGCGACGTGGCATTCGGTTGTTGGGTTGGGGCACGTTCATGACGGGATTGGCGGCATTGACCGCCACACCCGCCAAGGCCGGTGGACCGCTGCCGGTCTTCCACATCAACGAGATCCGCGTCGATCAGCCCGGGACCGACAACGACGAGTTCGTCGAGCTCACCGGACCCGTGGGCGCGCCGTTTTGCGGGGCGCTCGTCGTCGTCGGTGACGGCGCGGTGGCGGCGGGCTCGGGCGTCATCGAAGACATCGTCTTCATCTGCCCCCAGACCGGCTTTCCGGGCGGTCGCTACCTGATCGCCGAGCCGAGCTGGACCGGCAGCGTCGCCCCCGACCAGATCGAAGACCTCAACTTCGAAAACAGCGACAACCTCACCTTCTTCCTCGTCGACTTCGTCAAGGCGTCGGTCGACGACGACCTCGACTCCGACGACAACGGCTCGATCAGCACGGGCGGCAACGATTTCTTCCCGTTCGGGTTCATGTACGACGTGGTCTCCCTCGTCGAGACCCCGAACTCGGCCCTGGGTGTCGGCGACGATTTCCACTACGGACCCGGCGTCGAGTGTGTCGCGTCCGCGACCTGCGGCACGGTCGGTCCGACCTCCCTCGGCGGCGCCCCGTTCCACATTCAGCGCTGCGGCGACGACACCGGCGCGTGGGGATACACCCAGGACGAGCTGACCGCCGACACGCCGGGAGCTCCGAACGCCTGCGTGTGTGGCGACGCGGTGTCGATGACGCCCCCGGAGGAATGCGACGACGGCGGGCAGTCGACGAGCTGCGACGCCGACTGCTCGTTCGCCGTGTGCGGCGACGGCACGATCAACGCCACCGCCGGGGAGATCTGCGACGACGACGGCGAGTCGGCGACCTGTGACGCCGACTGCACGCCGGCCGTCTGTGGCGACATGACGGTCAACACGATGGCCGGCGAGACCTGCGACGACGGCGGGCGCACGGGTCTGTGCGACGACGACTGTACCGCCGTCAGCTGTGGCGACGGCAACGTCAACGAGACCGCCGGCGAGCAGTGCGACGACGGCGGCGAGTCGGCCGGCTGCGACCCCGACTGCACCGCTTCGGTCTGTGGCGACACCTACGTCAACACGTCGGCCGGCGAGGCCTGTGACGACGGCGGAGAGTCGATCACCTGCGACGCCGACTGCAGCGCCGCCGTCTGCGGCGACGGCACCACCAACGCCACTGCGGGCGAAGGCTGCGACGACGGCGGAGAGTCGGCCAACTGCGACGCCGACTGCACCGTCGCCGTCTGCGGCGACGGCACCACCAACGCCACCGCGGGCGAGGCTTGCGATACCAGCGGCGAGTCGGCCAACTGCGATGCCGACTGCACCGGGGTCGTTTGCGGCGACAGCACGACCAACGCCACCGCCGGCGAAGACTGCGACGACGGCGGCGAGTCGGCGCTGTGCAACGCCGACTGCACCACCGCCGTCTGCGGCGACTCGATCGTCAACATGACGGCCGGTGAGACGTGCGACGACGGCGGCCGCTCGGTCACGTGCGACGACGACTGCACCGTCGTCACCTGCGGCGACGGCAACCTCAACGCCACGGCGGGCGAACAGTGCGACGACGGGGGCGAGACCGCCGTCTGCGATACCGACTGCACCAACGCCGTCTGCGGCGACGCCACCACGAACACCTCCGCCGGTGAGGAGTGCGACGACGGGGCCGAGTCGCCGACGTGCGACACCGACTGCACCGCCGCGAGCTGTGGCGACGGCACGTTCAACCCCACGTCGGGCGAGCAGTGCGACGGCGGCGGCGAGTCGCCGATGTGCAACGACAACTGCACCGTCGCGGTCTGCGGCGACTCGATCGTCAACGCGATGGCGGGCGAGACCTGCGACGACGGTGGACGCAGCGCCATGTGTGACGCCAACTGCACCGCGGTCAGCTGCGGTGACGGTCGGCTCAACGTGACCGCGGGCGAGATGTGCGACGACGGGGCCGAGTCGGCCACGTGCGACGCCGACTGCACGACGCCCGTCTGCGGCGACAACGTCTTCAACGTGCTCGCCGGCGAAGAGTGCGACGACATGGGCGAGTCGGCCACGTGCGACGACGACTGCACGCTCGTCACCTGCGGCGACGGCAACACCAACGCCAGCGCCGGCGAGGCCTGCGACGACGGCGGCGAGTCGGCCACCTGCAACGCCGACTGCACCGCCGCCGCGTGTGGCGACGGTCAGACCAACGCCACGGCCGGCGAAGAGTGCGACGACGGCGGCGAGTCGGCCACCTGCAACGACGACTGCACGACGGCGATGTGTGGCGACGGCGTCGAGAACATGGCGGCCGGCGAAGAGTGCGACGACGGCAACGGGATCGACGGCGACGGCTGCGAGTCCGACTGCACGCTCACCGTGGGTGGCAGCAGCGGCACGACCGGCGGCACCACGTCCGGCACGACCGGCGACACGACCGGCTCCACCGGTGCCGACGACACGGCGGGTCCGATGATGACGACGACCAGTGCCGGCGACACGACCGGCGCCGTCGACAGCACCGGCGCCGACCCGACCACGAGTGGCGAGGACGGCCTGCCGCCGCCGGCGACGACGGGTGAAGACACCGGCGCGACCGGTGGAAGCGACGACGGTGACACGGACGGCATCGACCCGATCGACGGGTCTTGCGCCGAGTGCCGCGCGGGCGACTCGGGTAGCCGAGCGCCGTGGCTGCTGATGTTGCTCGGCTTCGGCTTGCGCCGTCGCCGTCGCCGTCGCGCCTGAGGCGGGCGTCCGTCTCCCGCGAATCGGCGAGTCTGCTGCCCGTCACACCGACGGGCAGCAGGGCTCGCAGCACTCGTGGTGCGCCCAGCAGCAGGTCACCCCGTTGGCCTGGCACGTGGCAAAGTCGCCGGGGACACACGCGCAGGCGTCACCTTCCCCGGTCTGGGCGACTTCGGCCGGGCCGGTCTCGGTCTCGGGTGTCGTCGCGGTATCGGCGGACGCGGCGTCGGGGCCCACGTCGGGCTGCGTCGCCCGCTGCGTCGTGGACGGATGGGAGGGCCCCGCACACGCCGGCACGAGCGCGAGCGCGGCGGTCACGAGGGAGTGGAACAGGCGATGATCGGTCGGAACGGGGGAATGCACGAGGATTCGGTCTAGACGGCCCCGCCTCGTCGGCAATTCGTATGTGCCGAACGTGGACGTTCACGCATTCGAAATGGCGCCGTCGGTCCACCGAGGCAACGCTGGCGACATGCGTTGGAATCGATTGTTTGCAGTGCTCGTGCTCCCCGCGCTCGCAACGGGCGGATGCGAGGAGGAAGACGATGCCGGGGACGAGGCCGGCGAGCCCGCCACGACGGGACCCACCGCGACCGACGGTGGGCCGGCGACGACGGGCGAGGACGGCGCGCCCGCCACGACGGACCCGGGCGCCACGACGGAGCCCGATCCGTCCGCCACGGGCGAAGGCTCGGACGACGCGCCCTCGACCGGTGGCGGCGACGAGCTCGAGTGCGAGGGCGGCGCGAACGATCCCTGCGGCTGCCTGTGCTGTTGGGTCATGGATGGCTGCGTCAATACCGACGCGTGCTGCGCGGGCTGGAGCGACTGCGCGCCGGAGCCACAGTGATGCAGGCCGCCGGACGGCTGTGGGCCTTCCGGGCGCGGGTCGAGCTCGAGGCCGCCGCCCGCTTCGAGGACCTCGGCGCACGATTGCGGGCCCTCGACGCCGCCCCCGAGGTCTGTGGCCTCGCCGCGCGTGCCTCCGAGGACGAACGCCGTCATCACGCGATGTGCGTCGAGCTCGCCCGATACTTCGGCGTCGAGCCGAGCTCGTTCGCCCCCGCCCCCCCGATGCCGGTCGGCCTGGGTCGCAAGGACCCGCGCGAGCGCCTGCTCGCCGAGGTCGTCGCCATGTCGTGCGTGACCGAGTCGCTGAGCACCGCGCTGCTCATCGAGATGCGCCGCGAGGCCACCGTGGCGCGGGTACGTGAAGTCGCCCACGAAGTCCTGCGCGACGAAGTCGATCACGCGCGGCTCGGCTGGGCGCACCTGGCCAGCGAAGTGTCCCGCGGCGTGGACGTGGGCTGGCTCGGGCCTCGGCTACCGGACATGCTCGCCGCTACCGTGCACGAGGAGCTGTTCGGACCGCCCGAGCCCGATCCCGGCGCGGCCTTGCAGCTGGAGGGGCGGGGCGGACTGCGGCGACGCACCCGTTGCGACGTCTTCGTCGCCACCATGGAGGGGGTGGTCTTCCGCGGCTTGGAGCGCGTGGGCGTCCGCACCGACGCGGGCCGACACTGGCTGCGGCGCGCCGTGTCAGCGCAACGGGGACGCACGGAGGTCGTCGGCGAGCTCGACGAGCGCCTCGGCCAGCGGTGACCCGGCGCGATACAGCAGGCGAAACGTGTCCGACAGGGGCTCGAACTCCGGCAGCAGCAGGACGAGGCGACCGCCGGCGAGCTCGTCGGCGATCATGTAGCGGGGCAGCACCGCGACCCCGTGGCCATCGAGGGCCAACGCGAGCACCGCCGCCCCCGTGCCCGCGCGCCAGACGTCGGCGAACTGCAGGCCGGGACAGACGGCGAGCAGGTAGCGCGCCAGCGGTAGGTCTCCGTCGACGTCGAGCAGCACGTGCGCCGCAGCGTCGGCCGGCTGCTGGAGAGGTCGCTCGTCGACGAGCGACCGCGCGGCAACGAACGCGTAGGCCTCCGGATGCAGCACTTCGGCCGCCCATTCCGCCTTCGCCGTGGGGGCCGAGGTGACCACCGCATCCACCCTCCCCGCGTCGAGACGCTCGAGGATCTCCGGGCCGGAGCCGAACACGAGATCGACGGTCCAGTTCGGACGTCGCTTGCGCAGGCCCGACACGTAGGGGACCAGCCAAGACACGCCGAGCTCGAAGCGCGTGCCCAACTTCAGCCGAACGACCCGCTCTCCCTGCGCCGCGATGTCACGGCACTGGCGCAGCTGATCGAGGGCTTCGCGCGCCTTGCCCAGCAACGCCTGCCCCTCCAGCGTCAGCGATACCTGCCGAGGCGATCGATCGAACAGCTTGCAGTCGACCAGCTCCTCGAGCTGCTTGATGCGCTGCGAGAATGCGGCGGGCGTCAACGCGACCTCGGCCGCCGCCCGACGAAAGCTCAGCTGCTCGGCCGCCGCCACGAAGCAGCGCAGACTGTCGACCGGAGGCAGCGGCTTCGGCACCGCCGGATGCTACCGCACGGCGCGGCGCGAGCGATTGGGGGTCCAGACGACCAGCCACAGCCCGACCCCGCAGGCCAGGCTCGCCGGCGGGATCGCCCACGGTTGCTGGATGAACAGCCCCACGCCCCGCGCCGCCACGGCGAGGCCGACGACCACCAGGCGGGCGAGGGCATAGCGGTGCAGCCAGGCCGGGACCTCGGCTCGGCCCCGCAGCCAACGCAGCGCGACCGGGACCAGCAGCAGGTCCGTGACGAGCAGACTGAGCACCAGCTCGTTGTCGTGCAGCTCGGCCACGGCGGACGTCGTCGACAGCACGGTGATCACCAGGCCCACCACGCCGACGGGCAGCGACCACGCGAGCATCCAGGCCCCCGCCGCGCGCGAGCCCGCACGCCCACGCAGCGCGAAGCCGACGACGAGCAACGCCGCACCGCCGATGCCCGCGACGTACCAGGTGAGCTTGGTCGGCGAGCTGGTCGCCGGCGGTCCGCCGCGCTCGGCGACGATCTGCGGTGGGCCAGCGAGCGGGACCATCGCGGTGCCACCGGTGGGATCGGGAACGCGGACCAGCTGCATGTACTCGCGCATGCGCCGGGGCCACATCATCGCGAAGTACATCGAGATCGGCTCGTCGTGGCGACGCCCGAATCCCGCGTCCGCGAGCAAGGGCATGACGACGTCACCGTCGAACGTCAGCTGCTGATACTCGCGCACGGTCCACTCGTCCACGCGCGTTCCGAGCTGGGCCTCGATCGCCCCGCCGAGCACGTCGTCGAGCAGCTCGCGCAGCTCGGTGGTGCAGGTGTGCGTGAGGTAGTGATAGTCGTACTCGCGGTTGTCCGGCAGGACTTCGCGGGCCAGCCGGGTGGCGACCTCCTCGGCTTGCGCCGGCGTGAGCGCGAGGTCCTGCACCCATACGTCGCGGTTTTGGTGCAAGCCGTAGTGCTCGACCGCCGTGTACAAGTCTCCCACCACGCTCACGAAGAATCGCGGCTGCCCCCACGCGAACTTCACCCCCAGCCACGGATCGTCGAAGTCGGCGTCGCCGTAGTTGTAGACGGTGGTCAACTCGCGTCCGTCCGGCCACCGATCGGTGACCACGAGCGCCGCATGCCCGGCCCGGGTCAACAGCGCATCGCCGGGACTGACCGTGAACAACGAGACGCGGTACTCGTGCCCGGGCTGCGCCTGCGTCGGCGCGGCGAGCAGCCACAGCAACGCTCCGAGCGCGAAAGCGACCCATCTGGCCATCGAACGCGACTTAGCACCCCGCCGACCGTCCCAACAACGCCGGATCGAGGTTCGCCGCGACGACGGGAGGTCGCGGGGCGGGCCGTGCGGCGCGAGTTCCACGGAGCGAGGCGCGCACGACCTCCCGGCCCGGAACCCGGTTCGGCGGTCGCCGTCTCTCGTCCGGGCGACCGTCTTCACCCGCCACTGCGCGCCACGCCATGATGCACGGCGTGAACGATGCGGCAACGGCTCTTCCCGCGGACACGCGGGCGCGCGTCAAGGCGATCAACCGCGCGATCGTGGCGGAGGAGAAGCGCTTGCGGGCGCGCCACCGATGGCTCGCGCACCAGGACGCGATCGGGATGTTCTTGTTCGTGGGCAGCCTTGCCGCCATCGCGGGGCTGGTGTGGGGGTACCTCGCCGGTCACCTGCCGTGGTGGCTCCCGGTGCTGGGGATCGGACTGCCCGTATCGATCCTGCACGAGCTCGAGCACGACCTGATCCACAACCAGTACTTCAAAGGTCGGGCTTGGCTGCAAAATGCGATGTTCGCCGCGATCTGGTGGAGCAAGCTCAACGTCAGCCCGTGGTATCGCCGCGACGCCCACCTGCGGCATCACCGGCGCAGCGGCCAGCCCGACGACGCCGAAGAGCGTCTGATCGGCCTCGGCGTGCGAGCCGGGTGGTTTCGGATCCTCATCGCGATCCACCCGATCTTCTCGTGGCCGATGGTCCAGGGCATCAAGCGCGCCGACCCCAAGTGGCACGTGATGTGGGGCATTCGGCAATCGATCCCCACGTTCACGCTGTTCGGTCTCGTCCTGTTCGTGCAGCCACTGCTGCACGGCGTGCAGCTGCTGTCTCCACAGCTGGTGCCTGCGGGTCTGCTGCGGATCTTCGACGTCTCGATGGTGCTGTGGGTCGGGCCGAACGTCCTGCGCCAGCTGTGCCTGGCGCTCGTGTCCTCGTACTGCCACTACTACGGCGACATCCCCGAAAACGACGTCTTCTTCCAGAACCAGATCCTCGACCATCCGCTGCTGTGGCCGATGCAGCTGTACTGCTTCAACTTCGGCAGCACGCACATCGTCCACCACTTCGTCGTGCAGCAACCTTTTTACTTGCGCCAGATGGTCGCCAAGGCGGCGCACCGCGAGATGCTGCGCCAGGGCGTACGTCGCAACGACTTCGGTGTGATCGCTCGCGCCAACCGCTGGCACGGCGGCCCGATGCCGGGCGAGCCGCTGTCCGAAGCCTCGTAGGCGTCCGGGACCAGGGTTCCCTACAGGCACGCACGCGCGCGGATTTTGCTCGGCTCGCTCGCGGCGGTCCGGGTACGCTGGGCCCATGCGATTGCTTGCCATCGGTTCGATCGTGGTCCCCATCGTCGCCGGAGCCTTGGCGTGGAGCTCCCCGACCCCCGCGCGGGCGTGCGGCGGAACGTTCTGCGATGCCGGCATGCCCATGCCCGTGGACCAAGAGGGCGAGAACATCCTGTTCGTCTACGAAGCCGGATCGATCGAGGTCCACATCCAGATCCAGTACACGGGCGATCCGGCCAAGTTCGGCTGGGTGATCCCGCTGCAGGCCAACCCCGACGTGATGGCGGCCGGATCCGAGGCGTTGTTTCAGAACATCCTGGCGGCCACCGTCCCGCAGTACGGTTTTCAGACCACACAGGACGCGTGCAGCGACCAGTCCACCGACGGGTTCGGTGGCGGACTGACCGGCGTGGGTGGATCCGGCGACGACGGTGGCGGCGACACCGGGGCCGGCGAGGGCGGTGTGGAGGTGCTGTCGCAGCAGCAAGTCGGCGCGTTCGAGATCGCGGTGCTGTCGGCGTCCAGCGGCCAGGAGGTCGCGACGTGGCTCGACGACAACGAGTACCTGCGCGACGACGAGTCGATCCCGATCCTCGACCAGTACCTCGCCGAAGGCAACGTGCTCGCGGCCGTCAGACTCACCGACGGCGCGGGCATCGGCGAGATCCACCCCATCGTGTTCCGCTTCACCAGCAGCGAGCCTTGCGTGCCGCTGCGACTGACCCGGATCGCCGCGGTCGACGACATGGAGATCCGCAGCTTCTTCCTCGGCGCCGCCCGAACGGTGCCCCGCACGTACCGTCACGTGCTCGTCAATCCGCTCGAGATCGACTGGCCCAACTTCGCCGCCAACTACAAGGAAGCGATCACGTTGGCCGTCGACGCCGAGTCCGCGGACGGCCGCGCGTTCGTGACCGAGTACGCCGGACCGAGCAACGTCGTGTCCACGTTCGGCGTGTTCGACAGCAGCTGGAACGCCGACGCCTACCGCACGCTCGAGGCGGTCGCGGTCATGGACGAGATCAAGGCGCAGGGGCTGTGGGCGTGTGGCTTCGATCCGTTCGAGGGCATCGAAACGTGCGCGTTCCAGCACCCGCTGCTGATGGCGTTGATGGAGCAGTACCTGCCGCTGCCGGCAGGCGTCGAGTTCGAGGCCTTCTACGACTGCCCCAGCTGCTTCGAGGGGCAGATCGATCTCACCGCGTGGGACGCCAACGCGTTCGCCGACGACATTCAGGAGCGGGTCTTCGGCCCGGGCGAGCGCGCCACCGAGATCCTGCGCGACCACCCCTACCTGACGCGGCTGTACACCACGATCTCGCCGGGCGAGATGACCGAGGACCCGATGTTCTGGGAAAACCCCGCGCTGCCCGACGTCGGCAACGTCAACCAGGCGCAGCAGCGGATCCTCTGTAACGGCGACGCGATCTGGACCCTGCCCGACGGTCGCGAGGTGTATTTGCCGTCGGGCACGCCGTGGCCGGACTTCGACGGCATCGACGGGGGCCTCGAGGACGAGCCCATGCAGATGCCCGTGGCCGAGCGCATCTCGGAGATCCCCGCCGAGGGCTCCCCGATGGACCTCGTCGACAACTCGGCGATCATCGACGCCAAGCTCGCGGCCTACAACCGAGCGCAAGGTTGGGATGGCGTGCAGCCGCCCGAAGGCGGCAACCCGTCCGCCGAGAGCTCGGACTCCGGCTGTGGCTGTCGCTCCGAAGGGGCGCCCGCGATTCCCACGTGGCTGGTCGTCATGATCGGTCTGGGCGCCGTCGTCCGCCGACGCCGGCAGCCACCGACCCTCGGCTGATCCGCTCAGCTGATCCGCGAGAAGGCGCGGTTGCCGTCGATGCGCGGCAGGCTCAACGCCGACGTCAGCTGCACCTGGCTGGTCGGCGTGCGCCACGTGGGCACGATGCAGGCCCCGCGGGTGCGCGCGAGGATCTCGAACGCGCGCTCGTGCCGGCGACGCGTGGACTCGAGGCCGAGCGCGCGGCGCAGGCTGCCTTCGTCCGCCGCCCGGCCGAGGACGTAGCGCTGCCCGGAACGGAACGCGCCGCGTCGCGCCCTCCACCACGCGGCGATCGCCTCGGGCACCGGCTGCGGGAGATCGTCGTCGTCGCCGGGCATCAGATCGGTCGCGAGGTCGTCGTCGAGATCCGGCAGGTCGTCCTCGTCGTCGGAGCCCGGTGCCGGGTCTTGGCCCGCCTCGGTCGGGGCGTCGAGCCAGCACCCTTCTTCGTCCATCGGCAGGCCGGTGATCGTGGCGAAGGCCTCGCCGGCGAGGGGACCGACGTCCGCATCGGCGAGCCACCCCAAGCACGCCTCGGCCGCTTCGAGGGTCCCGCAGTAGCCCAACGCCCACAGCGCGTCGGGACGCGCCGCGGCGTCGTCGAGTCGTGCGACGAAGATCCCCGTCGCCGTGATGCCGTCGAGGGTCGCGACGTGGGCCATCGCCGTGCGATGCGAGGCAGCCTTGTCGCGTGCGAGGTGGGTGGCCGTGTTCCACGCGTGCGGCGAGCCCATCACCAGACCGGCGGACACGGCCGGCAGCAAGCGCTCGTCGTCGAACTGCAGGGACCACTCCACGGAGGTCAGCAGGGCCTTGGGTGCGTACATGGCCGCCGAGGCCGCGGCCGCCGCGAGGGCCGGGTCGCCCGATCGCAGCGCGGCCTCCAGGGGAGCGCCCGGATCCATGGCTCGTCGGGCGCACGCCGCAAAGAGGGGTGCACACAGCTCGAGGGGTGTGCTCGCGAGCAGGGTCTGCAGACGAAACGTGGCCCGCGGTGCGTCCCACAGCACGAGCGCGTCGGCGATCGCGAGCTGGGCTCCTTGCGACGCGGCCGCATAGTCGCCGAGCATGCGCTCGGCCGCCGCCGGATGCGTCGACGTCAGCGCTCCCAAAGCCGCGGCCGTACGCGTGCCGGCCTCCGCCTCCTCGTCGTGCAGGGTCGGGTACAGCGAGCGTTCCGCGACGGCGGCTCCTCCGACCGCGAGCGCGTCGACGTGGGCGGCGAATCGCTCGTACGGCCCGCTGACGACCTCGTCGATCCGGTAGCCGTGCGAGTCCATCGCCGCCACGAGCTGCTCGCCGAGAAACTCCGCCTCGGCGAGGTGTTCCTGGACGATGTCCCACCGCACGGGCGGCTCGATCGCGGCGACGTTTCCGCTCACAACTACCTGGACCGACGCCTAGTTGATCTGGACGTTGCCGCCCTTGATCCGGTTCGTACCCGCAGCGCGGGTTTCGACGTAGACGCCGCGGATCACGACGCGACCGTTGGCCCGTAGCGTGATGCTGGCCTTGCCGCATCGCAGCACCAGCTCCCGCTGCGCTTCGACCTCCACCCGCTCGCCGTCGACGAACACCTCGGGACTTTCGCCTTCGGGCAACCGGCCCCGCACCGGACCGCGCACCAGGCCCATCAGCACCGGGCGGGTCGGATCGCATTGCTCGAACATCAGCACCGCCCCCTGCCCCGTCGCGACCGCATGCCGGATCTCCTCGGCCGACAGCGACACTGCACAAGTGGCGGGCACAAACTCCCCGGGACTGCCGGGGAAACTCACCCGGACCGTGCCGTCTTCGTCGAGGCGAACGACGCGGCCGATCGTCACGCCGTCGAACCTCGCGTCCGCGAGCGCCACCACCTCCGCGACCGAACGATCCGACATCCCGGCGATCGTGCAGGGTCGACGGCGAACGGTCAACCGGTCCGCGAGCCGGTCGCCCGAGACGGGGTTTTGTGGTGGACTTGCCGTCCGTCCTTGTTCACCGTCGACAACCGCACCCCCTACGCTGCCGACCGGACCGCCGTGATCGACAAGGATGGTCGCGTGCTGTGGGTCGTCGTCGTGAAAGCGACATGGGACATCGGGCCCGGCGGCGCGCTGCAGCTGGCCGAGGAGCAGCCTCCGCCCGTGCTCGTCCCCGAGTACGCGGGCGAAGACGGCGCGTCGAGCCTGCGGCACGAGACCGACCTGGTGCCACCGAAGCAGGCCACGGACGTTCTCGTGATCGGCAGCGCGCACGCTCCCCACGGCCGACCCACCACCGAGTTCACCGCCGGCTTCGAGGTCGCCGGCCTGCGCAAGTTCGTCACGGTGCGCGGCGACCGAACCTACGAGATGAGTGTGGCCGGCGTCGTCGGTCCCAGTCGCATGACGCCGGTCGTCTCGGTACCCCTGTCGTACGAACGGGCCTACGGTGGATTCGACGACAAGGATCCCGACCCGCAAAAGCAGCTCTTGGACGGTCGCAACCCCGTGGGCGCCGGCGTCGCGACGCGACCCGAGCACCTGATCGGCAAGCCCGTGCCCAACTTCGAGTACCCCGGCAAGGACATCGCCAAGGCGGGACCGGCGGGCTTCGGACCGCTCGCGGTGCACTGGCAGCCGCGAGCGAGCTACGCCGGCACCTACGACGCGCACTGGGTCGAGCACCGAAAGCCCTTGCTCCCCGCGGACTTCGACGAGCGCCACTTTCAGGCCGCCCCCGTCGACCAGCAGCTGCCCGGGCGCCTGCCGCTGCAGGCCCGGATGTCGCTGGTCAATCTCTCGCCGCGCGGCGACCTCTCGTTCGAGCTGCCTCGCGTGTATCTGCGGTTCCTCACCGAGCTCTCGCCGCCGGCCAAGGAGGCGCGGCGCGAGCACGCCGCGACCCTCAACACGATCATCGCCGACACGGATACGCACCGGCTGCACATGGTGTGGTCCACCGTGCTCGACTGCGGCCGAGACGTCGACCACATCGTGCAGACGCGAGTCACCGAGAAGGAACACATCACGTGACCGGGCTGTGCATCGTGTCGACCGGCGCGCGGACGCCCGTGGGGCTGCAGGCGGCGCCATCGGCCGCGGCCGCACGCGCGGGGATCTTGGCCGCCGGCGAGCATCCCTTCATGGTCGACCGCGCCGGCGATCCCTACTACGTGGGACTCGATCCCACGCTGCGAGCGCTCGGGCGCAGGGATCGAACGATCGCGCTGGCGATCAGCGCCGCAACCGAGGCGCTCGACAACCTGCCGCAGCCGCTCACCGAGGCGATCGTCTATCTGGTGAGCACGGAGTACCCCAGCGGCGAGGGTGGCCACGCGGCCCGCGACCTCGCGACGCAGCTCGAGCTCGGCCTGCAGGACCGCGGCAAGTTCTCCGTCGTCGCGCTGCCGCAAGGCAACGCCGGAGGGGCGTTCGCCCTGGAGACCGCCGCCGCGGAGCTGTCGGCGGGACGACAAGGCGCGGCGATCATCGTGGGCGCCGACTCGCACATCGACGCCGACGTGCTCGATACGCTCGACGTGCAGTGCCGCCTGCGCTGCCGTCGGCACAAGTGGGGGTTCACGCCCGGAGAAGCCGGTGCCGCCGTCATCGTGACGACCTCGTCCGTCGCGCGGGCGAGCCGCATGCCCGTGCTCGCGGAGATCCGCGCCGTCGCGACCGGCATGGAGCCGATGCACGCGCGCGCGACCGAGCCGTGCACCGGTGCGGGCCTGGGCCGGGTGCTGGCCACGGTGCTGCGCCAGTCCGGGACCCGGGGCGTGGCGCACACGCTGTGCGACGTGGACGGCGAACGCTACCGCGACCGGGAGTATGCGTTCGCCAGCCAGCGCGTACCGCCGACCATCCCGTTCAATCCCACGGTCTACGAGTCGATCGCCGGCAGCATGGGCGCGGTGGGCGGAGCCACGCTTCCGCTGGGCATGTGCCTGTACGCCAACTGGGCCCAGCGCGGCCACCTGGCCGACATCGATGTATTGTTGTGGGCAGGCAGCGAGTGGGGTCGCCGCGGCGCGACCGTCCTCCACACGTCACCGCCGCGAGCGCTAGGCTAGGACTGCATGCCCTCCGTCTCCGTCAACTTCCCCAAGACTCCGCTGACCAAGGGCAGCTCCGGCGTCTCGGCCGCGACGATTCCGAACGTGTGCAAGATGCCGGGACCTCCGGCGCCCTTCGTGCCCACCCCTCTGCCGAACATCGCCAAGACCGGCGACAGCCCCAACGGCTACTCCAAGAAGGTCAAGGTCGAGGGCAAGGTGGTCGCGATCAAGGGCTGCGCGTTCAAGAGCATGGGTGACATCGCGTCCAAGGGCACCGGCGGCGGCATCGTCTCGGCGCAGACGCACGGCAAGGCGGAGATGATCTCGCCCGGCTCGATGGACGTGAAGTTCGAAGGCAAGGCCGTCCACCTGCTCAGCGACATGACCACCAACAACGGATAGTCCGATGCCGGGAGCTTCCAACGCAGCAAACCCTTCCCTCGGCACCTTGCAGGCGCCGCTCGTCGTCGATGGTTTCGACCTTCGCGCGGCCATGTGCGACTGCGCGAAGGCGATCGAGTACGACCCCACGGTCAACAACCGCGATGAAGACGACTACGTCAAGTGCCTGATCCTGGGCATCATTCGCCAGAGCTGCGTCGAAAAGAAGCTCAAGAACGAGAAGGCCAACGGCAAGGCGTCGACCGTCCACGCCCCGGCCGGCGGCAACTACCAGTCCGGCGCGATGCCGACGGTCACCGATCGACTGTCGGGTGCCTCGCGCAGACAAGCGTACTGTCGCCCGGACATGGTGATCGGTTCGGGCACGCCACCGATGGCGGCCCAGGACATGACCCAGATCATCGAGATGAAGTTCCCGTGCAATACCGACGGCAAGGGCGGCAACGCACCGCTGCCGAGCGAGGACGACTGGAAGCCCGAGCGGCTGATGGGCGGCACCAAGCGCAAGTGCTACGAGAAGATCAAGCTCGAGGGCGGGCGGCAGAAGAAGGGCGGCGTCGACGTCAAAGCCGTGGGCCCGACGAAGGAGTCGTGTCCGTGAGCAAGTTCGACGGCGTCGACACCGAGCTGTTCGTCGTCGGTAAGCCCACCGACCTCGATCTCAAGCTCTCGATCGGACTGGACCTGCACTTCGGACGTCCCATGGACGAGCATCGCGAGGAAGTGCTCGCGGTCTGGGAGGCGTTGCTGGACTGGCGAGGACGCGAGCGTTTCACCTGGGCGCGTCTGGGTGGCGGGAACAAGAGCCGCAAGATGGCGCCGGCGGCGTATCGCACCGTGCAGATGTGGCTGGACGGATCCCGGCCGTACGGCGATCACTGCTTCATCAACGTTCAGGACGGGCCGTTCGAGTGCATCGGCCAGGAAGCATTCCTGGTCGACGGCAACAACCGGCCGATCGAAGACGAAGACGACACCGACATCAACCACGTGCAGATGCGGTTCGGCCTCGAGGTCGCCGAAGACGCCGACGAGCTCGCGACCCGCCTGCAGGCCCTCGCGGCCCCGCTGCGGTACGCGTCGGGTGCAGCGGGCCTGATGCTTCATGCCACACCGTTCGGAAGAAACCGCCTGTGGAAGGAAATGCGGGCGCTGGTGACCCGCTACGAGGGCGTGGAGCCGGACATGGCCGACAAGGCGAACTGGATGGCCGGCGAGGGCGTTCCGGACGTCAACTGGCTGACCTTCGTGGGCCAACCGCACCTGGACGCGCTCGCGGGCAAGGACGCACTGATCGCCGCCGCCTCGGCCGCGCCCGGGGTCACCGCCGCGGACACGGGACACGGCGTGATGCTGCGCGCAGGCGAGCGCCCGCGCATGGGCGACCGCAACCACCCGTCCAACGCCCTCGACCCCTACCGCGAGGTGTACCGGCTGCTCAAGCCGGCGCTGTACCAGCTGGGTGACTTCGGCTTCAGCGACAGCGACTTCGATGCCGACCAGACGCTCGAGTGGCAGCAACGCTTCGAGCGAACCGCCGCTGGCCCGTGAAGGTCACGATCACACCCAACCCCTCGCTCGATCCGGACCAGCGGCTCGAGCTGACGGCCGGCTTCACGGCGGCGGTCCAAGACACGCCGGACTGGAGCGCGCGCGTGCACGCGGTCGCGCAGCTGTTCGGCGAGCTCGTCGTCGGCGGTGCGTTCATCGAGTCCTGTCCGCAGCTGCAGTGGAAGGTCTCGGTCGTCGGCAGCGTCGCGACGATTGCGTTGTCACGAATGCCGGCCGATGCGTCGGCCCTCGGCGCCGCCGGTCGCGTCCTGCTGGCGCTGGCCCCCGACCTTCCGCTCGTCTCGCTCGGGGTCCGCGGCCAGACGGCGACGCGCCCCGGACGTGCGCTCCCCGCCCTCGCCGCCGCGTTGTCCCTGCAGCCCAAGGCGCGAGCGCAGCCGGCCTTCGCGGCCGAGCTGGATCCGGGCACGGAGTGGCTGCACCTCGAGGTCCATCGCGGCGGCGCGATGGACATGCAGACCGCGACATGGCTCGACGAGGCCACGCGGCTTTGGGCCGATGCCGCCAATGCCGGGGCACTGTCGGACCCGTCGCCGGACTTCGAGCTGGCGGCCGGTGATGCGGTCGTCTATCCGGCCGCCGTGGGCGCGGACTTCTGGTCGACCCAGGTCGTCTTCCACGACCTGTCGCCGGATGCGCCCAACGCTCTGATCAATCTGTTCGACGAGCTGTCGCGCACCAAGGGTGGCCTCGGCCACGTCTCGGTGACCTGAGTCCGGTGCGGCTCGGCACTGGCACTGTCCGCGATCGCACGTATGCTCGGCGACATGTATCGCTACTTGGCTTGTTTCCTGGTCGGTTCGTTCCTCGCCCCGCTCGCCGGGTGTGACGAGCCGGTCACCTGCACCGCCGACTCCCGTACGTCGTTGATCGTGACCGTGGTGGACGCCGAGACCGGCGAGCCCGTGGACACGGCCAAGGTCGAGTTCACCGTCGACGGCGACGGCCCCTTCATGCCGCAGTGGAAGGAGGCGGGCGCCAAGTTCCCCTTGGCCATGGAGACGACCGGAACGTTCGAGGTCACGGTCGTCGCCGACGGCTACGAGACGGCGGTCGAGGAGTTCGAGATCGACGCCGACGAGTGCCACGTGATCACGCAAGAGGCGACCATCGAGCTGACGCCCTCGGCCTGAAACGACGAAGCCGCGGTCTCCCCCGTGGGGAGCCGCGGCTTCGGGCGCCTGCGCGCGCTGCCCTGGCCTAGTGGGCGGCGAGGAACGGCGCGATGACGACGGCCACGACCGTCATCACCTTGATCAGGATGTTGAGGCTGGGGCCAGCCGTGTCCTTGAACGGGTCGCCGACGGTGTCGCCGATGACGGCGGCCTTGTGGCGCTCGGAGCCCTTGCCCGTGTTGACGGCGGGGCTGTGGTCGCGCTTTTGGTCTTCGACCTGCTTCTTGGCGTTGTCCCAGGCACCGCCCGCGTTCGACATGAAGATCGCGAGCATGACGCCCGCGACGAGCGTGCCGGCGAGGAGGCCACCGAGTGCAACCGGCGACCAGTAGCCGACGACGATCGGCGCGGCCAGGGCCAGGACACCCGGCGCCACCATCCGCTTGATCGACGCTTGCGTCGAGATCGCGACACAGCGGGCCACGTCGGCCGACTTCGCCGCCTCGAGCACTTGCTCTTCCTCTTCCTCTGTCAGCTCGCGCTCCTCGTCTTCGGCCTTCTTGACCAGCTCCAGCGCCGGGCGCAGGACCTTGATCTCGCGGAACTGACGGCGGACCTCCTGGATCATGTCCATGGCGGCGTCACCGACGGCTTGCATCGCCATCGCCGAGAACAGGAAGGGGAGCATCGCGCCGACGAGCAGTCCGATGAGGACCTCGGGGTCGGTGAGCACCATCTCCTGCGTGGGTCCGAGCGCGATCTTGCGATACGCGGCGAACAACGAGAGGGCGGCCAAGGCGGCCGAGCCGATGGCGAAGCCCTTGCCGATCGCGGCGGTGGTGTTTCCGACCGCGTCGAGGTTGTCGGTGCGCTCGCGGACCTTCGGGGGCAGACCCGACATCTCGGCGATGCCACCGGCGTTGTCGGCGATGGGCCCGTAGGCGTCGACGGCGAGCTGGATGCCCGTGGTCGACAGCATGCCGAGCGCGGCGAGGGCGATGCCGTACAGACCGGCGAAGTGGTTGGCCGCGTAGATCGCCATCGCGATGACGAGGATCGGCAGCGCCGTCGAGCGGAAGCCGACCGAGATACCCGAGATGATGTTGGTCGCGGGACCGGTCATCGACTGGTCCACGATGCTCGTCACGGGCGGCTTGTACTTGGAGCAGTAGTAGCCGGTGATGAGGCCGATCGCGACGCCGGCCGCGAGACCGCCGGCCATCGCGACCATGAGGTTGGTCGTGGAGACCACCGCCGGGACGGCGCTGCCGCCGTGCACGAGCATGACCGGGTGACCCGCGTCCCTCGCGGCAGCGAGGAAGTAGTCGATGATGAAGTACGAAAGCACGAGCATCACGCCGGCTGCACCGAAGGAGCCACCGTCGAGCGCGTGCTGCGGGTTGCCGCCTTCCTTCGTCTTGACGAAGTAGGTGGCGGCCACGGAGATGATGACGCCGACCGCGGCGATGACGAGCGGCATCAGCACCAGCTCGGCCCGTCCGGCCGCAGCCACCGCACCGAGGATCATCGCACCGACGATCGCGGCGACGTACGACTCGAAGAGGTCGGCACCCATGCCTGCGACGTCGCCGACGTTGTCACCGACGTTGTCGGCAATGGTCGCCGGGTTGAGCGGGTGGTCTTCCGGAATCCCGGCCTCGACCTTGCCGACGAGGTCGGCACCGACGTCCGCGGCCTTCGTGTAGATGCCGCCACCGACGCGGGCGAACAACGCGATGGACGACGCGCCCATCGAGAACCCGGCGAGGAGGTTGACGACGACTTCGAGCGACTTGCCACCGGTCGCCCCCTCGACGTTCTCGAACGCGCCGAACGTGTTCGTGTAGTACATGAACAGCAACCCGAGCCCGAGCAGCGCCAGGCCGACGACCGCCATCCCCATCACGGCGCCGCCGCGGAAAGCGACGGTGAGAGCCGGGGACAGGCCGGTGCGCGCGGCGGCAGCGGTGCGAACGTTCGCTTGCGTCGCGACCTTCATGCCGGCGAAGCCCGCCGCGGCCGAGCAGAGGGCGCCCACGACGAACGACAGACCGATCTGCCACGGTCCGGTGCCGGTCGCGAGGTTGAGCCCGACCAGGGCGGCCGCGACGACGACGACGAACGCAGCCAGAACGCGGTACTCCGCGCTCAAGAACGCCATGGCGCCCTTGCTGATCTGTTCGGCGATCGTCTTCATCTTTTCGGTGCCGGCGTCTTGCTTGCCGATCCAACCGGCGGTGGTGAAGGCGTAGGCGAGGCCTACGACACCCGCGACCGGTGCGAGGTACATCAGATTCTGGATATCCACGGTGCGTCTCTTTTCGCGGGCGGACACATACCAAAAGCCCTCAGGCAATGGCAGTTGTCCCCGCATTTGGCTGGCTGTTGATCGCGTTCATCGCGGACCTCACGCCATCGGTGATGACGGCGGTCAGGGCCTGCTCTGCACGCTGCAAAATGTCGGGTAGCGAAGCGCCATCGACCGCGTCGAAGTCGCTGAGTACCCACTTGGAAACGTCTCCACCCTTTTCAGGTCGGCCGATGCCCGTACGGATCCGTACGAAATCAGCCGATCCCAAAAGGGTCACGATGTCGCGAAGGCCGTTGTGGCCCCCGTGGCCGCCGCCGTCTTTGATCGCGACGCGGCCGAATTCGAAGTCCAGCTCGTCGTGAACGACGAGGATCTGCTCGGGTGGAACGCGGAAGAACTGGCTGGCCGCGACCACCCCTTTGCCGGATCGGTTCATGTACTCGAGCGGCTCGAGCACCACGACGCGCTGGCCGGACACGGTGACCATCGCGTAGCGACCGTGGAACTTCTCACGCCACGGATCGCCGACACCGGCCGTCCCGTGGCGCTCCACGAAGCGCTCGACGACCATGAAACCGACGTTGTGCCGGTTGTGCGCATACTCGCGACCTGGATTACCCAGACCCACGACCAGCCACGGTGTCTCGTCCGCCATCTACCGCGCTCCGCGGGCGGAGGCCTCCGAGGAGATCCCCGCCCGAACGGATTACTTCTTCTTCTTGTCGTCCTCGCCTTCGTCTTCCTTCTTGGCCTTGACGGCCTCGACGAGGACGACGGGAGAGTCGGCGCGATCGAGAATTCGCGCGTTGGGCATCGACATGTCTTTGACGCGCAGGGTCTGGCCCGCGTCGATCGGCGTGATGTCGACGTAGAGCTCGACCGGCACTTCGGCCGGCTTGGCCGCGACCTTGACGTGCCGCTTGAAGGTCTTGAGCTTGCCGCCCTTGGTGACGCCGACCGACTTGCCGCCGTAGCGCACGGGCACCTTGCGGATGACCTCTTCGTCGAGATTGACGCGCATGAAGTCGATGTGGGTCAGCACGTCGCGCACCGAGTCGCGCTGCAAGTCGGCGACGACCGCCTTGGCGATCACGTCGGCCTTGCCCTCTTCCTTGATCGTCAGGGAAAAGAGCGTGTTGACCTGCTTGGCCGGGTCGGTGGCCTTGTGGAACTCGCTGGGATTGACCGTGAGCGAGACGTTGTCGACGCCGCCTCCGTAGAGGACGGCGGGGATCTGCCCCGCGGCGCGAAGTTGGCGGGCGGCTCCCTTGCCGCGGCCGGTGCGAACGGTGGCGTTGATGTTTCCGAATTCGGACATGGTGTCGACTCCTTTGGGATTGGGGCTCGGGTAGGTGCCGCCCACCGTGGGGGCACGCCGCCGAGGGACCCTCGTCGGACCTTGGGCCGCGCTCTATAGCAGTGGATCTGAGGGCGACCCAACTGCGCCAACACCGCAGCGCCGATCGAGGGCCAGCCCCACGTAGGAGGAGGACCTACCGCCTCGTGAGGCAACGCCCAATGTCGGGGGCCGCTCAGCCCGCCGGCACGAAGCCGGCGCACGCATCCGCGACGACGTCGATCGCGTTGGCGAACACCGGCCCGTAGTCGGGCTGGCACACGCCGCCGAGAAAGCCGTTGCCGCCGAACAACGCGGTGAACTCCACGAGGCGTACGCCGTCGTTGAAGGTTTCGGGCGCCACGCAGACCGTCCCATCGTTGACCAGCGACACGGCCGCGACCTGCGTCGCGCCTCCCTTGGCGCTGACGATCGTGTCGTACCACTGCTGTGGCGTGCCGGCCGACGTCTGGCCCTCGGGATCCCCGGGACCGTCCCACTCGTCGGTGATCACCACGAGCACGAGCAACGCGTCGTCGCGCAAGAACCCCTCGTTGCACTCCCCGGGTCCCGTGCCCACGCCGGTGATCGCCGCGATCGCGGCGTCCATCGGTCGTTCGATCGCCTGACCACTCGCGCCGACCCGCGCCGCGCACGAAAACGTCGCGTTCAGATCGTCCTGCTCGGTCATGTAGTTGGCCCCTTCCGCGTACGGGCCACACACGGCGTCCGAGGAGAACGCGCCACCGGTCTCGATGACCAGGCCGCCCACGAAACGACAAACCTGCGGTGCCGCGGCGTACGTGTCGGAGGTGACCACCCCGACGTGGAAGTCCTCGACGCCTTCGATGGAGTTGCGGATGCCGTCGATGAAGCCGGGAAACGAGGTGATCAGGTTGGCCTGCTCGTCCTCCATGCTCACGGAGTTGTCGACGACGAACAGGAAGTCGATCTTGTCGCAGCCCATCGCCATGGGGCCGGAGCCGCCGCCCTGGTCGAGCTTTTCGCCGGTCTCGTCGCCATCGCCATCGCCATCGCCACCGTCACCGCCGGAGCCGTCCGCCCCGGACGCGGACACGCTGATGCCGGTGAAGCTGACGGCGTCGTCGCCCCCGCGTCCCCCATCACCGCCGCAACCGAAGATGGCGACCCCAGCGAGAAGCAGTGCACGGCGAGGAAGCATCGTAGCCAACACACCTACATTAGCACCCCGGCTCCGAATTCGGCGGATCGATCTCGGACGATCGGATACGTACTGCAACGTATGCGAACTTGGCTTGGCTCTTGGTGCGTGACCTCGATCGTGGCGTCGATGGCGTGCGGCGACGCCACGGTGGCCGTCGACGACGAAAGCGATGACGCGTCGTCGACCTCGACCGCGATCAGCGACACCGACCACGGCGAGGTCGACGACGGCATCGATGCGTCGAGCTCGACGTCCCAAGGAGATCCCTCGTCGTCGTCCGACGACGGGACGGACACGGGGCAAGCGGGGCTGGCCGCATGCGACCCGGCGCAGGCGGACTTCGAGCCGACCGCCACGATGTCGCTGAGCGAGTGCAGCGTGGGCACTGCGTGCGAGGTGGTCGGCTCGTGCGTGCCGGGCACCACGACGGCCCCCGGCGACGACGATGATCGTTGGCGCTACACGTGGGTGTGCGACGGCACCCGCACCAGCCCCGACGCGCCGAAGCGAAGCGACGAGCTCGTGGGCGTGACGATGACGATCCGGTCGCGCTACCCCCTCACGCTCGGCGACACCGCGCTCGAGCTGCAGGCGGCGGCGGACTACGCCCACCGTTTCGACGATCGCCACAACTTCGAGACGTACACGCTGTCGCGCGAAGACGTCCCGCTGCTGCGCTACCTGGAGACCGGGGCCAACGCCGAGCTCGAGGGGTTGTCACTGGTCACCGACGACACCCAGTCGTGCGACCCCGGCGAGGCGCACGAGTACGCCCATCCCTGCATCCACCCGCGGGGCCTCGTCGGCGAGGACGGCGAGACGGCCGCGTTCGTCGAGACCTGGGCGGGCGAAGGCGACGCGTTCCTGCTGTCGTCCAACGGCTGGGAGTACTGCGGCGACGATGCGGTCTACGAGCGTCGGTACGCACGGATGTCCGCCGTGCACGAGAGCGTCGTGCAGCTGCGCTGACGAGCCTCAGGACCCGAGGTGGTCCATCATCTTGGCCACCAGCGCTTCGTCGAAGACGGAGCCGGTCAGGGCGTCGCGCACGTCCTTGCCGATGCGCTGCCACTGGGCGAAGTCCTCGGGCTCGACCACCGTGATCCCGCGATCGACGAGCGCGAGCTTGGCCTTGGCGTTCGCCCGCCGGACCTTCTTGCGCAGCTCGAGGTTGGCGGGCGTCACGATCCGCCGCAGCGTGTCCTGGTGCTCGGGCGACAGCGCCTCCCAGCTGCGGGCGCGGAGCACGGAGCCGCCGACCATCATCGCGAGCTTGAGGTCGGTGACGTACGACGACTTCGTGTACCACTGCAGCGCGATCGCCCCGTAGGGCGAGTTGAGGTACGCGTCGACGAGGCCGGTCTGCAGCGCCGACAGCACGTCCGGCAGATCGAGGTGCACCGGGTTGACGCCGGTCTTGTCGACGATCTGCTTGGTCATCGGGTCCGAGCCCCACACCCACATCTTCGTCTTCTTCACGTCGTCGGGTCGGCGCACGGGCGTCTGCGAAAACAGGTACGCGAAGCCCACGTCGCCCCAGTTGCCGTCGAGCACGAAGCCCTCTTTTTCGATGCGCGCCTCGAACTCGTCGCTCATCGCGTCGCGGACCCGGTCGAGCTCCTCGTAGGTCCGAAACAGCAGCGGCAGCTGCAGCATCAGGACCTGCTTGTCGATGAAGCCCAGGCCCACGTTGGTCACGGCCGCTCCGTCGAGCTGGCCGATCCGCATCTTGCGGATCATCGCGGACTCGTCGCCCATCGTGCCGCCCGCGTAGACCTTGATCTCGACCGCGCCCTCGGTCTGCGTGCGAACCTCGCGGGCGACCTTCGTGAAGGTCTTGTGCCAGGTGGAGCCGACCGGAGCGAGGGTCGCGATGCGCAGCTTGTGCTTGGGTGCGGCGCGAACGATCCACGGCGCGCCGAACGTCACGGCCGCCGCCGCCGAGCTCTTCAGCACGCGACGACGAGAGGGTCGACAGGCCACCGCCCATCGTACCCCGCGCCGCCGCCCGGTGGCGGACGATCGGGCGCTCAGACCGGCCCGCGGCGTCGTCGTCGACGGAACGTCGCGCCGATCGCCAGCATGCACGCCCACAGCCCGCTCGGCGCGCGCTCGCTCGTGCGGCAGCCGCAGCCGCCGCCGTCGTCGTCGCTGCCGAACGTGCCGGGCAGACCGTCGGTCGCGTCGCCGCCTCCGGTGCCCCCGGTCGTGGCCGCGCCGCCGTCGGCTCCCCCGCCGGTGCCGTCTCCCCCTTCGCCGCTCGCCCCGGCATCGTCGGCACCACTGGTGTCGTCGCCGCCGGCTCCCGGCGCGCACACGCCGACGTCCACGAGGCCGAACGCGCGCGCGAACACGATCGCGGTCGCGTCGCGGTCGATCGGCGCGTCGGGACAAAAGCCTCCCTCGGCGCACGGCTCGTCGGCGCAGTGCTCGACGAGCGCCTGCACGTCGTCGTGCGCGGCGTGGCCGACGGGCACGTCGTCGTAGCCCGGTAGGTCGGCCGCGGCGGCGGGCCAGCCGGCCGCGCGCACGACGATGCCCGCGAGCTCGCCGCGCGAGACCGTGTCTCCGGGGCAAAAGCTGGTTTCGGAGCAGCCGGTCATCAGTCCGTTCGCGACCGCCGTCTCGACCGAGGCGAACAACGCCGCGTCGTCGTCGACGTCGTCGAACGTCGCGGTGGTCGGCGCGACGGGCCGAAGACCCGCCGCGAGCACCGCGATCTTGGCCGCGGCGCCGCGCGTCAGCACGCAGCCCGGGCAGTACATGGGCTGCGGCTCGGTGCGGCAGCCGCTGACCCAACCCGCATCGAGCAACGCGATCGCCTCGTCGTGGGCGTACGAGGCCGGCGGCATGTCGCCGAAGGGCTCGGTCTGTGCGCCCGCGAGGATCGTGGGAAAGCACCCCCCGGGCGCGAAGCAGCTGCCCGGCTCGGAGGCCTGTCCGCCCTCGGGGCCGGCGAACACGCCCCAGTGGTTGGCGACCGAGCGCGCGCTGCCGTCGGACGGCTGGTTGACGTAGCCGTCCGAGGCTAGCCACATCCCGGTCGATCCCCCGCCGTCGAGGTTGAACGCCTCCCACGCGCCGAGGTCGAACATCAGCTCGGCCAGCTCGGCGCCGTACATGCCCACCGACGCCGGCGCGTCACGACCGTCGACGGCGACGAGGATCATCGTCTGCCGATCCTCGGTCAGCCCCATCGCCGATCGCGGATGCCGGTCGCGCATGTCGGAGCGATCGGGAAAGCACGACGAGTCCGTCGGCGACGAGCACGTGTACTGCTGGCCTTCGATCACCAGCTCGGGAAAGCCGCTGACGAGCGAGTGCGTGCCGTTGGGCAGCTCGGTGGTGACCTGTTGCGGGTACCAGCCCATGCCGACGCCGAAGCGATCGGCGTCGGCCGTCTTGGTGCGCTCGGTGTGGTTGAACTCCACCCAGCCGTCGCCGAACGCGATCCAGCCGTAGCGTTGGTAGTACCACTGGCCGCTTTGCGAGTTGCCGGTCTGCGACACCGGCCAGGGCACACCGCCGCCCACCGCGTCGCCGTAGACCTGCGGCCCCGACGTGAAGAAGTCGCCGTTGATCGCGAGCTGGACCCCCGCGTCGGCCCCCCACGCGCCGGGGGTGCGGAAGCTCGATGCCGGCGCCGTCGCCGTCATGTGCACCTGGTCGGCGCACAGCGACACGTAGGCCACGTAGATCCGGTTGTTCGGGTTCGCCTCGATGCGCTCGACGAGCTCGATCCCCGGGTACGGTTGCGTGCTCGTCTCACTGACGACGTCGCCGGCGCGAGCGGTGCCCGACATCGTCGTCACGAGAGCCCCGATCGCGATCTTCACCCCATGCCGCATGCCCACAGCCTCCCACAGCGCCACCACGCCTCGCTTCCGCCGCGGAGCCTACGTGCACCGACGTACCGATCTGGACCGCGCGCCCTGGACTGCAGTCCATGGTGCGGTCGTCGTCTGTGGCGTTGTGCGACGATGGAGTGGTCGCGGTCGGCGACGGGTACCGAGATCACTGCATTTTTCGTGGCCGCTCGAATCTTGCTCCTGTCGCGTGCACACAAGGAGACACGACCCATGACGTACGCCCGCCCCACCCTCGCCCTGCTCGCCCTCGCCCCGCTTGCCGCCGGTTGTCTGCCCGTCGGCGACGATGCCTCGCGCGCCGAGATGCGCACGGCCGTGGTCGAGATCGCCGACCTCGGGGCCGCCGACGGGGCGCAGGCCGAGATCATCGAGCTGACCACGAGCTTCACGCTCGGCGCCGCCGTGGCCGAGGCACGCGAAGAGCTGCGCGACTTCGTGGTCAGCCAGGTGCCGTGCTCGGAGGTCACGCTGGCCGACGCGACGCTGACGATCGACTTCGGCGACCTGTCCGACGCGTGCGTGTACCGGGGCCGCACCTACGCCGGCGTGGTGAGCGTGTCGGTGGCCAAGGAGGGCGACACCTGGAAGGTCGCGCACACCTACGACGGCCTGACTGGCGGCCGTGCGACGCTCGATGGCACCGCCGACGTCGAGTGGACCGACAACGTCCGTCACATCGTCACCAACCTCGACATCGTCAGCGACCGCGGGCAGTGGCACGTCGAGGCCGACCGCACCCAGACCTTCACCTCGTGCTCGGACGCGACCGCCGTGTGCGTCGACATCGACGGCGAGCGCACCTGGAGCGGTCCCCGCGGCGACTGGGACATGACGATCGAGGGCATCCACGCCCGCAGCATCGACCCCGTGCCCGAGTCCGGCACGTACACGGTCGTCACGCCCGAAGACAACGTCATCGAGCTCGGCTTTGCCCGGGTCGACGAGGACACGATCGAGGTCTCGGTGGTCAGCGGCCGCCGCGACTTCGCGTTCCACGTCACCGCCGCGGGTCAGGTCTCCGACGCCTGAGCCGAAGCCCCCGCCGACTCAGCGGCCGCACTGCAGCTCGTCGGCGAGGTGCTCCATCGCCTCGAGCATGTCGCTGCACGTCGGCACGGTCGCGTCCGGCGGCATCGTGCCGTCCTCGGCCGGCAGGTGATCGGCCATCGCGTCGGCGTACGCGTCGTAGAGCAGCTGCACCTGCCCCCGCGCTTCGTACTCGGCCAGGCAGGCCTCCCACAGCATCGCGGTTCGCTGCGCGCACACGCGCTCCTCGAACTGATCCGATCGGTTCGGCTCGGCCCAGGCCACCGCGAGGGCGATGAGCAGAAACCACAGCGGCACGAACGGGTCGACGACGCGGCGACGAAAGCGGACCCATCGGCTCAGGCTCACCTGCGCCCACGCGCCTTCGTGCTCGTACGTGGGCCGCGTGGTGCGAGCGCGCAGGTGCACGACCCACGCCGGTACGCCGAACAGCAGCCCCACGACGAGGCCGCCGGCGTGGCCGAGGTTGGCGATCGATCCCACCAGGCCCGTGGCACACAGCACGAACCAGCCCATCATCCACAGCGCCGAGCGTGGCGCCATCGCGTAGGCGCGGGCCGGCCGGTAGCGCGACTGCATCCACACGAAGCCGAACAGCGCGTAGACGACCCCCGACATCCCGCCGAAGCCCGGGCCGGACACGTAGTACTGCGCCAGGTTGCCGACCGCGGCGGATGCCAGCACCAGCGGCACGAACACGACCCAGCCGTCGTTGCGCTCGATGAGCGTGCCCAGGCTGCGCAGCCACAGCATGTTGAAGACCAGGTGGATGATCCCGAAGTGCAGGAAGATCGGGGTGAAGATCCGCCACACCTCGCCCTCGCGCACCTTCTGTAGCGGCACGCGCGAGGCCCAGTCGTCGATGGTCACGTTCCACATCCGCGTGTCGTCGGGCGGGCCGTAGGCGCCCAGCAGCGCGACCACGACGCTCGCGATGATGAGCATCAACGTGAGCGGGCCAAAGCCCTGCTCGCGCAGCGACGACAGGCGCCAGTGCTGCGCCACGTTGCGCGAGCGCTGGGCCCAGTCTTGCTGCTCGAGCTTCTTGCGCTCGCGTAGCCGGCGGGCCACCTTGCCGGCGTCGGGGATCCCGTCGCGCGCGAACGCGTCGAGCCGAGCCCGCGCCGCCTCGACATTCTTGTCGTCGAGCACCCAGACCTCGGTGCCCCGCGCGTCGGCCTCGATGCCTTCGACGAGCAACGCGTCGACGACCCGACGCGCGTAGGCCTCGTCCGCGACCGTCGACACCTTCCGCATCGCTTCCAAGGTACTACCGACCCAATGTCGGGACGACACCTGGGAACCAGACCCACACTCGGGCAACCAAGAGATCGAGGCGACCACGCGGTCGCCCGGGGGAACGCAAGACCATGAAGAAACGAAGCCAACGCCAATCACGACACCTCGACCACGCACAGCTGGAGCAGGCCGGCGGAGGGTTCGCCTTCCTCGCGCCGCTGCTGCCGTACGCGCCGGCGCTCGCGACGGCGGGCTGGGCGGTCGCGTCCAACCCGGCCACGGTCGTCCGCGGGATGACCTCCGCGGGTCAGTACGCCTACGACGCCTGGAACTGGGCGACGGGGGTCGGCGAGGGCGACGCGGGCTGGGACTTCGGCGCCTGAGCCTCGCGCGCGAGCGAGCCTGCCCGGCCGAGGATCTCGGCCGAATCCGAGGGTGCGTCGCGCGTGGTCGCGGCGCGCCCTTCGTTGCGTCGCCGACCGATCCTCCAGGGGACCCAAGGTCGAGTGGTCTGTCTAGCTTGATTGCTACGGGAGTGACGCGACGCAGGGCGCCGATGGGCGTCAGCACGGTGGGGCTCTGGAGCTTTCGGCGCAGAGCGTCGTGCTCGTCAGGGCCATCGTGGAGCCAATCGACGACGAGAAGGAGCGCGCAGGCACTTCCCGCCCCCTTCGCCTCGCCGATATCCCACGCAGCCGTGGTCTCGCTACTGTCCTCCGGCAGAAGCGAGTGCCGCCATCCCATCCCCAGCGACGATCGAGTCGCAGTAAACCTCGAGCCCTCCGCACGGCTGGCACCGCATTTCACGGTTCGCCGCGTTCTCCGTACAGAACCCGGCAGCGCTAGAGACGTCAACGCCAGCACGCAGACACAGCTCCGTCTGCTCGCGCCGGCACTGGCTACCCTTCGTCGTTGCGACCGTTTCGTCGATCTGCCTACGAGCTGCCTCCATCTCCATGTCGGCCTCGTAGAGCTCGTCTATCCACAGAAACTCGCACGCATCTGGATCTTCCCTACATAGCGAAAGGTCGTCTGGGTCGTCCGCCATCTGCCCGCCCGGACCCCCACCGCCAAGCAGCTCGCCATCCTCTTGAACGTGTTCCGCAGCCCCCATCACCAGCGCAAACATGATCGTTGGTCCGCCCCAGAGTGTGAGTGGAGCCTGCTCACCGACGTCGGGAACCGCCGGTGACGACGTGGACTTTGTAGGCGGTTCTCGTTCCGCGTACATCACCATCGCGACCACTCCGGACGCAATCGTGAAGGGCAGGCCGATGACAGCAACTGCGGTTGCCCAGCCGGTCGACGTGTTCGGCATTCCCTAAAGGAAGCAGATCTATCCGCCGTTTCAGCCCGCACGTTGCGGCAGTCTTATCGCGCAGCCCCCAACCGGAGGGGCAGGTGTCGTCCCGGCGCCTCGTGCAGCGACGGCACAGGTGGCAAAGACGCGATAGGAGCCAACCGCTGCGTGGAAGACGGCGGCGACAAGGGTTCCAGGACCCGACGGACCCGGTCGAACGGCCGGGTCTTCTCGACAATATTTCAGAGCGCCAACGAGACCCGGCCCAGGCCGACCCACCCAGGGCGGCAGTCGCGTCGCCGACCGATCGCTCGGCTCAGTGAAAGAGGCTCGAGATCGAGTCGCCGTGGTGGATGCGCTTGACGGCTTCGCCCAGCAGGCTGCCCACGCTGAGCACCTCGAGCTTGTCGCACTGCTCGATGCGCGACTCCTGCGGGATCGTGTCGGTGACCCAGACCTTGGTCAGCACCGAGTTGTTGATCCGCTCCAGCGCCGGGCCCGAGAACACGCCGTGGGTGGCGACCGCGTAGACCTCGGTCGCACCGTTTTCTTTCACGGCCATCGCCGCGTTGCACAGCGTGCCCGCGGTGTCGATCATGTCGTCGATCAGAATCGCCCGCTTGCCGTCGACGTCGCCGATGAGGTGCAGCACCTGGCTGACGTTGGGCTTGTCGCGGCGCTTGTCGATGATGGCCAGTCCGCAGCCGAGCGCCTTGGAGTACGCCCGCGCCCGCTCCACGCCGCCGGCGTCGGGCGAGACCACGACCGTGTCGTCGCCACCGAGCCCTTCGCGATGCAGCTTGTCGCGCTGCACCGGGGTCGCGAACAGGTGGTCGAACGGGATGTTGAAGAAGCCCTGGATCTGCCCGGCGTGCAGGTCGACCGAGAGCACCCGCGTGCAGCCGGCCGCGGTCAGCAGGTCGGCGACGAGCTTGGCCGAGATCGGCGTTCGCGGTTTGACCTTGCGGTCCTGCCGGGCGTAGCCGAAGTACGGAATGATCGCGACGATGGAGCCGGCCGACGCACGCTTGAGCGCGTCGATCATGATGAGCAGCTCCATCAGGTTGCGGTTGGGCGGCGAGCACGTCGACTGCACGATGAAGCAGTTGACGTTGCGAACGTTCTCGTTGATCTCGACGAAGATCTCGCCGTCGGAAAACCGCGCGACGCGAGCGTCGCCCATCGGGGTGCCGACGTACTCGGCCACCGCCTTGGTCAGGTTCGGATTGGAGTTGCCGCCGAAGATCGTCAGGGTCTTGTTCACGCTCGTCCGCCCATCACGAGTGCGAATGCAAAATTGGAGAACCAATCGGAGAGAAAGTTGGTTGGGGCGGTAGGATTCGAACCTACGAATGTCGGTACCAAAAACCGATGGCTTACCACTTGCCGACGCCCCAGTGGATCGTTTCCCGACGGTTTCACGTCGAGTGCGCGGACTTATATGAGGCCCCGGCGCCCCAGGTCAACGCGGTCGCGCCGACCCGCCCGAACACCCGGTCGATCGCGTGCAGTCTCGCCCTTGTGACCGGGAACGGCCGCCCTTCGCCGCACACCGCGATGGTCGCGCCTGGCCGGGCCGGCGCCTTAAAAACGAGCGGATCGCCGGCGCGCGGTCCCCGAGGGCACGGGCGTGTGGGATGATACGCGCCGGCAGTCGGTGAGCGAGGAAGCCTACAAGACCTGTCCGAGCTGCGGTCAGCGGGCGCGCGCCGACGTTCGCTTCTGCCTCGGCTGCGGCTACGACCTCGTGGGCACCGAGGCCGAGCACGGCGACCCGTACGTGGGCCTGGTCCTGCAGGACAAGTATCGGGTCATCGAGCTCATCGGCGAGGGCGCGATGGGGCGCGTCTACAAGGCGCAGCAGACCACGCTCAACAAGGACTTCGCGGTCAAGATCCTCGCGCCGCACTTGATGAACGACGAAGCGAGCCACGCGCGCTTCGCCGCCGAGGCCCACAACTGCGCGAGCCTCAACCATCCGAACGTGGTGTCGGTGGTCGACTACGGGTCCAGCCCCGGTGGTGCCACCTACATCGTGATGGAGTTCATCAAGGGCCGGCCCCTCGAGGACATCATCGCGGCCGAGTTCCCGATGGGGCGGGACCGGATCGTCGACTTGACCCTGCAGATCCTCGCCGCGCTCGCCGAAGCGCACGGCTTGGGGATCCTGCACCGCGATCTGAAGCCCGAGAACATCCTCGTGCAGTCGCTGCGCACCCACGGTGAGCTCGCGAAGGTCCTCGACTTCGGCATCGCCAAGCTGATGGACCGGCCCGACAACGACGACCGCCCGGGCCTGACCAAGGCCGGGATGGTCTGCGGCACGCCCGAGTACATGTCGCCGGAGCAGGCGCGCGGTCGACAGCTCGATGCGCGCTCGGACCTGTATGCGGTGGGCGCGATCCTCTACCAGATGATGACGGGCCGGCCGCCGTTCGAGAGCGAGTCCGCGGTCGAGATCCTCCACATGCATCTGCACTCGGAGCCGATCCCGCCTAGCATGCGGCTGGGCACCGAGCCCGATCCGCTCGAAGCGGTGTGCATGCGCGCGCTCGCCAAGTCGCCCGACGAGCGCTACGCGTCGGCGCTGGAGTTCCGGCAGGAGCTGGTGGCCGCGTCCAGTGCCGCCGCCACGGCCAGCCACGCGATCTCGTGCACGAGCTGCGGGGCGGCGATGAAGCCCGAGCACAAGTTCTGCCCCGAGTGCGGCAAGCCGGCACCGGCGAGCTCGCCCCGAACCACGACCACCAGCGCCCGCGCGAAGGGCTCGGGGCTGTTCAACATGCGCGCCGAGGCCGGCGACAGCACGGCCGAGGTCGTGGTGCGCAGCTTTCCGCTGCCCATGATGGGTCGAGAGCGGTCGTACGAGGCGGCGCGGACCCTGCTGGCGCGGCCGGTGCCCCAGATGCGCGCACGACTGATCGTGGGTCCGCCCGGCGTGGGCAAGACCCGACTCGCCGACGAGATCGCCGGGCTGTCGGAGCAGTACGGCTGGCGCACCTACTACATCGGCTCCGATCCCACCGGTGCCCGCACGCCGCTGTGGCCGATCCGGATGATGGTCAGCCAGCTGCTCGAGCTCGATCCCACCCAGGTGCGCACGCAGGACCTCGGTCGCGTGGCGAACCTGTCGGGGCTCGCGTTCGAGGAGCTGCCCGGCCTCGCCGAGCTGTTTCACCTGCAGGGTCCGGCGTACGAGCTCGAGCTCGCGGTGCGTCGGCGCGAGTGCTTCGCGAGCGCGGTGCAAGCGTTGCTGTCGGGTGGACGCGGTCAGCCGCTGCTGCTGGTCTTCGACGACATCGACAGCTACGACGCGGCCTCGCGCGAGGTGCTGCGCCGGCTCGTCACCGCCCCGACCGACAGCCCGGTCGTCGTGCTCGCGACCACGTCCGAGACGGAGGTCGGCTGGTTCTCCGGCGTGGCCGACCGGCTCGAGCCGCTGGGCTCGGACACCGTGCGCGCGATCGGCAAGTCGGTCATCGACACGATCAAGCCGGGATCGGAGCTCACCGAGCAGCTCGCCGCCCGTGCGCCGCTTTCGCCGCTCTCGCTCGAAAACCGCTTGCGCCTGATGGCCGTCGGTCGCGAAGTGCCCGAGAACGCGACGGAGGGCGACCTGGTGCGGACGCGACTGGGTCTGGTGTCGACCGAAGCGCGCCTGGTGCTCGAAGCCGCGGCGGTGATCGGCGAGCGGATGAGCCACGCCGCGCTCAAGGCCCTCGAGCCGCTGACCTCCTCCGTGCAGCTGGGCGAGCTGCACCTGGACGGCCTGCTGATCCCGGTCGGGCGCGGCGACGAGTACGCCTTCGGCCACCGGTTGTTCTACGACACGGTCTACGCCCAGATCGACGAGTTCCGTCGCGAGGCGCTGCACGAGATCGCGGCCGAGAGCAACTCCATGGCCGACCTCGCGGTCGTCGGTCGCACGCTACACCTGGTCCGCTCCAACTCGCCCGACGCGATCGAGCGCCTGGCCGAGTCGGCCAAGTACTCCGAGCGATGCTTCGACGACCAGAGCGCCGCCGATCTGGTCAACGCGGCGCTGCGCCTGTGCGCGACGCAGCCCGATCCGTCGCGCGCCGGACTCGAGGCCGAGCTCGCACTGCTGGCCGCCCGCGCGATGCGATCGCCCGACCAGTCCTCGGCCGCGGTGTCGATGCTCGAGGGCGAGCTGCGCAAGAACCACTCGCCGTCCAACGTGGCCAAGCTGCACTCGGCGCTCGCCGAACAGCTGTCGCGCGCCGGCCGCTACGCCGAGGCGATCACGGCACTCAAGCGCGGCTTGGGGGCATCCCTGGCCGGCGGCGAGCCGGAGGTGATCCTCAACGCCTACCACGAGCTGGGTCGGATCTACGCGGCCAAGGGCGAGCTCGACAAGGCGCTGGCGGAGCTTCGCGAGGGCCTGGACATGGTCACGTTCGGTGAAGGTCCGCGCGCGTCGGTCGACTTCACGATGTGGCGATATCTGCTCAAGGTCGCCGAGATCCACCGCGTCGCCGGCAAGCTCGGCGACGCCCGCGACTGGATCGAGCACGCGCTGTTCCAAGCCGAGCGCCGCGAGGATCGCCTCGGCCGGCTGCGCTGCCACGCCCAGATGGCCTGGGTGCTACGAGACCTCAAGCAGCTCGCGCTGGCCGAGCAGCACTTGGCCCGCGCGCTCGACGAAGCCCGTCACTTCGGCGACCGACTCACCACCGCCGAGCTGCTCATCGAGCGGGCGCGGGCCCGGGCGTCGCGAGGTCGGCTGGCCGAGGCACGCCGCTGCTGCGAAGAAGCCCTGCGCCTGGCGGCGGGGATTCAGTGGGCCGTGGGGGTCGAGCACGCCGAGCGCGCGATCGCCATGCTCGACCGCAAGAGCCCGCCCACGCGGTCCCCGAGCCCGGCGGAGCGCTCCGGCAGCTTCCCGCGGCCCTCGTAGGCGCCTGACCGGCGTTCCGCCGGGCGAGAGGCACGTCACGTCGGCGGCCGGCGAATCGGCCGGGTTCGTGACACATGGTGGGCGAAGTGTCGGCGCTCGTTCGCGAAGAAGAGGCCGCGGCCGCGCTGGCGAGGCGGCTCCGCGCCGGTGACCGCGAGGCCATGCAAGCGGCCTTCGCCGACCACGCCCCTGCGATCGCGCGCACCGTCCGGGCGCTGGCGTGCCTGCCCGGCAGTGTCGACGACCTCGTCCAGGAAGTGTTCATCGTCGCGTTCACGCGCATCGACACCTACGAGGGCCGCATGCCGCTCGCGGCGTGGCTACGGGGCATCGCGGTCAACGTCGTTCGCAACCAGCGACGACGTGCGCTTCGCCGCCGCGCGCTGCGGGAGCGCTTCGACCCGGCACCGGGCGAGCGACCGGACACGCCCGAGGAAGTGCTCGCCACGCGTCGGCTCGGCGATCGGCTGTGGGAGGCGGTGGACCGTCTGCCGGACGCGCGACGCGAAGCGTTCGTGCTCCGGGTGGTGGAGCAGCGCCCCCTGACCGAGTGTGCCGAGATTCTCGGCGTGTCGATCAAGGCCGTGTCACGACGCGCCGTCGCGGCCGAACGGGCAGTGCGAGCCCACGTCGAGCGCGAGGAGGAACGCTGCCGATGAGCTTCGAGCAAGCATTGCAGCAAGCGCGGCGGGACCTCGACCAGACCCCGTCGCTGCCCGCCTTCGCCCCGATCGACGCCGCCGTCCGTTGGCGCGATCGCCAGCGATGGTCGTCACGACCGGACGACGCGCGCCGCTGGCTGGCAACGGCCGGCGCACTCTTGGCGGGGCTCACGATGGCCGTGGACTTCGTGCTCGGGATCGTGCTCGGGGCCGGTCTGGCGCTCGCGATCGCGACGCCGGTCGTGCTGCTGGGGCTCTCCGCGGCGTGGATCCATACGGGGCGCCTGGGTGCGCAGCTTTCGGCGCGCGCGATCTGGTGGTCGTACCTGCTGCTGGCGGTCGTCTGGGCGAGTGGGCCCGCCGACTCGCTTCCCGCGGCGGGCTCGCTGCTCGCCGTCGGCTGCGGGTTCGCGCTGCTGGCCTCCGGCCGACAAGGCCTGACCCGCGCGGGTACGGCCGCGGCCTTCGACCCGATCGCCTTCCGCGGCACGGTGCTGCTGTCGATGATCCTCGCGCTCGCCGACGCGCAGCTGCTGATGCTGCTCGGGATCACCTACGCGGAAGCGGGCGCCGCCGACGGGCATCCCGCGGCGCTGTTGGTCTGCGCCGGACTGCTCGGACTCGGGGCGTGGGGCCTGTCGCGTCTGCGGGTTTGGGCCGTCGTGCTCCAGCAGATCGCCAACGTCGTGGTCGTGCTGCTCGTCGCGGTGTTCGTCGGTCGCCAGACGCCGTTGCTGCTGCTGCTGGGCACGAGCGCGCTCGTGCAGCTCGTGCTGCCCGTCCGGATGTTCGTCGCGTTCCGCCGCGGCGCTCGACCACGCGATCGCGGCACCGAGCTGTCCGCCGTCGTGCCGACGGTCCTGGTCGTGTGTCTGGTCGTGGCCGCGTTGGTCCTCGGACTCTGGGGCACCTACGCGCCGTCGCTTTCGTGATCTCGGCCCGAGAATCCGGGCGGCTCGCGACACGAGACGGGCATGGTCCATCGATCCATGGTCTGTTTCCTACTGTGCGCGGGCCTGCTCGCGAGCGGCTGCGACGAGCCCGACGACGCCGGCACTCCACCCGCCCTGCGCAGCTTCACCCTCGACGCGACGGAGGTGGTCGTCGGAACGCCGTCGACGCTACGGGGCATGCTGCAGTTCGCCGATCCCGACGCCGACGTGACCGAGGCGGAGCTGACCCTCGTCGAGCCCTCGGGCACCGAGGGAACGCTGACCACGCCGATCGTCGGCGCCGAAGGCCGCACGGAGGCCGCCGTCGGGCTGCAGGTGTCGATCCTCGCCCCGGTCGCCGGCACCTACGAGGTGACCGCGTTGCTGCTCGACGCCGAAGGGAACCTCTCGGAGCCGGTCACCGCCAGCTTCGACGTTCCATGACCGCCGGCTGGCCCGCCGCGCTCGGGATTTGCTACCGTCCCCGCGCCGCGCCGTGAACGGTGTGGCACGGGAGAACGACCATGTCGCGTATGTCATCGCTGCGACGGTGGATGGGGGCCGCGGCCCTCGTCACCACCACCGCCCTGCCGCTGTCGGCCCGGGCCGAAGTCGCCGAAGAGGGCGAAAAAAAGGGCGAGCTGATGGGGATCGAAATGAAGATCCGCCACTTCACGCTCGCCAACGGCATGCGGGTCTTCGTGCTCGAAGACCACTCCACGCCGATGTTCTCGATGCACCTGGGCTACGGGGTCGGCTCGCGCGACGAGGTCGAAGGCCGCACGGGCTTCGCGCACTTCTTCGAGCACATGATGTACAAAGGATCGGCGAACGTCCCCGACGGCGGCCACTTCCGTTACGTGCTCGGCGCGGGCGGCAAGATGAACGCCTTCACGACGGCCGACCGCACCCAGTACCACTGCGTGCTGCCCAGCCACTACCTCGACCTCGCGCTGTGGCTGGAGTCGGACCGGCTCGACTCGCTCGCGGTCACCGAGGAAAACTTCGAGAACCAGCGCCAGGCGGTCCTCGAGGAGAAGGCGATGCGCATCGACAACGTGCCCTACACCGGCGCGCTGCAGTCGTTCTTCTCCGACGTGTGGGCGGGCACCGGCTACGGGCACTCGACCATCGGTAGCGCGGCCGATCTCAACGCGGCCAAGGTCGAGGACGTCAAGGCGTTCTTCGACAAGTACTACGTGCCCAACAACGCCGTGCTCGCCATCGTGGGCGACGTCGACTACGAGGAGGTCAAGGCGAAGGTCGACTCGACCTTCGGCGACATCCCCAGGGGCGAAGCGCCACCCAAGCACGAGCCGATCGACCACACCCAGGACAAGCCCCTCGAGCGCACCGTCGCCGACCCGCTGGCGCAGCAGCCCTTGTACCTGGTGGGCTGGAAGACGGTGCCGGAGAACCATCCGGACCGCCACGCGGTCGAGATCATGATGAACGCGTTGCTGCGCGGCGACTCGGCTCGCATCACGCGGATCCTCCAGGACGAAAAGAAGCTCGTGATCGCATCGGTGCCGATCGGCTCGGCATCCGGAGGTCACGACGCCGGCTCGGCGATGGCTGCATTCATTCCGATGCCGGGCAAGACGTTCGACGACATCAACGCCGTCATCAACGGCGAGATCGCCACCGTCAAGAAGTCGGGGATCACCGCCAAGGAACTGTCGAAGGCGGTCAATCAGATCACGGTGGACACGGTGACGAGCCTCGGGACCAACGACGGCCGTGCCGACCTCATCGTCACGGGCGCGCTGCTGTACGACGACCCGACCATCGTGCTGTCGGACCTCGACAAGTACCGCAAGGTCACCGTGGCCGACATCAAGCGCGTCGCCAACAAGTACCTCACCGACAACCGCCTGGTCCTTCAGGTCACCCCCAAGAAGTGAACGACCAATGACGACGACCAAGCTCATTGCCGCCGCCAGCGTCGCGCTGTCGCTGACGCTCGTGCCCGCCTGCAAGAAGGAAAAGGGCACCGAGCCCCCGCTCACGGTCACCCCGACCGGAACCACGGCGCAGACCGATGCGCCCCCGACCGAACCTCGGGTCAAGGAGACGGTCTACCCCGATCCGCCGGCCCCCGGACCGCGCAAGCCCGTCAACTTCCCGCAGGCGGAGACGTTCACGCTGCCCAACGGACTGGCGGTGTACGTGGTGCGCAACGCCGAGGTTCCCACGATCACCACCCAGCTCGTGATGCGCTGCGGCTCGATGGACGCCGAGTTCGTCGCGCCCTTCACCGCGTCGATGCTCGGCGAAGGCACCGCCTCGCGCAGCAAGGCCAAGATCGACGAAGCGATCGAGTTCGTCGGGGGACGGATCGCGGCGGGCGCAGGCCTGCACTCGACCACGGTCTGGTCGCACGTGCTGGCCAAGGACGCCAAGCTCGCCATGGTGCTGATGGCCGACGAGGCGATGAACCCCACGTTCCCGGCCACCGCGCTGCAAAAGCTCAAGGACCAGACCAAGGGCGCGCTCGGCTACAACAAGTCGCAGCCGGACTTGCTCGCCTCGGTCCTGTTCGACCACGTGGTGTACCCCGAAGGTCACCCGTACGGGCGCCTGTTTCCCACGCCCGAGCAGATCGACGCGATCTCCGTCGACGACCTGCGGGAGTTTCACGAGACCTTCTACAAGCCCAACAACGCGTACCTGATCATCTCGGGCGACGTGGACACGGCGAAGGCCAAGTCGCTCGCCGAGCGCGCGTTCGGGCGCTGGGCCAAGGCCGACACCGACAAGCTGCCCGCCAACCCGCTCAACAAGTTCAAGAGCTATGCCCACCCCAAGGCGTTGACCGTGCATCTGGTCGACCGTCCGGGGTCGACGCAGACGCACATTCGCCTCGGCAACCTCGCGATCGCACGCGGGCACGAGGACTGGGTCGGGCTGCAGGTCGCCAACGCGATCCTCGGCGACGACGCGACCGGGCGTCTGTTCCAGGACCTTCGGGAGGAACGCGGGCTGACGTACGGGATCTACTCGTCGATCGAGGAGGGGCAGGCGCCGGGGACCTTCGTGGTCGCGACGTAGACGCGCACGGAGACCACGGCCGAGATGCTCAGCACGATCGCGGGATACACCATCAGCGTCGCGGCCTTGCCCGCGACGGCCAGCCTGCGGCGGAGAGTGACGTTGAGCTCGCGGGCTGCGCCGGCGAGGTCGCCCGAGCGTTCC
>CALBMM010000044.1 GCA_937896535.1 uncultured Pseudomonadota bacterium
GCTCAAGCGCGGCCAGGCCGAGGCCATCGTCGGCAAGGTCTACGCGCTCAACACCCTCGGGGCGATCGGCGGGGCCATCTCCGCGGGGATGATCCTGATGCCGATCGTCGGCCTCAAGGGCGTCATCGTCATCGGCGCGTTGGTCGACATGCTGCTCGGGCTCGCGCTGTTCCGCAACGAGATCCGAGTGGGGCGGGCGGCCAAGGCGGCCTCGCGCATGCTGCCGTTCGCCGCGACCGGGACGCTGCTGATGGTGGTGTTCGGTCTGATCTACCCGATCAACCCGATGGTGCTCACGGCCACCGTGTTCCGCCGCGGTCGCATGGAGCTGCCGGAGTACTACGAGATTCTCAGCTACGTGGACGGGCGCACCGCGTCGGTGACCGTCGTCGACAACACCGACCACGACACCTATCACATCATCTATACCAACGGAAAACCGGATGCCTCGGTGATCCTCGATCGCTGGCCGCAAGGTCGCGACCCCGAGTGGGGTCCCGACATCGCCGGCGACGAGCCCAACCAGTTCCTCGTGGGCATCGTGCCGCTGATGGCCCGCCCCGACGCGACCCACGGCGCGCTCATCGGGTTCGGCTCCGGCGTCACGTGTCACACCGTGCTCGGATCGCCGAAGCTCGAGCGGCTCGACACGGTGGAGATCGAGCCCGAGATGGTGCGCGGCTCGGAGTTCTTCAAGCCCGTCAACTACCGGGCCTACGAGGACCCGCGCAGTCACATCTATTTCGACGACGCGAAGGCGTACTTCGCCACGGCCGGCTACAAGTACGACTTCATCATCTCGGAGCCGACCAACCCGTGGGTCAGCGGCGTCTCGAGCCTCTTCACGGTCGAGTTCTACCAAGAGGTCAAGCGCTACCTCAAGCCGGGCGGGGTGCTCGCGCAGTGGCTGCAAGGCTACGAGCTGTCGGACGAGCTGCTGATGAGCGTGCTCGCGGCGCTCGACCGAGAGTTCGAGGACTACCTCGTGGTGCGCATCGGCAACCGCGACTGGGTGATCTTGTCCTCGCCCGACGGCCCGCTCGGACAGCTCTCGGACGAAGTGCTGACGTGGCCGGACATGCAGGAGAGCTTCGAGCTGCTCGGCATCCACGACGTGGGGCAGATCGACGGCCTCATCACCGCCAACAAGCAGATGCTGCACCCGTTCCTCGCCGACCGGCAGCCCAACCGCGACGTCATGCCGCTGCTGGACACCGGCGCGGAGAAGGAACGCTTCATGCGGTCGTCGGCGGAGTTCCTGCACGAGCTGCGCTGGACGCCGGCGCCGCTCGTGGAGGTCTTGGGTGGCATCGCGCGACGACCCTATCCGGCCGAGGGCATCGGTGACCTTCGCGACCCGCACATCCTGTACGAGACCGAGCTCGCGGCGCTGCTGATGCGGCGCTACGCCAACCCCGAAGAGACCGAGCCCATCGACCTCAACGCGCGCGACATGGACATCTGGCGCACGAGCACGGAGCTGCTGCAGTCGGCGGAGCCGGACTGGAACGCGTGGCTGACGGCGACGTACGAGGTGTACCGACTCACCTCCTCGCACTTCGACGTCTCGACGACCCCGTGGTGGATCGAGAGCATGGAGATCGGGACCGGCGAGGACGCGCCGATGCTCGTGCGCGAGTCGATGGAGCTGATGGACGCGACGACGAAGCAGGAGCCTGCGCGGATCCGCGCGGCCGTCGACACGGCGCTGCAGCTCGAGGACTACCCGCTGCCCAAGTCGTTCGTGACGACCGCGGGGGTGGTCGCGATGGAGCTGGACCGGACCCCGGCGCAGGAGCGCCGCGACTTCGCCGACAAGCACATGGCCGGGCTGCACAACGGCACGTCCAATGCCGATTTCGCCTACCAGGTCATTCGGGCGTACGCGAAGCGCTGACGACCGGGCGCGGAGGCAGGAACAGGCCGAGCGCGAAGACGCCGATCGTGGCCAGGACCATCGTCCACACCACCGGCGTCGGCGAGGCCCCGCACAGGTAGCCGAAGGTGGCCAGCAGCGCCGGAAACTGCGGGGCCGACGTCGACAGCATCAGGGACTCGAACACCGCCTTGTCGTGGGCCTTGTCGGCGCCGAGCTTCGCCTCGCGCTCGGCAAACTCGCCCCGATACAGGTACCGCTGTAGCGGGACCGCCCCCGCGGTCGCCAAAACGGTGAGCGGCACCATCCCCCAAACCCAAGGTGTGACCTGGGGACCTAGCCAGGCGCGCACCTGTTCAAATTCAGGGGGCATGACGAGGTGGCGGATCGCTGTCTCGACGAGCAGCGTCATCGGTGTCGAGACGCCGATGACGGCGAGCAGCACGTACATCTTCCGCTCGTGAGCGGTCGCCACCGATCATGCATAGCACGACGCCATCGTTGGGTGATTGACCGTGCCCGTTTCGACCGACTAACGTTTGCGCGGACCGTACGGTCGGGGGCGCATGCGAAAGGCCGTGAAACTTCATCGTCGTCTAGGGACCGCAGCGATCCTGGCGGCTGCGCTGTGGGGACTGGGCGCGACGAACGCCCAAGCCGCGCCCGACGACGACCTCGATGACGACAGCGATTTCGAGGACGGCGAGGACCTCGACGACAGCGAAGATCCTCTCGACGACGAGGCGCCCGACGACGACGAGGGTGGTGCCAGCGGTTCGGTGAGCGCCTCGCTCGGCGGCGGCGCGGAGGCGAAGGGCAAGCGCAAGAAGCGAGGCAAGAAGGACAAGAAGGATCGCCCGAAGCGAGAGAAGCCGACCGGACCGTGGATCGAGCGCTACGCGCCCGAGAACCACATGGTCGAGCTCGGCATCTACCTCGGTGCCATCATCGTGGCCGAAAACCATGGCTTGTTCGACCCGGGCGAAGGTCCGCAGCCGAGCCTGAATCGGTCCGCGTTCGACCTCGGCTTCCGGGCCGCGTACATGCCCCTGCGATTTCTCGGGGTGGGTCTGGAGACCGGTGTGATGCCCACGCGCAGTCCGAGCGAGGACGCGCGCGCCAACATGTTCACCGTGCGCGGTCACGTGATCGCGCAGCTGCCCTGGTATCGGATCACCCCGACGTTGGTGATCGGCGGCGGCGGTCTGGGCATCCGCTCCGACGTGCCGATCCTCGACTCGGGGGACGCGGCGTTCCACTGGGGACCCGGCGTGCGCATGTTCATCAACGACTGGATTGCCGTGCGCCTGGACGGACGGCACATCGTGGCCGGCAACGGCAACGACGGAAATCGTCAGCACCACGGGGAGATTCTCGCCGGGCTCGACGTCACGCTGCGGCTCAAGCGTTGGATCGGTGACGACGCTTCGCGCAACGTCGACAGCGACGGCGACCTCGTGCCCGACCGCGTCGACCAGTGCCCGGACCAGTACGGCGAGGACGAAGTGGGCTGTCCACTCGACAAGGACAGCGACAAGGACGGCGTACCCGACAAGCGCGACTCGTGTCCGAGGGAGTGGGGCGATCAGCCCAACGGATGTCCGATCAAGGACAGTGACGGTGACGGCATCCTCGACACCTCCGACAAATGCGAGAACGAGCCGGAGAACTTCAACGGCTTCGAAGACAAGGACGGTTGTCCGGACGAGCCGCCCGAAGAGATCAAGCGCCTGACCGGCGTGATCGAAGGCATCTACTTCGCGTCGGGCAAAGCGACGATCCGCAACAAGTCACGTGGCGCGCTGAGCAAGGTCGTCGAGACTCTGGAGAAGTATCCGGAGATCCGCCTGGAGATCAGCGGTCACACCGACGATACCGGCAGCAAGGATCTCAACATGGAGCTGTCGCAGTCGCGTGCGGACGCGGTCAAGGACTACCTCGTCGACAAGGGCATCGACGGCGAGCGCCTCGAGACCAAGGGCTACGGTCCCGAAGTCCCTGTCGCGGACAACAAGACCAAGGCCGGCCGCGCCAAGAACCGCCGCATCGAGTTCAAGGTCATCCAATAACCGGCGTGGCCGCTTGCTGCCGACCTCCGAGCACCACGCCGGTGACGGGCACGCAGACACCGAGCGATCGCGGTCACCACGAACGAGCCCCCCGGATGCGGGGGGCAATCCGCAGCTTGCTGCCGACCTCCGAGCACCACGCCGGTGACGGGGGGCATAGAAGGTTCGGGCCGCTGCCCGGACCGCCCCCAAAAATGGGTCCGAGCAGCGACCCGCGGTCGCAATAACTCTGTGGGGCTCACGGGCGAACGGACCGGTGAGGTCCGACGTGGGCCACCCGTAGTGTGCCACCTCCAGGGGTTCGCGCCAACGACGTTCTGAGGTCGTTTCGCCGGCCCGCGGGCCGCCTGTCAAATGAACCGAGCGGTCAACAAGATGGCCGTGACCGTGTCGAGCTTCACGACGTCGGGCAACGGCTGATTTTCGTACCGAAGCGTGAAAGTGGCCGCGAGGCCCACCCGTCCGAACACCTGGACCGATAGTGCATTCACCCAGTTCAGGCGTAGTCGAGGACCCACGATCAGACTCTGCAGGTACTCCAACCCTGTGTCGAACGTCACTCTTTCCGACAGGTTGTTGGTGTACCCCGCGAACAGGCGCGCGGCGTGATTGAGCTGACGCTTGTCGGCGATTCGCGTCTCGGTGACCTCGTCGTCGCTGATCTCGCCGTTTCCATCGAGGTCCTCTTCGGTACGCTCGAAGATGGCCTCGTCGCGGCGCAGGTCGAACTGAAAGTCGTAGCCGACCTCGAACCACAGTCGATGATTGGGCTTTTGTAGGGCGTAGAAGGCCACGCCCGGGTCGATGTTCAGGCGCAGATCCAGTCCCTGAAATCGGTCGTGGCGAGCGGTCGCCATCAGGAACGCCGACCATCGCTTGGCGAAGAAGTAGTCGTACCTCGCCATGCCCTGAAGGTTGAGGACCGTCGTTTCGACGTCGGAAGTGACGTCCGCGGCGGCGCGACCGTAGTTGCCCGCGACGAGCGAGCGAAACTCGTGGGCCTGGCGGCGCACCCGCACGCGGGTGTTGAGCGTGCCCTGCGTCGCCCGAGCGTTGCCCGTGGACACGAGGCCGCCGGCTGCGATTTCGCCCTCCGTCGCGTCGTCGGCTTCGCGCGCGTCCGAGGCGGTCGCGTATTTGCCCTGCTCGCTGATCTCGGTCGTGCCGGACGACGCCGGATCTGCGGTCACGGTCCCTGTCGGCCCGTCGGCCGGTTGGGCGTGAGCGAGTCCGAGCGGGAGGAGGAGCAGCTTCGCAGCGAGAAGAGGCATCGGACGGTGCCGGGCTCACCCGGCGCTGAGCGACGCTAGGCTACAGGCGTGCGCCGGGTTTGAACACCGCCCGCGGCACTTGGGCGCGAATTTGGCGACCGGCGGCGGCCCACGGGCTCGCGCGCCCGCACCGGCCGGGGGGACGGGCTGGTATAACGGCAAAAGGTGTCGGGATCGCACAGCGGTAGCGTTCTCGTCGTCGACGACGACGCCGACCTGCTCGAGCTGCTCGAGGCAGGCTTGTCCGTCGCCGGGTTCGACGTCTCCGTCCAACCGTCCGCAGAGAAGGGATTGTTGGCACTGCAGGAGGCGCGCTTCGACGTCGTGCTCGCGGACATCAATCTACCGGGCATGAGCGGACTGGAGTTCTGCTCGCGCATCGTCGGAGAGAACCCGGAGCAGACCGTCATCGTGATGACTGCGTTCGGTAGTCTCAAGACGGCGATCTCGGCGATGAGGGCGGGGGCCTACGACTTCATCCTCAAGCCGATCGATCTCGATGCGGTGAGCATGCGACTGACGCGGGTCGTGCAGGAGGTGCGCATCCGTGACGAGGCGCGGCGCCTTCGACAGGTCGTCGCCGAATCGCAATCGTTCGGCGGGATCCTCGGCTCGTCGGCGGCGATGCAGAAGGTCTACGACCTGCTGCAGCGCGTGTCGGGCTCGGAGGCTTCCGTGCTGGTGACCGGCGAGAGCGGCACCGGCAAGGAGCTCGTGGCCCGGGCGCTGCACGAGCACAGCGTGCGCCGCGAAGGGCCATTCGTCGCGGTCAACTGCTCCGCCGTCCCCGAGCAGCTGCTCGAGAGCGAGCTGTTCGGCCACGCCCGCGGTGCCTTCACCGACGCTCGCGCCGACCGCGTGGGTCTGTTCGCGCAAGCCTCCGGCGGCACGCTCTTCCTCGACGAGATCGGTGAGATTCCCGTGGCGATGCAGCCGAAGCTGCTGCGCGCCCTCGAAGAGCGCAAGGTCCGTCCGGTCGGTAGCAACCAGGAGGTCGACATCGACGTTCGCATCGTCGCGGCGACCAATCGCGATCTCGAAGAGGCGGTGGAGGAGAACCGCTTCCGCGAGGACCTGTACTTCCGCGTCAACGTCATCCACGTTCGCCTGCCGCCGCTGCGCTCGCGCGGGACCGACGTGCTGATGCTCGCGCAGCATTTCCTGCAGCGATACGCGCTGCAGGCGAACAAGGACGTCAAGGGCATCTCTTCGGCGGCGGCCCAGCGTCTGTGCGACTACCACTGGCCGGGCAACGTTCGCGAGCTCCGCAACTGCATGGAGCGCGCCGTTGCGCTCACCCGCTTCTCGGAGATCGCGATCGAGGACCTGCCGGAGCGGATCGTCAAGTACCGCCGCTCGCACGTGGTCGTGGCCGCCGACGATCCCAGTGAACTCGTGCCGCTCGAAGAGGTCGAGCGCCGCTACATCCTTCGCGTCGTCGAGGCGGTGGGCTCGAACAAGACCATGGCCGCCAAGGTCTTGGGCCTCGATCGAAAGACGCTGTACCGCAAGCTCGAACGCTTCAAAGAGCTCGGCAGCTGAAGGAGGTCCCCGTGGCGATCTCTTCCGTGTTGCTGGTCGACGACGACGACGATCTCCGTTTGATCGGCAAGATGGCATTGGCCGATGTCGGCGGCTGGCAGACCTGGCTCGCCGGGTCGGGCCCCGAGGCGATCGAGCTCGCACGGACCCACGCCCCCGACGTGATACTGCTCGACATGATGATGCCGGTGATGGACGGACGCGCCGTGTTCGAGCGACTGCTCGCCGACGCCGCGACGGCGACGATCCCGGTGATCTTCATGACCGCCAAGGTGGCCGAGCACGAGATCGCCGAGTATCTCGAGATTGGGGCCGTGGGCGTGATCGGCAAGCCGTTCGACCCGATTTCCCTCGCCGAACAGGTCCGCGGCATCGTCGCGAAGGTGCACCGATGAGCGCAGTCTCCGAAGCGAAGGCGCGGTTGGCCGCCGTCCGGGCCAAGTTCGCGGGCAAGCTGCGCGATCGCATCGACGAGCTCGCCCAGGTCGTCGCCGCCGCGCCCGCCGACGCCGAGCAGGTGGCGAAGGCGATCGAGCTCGCGCACCGCCTTGCGGGCACGGCCGGCAGCTTCGGCTACGCCGACGCCGGCGCCGAGGCGCTGCAGCTGGAGACCCAGCTGATCTCGATACGCGACGGGGCAGCGGACGCCCCGCCGTGGGCGGACGTCGACGCACAGCTGCGGCGCGTGATCGCCACCAAGCCACCGGCCTGAGACCGTCAGAACGAGAACACGAGTTCGGTGCGGATGCCCTCGAAATCGGGCAGTGTTCGGCACGAGCCGTTGACGCAGACGCGGCCGCCCACTTGGCGACCGGCGAAGATGCGCAGGAAGCTGGCGTCGAAGAAGTTGATCTGTGCCTGCACGCCCGGCCACAGGTGGGGGCGGCACAGCGACGCGGCGCCGCCTTCGCAGCGCTCGCGCGTCAGGGAGGGCTCGCCGGCGGGCGTGGGCTGCTCGGTGTCGATGCCCTGCAGGTAGGTGACCGAAAACCAGGGGCTCATGCTGTAGCCGAGCGTGAGCAGGCCGCGAAAGAAGTCCTCGGCGCTGCCCGGCGTCCGGAAGTTCTCCCAGCGTCCCTCGCCGCGGATCGCCAGCGCGTGGGTCAGCCCGCGGCGCGTGACCAGCGGGATCGACAGGTACAGCTCGGCGTGGGGGAAGCGGCGCTTGAGCGGCGTGTCGACGTACGTCTCGAGGTAGCGCTCGTAGCGATAGCCCCCCGACGCCTGCAGCACGAAGTCCGAGTGGGGCCTGCGCCAGATGAGGCCGCCGTAGTTGTGGGTCGCGAGCCGACTGTCGTCGCCGAACTGTGAAAAGCCCACGTTCTCCGAGTACACGTACTCGAGCGTGCTGCCGAACAAGGTCAGCCCCGTCTCGCGCCAGGTGTGGTCGACCCGCAGTCGGCCACCCGTCGCGTTCTGATTGCCCGGGACCTGCTGGTCCTCGCGCTCGAGCGTGGGGTTTTCGGTGTACTGCATCAGCGAGCTCTGCGTCAGCGCGAGCAGGTAGTCGCGATAGTGCTTGGCCTCCACGAGCACCGACGTGGTGTCGACCACGAAGACGTTCGAGGCGTACAGCCCGTAGCCCTCGAAGCCCTGGGTCTGCAGCGGCGTGCCCTTCAGGTTCGGGTTGCGGACGATCCCGCTGGCGCCGACGAACGTGTCCCAGACCCCGCCGATGCGCGTCCGACCGAGGTCGCCGCCGACGAGGTGCGTGTGCTCGTCGACCACGTCGGCGGTGATCTCGTCACCGAAATCGATGAACACGTAGTGCGACCCGAGGTCGATCTTGCCCGGAAGCGTCGCTTCGACGCGCCCGCCGGCGACCAGGTCGGAGCACACGGTCCAAAACGGGTTGCCCACCGTGTCGTCGAGCGCCCGCGACACGTCGCAGCCGGTGTCTTCCGTGTTCGGGTTGAACGTGTACGACTGCGCGGGATAGCCGGGATCGGACACGAGTTGTCGGGTCGCGAAGTCGCTGTTTTGTCGGTTGCCGAAGCCGGCGATGCCGGTGGCGCGGATCGGCTTGGTGCGCAGGTCGACGCGACCGCCCTTGATCGTCGCGTCCACGCCGATGAGATCGATCTTGCGCACGCTCAGCCCCATGCCGCGTCCGAAGTTGACGTTGAAGTCGCCGCCGGTCACCGACACGTACTTGCTGTCGGCCCGCACGGTGGCGCGCTCGAGCCGAGCGTCGTCCTGCACCGGGACGCAATCACCGGTGCAGTCCTGCCCGGCCGGAAACCAGATCTTCTGGCCATCGAAGCGGACTTGGGTCGACAGCGAGACTTTGTCCATGCGCGTGTCGACGCCGACGCTGAGCCGGTCGACGAGACTGACGAAGTCGTCGTCGGAGGCCTGCGTGTTGTAGTTTTCGCGGTACCACTCGGTGAAGAGGGTGTTTCGGACCCACGGCTGCACGTAGTAGCGGCCAGCCGGGATCGGCGGGATCCGGACGCTGCGCTGGGCGTGCCCCGCCTTCGTCTCGGCTTGGACCGGCGCGTCGTCGTCCGACGGCGCGACCTCGACCACCGTCGACTCGCCGCCTTGGGGCGCCGCCGGATCCAGCGGCGCGCCGGCGATGGCCAGGGCCACGCCGAACGTGCAGGGCCAGGCCGCCAACGCTCAGCCCGCGGTGCGAAGCACGGAGTCGAGGAACGCGGCGAGCTCGTCCATGTCGCCGGTCATGTAGCCCTGGTGGTCCTTGAGGATCTTCCCGCTGGCGTCGAGCACGACGTAGTACGGGATGTCGCCTCGCGGATTGAACCGGGTCAGGACCTGAGTCTCGCGGTCCAGCAGCACGGGGAACCGATAGCCCTCGCGCTCGACCCACGGGGCCACCTGCGCGGCGGTGTCGGGACTGTCGATGTTGATCGCGAAGATCTGCAGCCCGCGGTCCTTCTTGTCCGCGTAGATCGCGTTCATCTTCGTCAGCTCCTGCTGGCAGGGCTGACACCACGTCGCCCAGAAGGCGAAGATGAACACGTCGTCGGGATGCTCGGCCGTCGGGGTGACCAGGGTTCCCGTGACGTCGGGGAGCGACACGTCGAGCCCGCGACCGTTGCCGGAGGGGCGCGAGGACGCACCGCCGGCGCCGGCGCACGCGGCGAGCGTGGCGAGCCCCGCGACCATGAGCGTTCGGATCACCGCGCGCATCTCAGGCTCCGCCTCCGTACGGGTTGGCGAGGACGAGATCGAGCTGGGTCCGCAACGTCGCGACGTCGGGCTTTTGCCCCTCGAGCTTCCAGCGGATGTTGCCGTTGGCGTCGATGAGCATGTTGACCGGTGTCGCCGACTGCGGGTCTTGCAGGTAGACCGCGGTCCAGTCGTTGACTTGGTCTAGCAGCACGGGGAAGGGCAGGTCCAGCCCCACGTCCTGCGTCTGCCCGCCGCTGTGCCACATGCCGGCCGACCAGTCCGCGCAAAACGTCTTCGTCGGGGCCTGGGCGGTCCAGTCCTGAAAGAGCACCTGCACCAGCTCGATGCCCCTGTCGTGATACTCGGCGTACAGCTCGGGGAACTCGCGCGTCTCTTCCTGGCACGGGGCGCACCAGCCGGCGCCGATGTTGAGCAGGATCGCGGCGTTGTAGCCCCCGCCGTCGCGCTCGCAGAAGAAGTCCGCGAGCTGCAGGGGGTTGCCCTCGCAGTCGACGAGCTGCAGGCCCGCGTTGTTTTCGAGACGCTGGCCGACGTCGGTGCCGTAGCCCGCGTCGCCCGGCGAGGGGAACCCGCACCGCCCGCCCGCGCCGGTGCGGTCGAGACGGGACGCGTCGAGGTCGGCGCCCGCGAGCGCGTCCTCGCCCTCGTCGCCGACGGACTCGCCGCCGCCGCCCATGCCCTCGGCGGACGCGTCGGCGGCTCCGGTGTCGAGGCCGCCGAGATCGGGGGGCGGGGCGCAGGCCAGCGCGCCCGCGGAAACCACGAGAAGAAGAGAGGACTGCCGCATCGCGAGGCCATCGCAGTGCAGGAGCCGATCCGAGCCTGGGACCGCGGCCGGGCTCACCCCGCACCCACGCGGTTTCAAGCAGTTACGCCGACGTGGCGTTCCAACGGGCGACGCCGCGCGAGCGATGTCGCGGGGCGTGTTGTTCAGGCCCGCGCGCCTCGATCGAGCGAATTGCCCAACGCGCACCCACCGCGCTTCACTCCGTCAGCGGCGTGTGCGTCAGCGTCTCGTACAGGTCCGCCTTCGCGGTGCCCTTGGCGGTGGCCGTGGCGGCGCGCTCGAGCTCTTCTTCGAACAGCAGGCGGAACTCGAGCTCGGGCTGGGCGCCCTCGAGCGGGCGGCCGTTGACGAAGAACGCGGGGGTGCCGGTCACGCCGAGCTCGGTGGCGAGGGCCTGGTCGGCCGCGACGGCACGGTCGAGATCCGGATCCGACATCGCGGCCTCGAACTTCTTCATGTTCAGCCCGATGTCCTTGGCGATCTGATCGAGGTCGTCCTCGTCGAAGCGGGCGCCGGTGCCGAACAGCGCGTCGTGGAACTCCCAGAACTTGCCCTGGGCCTTGGCCGCCTCGGCGGCGCGAGCGGCCAGGAACGCGTGCGAGTGAAACGACAGCGGGAAGTGCTTGAACACCACGCGCACCTTCTCGCCGTACTCCTCACGCAGCGCCTCGAGCGTCGCGGCTCCGCGGACGCAGTACGGACACTGGAAGTCGGCGAACGAAACCACGGTGATCGGCGCCTGCGGGTCGCCCCGCATCGGCGAGGTGCCGATCGGCACGGCCACGACCGCATCGGGATCGAGGCTGCGACGGCCGCCGGAGTACACGACCTTCTTGAAGCCGTCGGCGATCGCGTGCTCGTACAGGCCGTCGGGCGCCACGCCGTCGGCCCGCCACTGGTCGGCGAGCTCGAGCTCCTCGGCGATCATCGCCTCGAACACTTCGAGCGGCTGCGCTCCGGAGACCGAGCGGCCGTTGACGAAGAAGGTGGGCGTGCTGTCGACGCCGAGTCGTCTCGCGAGCCGCTGGTCGCGGCGCACCTCCGTGCCGTACTCGAGGTTGGCGAGGTCGCGACGGAGGTTGTCGAGGTCGACGCCGGTCCGCTCCGCGTACTGAAACAACAGCGGCACCGACAGCTCGCGCTGCGAAAACAGCAGGTCGTGGTACTCCCAGAACTTGCCCTCGGCCTGGGCCGTGCGGGCCGCCATCGCGGCGACCAGCGCGAGGCTGTGACGGTCGAGCGGGAAGGCCTTGTAGGCGATCCGGACGTCCTCGGGGTGGCGGCGGGCGAGCTCGAGCAGGGTGTCGTGGCCGCGCTGGCAAAACGGACACTCGAAGTCGCTGAACATCACCACGGTCACGGCGGCCGTCTTCGGGCCGCGCGTGGGCGCGTCGCCCAGTGGCACGTAGTACCGCTCGATCTCGTCGATGACGGCGACGTCCCCGTCGTCGCCGAAGCCCGGAAGGGTCGCCGCGTCCTCGGCGCGAGCGTTGGGGGAGGCCAGGGGAAGCTCGTCCCCCCGTCGGCACGACGCGCCGGTGGTCAGGCACAGCGCCAGCAATGGCGCCCAGGGCGAGTGGCGACGGGTCACGAGCAGATCTGGGTTGTACTGTGGGGTCGGCCTCGATGCCAGCACGGGGCCGTCGAAAAACTGAACGAACGCCCACGGGTGGATCCCCTCACGTCCGAGCGGGGAAAACCCCAGAGACAGCCGTAGGGCGATTCGACCAAGATCACCGCTCGTGGTCTTGGCGTGCTCGAGCGCGGTCGCGCTGGTCGCATCGCTGGCCCTGGCACCCGTCGGCGAGGCGCCGCTCGAGCCGAACCCGGATCCGACGCAGAAACCGAAGCCGGCGGCGTCCGACGACGACGACGAGATCACGCGCGACGTGCAGGTGCGCGTGGGGCGGCCCGAGCCGTCGGAGCGCGATCGGGCGTCGACGGTGGTCGGTCGCGAGGAGCTCGACGAGCGCCTGCCACGATCGACCCCCGATGCGCTGCGTGGCGAGCCTGGGGTCTACATCCAGCAGACCTCGCACGGGCAGGCCTCGCCGTACCTGCGCGGGCTGACCGGCCAACAGACCGTCATGTTCTTCGACGGCGTGCGCCTCAACAACAGCACGTTTCGCCAGGGGCCCAACCAGTACTTCTTCACCATCGACTCGCGCTCGGTGCAGCGGCTGGAGGTCCTGCGTGGCAGCGCGTCGACGCGCTGGGGGTCCGACGCGATCGGCGGAGCACTACTCGCCACGCCGATCGAGCCCGACTTCGAGGATCGGCGCGGAGTGGTGGTGCATCCCAAGGCGATCCTGCGCGCGGCCTCGGCCGACGCCGAGCTCGGCGGGCGCGGGCAGACGAGCGTGTCGGTCAACGGCAAGCTCGGCGTGATCGTGGGAGCCGGCTATCGCAAGTTGGATCTGCTGCGATCGGGCGGTCGCGTACAGCAGCCCGGAACCGGCACGCCGCAGACGGTGCCTCCGATCTTCGGGCCCGACGATCACACGCAGCTCGGCACCGGCTTTCGCGAGCTCACCGACGACGCGCGCATCGTGTGGCGGCCCAACCGCAAGCACCGCGTCACGTTCGGCTACTACGACTACCGGCAGTTCGACGCGCCGCGCACCGACAAGTGTCCGCCGCAGACCGCTCCGCAAGACGAGTGCCTGACGTACCTGCGGCAGTTTCGCACGCTCGTCTACGGGGCGTACGAGCACAGCGAGGGGCCGGCCGCGGCCGAGCACGTGCGGCTGACGCTGTCGTACCAAAAACAGCACGAAACGCGCCGCGAGCACCGGGGCTCGCCCTCGGTGACCGAGCTGACGGGCGAAGACGACGTCCACGCCGGAGGGACCGGCTTGCACGCCGAGACCAAGGAGTTCGTGCTCGCGCCGTGGGCCACGCTCGGGGTGCGCTACGGCGCCGATCTGTACGTGGACCGCCTCGCCAGCGACGAGACGCTGACGTTCACCGACGTCGACATCTCCGTCGAGCGTCCGCGCGGCCAGTACCTCGATGGGGCGCACTACGTCACGTCCGGGGCATGGAGCGAGGTGCACACCGAGCTCGCGGATGCGATCCGTCTGCGTGCGGGCGGACGTTTCGCCGTCGTCGCTGCCCAAGCGGACGAAGAACCGATGACCGAGTCCAAGGCCGTCGACGAGCAGTGGGTCACGGGGGTGGCTACCGCCGGCGTCGCGGCCGATGCGGTCGAGTGGCTCACCTTCGTCTTCAATGTCGACCAGGGCTTTCGCGCGCCCAACCTCGACGACCTGACCTCGCGCCAGCAGGTTGGTCCGGGCTACCAGTACGAGAACGCCGACCTCGATCCGGAGCACTCGCTTTCGTTGGAGACCGGGATGATCGCTCGCCATCCCTGGTTCGAGCTCGAGGCGTTCGGCTTTCGCACCACGATCCGCGACCTGATCCAGCGGACGTCACGGGACCTGTCGGAGTGCCCCGACGGGGACGTCAACTGCATGGCTTCCCGCAACCGATTCCAGCTCGTCAACCTCGACGGCATCGCGCGGATCTACGGCGCCGAGGGGGGGCTGCGGATCTTCTTTCCGCTGGGCTTTCGGCTGCGCGGCACCGTCTCGTACGCGTGGGGCGACGGGGTCAACCCGCGTCGGGATCTGCCCATGCAGCCCGACCGGGTGGCCCTGTCCCGAATCCCACCACTCAACGGGATCGGCGAGGCGGGATGGCGCAGCCGCAAGTGGGGGGTGTACGTGTCCGGCGTCGTGCGGTGGGCACGTGCCCAGACTCGTCTCGCGCCGCAGGACCGCGTCGACGCGCGGATTCCCGAAGGGGGGACGCCCGGCTACGTCGTGTTCGACATGCGGGCCGGCTACCAGCTCGACCGTCGCGTGCTCGCGGCGATCGTCTTCGAGAACGTGGGTGATACCGCGTACAAACACCATGGCTCGAGTACCAACGGGCCCGGCCGCGGCATCCTCGCGGAGCTGCAGTTCGGCTTCTGAGCCGGCGGCCCGGGGATAGGGGGGATACCCTCGAAGGGGGCCAGGGGGTCCGCCTCTACCGAGCGTCGGGTCGATCTCCGTAGCCTGCGGGGGCATGGACTCGATCAATCGGAAGGGTTTGGTTTGGTTGGCGGTCGGCGCGCTGGCGTCGACGGCCTGCGGGGACGACTCGGGCGGCGACGATGCGGCCGACGATGGCGGCACGGCCGATGGCGGGACCGCGGACGATCCGACCGGCGGCGACTGCATGCCCAGCGAGGTCGATATCGCGCCGCTGGACACCAGCACCTGCATGCCCGCCGCGACCGACTACACGCCCACGATCAACGGCTCCGCCGACGACATGTGGCCGGCGTGTGCCAACGACGACGGGGTCTACCACCCGCTCGATCAACCCGGTGCGGCGGCGCGCACCGAAGCGTTCGCGATGATTCGATCGATCCTCGCGGCGGACCTGTCTCCCGCGGGATTCACGATGGCCCGCGAGCAGTACGCCCTCGACCAGGGCATCGAGTCGCGCACCGTTCGTCGCGAGGACGTGCGCTACCCCGAGATCCCCGAGGCCGACCACGACCCTGCCGTCGACGCCGACAAGCAATGCACGGTCGAAGCGAACGTGATGAAGTACCCCGATCGCTGCGCCGGCCCGGCCAAGATCGCGCCGATCATCAACGATGCGTTCATGGCGGCGCAGATGGGAGAAGGCGATCCGGCCGTGCACGCGGCACGGATCGATGCCGCCATCGCCTGGTTCATGTACCTGTCGGTGATCAAGGAGTCGACGTTCAGCTGTCCGCTCGCGGACCTCGGAGGCGACTGCGACTCCGGCTGGGGGTACTACAACGGGGCCAACGCGCGTGGGGCCGGCATCGGCTTCGCGGCGGACGTGATCGGCGTCAGTCCGGCGGCCGACGACCGCATCATCGACGGCCTTTCCGCGATGCGTTGCTGGCGAGACTCCTATCCCGCCGACATGGACGCCGACACGTCCGACCCGCTCTACGTCGCCGGTCGCGATCAGCTCGACCAGGCCAACAACCACGGCGCGGCGATCGTGCTGCGTGACCGCATGGAGCAGCAGCTGGCGCTGTGTGGCTCGGAGGCGGATGCCAACTGGGCGTGGGTGCAGACCTTCGGTCAGGGGCTGATCAAGCCGGCGCAGGACACCGACGCCGGGCACGCCTCCACCCTCGTGGCCCTGCTGGGCAACGACGCGCCGATGCCGGCGGACATCGAGGGCGGGATCGCGGCGCTCGACGCCCTGTTCCCCTGCCCGTAGCCGCCACGAAGCGTCTTTTGCCGCCCGGCCCGGTCGTCCGACCCGGCCGGGTTGTACGCTTGGGGAACCTTTCCGCCCTCCGGTGCGTCCATAGGTTCCCATGCAGCAGGTCCGATGTGAGCAGATTCGCCACTCCTACGACGGCGTGCGCGATGCGGTCAGCGAGCTGACCCTGTCGATCCGCGCCGGCGAGGTGCTCGCCCTCATCGGGCCCAACGGTGCCGGCAAGAGCACCACGCTGCGCATTCTCGCGACACTGCAGCGGCCCGACGCCGGCCAGGTGCAGTGGGACGGCTCCGACGCCTGGCAAGAGCGCTTCGCGATCCGCCGGCGCATCGGGTTCCTCGGCGACGGCACGGCGCTGTATCCGACGATGACCGCCGCCGGCTATCTGAGGTTCTTCGCCGAGTGCTACGGCCAAGACGACGCCAAGGCGGCCAAGCGCGTCGACGAGGTGCTGCGGATGTTCGATCTGCAGGGCAAGGCCGACGTCGCGATCAGCGAGCTGTCCAAGGGCATGCGTCAGCGCCTCGCGATCGCGCGCACGTTGATCCACGACCCGGAGCTGCTGCTGCTCGACGAGCCGGCCGACGGGCTCGATCCGCTCGCGCGCCGTCAGCTGCGCAACGTGCTGCGCAAGGTCGCCGACTCCGGGGTGGGCATCGTGGTCAGCTCGCACATCCTGCGCGAGCTCGACGGGTTCTGCGACACGGTGGCGCTGATCCAAAAGGGCAGGCTCGAGGTCCACGGGACGGTCGAGGAAGTCATCGCGAACTACGAGGTGGGCCGTCGCCTGCACGAGGTGCACGTCACGCGGGGCCTGCAGAAGGCGATCGAGGTGCTCAAGAAGCACGAGGGGCTCATCGAGGCCGTGCTGCCGCTGCACAAGGGCGAGGTCATCGGCGACCCCACCACGGCCGATCGCGGCATGCTGCGCGTGCGGATCCACGGCGAGGAAGACCGCGCCGCGCACCTGCTGCGCGAGCTCGTGCTCGCGGACGTCGACGTGATCTCGCTGGCCAAGGTGCGCAGCGATCTCGAAGACGTCTACCAGTCGATGGGTCGGGACGAAGTCAGCTGACGGCGCACGCCTTCGGGCACCACCGGCCGCGGCCTACGGGCACAGCGGGTGGTCGGCGCAGTCGGGGCACACGCAGCCCTCGTTGAAGGGATCGCACAGCCCGTTGTGGTTGCAGCTGGCCGGGTTGGCGCAGAACGCATCCGCCGCGCAGTCGGGGCACACGCAGTCTTCCTGCAGGGCACAGCCGCCTCCGGGCATGCAGCCGCTGCAGGTGCAGGCGACCGGGTCTTCGGCCGGGCAGGCGGAGATCTGCGCGGCGTCGCAGGCAAACACACCCCCGCCGCTGGTACCGCCGCCGCACGCCAGCGCGCACATCATCTCGGCCGCTTCCGCGCATTGGTCGTCCCACTGCATGCTGCAGCAAAACGGATCGGACAGGCAGACCGCGGTCTCGCACGTCGCGTCGTCGCAGCCCGGAGTGCCGTGTCCGGTGCAGCAGTCGCCGGTGCCGCCGGTCGCCGTGCCGTCGTCGGAGCCGCTCGCGCAGACACTGCAGGCGTCGACCGCCAGGGCCGCGCACGCGGCCGTCCACTCGACCGAGCAGCACGTCGGGTCCAGCCCGAACTGCCCGCACACGGTGTGGACACACGCCGCGTCGTCGCAGCCTTGCATGCCGGGTCCAGCCACGCAGCAGTCGCCCGAGCCGCCGCCGCACACGTCGCAGATGCCAGCCGCTTGGTCGGCACAGACCACGTCCCACCCGCTCGCGCAGCAGAAGGGGTCGACCGCACAGACCTCCGCCTCGCAGGCGACGTCGGCACAGCCGATCGCGCCGGTGGCGACGCAGCAGTCGTCGCCTGGTCCCGTGTCCGAGGTCGCCGCGCCGCAGACGGCACACTCGGCCACGGCGAGGTCGGCACACGCCTGCGTCCACTCGACGGTGCAGCACGACGGGTCGGGCCCGTTCGGCGCGCAGATCGTCGCGACACACGCCGCGTCGTCGCAGCCCTGCTGGCCCGGGTTTTCGACGCAACAGTCTCCGTCGTCGCCGCCACAGACGGCGCAGATCCCCGCCGCTTGGTCCGCGCAGCCGGCATCCCACTGCCGGTCGCAGCAAAAGGGGTCCACGCCGCACACCCGGGTGCGACACGTGGCGTCGTCGCATCCCTTCGTCGGCTTGGGCGTGCAGCACGAGCCGCCACCCGGATCGCAGCCTGCGTCGCAGACGCGGGTGGCCGTGTCCACGCAGATCTGGTCCCACTCTTCGGCGCAGCAGAACTCGTCGATCGTGCACGTGCACGCTTCGACCGGAGGATCGGTCGGGCACCCCGCCACGCCGGGGGTCGGGGTGCAGCAGTCGTCGATGCGGCCGCTGTCGGAATCGGTGCCGTCGGTCGTCGAGCTCGTCGTGCCCGGAGCGCAGCTCGGGCACAGTGTCAGGGCGAGGTCGGTGCAGGGCGCATCCCACTGCAGGTTGCAGCAGAACGGGTCGTCGGCACACACCGCGTCTTGGCACGTGGGTTCGTCGCAGCCTGCAAGCGGGTGGTCGCGACAACAGTCGCCGCCCATGGGGGTCGGTGGCGTGCCCGTGCTCGTCGAGCCGGCGTCGGTGCGGGTCGTGGCCGGATCGCCGGATGTCGTCGACGTGCTCGCCCCGGTCGTCGTCGCCATCGGCGCCTGACCGTCGTCGCCACACCCCGGGGCGAAGAGCCCACTCGCGATCAGGACGCCCAGGCCATACGCCCGCCAGCCGGACCACGAGTCGGCGCGCGACGGGCAGGGGCGTCCCACTGGCACTGGACCACAGTATAAAAGCAGAAGGGCCCTCCCCGCCGAAGTGGCGTGGGAGGGCCCCTTGCGCGTCAGCGACGCCCAGGTGCCGCTACGGGCACAGCGGGTGGTCGGCGCAGTCCAGACAGCCGCAGCCCTCGAAGTACGGGTCGCACAACCCGTCGTTGGCGCAGTTGTCGGGGTTGCTGCAGAACGCGTCGGCGGCACAGTCGGGGCACGTGCAGTCCTCGCTGCCCTCGCAGCCGTTGCCCGGATCGCAGGCTTCGCACGTGCAGGTCACGGCGTCCTCGTCGGTGCATCCGGCGAGCGCCGCGTCGTTGCACGTGAACGGGCCGGCGATGCACCCGGAGGTGTCGAAGCCGCACCCGGCACTGCAGGCGAGCACGCCGCCACCGGCAAAGCCGACGGTCGTGCAGTCGGCACCGTTGAGGTCCGCGCCGTCGCACTGCTCACCGCCGCCGACCATGCCGTCGCCGCACACCGCCGGCGGTCCGCCGCACAGCGGATGGTCCGCGCAGTCCGGACAGATGCAGCCCTCGAAGTAGGGGTCGCACAGGCCGTCATTGGCGCAGTTGTCCGGGTTGCTGCAGAACGCGTCGGCGGCACAGTCGGGACAAGTGCAGTCCTCGCTGCCCTTGCAGCCGTTGCCCGGATCGCACGCCTGGCAGGTGCACGTGGCGGCATCCTCCTCGGGACAGCCGGCGATGGCCGGCTCGTTGCACGTGAACGGGCCGGCGATGCACCCGGAGGTGTCGAAGCCGCACGCGCCGTTGCACGCGAGCACGCCGCCACCGGAGAAGCCCAGCGCCGCGCAGTCGGTCCCGCCGAGGTCGGCGCCGTCGCACGCCTCGCCCGCCTCCAGCATGCCGTTGCCGCACATGCCCATCTGACCGCCGCACAGCGGATGGTCGGTGCAGTCGGTGCACGCACAGCCCTCGTTGTAGGGGTCGCACAGCCCGTTGAAGTTGCAGCTGGCGGGGTTGCTACAGAAGTCGTCCGTCGCGCAGTCGGGGCAGACACAGTCTTCCTGCAGCGAGCAGCCGCCGCCGGCGTCGCAGGCCTCGCAGGTGCAAGTCGCGGGGTTCTCGTCGACGCAGCCCACGATGGCCCCCACGTCGCAGGCCACCGCCCCGGTGCACATCGAGCTGTCGAAGCTGCACGTGGCGTCGCACCCGAGCGTGCCGTCGGTGAACCCGAGGTCCGTGCAGTCGCTGCCGTTGAGGTTGGCGCCGTCGCAGTCCTCGCCGGCGTCCAGCATGCCGTTGCCACACGTGGCGCCGCCGGAGTCGCTGTCGCCGCTGTCGGTACCCGCGCCACCACAGTCCTCGCACACCCTCTGTGCGAACGCGGCGCAGTCCATGTCCCACTCGAACGCGCAACAGAACTGGTCCATCGCGCACACGGCGTCCTGACACGTCATGTCGTTGCAGCCCGGCTCGGCGTGCGCGGCACAGCAGTCGCCGCCGGGGCTACCCGTCGTCGTGCCGGGATCGGTCGTGGTCGGATCGGTGCTCGGGCCGCCCGAGGACGAGTCGGCCCCGGTGGTCATGCTCCCCGTGGTCGGCGAGTTGCTCGTCGTGATCGTCGGGTCGTTACCGGTGGAGTCTTCGCCGCCACTGGATCCGGAGGTCGTGGAGTTTGCCGCGGTGTCGTCGCCCGGACAGCCGGTCATCGTCAGAGCCGCGCTCGTCATCGCGAGCATCAGCAATCGTTTCAGCGCCATGCCGTGTCTTCCTTGTTATTCGTTTGCGTCGAGAGGTCGCGCCGGAAGCTGCCCTTCACTCGCCGTCACGCGATGACGAGCGAGCTCCCGCGCACGGCTAGGTTACGGCGTTATTCCGGCCGCTGTCTCTGCGAGATTGCCAACTTGCGCAGCTGGCGCCGGTGGCACGCGAGCTCATCGCCCCAGGAGTGCCAGCAGGGTGGCCGGGTCGTCGGTGATGAGACCGTCGACCCCCAAGTCGAGCAACGCTTGCATGGCCTCGGGGTCGTTGACGGTCCACGGCACGACCCGCAGCGCGAGATCGTGCGCCGTCGTGACCAGCTCGGGAGTGACCTCCGCGAACGAGGGGGAGACGACGTCGGCGTACACGGCGGCCGTCGCCAGGTCGGCGAGGCTCGGGACGACGGCCAACAACGACACGTCGAACGCGAGCGCCGAGCCAGCGTTGTGTGCGTGGTACGTCGCGCGCGCGTACGCCAAGGTCGACCACGCAAAGCACTGCACGGTGAGCCGACCCGACAGGCAGCCCCCGCAGCCCGAGTCGTAGGCGATCAAGGCGGACAGGTACACGTCGGCATCGGCCTCGGTCAGTCGCTTGAGCTCGAGATTGAACGCGACATCGTCGTCGAGGGCGAGCACGTCGGCGAGCTCGGGCGGTGACTGCACGCCGTCGACCTCGGGATGACAGTCCCAGCGGGCCACCTCGGCCAGCGTCATCTCGCTGAGCTTGCGGCTCGGGATCGGCATCACGCCCGGATCGGACAGCTCGCAGCCCGTCACCGCCAGGTCGTCGTCGTGGCCGAGGACCACGGCGCCGTCCGCCGTGATCTGCATGTCGCCTTCGAGGGTGTCGACGCCGAGCTCGAGCGCGGCGGTGAACGCCACCAACGTATTGCCCGGGGGATGGTTGGCGCGGTCGCCCCGGTGGGCCTGCACGTCGATCGCCGCCGGGTCGAAGCCCCCGGTCGTCGCGCCCGTCCCGGTCGTGGTGTCCGCCCCCGCACCATCGGTGGAAAGACCCGCGGTCGACGAGGTCGCGGGCCCCGCCGTCGTGTCCGACGAGCCGCCCGCCGGCGGCGTGCGCGAGCCGTCGCCGCGGCACGACGCCGCGCAGCCGCACAGCGTCAGCGCACCGATCGCCCAGGTCCAGCGCATCGGCTCCCAGCGTAGCAACTCGGGGCGGGGAAGGGGTGAGCAACGACGCGCGCGGTTTGCCTCCCTCGCGGCCGGGAGGTAGCGTCGCGGCGCCATGAACAAGCTCGCGCTGCCCCTGATGCTGGTGTCTCTTGCCGTCTCGTGCGGCAAGAACGAAGCTCCCCCCGCCGACGCCAAGCGCCCGCCGAACACCGAGTCGCGCAAGGTCAAGATCGACACGGGCAAGCCCGGGGTGAAGACCGAAGGTCCCTCGGCGGAAGACGCCGACAAGTTCGTGGCCGAGGTCGACGCCAAGCTGCGCGAGCTGTGGACGAACTCGGCGAAGGCCGAGTGGCAAAAGGCCACCGACATCACCGACGAGCACGAGCAGATCGCCGCCAAGGCCACGGCGGCGACGATGGCGTACGAGACCAAGGCGATCTCGGAGGCGGTCAAGTTCGACAAGACGGACGCCAAGCCGGACACCAAGCGCCAGATCCAGCTCCTCAAGCTCACCTCGACGCTGCCGGCCCCCGACGACGAGGCCAAGCGCCAGGAGCTCGCGGCGATCGTCGCCAAGCTCGAGGGCATGTACGGCAAGGGCAAGTGGTGCCCCGAAGGCAAGGAAGACACGGCGGAGTGTCAGGACCTCGGCGCGCTCTCGGCGGTGCTCGCCGAGTCGCGCGATTGGGACGAGCAGCTTCTGGCGTGGCAGCGCTGGCGCACGGTCTCGCCCCCGATGCGCGAGCACTACCAGCGCTTCGTCGAGCTCGGCAACGAGGGCGCGAAGGCGATCGGCTTCGCCGACGTCGGTCAGCTGTGGCGCTCGCGCTACGACATGACCCCCGAGGCCTTCGAGCAGGAGATGGAGCGGCTGTGGAATCAGGTCAAGCCGCTGTACGAGCAGCTGCACTGCCACGTTCGCGCCCAGCTCAACGAAAAGTACGGCGACGACAAGGTCCCCAAGGACGGCCTCATCCCGGCGCACATCACCGGAAACATGTGGGCGCAGGACTGGGCGAACCTGTACCCGATGCTGGAGCCGTACCCCGGCGAAGCCAGCCTCGACGTGACCGCGGCCCTACAAAAGAAGGGCACCGACGAGATCGCGATGGTGAAGATGGGCGAGGGCTTCTTCACCTCGCTGGGCCTCAACCCGCTGCCGGAGACCTTCTGGGAGCGCTCGCTGTTCAAAAAGCCCGCCGACCGCGAGGTGGTGTGCCACGCCAGCGCATGGGACGTGGACTTCAACAACGACCTGCGCATCAAGATGTGCATCAAGGTCGACCACGAAGACCTCGTGACGATCCACCACGAGCTCGGGCACGACTACTACTACAACAACTACTACCAGCTGCCGGTGCTCTTTCAGGCGGGCGCGCACGACGGCTTCCACGAGGCCATCGGCGATGCGATCGCGCT
>CALBMM010000045.1 GCA_937896535.1 uncultured Pseudomonadota bacterium
CGGCGTTCTTCGCGAAGCTGCACGCTGACCTGCACGCCTTCCGGGCAGGTCAATTACCTTCCGGGCAGGTCAATTAGCGCCGCATCGAGCCGATCGCGGCCGCGGCGTTCTTCGCGAAGCTGCACGCCTTCCGGGCAGGTCAATTCCCTGCCTCGGCGCGGACCTCATCGCCGAGTACGAGGCCAAGCTTTCCAAGGCGCTCGAGCTCCCGGATGCGGGCACGATCGTCGCGACTACCGCCGCCGGCACCCGCGTGGCGTGTGCCTTCTGGGCAGGGTGATCGGCGCCAGCTCACCCCTGAGCGGGTTAGGTCGGCCGACTCGACGCTACTGACCAATCCCATTCGGGTGCTGAGGCAATGGCCTCTGCAAACTCGCGTAGGTCGATTAGGAGACCATGATCATTGTCGAGAACGAAATCATCGCGCTCGCCGAAGAGTTGGAGGACCACGTCCCCTGCACGCAGGTGGTCGCGGAATCGGACGTGGTAGAAGCGAAGTCTATCCGGACAGATCTTGGTCCCGGCCAGCTCTTCCTCGTCGAAGTCCCGCTCGACAGTCGGATCCTCGAACACATCAACGTAGTCGTCGGCATCACCGCCCCAGATACGATCTCCCTGCTCGGCTACGGATAGGCCGACTCTCCCGGCGGCAGCGAGCAGGTTCTTCGGCGTGAACTCTTCGGGCGCGAGAACGAAGGCGTCTCTCATGGCTTCTTCCTTCCGCCGGACCGCAGAATTTCAATGAGCCTATCAACGTCACGCGTAAGCTCAAAGCCCTGCGACCTCAGCCCTTGCTCGACCGATCCCTTTACCGTTGCCGACCGCCCGAGTAGAGCATTTGCGTCGAACACGGCAACCGGAAGATCCACGAGCTCATCCGTTGTGACTGCTTGCGCCGTGGCGCCCTTTCCACCGCCTGTTTTGACCTGCACCACACCAAGTTCGGTTACCACGTCTAGATCCGTATCGACCGAGCCGTCGGGCCTGAAGATCTTCAGCCCCTCCAGGTGCTCCTTGACCTCGACCCCCCGCGACTGGAGAGCGTTCGTGAGCTCCGGTACCCCTGGGTCACGAGGCGGGGCGGGAGGAGGCGGCTGGTCCAGCATGCGCAAGGGTCCGTGAAACTCTGACCCGGCGACGTCATCAACAGTCTGGACGAGTCGCTTCTCGCCGGTCCCCGTGGCACGCGTCAGCACCCCAGAGAATCCGGCGGCCCGACGCAGCGCGCCCAGCACGCCTCCCGCCGCCACATCGATCGCGAACTCTCCCGGGAGGCTGGTTGTGTCGTACTCCAATTCGCCGACCGGAGTCCCGCTAACGGTGTAGTGCTGCACGCCTTCGCGATGGTCCTCGATCGCTTCAGACGACTTGAAGCCCTCAATGCCCGTCCGACCCCGGACCGGAACAGCTCCTGGGGGCAGCCCCTCGGGTCGTTTCTTGCCAAGCCTGATCAGAGGCAGGTCTTCGTTCTCGAACTTCTGCCGTTCGACGTCTCTGACCTGCTCGCGAAGCTGCTCCTCCTGTGTGGGTCGCTCGGGCAGAGGGTGAGACATTGCCTTGTGGCGCTCATCTTCGCTCAGTCCCTGGCGATTCGACTCTGCGATGATCGCCTCGTTCACTTTCACTTGTTGCTGAACCGCTCCGAGCACGCCTCTGGTGCCGCTCGGGTCCCGCAACCCCACCGGGTTCCCCGACACGTACGCAAACCGGTTCACCCCGTCCCCGATCCCGATCGGATCAGTACTCGTCCACCGCCCCAACCAAGCCGCGTAGTACCGGACCCCCATCGAGTCCAGCCCCGTTTCCTCGTCCCGTTCCTTCCCCGTGTACCGGTACCGCCGCGCACTCACCCCGATACTCGAGTCCACCGCCCGGTACGCACTCGTGCCGTACGGGTGAAACTCCTCGTAGCTGATCACGCGCCCGTCCCCGTCCAGCTCCGCGCTCACGCTCCCCAGCGCCCCCGACAGCTGATACCGAAACAGCGGCACCGCCGCGTCCACCGTCGCGCCGTCCGTCACCGTTTGTCGGTCGACAAGGCAGATCCGTCCCGTGTCGTCTGCCACGTGCAGCGACCATCGCTCCGTCGTCACCGTGTCTGCGACCCGTCGACGGAAGCGTTCCACGCCGCCGACGTACACCCGCTCGAACGTCTGCGTTCCTGGGCCGTTGCGTCGAAGCTTGCGCACGCGGTTGCCCGATGCGTCGTACTGAAACGACACCCGACCGCCACCCTCCAGCTCCGCGCCCGCCATCCTGTCCAGCGCGTCCCAGTCCACCACCTCGAGGTGGGGCATCGACGTCATGTTTCCGTGCGCGTCGTACTCGTACTGCCCCGACAGCTGGCCCCCCACCTCCCCCGGCAGGCCCGTCGCCAGCAAGCGGTTGCCGTCCGCCGCGTACGCGTACGTGCGCGTCCATCCGGCGTTCGGGGCTTCGTGTCGGTGCGAGAGCAGATTGCCCACGTCGTCGTAGACGTATCGCTCGGTGTAGCGCCGCATCGCCAGCGGATCCGACGGGTGCGGCTGCGGCCCCGGCGTCTGCTCGCTCGGCGTCCCCTGCCCCTGCGTTCGGTGCTCTCGGCCCGTCGCCTCCACCAGCCGATACAGCGCGTCGTACACATACTGCCCCCCGGCCTCCTCGACCGCACTCGCGAAGAACACCGCTTGCGTAGCCTCGTCCGTCCGCGCCACCACGTGCCCACTCGGGTCATGGTGGTAGCCGACATCCTGCAGCACCTCGCCGTCGACGTCTCGCAGCGTCCGGATCCGGCGCAAGCGAAACGTCCGTGGATCGTACGTGTACCGGGTCGTCGTCCCGCTGCCGTGCCGCACCACCGTACGCCGCCCTCGTGCGTCGTACTCCAACCCATGCACCACCAGCGTCGGGTCGGCGCCATCGGTCTCTGCGGTCAGGGACTGTAGTCGACCGCCCTCTTCGTAGGTCGGGCGTGTGATCGACCCGTCTGCGTCGATCTGCTCGACGGGGCGCCCGAGTGCATCCCACGTCGTCGACGTGGTGAACGTCTCCTCCTCCAGCCGCGCCGCCGCGGCGGTCGCCACGTCAGCCGGCGTCCCCTCGGGCAACCCCGACCAGTCCGGCGTCGACTCGGCATCGCGCACGAACGTGCGCGACTGCACCAACGGGTTGCCGTCGAAGTCGAACGACGACGTCTCCACCAGTCCCGCACCGTCGTACTGGCGAAAGAGCCGGCCGCGCAGGTTGAGCACGTTCGCATCCACGACGTCTTCGCCGTAGACGTTGCGCACGAGCGTCCGCGTTCCCGACGCGTCGGTCACCTGCTGGTGGGTAGGCCGACGCAGTGCGTCGTACTCGACGCTGTGGGTCTGGCCCCGCGAGTCGAACGCGACGTGCGGCGCGGCCATCGTATCGGTCAGCACCCGCCGGGTTCCGGCGTCGACCGAGACCGTGCGCAGCACCTGTCCAAGGCGACCGAAGTCGCGAGATTCGGCCACGTTGCCTCGCGCGTCGACGACCTGCCGCTCGTTGCCGACGATGTCGAGCACGCGCTGCGTCGTGACGAGATGCCCGCCGCCGAGGTCTTCGTCGATCCGGGTCGCACGTCCGAGCGGATCGAAGTGCGTGACCGTGGGCGTGTCATGGTGGGCCTGCGTCACGACCGCGGCACGTCGCTCCGGCCCCGGGGCCATCGCCATCCGCTCGGCGTGCCAGTCGCTGTCACCGGCGTTGTCGTTGCGATCCGACCCATCGGTCCGCCACGGACGAGTCCGCACGGTCGCAAACGTGCCATCCGGGAAATCGGTTCGGACCAGGCGCCCGATCGGGTCGTAGCGCAGGATCGGCGTGACCCCCTGCTCCACGATCGTCGCCTCGCTCTCGAACGCCGACGAGTCCGAGAAGTACGGCTCGTACTGCTTGACCGGATCTCCCTTGTTGTTGCGGATCGTGCGACCGGTCCCCACCCATCGCTCGGGGACATCTATCGCGAGGTGCGGAACCGGTCCTGCGGCAACCCGGACCTTGTCCTGCACCACCTCGCCCGTCCCCGAGGTGTACGTGATCGCAACCTGCCAGCGCGTGTTCGGATCCGCGTGAACTTCTCGGGTGCGGACCTCCGCGGATGCGGGCGCGCCTCGCGTCAGGAACGCCCACCCGTCGTAGGTTGCGGTGACGGTAGGAGCATCGAGCGTGTCGCCCGCATCCACCCCGATCATCCCCCGCCGCGCCACCGCCACGACCCGCCCGAGCTCGTCCGACGCGCCCTCGGTCACGTTGCCGTTGGGATCGACCACCGCCCGAGCGGCGAGCGTGCGCAAGTCGATGTCTGCCGATACCGAGTTGCCGAGCGCATCCGTCTGCGCGACGACGAACTGCCCGTGCAGGTACGTCACCGCCGTCGCGTTTCCGAACGGGTCGACCAACTGCACGGGTAGGAAGAACTGTTCGGGGTCGTGGGTCGCCCGACCCGACCTCGCCCACACACCCTGTGCATCGACGACGTAGCCGGCCGCCGCGAGATCGACCTCCGGCAGCAGCTCCGTGGCCTGCGTCGTGTCCATCGCCAGCGCCTGCGCCTCGAACGGCAACGCCCGACGACCCACCTCTCCAGGCGGCAACGGCCCCGACAGGTCGTCGGCCCAGTACGAGGTGCGTGAGGCCGCGACCCGCTCGGTCGCCGTCGCCTGTATGGCTGCGACGGAGAGGCGACGCCCCGTGGCGACCGCGGGGAGATCGAGCAGCTGCAGGGTCTGCGTCGCGATCGGTGTCCCGAGTCGGTGCCGGTCGGGCAGGTCCGGCTGATGCACCACCTCGACCTCGGCGATCGTGCCCAGAAGCTGCGCCTGCTCGACGGTCACGGGGACGCGCCGCGGATAGGCGACCGACGCACGACGACGCACCACGCCGAACGCATCCACCTCCAGCGTCAGCTCGTGCGCCACGCGAGGATCGTCGCGTACGCGATCGTAGGTCAGCGACAGCGACTCGCGCGGGTGCACGAAGAACACGGCGTGCGCCCCCTGCCCCTTCGCCTGCTCGAGCCGCACGGCGAAGTTGGCCTCGGCGACCAAGTACGGATCCGCCGCCTCGGGCGTGCCGTCTTCGGCGAACACTTCGGTGCGCAACGTCGATCCACGCAGGGCCCGCAACGCTTCGCGGGCTTCGGCTGCCGTCAGCCCCGAGGGCAGCACGGTGTCGTCGAGCTCGAGTCCGTCGGCCGGGGTGGCTTGCGACAGCGGCGGCATCAGGGGGTCGCCTCGCCAGTACTCGGCGGCGAGCTGTCGAGACCGAGCCGCATGACCGAGGTACGCACCCGTGTGAAACCACGTCCGCGTCAGCACGGGCGGCACCACGAGCTCGCCGTCGTCGGCGGCCCCGTCGACGAACGACTCCGCGTCACGGCGGTCTACCCGGGCGAAGCCTCGGAACTCCCGCTCGACGCCGTCGAAATAGCCATGGTGGTACGAGTACGTCTGCACGTACCGGTGGCCGGTGATCGCGTCCGTCGTCTCGACCTGTGTCACCACCTGGACCGCAAACGGCAGCCGCGTCTGCCACGGTGTCCCGGCAGCACGGTCCCGTAGGTACTCCGCCGTCGACGACCGGTACGTCAGCCGTCGCCGACCCCCGAGACCATTGTCGACCTGCACGAGCAGCCGGGGCTTTTCCGCATGCAACCTCGCGTACCGGATCGGGCGACGCCGCGCCGCCGGGCCCGACGACGACCACACGATGCACGCGCTGCCGGTGCCCTCGAGGTCGACGACGTCCGCGTGCGCGAGCGTGTCGACCGGCGGCACGACGTCCACGTGCACCGGCTCGAGCAGGCGGTTGCCCGATGCATTGCGCAACACCGCGGCGCCGGCGTGGTCGAACACCACGAGGTCGGCGGGTCCGGTTCCGTCGATGTCTGCCAAGCGAACGCGTCGGGCGGAGAACTCTCCGGGTCGTGCCAACGGCTGCGACACCGCGAGCCGCACCGCGGCGCCGAAGCGGCCGTACCCGCGATTGGGCCAGTACACGACCCCACTCGCCTCCACCCGCACCAGGTCCGAGAGCCCATCGCCCGTCATGTCCGCGGTCGCGAGCATCACCGTGTCGTCGCCGTAGACGATTTGCGGTCCGGTATCCTCGGCCCGAGGCTTGGGCACCGCCACGGCCGCGGCGTAGCCGTCTCTGCCACGACCGCGGTACCAGTCGAAGCGATCGCCGCGGTCGACGAGCAGGTCGGCGAGCCCGTCGCCGGTGACGTCGAGCCGCTGCACCGCCGGCGCCTCGAGATCGACCCCGACCGGTACGTCGGTCATCGACCGTGGCGCCGACCATCCGTCCGTCGCTGGGTCACGCGCGATGCTCGATGCCGCCGTCGACCCCAGCGACACCACACTCAGCACGCCGTCGCCGTCGAGATCGGTCAGGCGCGGGGCGGACCCCGCCATGACGGGGACCTGTGCCAGCGCGCGGGCGGGGCCGAAGCCACCACCGCCTTCCGGGCGCTTGTACGTCCACGCGCGTCCGTGGGTCGCCAGGATTCCCGGGAGGCCTTCGCCATCGAGATCCACGAGGCGAATCCCCGTGCCGTCGACCCCACCGCCGAGATCGCCGAGGTCGTCGACATCGACCTCGTGGACGGTCGGCGCGAGCACCGAAGGCGACATGGTCAGGGTCACCGGCGGCAAGCCGCGGCCGCGATAGCGCCCGGGGCCGGTCGGCACGTAACCCCGCACGCACGCCGCCGCGAGCGTGCTGCCCGTCGGATCGTCGTCGTAGTGCAGGTCGAGCGACCGAACCACCTGCGGCGTGGCGCCGAGCTCGTCGAAGTGGTGCAGCGCAAGCACGCGACGGCACCGACGATGGGTACGAACCTCGAATCCGGGCCGCAAGGTCGAGAAGGCGTCGAGACGTGCGTCCCAGTCGCGGTCGGGCTCGTGCGGGATCGCGACGTCGTCGATCTGCTCGACCTCGGGAGGCGGTAGCGCGTCGCCGTGGTCTCCGTAGTCGAAGACGAGGGCGTACGACAACTGCAGATCGACGTCGATGTCCGACGCGGGTGCGATTCGGTTGCCGTACCGTACGCGAGCCAGGTAGCGCTGCGCGCCGCGCTCGCGATTCGCCTCGGCGGCCGCGTCGACCTCGACTCCCCGGGCGTCCTCGCCGACGTACTCGAAGACGGTGACGTTGCCGCGGTCGTCCTGCACGCGGTCGACGAGCCAGCGAAACACCCGCGTCGGCCCCTGCGGATCCGCGACACGACTGTCGGCCGTCCGACCAAACCAGGACGTGGCGTTGTCGGCGTCGGTCACTCGCCAGTGGGCATCGCCATCAGCGCGTCGGGTCCAACGTTCGATGCGGGCAAAGCCCGATTCCACGCGAGGCCGGTAGCGGACAACGTCGTGCTCGCCTTCGGTGCGAACCTGCACGCGGCCGCTGTCATCGGTCACGGGCACGAGGTCCTCGGCACCCGCGAGCACGAACGTGTCGGAGTGCTCGTCATCGAGGTAGCGCGGCAGACCGCGCCGGGTCGAACGCTCGATCGAAGGTAGTGTCAGGGCCCACCCCCACCCGAACGGGTCGCTGCCTCGACCGGAGTCGTACGCCAACGCCAAGGCCGGCGTCCCGGCGCGGGCCGGCGGCGCAGGCAGTGGAATGGTCAGGCTCGCGGTGCCGTTGAACGCGTTGGCCTCGAACGTCTCGCCGAGCCCGGTCGCCGTCCCCCCGGGCTTGGGCAGACTCGGCGGATCCACCCGGGGCCCGATCGGTGGATCGAACGCCCCCGGTCCGCGGCCCGTCGCCGGCGACTCGCGCGACTGCCCGGATTCGGTGGCTGGGCCAGGGGCAGGCGCAGGCGGATCGTCGCCGCGCGGAGGCTCAGCCGGGCGCATGGCCCCCGATCCCGTAGTGCATGAGCACGTGGATGTCCGTGATGGTCGACGGATCGACGACGTCCGGCAGCGCGATCGTCCACGTCCCGATCGGGTCGACCGGACTCGGGGTCGGACCGGCGCCATGCTGGGTGCCCGGCAGCTGCGAGCTCGCCGTGGTGCCTTGTGCTGCGATCGCGGCATTCGGGGCGGTGATCGTCACGTCGCCGACACCGGCCTCCGTCTCGACGAACACCTCCACCCGACCGACCGTGCGCGTCGCCCCGGCCTCGAGCAGCAACGGAAAGTGCTGCTCGCCCAGGGTCAGTGCGAGCTGGCCCGCATCGGGTCCGTTACGAAACGCTTGCCACGCGTCTGGGAAATCGGCGCGCGCGCTCCAGACCCGCAGTCGTGCACCCGGGACGAAGGCATCACCCTCGCCGGATCCACTGGCGGTCAAGGCCTGCCGGATCCGATCGGTGACCTGCGCCGCCAGTGCCCCTCCGGCATCTCGGGCCGTGTACTCGATCCGCAGGATCACGTCGCTGATCGAGCGGTAGTCGAACTGGCGCAGCTCGGGCAACGTCAACCGCCAGCGACTGATCGCCCCCTTGCCCTCGAACGGGAGACGTCGGTCGTCGCCGCGCCCCTCGCTGAAGGTCCCGGTGTCTTCGAGCCCCGTGCTGATCGCGATCGACTGCGTCCCGCCGGCGAAGTCCACGATCGGGTCGTCGTCGAGCGACTCGGGTCGGGGCCGGACCGCACTACGCTCGAGCGACAACGTACCCGTGACGCCCACGGCTGGTCCGGCCACCGCGGGTACGGTGACCGCCACCCGACGAATTCGTCGCAGGTAGTGACTGGGGTGGTCGAGCTGGAACTGAGCTTCGTCGACATCGATCTCGCACTCGCCGGTGAACCGCAATCGCATCAGCTCCAAAGGTGCGACCTGGGCGAGTGACACACGCTTGATCAGCTCGTGCTCGCGCTTGTCGTTCTCGACGTAGGCCGCCTCCATCCGCGACAGGTCCACGAGCAGTCGCTCGGCCGCCAGCAGGCCCGCGTGTCGGTCGTCCCAGTACGCCCCCTCGACGAAGGTCGCCTCGGGATCGGCAAGCTCGAACCGCATTGCCCGCTGTGCCTTGCGGGCCAGGTCGAGCGCGAGCTCGAACGCGACCCGGTGCACCTGCGTGGTCTGCCCGACGAGCCAGTCGAAAAGCTCCTCGCCGGTGTACTTGGACTGCAGAAACTGCTTGGTCTGCAGGTTGTTGTCGGTGGTCCGATCGTGGACCTTCAGCTCGCGCTCGGCGACCTGGACGCGGATCTGAGCCGTCGCGATCTCGCGCTCGATCCGCGCGACCTCGAGCTCGGCCTGTTCGCGCTGCAGCACCCAGTCCTGGTCGCGACGCATCTGCGAGGCGACGACGGCATGTCGCGCCGCGTCGCGGTCGGCCTCGCGGGCCTGGATCGAGTAGGCCTCGGACACGGCCTCGCCCGCGTTCGCGAGTTGCGACATGCCCCAGTTCCAGTGTGAGTCGGGATACTTCCCGCCCCACTGCGCGTTCCACATGGGCGAGTTGTTGTAGACCTCTACGCCGAAACGGAACCACCCGGCCCTGCGCTCCAACGCCTTGGCCGATCGGAGCTGCCCGAGCTGATCTTCCTCGGGCCGGAGCGCGCCGGTCTCGAGAAGCTGCGCGTAGTGCTCGCGACGCGCATGGGCGGTCGCCTTCGCGGCGGTCAGCGTCGTGATCGCCTCGCGGGCCTCGTCGATCCGTGTCACCAGGACCTGGCGCTGCAGCGACAGGACCGCGCGTTCCTGTGCATTGCCCAACCGAGAGAACTCCTCGGCGTCGCGGCGCTCGAGGGCCGACAGCACGCCGCGGCCGAGCTCGCGCACCTGACCTGCGAGCTCGCGGGCCAAGGCCAGCGCGGTCCGAAAGCGATAGTGCGGCAGTGGTGCGTACAGGTCGTCGATGGCGGAGGCCAAGTCGACGCCATTGGCGATCGCCTCGACCAACGTCGCCGGGTCGATCGGCGGCGCGAACAAGTCCGGCACGAGCGCCCCGCCGTCGAGCCCGAGGCAATTGCGGATCTTGAAGAGGCGATCCTCGAGACGATCCCAATACGCATCCCACCGCTCGTTGGGGGGGATGCAGAAGTACATCTGCCGCACCGTCGACAGCGGCACGAGCTCGAACACCCGGGGATCCAGCGGCGCCGAGGGGAACGCGCCGAGTGCCGCATCGTCGATCGCGAACGGGTTCAGCGGCGGAGCCAGCACGGCGCCGAGATTGCCCGGGGGCTGCGGCGGCGCGGGATGTGGCGTCGCGAGTCCCGACCCTCCGGGGTCGGTGTCGCTGGGGCCGAACCCTCCTGCTTTCGGCGTGACGACGCCCCACGGAATGTACTCCTCGATCTCGACGAAGAGGTTGCCGAACGCGTCCAACGACGCGCTCAGCTCGTCGTACGACCGCGACGGCACGGTCTGGGCCGGTACCGGAGTCGGGCGAGGGCCCAGAATCGACGCCGCCAACAGGTACAGCTGCAGTGCCTCGTCGATACCCTCGGTCGTGGCGCGTGCGAAACGGGAGTCGCCCCACGCAAAGAGCACGTCGAGATACGCGAGCACGACTTGGCGCTGGTAGGCGCCCGGGCGTAGCCGCGCGATGCGGTGCGGCTCGAAGGGATGCTGGCGCATCTGCTGGACCTGCAGCAGGAGCTCGTCGCGGCGACGCGCCTCCGCGGCGCTGAGGTTGGACGCACCGAGAAGCTCGAGGTCGTCCTCGATCGCCGACGGCCTGCCGGTCTCCCACAGCGGCTTGATCATCCAGTAGCGAGCCGCCGAATCGGGGACGCCGGGTGCCCCCAGCACGTCGCCGCCGGAGCCCATGTCCGCGTCTCCTCCGAGCGGATCGAAGATCCGCTCCAGCCAGCGCTTGGCGTCCTCGAACCGCCCACGGTCGGCGAGACCTTTCGCGATCGCGAGCGGCAGGTGCAAGAACAGCTCCCAGTTGTACTCGCCGAAGCTGCTACCGACCCGGAAGTCGAACTCCGCGACCGGCGGGTGCACCACCCTGACGTCGTTGAAGATCACGTCGATGCCCGCCACCTTCCGCTGACGATGAAGATCGCTTTCGGGGCCCGGGCGGTACAACCCGGCCACGCCGTCGTGATGCTCGGCCTCGAGCATCTCGCAGACGAACGGATGCTGATGGAGCTCGACCCGCGGATCGTCGTCGGCGCCGTGGAGCTCGTTGACCGGCGGGATCACGAGAGAGGCGAGCGCATCCTGGTACAGAATCGGGACATTGACGCGGAGCCCGACCGGCGGAGCGCCCAGCGATGCCCGACGAGCTCGCGGGAACTGGATCGAGGGGCGCCGGGGAGACGACACGACCGTCGAGGCCCAGAGCACGTTGTCCGCTTGCGGCACGACAACCCACAGCGTCATCCAACTCTTGGCCGAGTCGAGCGCGAACCGGGCCCCTTGCCCGGCCGGCTCGAACGCGAACGGAAAGCTGACCCCGTCACGTTTGGCCGACGTTTGGTAGTGCCCCTGATCGACCTTTCGCGTGACGAAGGTGTCGCCGCACGTCACGGCGTCGAAGCGAGGCAGCTCGACGAGCGTCTTGCGGACCGGGCCTCTCCACACCAACGGGATGATCTCCACCGCGCGAGCGTCATCGTCGACGAGCGCCTCGAGTGACACGATCCGACCATCCCGCACGTCGACCGACTGGTCCTCCCAATGATGGTTGATGCTGTTGCGGGCGAGCCCATGGGGACCCGTTTTCGACGCGGGTTCCCACTCGCCGGCACGCAGCCGGCTCCAGTTGAGCTCGACGGTCGGGCGCGGGTCCCCGTTGGGGTGTTCCTGCACCGTGTACGAGGGCCAGGCGGCGACGAGCTGTCCGCGTTCCTCGAAGAGCAGCACGTCGTCGGCCTCGATCTGCAGCGGCACGGCGCGCCACGGACTCCACATCCCCGCGTCGCGGACGCGGTGAAACCACTGTCGTTGCGCGTTTCGAGTGCACCCGAACAAGTGCAACCGCTCGACGCCGGGGCGTCGCTCCCAACCGACCCCCCCGATCCTGAGACGGGAGACCTCGCGGAGCCCCGTGAGGTAGCTGCGGGCGGCATCCTCGGCCGCGGCGTCGTCGAGCTGCACCCCCGACAGCTGATTGGCGATCGGGTCGAACAGGTGCGTCTTGTCCAGGCGCAGGCGGGGCTCGAGCCAGTTCTCGGGCCACAGGAAGACCTTTCGGTTGGCCTCCCACACCCGGTAGCTGCGCATCCACTCCCACTCTTGGCGCTCTGCCTCGGAGAACTCGACCTGCCCCTCCAGACCCAGCTGCGCGCGTTGGACCATCAGCTGGGCCGCCGCGATCGCTTGCTGCACACGGGAGGCCTTGCGACAGGGATTGATCTGCGCATCGATGAGATACGCGTCGATGATCCCGTCGGCGTCGGCCAATCCCGGGTCGGTGCTGACGACCCGCGCGACGAGAGCATCGCGCTGCTTTTTGCGCAGCACATCGCGAAGCGGGCCGAGTTCGTCGCCGCGGCGCGCCTCGTCGATGCGGACGGTGACCCATTGTTTGACGGCCGCCGCCGTCTCCGCGGAGAGGCCGTCCTCCAACCACGGCTGCACTACCTCGAGCGACAAGCCCGTCGACCGCAACAGCTTTGCGGCGTCGCGGAGCCGAGCGAGTCCGGATCCGGTCGCGACATCACCGGAGGTCAAGCCGCGCACCAACGCCAAGGACGTGACCTCGGCGCCGTCGAGCCAGGGCCCGATCACCGACGCGATCGTCTCTGCGAGATCACCGTCGACCGGATCCGCCGCGCCGCGGGCGGCCGCGTCTGCGAACACGTCGGCCGCACCGGGAGCGGCGGCGAGCTCGGTCGCGACGACCAGGCTGCGAACGAATCGCTCGGCGGCATGGTCGCCCCAGGTCGCGGGCAGATCGTCCACCGGCAAGAGCCCGAGCTCGTCGGCGTGCGAGAGCCACCAGCTCGTACGGTCGGCATCCAGTCTCAGCAGCGCCACCGCACGGCCCCCCCGGTCCAGCCGCCGCAGCCCGGGCGAGAGTCGGGCGACGGCGGCGGCGTCCATCTCGGACGGGTCCGGCGCCTCGCTCGACCCGTCGAGATCCAATGTCGACAACGCATCGAGCAACGTCGTCGTCTCGTCCACCGCGATCCTCGGCAAGAGGAGGTCGACGAGCTCGGCGGGATGCCCCAAGCCGTCGGACAGGGTCGCGCGCACCACCGCCCGGCGGCGCGCCACGCTGGCCGCCGGTTCGAGCAGATCGGCGAGCGCCGCCGCGAGCGTGTCGGGCTCGCTCGCGACCGCGAGCGCGTCCGCCAACGCGTTGGGCGACGATACCCAAGGCCCGAGCCACTCGGTCAGCACCTGCTGCGGCGACACGGAATCGTCGTCGGTCGCGGGTGGGTTCGTCGTGCCTCGCGACGCGAGCGCGGCGACGGCGGCGATGACGGCCGACGTTTCCTCCGGCGCGAGCAGCATGACCAGCGCCGCCTGCAGGCGCTCGCTGCCGGATCCGTCACTCGGCACCAGGTCCTCGGCTGCCCGCAGCCCGTCGATCGCCACCATCACGATCTCGGCGAGATCCGCGTCGGTGGGTGCCGAGGGATCGAGCTCACCGAGCGCGACATAGCGCGCCGCGTCGAGCGTGCCTGCGGTCCGAATGCCCGCGCGCGCATCGAGCCAACGCAGCGTCGAGGCAGGGTCGGCGAGAGGATCGATGCCGACGACGTGCCGGTAGCGCGCGATCGCGGCGGGCGTCTCGCCCAACGCGTGCGCTAGCGTCACGTGGGCCAGCAGCCGCGACAGCAATGCAACGGTGACGAAGGCCGCGTCGTCGATGTCGAGGGCAGCCTGCAGGTGGTGAAGCTGCTCGTCGGAGATCCGAAGACCGACCGCGACCCGCGAGAACACGGCCCGCAGCCGGGCCTGCGCGTTGTCGAGTCCCACCCCAGCATCCGGTGTATCGTCGTCGTCGCCGAGCGACCCGAGCACCTCGCCGAACGACGCGTCGTACAGCGACGGTGCGCGATCGGGCCCACGGCGGGTCTGTACGTTCCCCCACAGCGACAACAGACGCACGCGCGACACCGACGGAAGGCGGGCGTGGACCCGCTGCGCGTCGGCGAGTCGTGCGAAGAACGACCGGTCGATCCCGGCGAGATTGCGGGTCGCGAGGTCGACCGCTTCGATGCTCCATCCGGTCGCGGCATGCAGACGCAAGAAGCGGTGCGCGCGGTCCCACAGTGCCGTGCGAGCCGCGGCTCCGTCCGGCACGCCCACGACCGTGGCCCCGTCCAGCCGACAGGGTTCGGCGAGATCGATCGCCAACGACAACTCGCCGGCAAGCGCAGTGGCCGGACGCGAAACGAACCAGGTCCGAAGGAGCGCCTGCAATGCAGGCAAGTCGATCCCCGCGTGGTCGAGCAGCGTCGGCACCGACGAAAGGTCCTGCAGCGTCGAGACGCCCCACATGTCCAGCGTCGAGGCGTCACGCTCCCCCGCGACGATGCGCGCCTGTTCGGGCACGAGCCCGATCTCCGCCGCCGCGGCTGCGTCGCGAGATCGGTCGCTGTCGTCCGCCAGCCCACGCAGCAGCGCCGACCATCCGATCCCGAGCTTGCCGAGATAGGCATCGACCTCGCCGGCGAAGAGGTCGAACGGCAGCCCGAACGGGTGCACCGCGACGTCGCGAAGTACTTCGTAGGCCCGAACGTCGAGATGCTCCGGATGGGACCGGAGCCGGTCCGCGCCCCAGGTCGTTTGGCGTGACGACGCGCCCACGTTGGCGTCCCCGTGGGCGACGACCGCCTCGAGCTTCTCGTTGACGAGGTCGATGTACGGCAGCGGCGTATGGGTATTGGCGCAATCGAGATCGACGTGGATCGCATCGGCCCGGCCCTTGGCAACGAGTCGGTCAAGGAGGCTCTCGGTGTCCCCGGCAACCCGTCGCAAGTACGTCAGCAGGTCCGCCAGGTACGCCGCTGGGCTCAGTACCGATCGGCAATGCTCGCAGGCGCAATTGCGCAGCGGGCCGAACAACGTCTCGAGGTTGCCCACCCGCGAGCCGACGTACGAGGCGATCGCGTGGTTCTCCAACGAATCGGTGTGGCGCAGGACCAGTGCCGTCGCCAGGGCGTGCTTGTGCTGCGCCGACGCAAACACCTTCGCCGCCACGTCCGAGGGCAGACCCGAACGTGTCGACAGCGCTCGCCAGCCCATGTCCACCACGGCGGTCGCCGAGCGTGCGCCGAGCGAACGCAGCCGCTCGAGAACTTCGCCACGCCGGCCGGCCGGCGCGATCGTGGCGAGCCGTTGGACGACTCGAAGCTCCGACGCCAGCACAGTGGCGTCCGCGCCCTCGGGCACCATCGCCTCGCCACGATCGAGTACTGCGACGGCGTTGGTCGCCAGCAGATCGAACTCGGGATTGAGATCCACGAACGCCGCAACGGACGGGTCTCCAGAAATCCGGCTCCAGTGATGGGCGACCGCCACCGTGGGCTCGGCCGCCTCGACCGCCGACGCGAGACGGCGCGCATAGGCGGGTGTACCGTCGGCGTCTTCGTCGAGGTCGGGCGCCGTGATCGGAGGTTGCCCGGGCGTTGCGGCGAGAAGGCGCCCCCAGTCGTCGACCGACCACTTCGCGAGCTCGCGCAGCGTGACGACGTCGCCGGCGGCATCGCGATCGGCGAGACGCCGGACCACCGCGTCGTGACCGATTCCGATCTCGTGCAGGTCGAGGGCGATCTCCACCCGCCGTGCCTGTCGCGGCCCGATCGCCTCGCGCAGCGCCTCTCGCTGCGCCGGCGTCCTCCACTCGTCGAGCGCCAATCGTCGCACCACCTCCGCGGAGGCATCGTCGTCGAGCCCGATGGCCGCCAGCCAACCACGGCGCCGGTGTCCCTCCGCGGTGTCGGCAAACGCAGCCGCCGCATGGGTTCGAAGGCGACCGATCACCTCCGGCACGGTGCCGCGAAGCGCAATGGCATCCCCGCGCACGATCGCTTGCTCGAGCTCACGCTCGGCTTGTGCCGCCCCGATGGACAAGAACGCCCCGGCCCCGCGCAGCACGTTGCGCTCGCGCAGTGCGAACGCGGCCTCCGCAAGATCGGGGTCATCGGCTTCCAACGCCCGCGCGTCCAGCACCGCGCGCACCTCGTCGATCTCGGCGTCCACGCGATGGGCGAGCACCTCGATGGCGTCATCGCTCAACGAGGGCTGCCGCCCGACCGGCACGAGCTCGGCGTCGCGCCCCTGGAGCATTCGCTGGCGTCCGGTCGCCGGTGGCGCGACGGCATCGGTCGACGAAGCCAGATACAGCTCGTTGGCGACGTCGAAGAACACGTCGCTGACCACGACCACTTCTTCGCCTCGGCCGATGACGACGCGCAGATCCAGCGACGCCTCGGCGGGAACGCGAACCTGCCACGTTCCGTCCGACTCCGTGCGTGCGCGGGTGATCGCTCGCGCGCCCTCGAGGTCGAGCCGTTCGACGACCGCGATGTGCTCCCCGAGTCCCGTCCCGTCGCGATCGATCAAACGCCCACCGACCCAAACGCCTCTTCGGCCACGTAACGGGGGGACCGTCAGCTGCACCCTTGCTGGCTCGGCCCGCACCGCGTCGACCTCGACCTGTGCACGGGTCAGCACCTCGGCCTCGGCGCGCACGCGGACGACGAGCGACACCACGCGGCGCCCCTCGGCCAGCTCGGCGAGATCGCCATGGATCACGAACTCCCCGCGAGCGCCGACGGTCGCCTCGGATCTCCAACCTGGCTTTGCGTCGGCGGTCGCGACGACACGTAGCGCTCCCGCGCCCGGCTCGTTGGCGCGTACGGTTCCTTCGATGATCGCGACGTCCACGAGGCTTCCTTCCACCACCGCGGCGCGGCGGCGTGCGGGTAGCCTACGCGCACCTTCGCGGCGCGACGGTGTTGCACGTGCCTCGGCGTCGTCGGCCCCTTCTAAGAAGGATTGCGTGCCCTCGACGCGGTGTTGCCGGTTCACCGGCCCGTGGGCCGGTGAACCGTAGGCGTTCAGTCCAGGGCAGCTAGACGCGGCGGACCGTGAAGAGCACGCGGTCGGTGCTGTTGCTGAGCAGCACCTTGATCACCACGCGGCCCTCGCTGGCGGCGACGACGTCGAGCACTTGGCCGTCGATCTGCAGCACCTGTGCCTTGGTCTGGCCGGGGGCGTAGTGCAGCAGCTTGTTCGGGGTGCCGGCCTGCTGCTTGACCGCCCAGATGCCTCCGGTGTCGTCGACGGCCAGCTTGCGCACGAAGGCGGCGCCTTCGAAGCCTTCGACCGGGACCGCGAGGGCTCGCTCCACCGCCTCGCCGAGGTCGGCGGGGTCGTCGTCGACCGACAGCACCAGGATCCGCGGGGGGTCGAAGGTCGTCGTCAGCAGCTGCGAGTCGTGCGCGACCAGCAGCGAGGGCACGCCGAACGGGAAGCCTCCGATCGTCGCGTTCGGATCTTCGTCGAGCTCGCGCACGATCTTGCCGTCGCCGTCGACCTCGACGAGCGCGCGGGTGCGCCCGTCGTCGTCGTCACGGTTGTTGGTCAGGACCCAGACGCCTGTCGGGTCGTCCGGGTCGGCGACGACGCGCGTGTTCGCGTCGACCGGCACCCCCACGACGAGCCCGCTCGCGAGCTCCTCGACCTTGGCGACCTTCGACACCACCCCCGCGGCATCTTGCGTCGCGATGACGGTGGGCTCACCGAACAAGACGCCCGAGATGAGCGTGGCGACGTCGCCCTCCCCGTTTTCGACGCGCCCCAGCAGGGAGATGCTCGAGTACGGGTGGTCGGTCGCCTCGAGGTTCTCGAGGATCCCGGGAAAGCCGAACCGACACGAGCCGGACCACAGACTGCCGTCGCGCACGGGCGTGGCCTTCATCGCGTCCGAGATGAACGTTTCTCCGGACAGCCCCAAGCAGCTCAGGCTGGCCGGCGGGGTCGTCGTCAGCACGTTCGTGTCGAGGTCGAAGCGCGCGAGGCCGGTCTGCGGCCCCTGCACGAACAAGAAGTTCCCGGCGGCGGCGAGCTGTCCCTTGCTGGTGACCTCGAGTTGCTCGAGGCAGAACTTGCCCGGCGTATTGCAGCCCAGCGGAAGGCACGTCGTCCCCGGGACGCCGTCGCACGCGAAGGCGATCGGCTTCTTGGCGACCTGCACGCCCGACAGCGCGAGATCGAGGGTCTGCGTCTGAACCGTGACCGAGGTGTCGTCGGCGCGCACCTGATCGACGGCGCGCCATTCGTCGCCATCGCGCATCCAGATCTTGCACTCCTCGGCGTCGGCCAGGAACAAGTCGCGCGAGACCGGAGAGACCGGCAAGGTGAGCTCGGCGGGAAGCTCCAAGGCCAGGCCGGCGGGCTCGATCGCGAAGCCGGGCCCGACGCCCTCCGCCAGATCCGACAACATCGGTACCGCACTGCCCACCGCCGTGATCGTGATGCGCGTGGGCTCGGCGAGCGCACCGGGTGGGATCGACAGGCGAACGCCGGCGAACGATCCGGTCGCAGCGCCGACGATCTCCCCGCCCGCTGGTCCGACCGTCGCGGAGAGCTCGCGAACGTCCTCTTCGACATCGAGCTCGCTCTGGGTTTGCATCTCGTCGGCGGCCGCGCCCTCGTCTTCGCCACACGCGGCGGAGAGGAACAGACAGCAAGCCATGAAGCTCAGGTGAGCGGGAAGGCGTCGTTGCATGGTCGTGAACATGACCGGGAGGGCTCGGGATCGCCGCTTCGCGATGTCTATGGCAGCGATAGCCGTCGTCTATGGAGGCGGCATCTCGCGGCCACAACCCACGATCGTGTCCTTGAGCCACGTCGCCGCACGCGTCTTGGGTCGATCACCGCGGTAGACGAGCATGATCCGATCGGCAAAACACGGAAGGCCCGCATGGAGTCGACACAGCCCGGCCACCGACGCCCGTGCGATCCGGCGAGGCAGCACGCCGACCCCGAGTCCCGTTGCGGTCAGCCGAGCGACGAGCTCGAAGTCGCCGCAGTCGAGCGTGCGTCGGGGCTGCACGCCTTGTCGCGCGAGGTCCAACAAGAGCGCGGTGCACTGCGGGACGCGTCCCGCCAGGAGCACCGTCGATCTACGTACGAGATCCAGCGCCGTCTCGCGGGTGCACGTCCGCGGACGCGAGTCGTCGACGAAGAAATCGATCGCGTCGTCGAACAACGGGAGCATGACGAGGTCGGGGTGCGGAGCCGGGTTGACGACGAGCCCGAAGTCGATTCGTCGGTCGATCACGGCCGACAGCACGACCGGCGAGCTCGCCGTGTCCAAGGTGAGCTCGATGTCGGGCGCACCCGCGAGCACCGTCGGCAGGACGTGAGGCAGAAAGTACGCGCCGAGAGACTCGTGGCAGCCGAGCACGAAGGAGCCGACGAGCTCGCCGTCGAGCTCGGACACCGCGACACTGGCTCGGTCGAGCGCCGCGAGGATCTCCTCGGCGTGACGCAGCAGCTCGCTGCCAGCCTCGGTCAAGCTCACGCCCCCGCGATGACGCATGAACAGCGACGTGCCGAGGTCGTCCTCCAGCTTGCGAACCGCACACGACAGACTGGGCTGCCGCACGCCGAGCTCCTCGGCGGCCGCGGTCATGCTCCCGAGCCGGGCGATCCGCCGAAAGTAGCGGAGGTTGACCAGGTCCATGCTCGGCGGCGCCCCGCGGGGACGCGGCGGCGGCCGCGGCGGTCGGGGCATCGGAACGGCGTGAAGAGAACGGCTGGTCGAGATCACCGTCGACACTGTCGAGTTCGCCGGCCGACGGGCCCAGCCCAATCCCTGCTCACGGCTTGGCCAATCGGTGCTCGTCGCCTGGGCGAGCCTGTCCACGGGGCGCGTCCGCCTGCCTATCCGACCAGCGGCGCGTCCCACGGCGCTTGCTCGCAACTCGACCAGGGTCCTAGCCTGGTTGCCGACATGCGCGCCCCCTGCTGCTTGCTGATGTCGCTGTGGCTCGTCGGATGCGACGACGGCGGCGAGAGCTCGCCCCCGGGCGAGATGATCCTGCAGGTCTCCGGGGGCTACTGCGACGGTCCGTGTCCGCGCCGCGAGCTTTGGCGCGACGGAGACCAGCTTCGCTACCTGCACGAGCAGGAGCAGGGTCGCGTGGAGCTCTTCGATGGAGCGTGGACCGACGAGGGTCTCGCCGAGTACGAGACGGCCTCGCGGGAGGCATTCGTCGACCCGGACCTGTCGCCGCGAACCTGCACGGAGTCGGACCTCCCCGATCGCGTGATCACACTCCTCGACGACGCGGGCGATACCTGGACCGTCCGCTACTGCGGCTCGGGCTCGTGGCTGCCGCCGAGCCTGCGACGGGCCGACGAGCTGTTCTCACGGACGATCGGCGCGCTGTACGAAGGGGTCGCCGATCCGTTCGTCGCGCTGGAGTGAGGCGGGCCGTTCGGGCAACGCTGGTGGCGCTGGCCTCGGCCACGACATTGCGGTGCCGCCCCGTCGTCGCGACGCGTGGCCAATGACCGAATCCGCGCGAACTCGGCCCGTTTCGGCACCTTGCGATGTGCGAAGTCGTCCGGCATCGTGATCGCGTGAAGCAGTTCAGTTGTGGTGACGTGGTCCCCGGATGCCGCGCGACGTTCGAAGGTGACTCCGAGGCCGACATCCTGGCCAAGGTCGCCGAGCACGCCCGCAAGGACCACAAGATGGAGTCCGTGCCGGACGAGGTGGTCGCGAAGGTCAAGGCGAGCATTCGCGAGCGCTGAGCTCCGTGATGAACGACGATCGCCTCGATGCCGAGGCGCTCGAGGCCGTCCTCGCGCGCGCCGACCAGCCTCGACTCGTCTACCAGCCGGTCGTGGATCTGCGACGCGGCGTGGTCGCGGGCTACGAAGCGCTCAGTCGCTTCGATGGTTCCGTCGTGGCAACGCCCGATCGATGGTTTGCCGCCGCCGAAGCGTTGGGACGCGGGACGGAGCTCGAGCTCCGCGTGGTCGAGCAAGCGTTGGCGGCCCGCGAGCGCCTGCCGCCGAACACGTTCGTCACCCTCAACGTCTCCCCCAAAGCGTTGGTCAGCCCGGCGATGGCCGCCCAGCTCGACCGCGCCGGCCCGCTCGACCGCGCCGTCTTCGAGATCACCGAGCAAGAACAGGTGCACGACTACGGTGAGATCGCGCCGATGATTGCGAGCATTCGTGAGCGCGGCGGCATGATCGCGGTCGACGACGCAGGAGCCGGCTACGCGAGCCTGCGTCACGTGATGCAGCTGCGCCCGCAGTTCGTCAAGCTCGACCGCGAGCTCGTCCGCGACCTCGATCGCAGTCCGCTGCGCCGCGCCGTCGTGGAGATGCTCGGCGAGCTCGCCTCGCGCATCGACGCGTGGATCGTCGCCGAGGGGGTCGAGCGCCCGGAGGAAACCGAGGTACTCGGCGAGCTCGGGGTTCCCTTGGCGCAAGGCTACTTCCTCGCCCGCCCCGCGCCGCCGTGGGCCCCGCTCGAGGCGACCGCCAGCGCGGCCCTGCAGGGCGCCGCGCAACGATGGTCGGACACCGAGACCGTCGCGCGACTCGTCGAGCGCCGCCCCTGTCTGCCCGACGATTCCTCCGCCGCGGCCGTGCGTTGGTTTGCGAGTCACGCGGGGCTCGACACCGTCGTCGGCTGCGACGAGATGGCACGCCCCTGTCGGCTATGGGTTCGCGTGGGGATGCTGCCGGCTCCGCGGCGGCCTCTGCTCGTCGCCGAGACCACGCCCCTGCACGAAGCCGCCCGCCGGGCGGTCGCCCGCGAGCGTGCCGAGAGATTCGACGACCTCGTGTGCACCGACGAGATGGGCCGCTACACCGGCATCGTCGAGGTCGGCCGCCTCGTCGAACGCCTCGCCCGACGGTGAGGCGCGAGCCGACCGTCACGGGATGCCACACCGTCGACCACTCCTTGGGTGCGCCAATCCGTGGTCCCTGCGGGTACGCACGCCGACCGTAGACTCGATCGTCGCGATCGCGATCGTGAGTCTCGCGTGCGGAGCCAAGACGCCGGCCGAGCGCACGGACACCGCCACCAACTCGGGCGAACCTGCTGCACCGGAACCGGCCTGGACGCCCCCGACGGCGCCCGACTTCGAGACCGCACACCTGCAGGTCTGGGACTTTGGCCCCGAGCCGTTGTGCGCCGGTCAGCTGACCGAGTTGGAAGCCGAAGCGACGCGCCTACTCGACGAGATGGGCCTCGGCCTTCCGGCCGGCGAGCTGCGCCTCGCGTGGGGGTCGGCCGCGAGCGCGGAGCTGTGCGACTACCCGTTCGCGGTCAATGGGTGCAGCCGCGGCAAGGGTGCACAGGCCTACGTCGCAACGAATCGTGAGAGCGCCAGTCACGAGCTCGTCCATGGGATCCGCAACGCCAACTCGCTTCGTACCCACGTGTTCTTCGAGGAAGGTCTCGCCGAGCACCTCGGCGCGAAGCGACCCCTCGGCACCTACCTGGCCTGGCGGCCGCCCGAGCTCGACGCGTATGGCCCCACGTCGCTGCTCGAGCTGAGCAGCGACGAGTTCTTCGCCGGCGCCGACATCTACGGCGACTTCTACGACATCGAGGCCAAGCTCAAGGCCATGCGTGACAAGCGCAAGGAAGGCATCGGGGTCAAGTAAGCCCCGGGCCGACCCGACTTCCACCACGACGCGCCAATGGACGCCGCCGACATCGAGTCGCGGCTGGCCACGATGTCGGTCGACCAGCTCGCCGACGTCGTCGCGCAGGCCAACCGCGAATACTGGGACGAGGCCGACGCCACGCTGCCCGACCCGCTGTACGACCGCGTGGTCGAGCAGCTGCGACGGCTCGCCCCCGACCATCCGATCCTGACCGCGATGGGGCCCTCGTCGGCCGAGGACGCGCACGCCCTCGACGAAGACGAGGCCGCCAAGCTCGCGCCCGCCGACCGGATCGGCGCGCTGGTGCTGCACTCGCGACCGATGCTGTCGCTGGACAAGGCGTACACCGCCGAGGACGTCCGCAGCTGGGCCGACAAGTTCGAGGGGCAGCTGCTCGTGATGGCCAAGCTCGACGGCATCGCGTGCAGCCTGCGGTTCGATGCGCAGGGCAACCTGTGGCAGGCGGCCACGCGCGGCTCGGGCACGCAGGGCGAGGACATCCCGTGCAACGTGCTCGAGATCCCGGGACTGCCCGATGCGATCCCGGCCGATTTGGCAAGTGTCCGGCGTGCGGCGGTGAGGTCTTCGTCCGCCAGAAGCGCGACGGGGAGTTCCTGCAGTGCGCGCGGCCGGAGCAGTGCATCACGGCGCGGCTGCGGGAGCTCGAGCACTTCGCCAAGGTCGTCGACATCCAGGGCTTCGGTCCGAAGATCGTCAACCAGGTCGTCGACGCGGGGCTGCTGACCACGCCCGCCGACTACTACCGGCTGCAGCTCGACGACCTGGTGGGGCTGGAGCGGCTGGCGACCAAGTCGGCGCAGAACCTGCTCGACCGCGTGGCGGCCAAGCGGGAGATCGGCGTCGCCACGTTCTTGGAGTCGCTGGGCATCGACCACCTCGGCCCGCAAAACGCCCAGCTCATCGCCGGGCAGTTCCTGTCGCTGGCGAAGATCCGCGAGGTCACGGTGGAGGACCTCGTGCAGATCAAGGGTGTGAAGGAAGCGATCGCGACGGCGATCGTGGAGGGCCTGGCCGCCCGAGCCGAGCTCATCGACGACTTGCTGCGCGAGGTCACCGTGACCGACGCCGAGGCGCCGCCGGAGCAGCCGGCGCAGGGACCGCTGACCGGAAAGAGCTTCGTGTTCACCGGCACGCTGCAGGCATTCGACCGCAAGACCGCGCAGTCGCGCGTGGCCGCCCTCGGGGCCGAGACCCCGTCGGGCGTGTCCAAGACGCTGACCCACCTGGTGGTCGGCGCGGGCAAGGCCGCGAAGTCGTCCAAGCAGAAGAAAGCCGAAAAGCTCATCGAGGCCGGCGCTGCGATCGAGGTGATCGGCGAAGACGAGTTCCTGGCGCTGGTCGAAGCCGCCGAGGGGTGACGCGGGCGCGCACCGGGGCGCGCATCGGGTAGACTGACAGCGTGGGTGGTCGATGGTGGTGGCGCGTCGCCGTGGCGACGCTGGCGGTCGGATGTGGTCCGGGTACCTCCGATCCACCGTCGGGCGTGACCGAGCCGACGACGTCTTCGACGGACACGACGGTCGCGGGAACGACGAGCGCCAGCGCCGTCCCGCCGAGCGACACCGGCGGCCCGACGACGGACACTGCGGCCGACGCTGCAGGCCAGGTCCCCGACGTCGGGGGCCGGAGCTTCGCGTGCGGATACTTCGCGCAGGACTGTCCGCGTGGGCAAAAGTGCGTGCCTTGCAGCGACGACGGCGGCGGACACTTCTACGCGACATGCTGCGTGGACATCGTCGAGACTCCGGCGGGCGTCGGCGAGACTTGCACGCTGACTGGCCCCTGGGGATCGGGCGAAGACTCCTGCGACTTCGGGCTCTTGTGCTGGAGCATCCAGGACGGATCCGGGGAGTGCGTCACGATGTGCGGTGGATCCGCGGACGCGCTCGTGTGTCCTGACAAACAGTATTGCGCGACCTCTGGATCCGGGGAGTACGCGCTGTGCTTCCCTACGTGCGACCCGCTGACACAGACGTGCGATGCGGGTGAGGGCTGCTACCCGATCCACGACTCATTCTCGTGCGCGCCCGATGCGTCCGGCCGCAGCGGCGCGCACGGAGATCCGTGCCGGTTCGTCAACTCCTGCAGCCCGGGCTCGTTCTGCATCGGCGCCGAGGCCCACTCCGCGTGCGACAACCCGTTGGGCTGCTGCGCGATGGTCTGCGACACGACGGACCCGAAGGCGGATGCGATGTGTGCCGGGCTCGACCCCGCGCAGCGCTGCGAGAGCTGGTTCGTGCAGGGCATGGCCCCGGAAGGCTACGAGGACGTCGGCGTGTGTGCGTGGCTGCCGAAATGAGGCTCACCGCGGGGTGAGGCGCGCTCGGTACAGGGCGTGGGGACGGTCGCCGGAGAGGTCCTCGAAGAGGATGTCGTTGGGGTCGGGGACCCGCTTTGGCCGCTCGACTCATCGGCGGACTACGTCAATAGAAACATCCGTGGACCCCTCGTTCCCGCGCAGACTCTCCAGGTACAGCCGCGCTTCCCACGAGAGGGTAGTCTCGCTCGCAGTCGAATCTGAGGCTGAGAAAGCGACAACGCATTCCGCACGGATCGGGAAGTCGGTGTCGCCGAGTTCCACGGACGGAACTTCGAAGTCGGCGCTCTCCTCCGATCCGAAGAACCCCTGCCTCGACAATTCGTCGCAGCTGACCAAGACCGTGATACGGCCCGATACGTTCTGGGTGAGTGGGTAGGCGCTCACGCTGCCTTCGTAGAAGCCCCTCCTGCCGTCGGCTTCCACGGTAACGTCATACGCGACCGCTTCGCTTGGCTGCAGGACGAGTTCGACCGGGTCACTTTCGAAGCCCACGCTGATCTCTGCGCAGCCCGCAAAGAGTGTCGCCAGGAGCAGGGCCAAACCGGGGCGCGGGCTGAGTGGGTACATGTTCGCGATTCCGCGGCGTAGAAGGTTAGGGTCCTCGCGAGGTATAGCCTCTGTCCGCGCTCTGGCAGCCGGCGCAAACGTCGCAAGTCAGTGAGTCGGGGGCAAGCTCGATGAACTGACGCTCGATGGGCAATCGGGGGCCAACGTGTGCCGCCCTCGACCCCGCGCAGAGCTGCGAGAGCTGGTTCGTGCAGGGCATGGCCCCGGAAGGCTACGAGGACGTCGGCGTGTGTGCGCGGCTGCCGAAGTGACGCTCACCGCGGGGTGAGCAGCGCTCGGTACAGGGCGTGGGGGCGGTCGCCGGAGAGGCCCTCGAAGAGGATGTCGTTGGGGTCGGGGAGCGCGAGACTGAAGTACGGGGCGTACTCGCCGACGTTGCCCGCGAGCTGCTCTCCGTCACTGCCGTCGCCGTCGAACACGATCAACGGGCCTTGCTCGCCGCCGTCGGTGAGGACGGTCAGAATCCGACCGTCCGAGAAGTTCATGAAGGACTGGTCGAGCGGGCCTGCGACGAGCTCCGCGTCGCCGCCTTCGTCGCGAACCTGCCACAGCTCGAAGCGCTCGAAGCCACCGTCGATGAGGCGAAAGAACGCAAAGGCGCCTTCGAGAGACGTGCCGTTTTGCAGGACACAGTCCTCGCACTCCACGGCGAGCTCCGCGGACTCGCCTTCCCGCCAGCGAAACAGCGCCGCGCGACTGAAGTCGAAGGCCTCCTGACGAAGCCACATGAGCCCGTTGTCGCGTCGCGTCGCGATCTGCGTGCCGGCGGGCGGCGTGATCTCGCGGGGCGGATCGAGTCGAAAGACCCGACGGCTCGGGACCGGTCCGGGGCCGTACTCCACGATCGTGAGGTCGTCCTCCCAGTAGGCGTGTGCGTTCGCTGGGACGTCTTCGCTGAGGAGGAGCTCCTCGCCCGACGTACGGTCACGCACGATCGTCGGGCCCAGCCCATCGGGGGAAAAGCGTGCCGGCCGGTAGACGAAAGCACTTGCCGTCACGTCAAAGTCCGACACCGGGCCCAGCTCGCGTCGACTCTGCCCTGTCGCAAGGTCGTGGGACCACACCGAGTCGTCGGCGGCGACCTTCGTGAACACCTGCGCGCCGTCGATGCGGACCGCCGATCCCAATCCCGTGGGTCCGGGATCGTTCTGCACGTCTTCGAGAATCGTGGTCGAGACCAGGCCATCGGTGGTCGGCGTGATCGCGACGACCCGGGCAGTGCCAGCCTGCTCGTCCTCATCGCGGGCGACCAGCGCGCCGCCGAGATCCTGCGTGAAGCACGTGCCGCGGACGAGGACGGTCGGGGCGGGATCGTCGATGTCGTCGAACGCGAGCAGGTCCTCGTCGAGGCTGCAGCCGAGGACGTGGCCCTGCCAGCTCCACAGGGAGGTGACCTGCAGCGCGGTGCGGCCGAGCTCTTGGCCGCACGGGTCGACGACGACGCGTCGAAACTCCTCGGGCCATGGCTCGGAGGTGGTGTCGATCAGTGGGCCGACCGAGACGACGAGCGAGCCCGCGTCGTCTTTGAACGGCGATACCCAGATCACCCGCTCGTCGGCGGCGAGCTCGACGATCGGCGCGGGGCCCTCGACGCCGCACACCGACTCGTAGCCGATCCCGAACGGGATCACGTCGTCGGCACACCCGCAGAGGGCGAGCAGACCGAGCGCGAGGGAGCGTCGCACCACGATCCCACGGTACGCCGATGGAGGCGTCGACGCGAGAGCAAGAGCCCCCGCGGGGATCCCCTCTGGCGTGGGGCGACGCGGGCCCGGTCACCACCAGCCGCGGCTGCGGAAGAACCAGAGCAGGCCGACGACGCTGAGGGCGCAGGTGCCCCGGAAGGCGGCGTAGCCGTAGCGCCAGCCGAGCTCGGGCATGTGCTGGAAGTTCATGCCGTAGACGCCGGCGAGGAACGTCACCGGGATGAACAGCGAGGCCATGACGGTCAGCACCTTCATGACCTCGTTCATGCGGTTGGACGCCTGCGACATGTACAGGTCGGTGAGGCCGCTGCACATGTCGCGCTGGGCTTCGACGATGTCGAGCGACTGCACCACGTGGCTGTAGACGTCGCGCAGGTACGTGCGCGTGTGGTCGCTGAGGCCCTTCGTCTCCTCTCGCTGCAGCAGGTCGAGCAGCTCGCGCGTCGGCCACAGCACCCGGCGGATCGCGACCAGCTCGCGGCGTAGCTGCTGCACCCGCTGCAGGTCCTTCGGATCGGAGGACTCCATCACCGCGTCTTCGACGTCCTCGAGTTCGTCGCCGTAGCGCTCGAGCAGCGGAAACACGTGATCGACGGCCGCGTCGAGCAGCGCGTACATCAGGAAGTCGACGGGCCGGTGGCGGACGGACGAGGCCTCGTCGCGGATGCGCACCCGGACGGGCTGCCACACGTCGCCCTCGCGCTCCTGGAACGTCAGCAATACGTGATCGAAGACGAAACATCGAGACCTGCTCCGCCACGAGCAGCTCGTCGCTGGTCTGCAGCAAGCGGGCCATCTGCTCGTCGCCGACGGTGCCTGGCGCCGAGCGGCCGACGGCGGTGTGGAGT
>CALBMM010000046.1 GCA_937896535.1 uncultured Pseudomonadota bacterium
ACGACGAGCACTCCGGCTCGGTCGCGCCGTCCCCCACCGATCGCAGCGCGACGTTCTCGGTCGATCTTCCCTGATCGGATCTCGGCCCACGAAAAAGCGCCGACCTCCGAAGAGGCCGGCGCTCGTTTCGATCACGCGGGTGCGATCAGTTGCCCGTCGGCCCGACCGTCACGCGGATGACGTTGATCGACTCGGGCACCGGCCAGACGGGATCGTCTTCCGCCCGACGCACCACGCCCGGACCGTCGTCGGCGCCCGTGTTCGGGCCCGTCTGGAACGGCGCCATGTCGCGCCCGGCCGCACCGGCCTGGTTGTTCTCCGTGCCCGCGTCCCACGCTGCGAGCTGCGACGCGATGGCTGCAGCCACGGCCTCGGGGGTCAGCACCGCACCGGCCGCGCTCATCAGCGCGACGCCGCCGGGGTCGAACGCGAGGAACGTGTCGTTGGACGGCACGGCCATCGCGGCGATCGACACGAACCGGTTGGTCGCATCCGGGGTCAGCGAGAACTCGTACGAGTCGCCCGGAAGCAGGGGACCCGGCGCGCCCGCGAGCAGCGGGGTGTCGGCGACGCCGATGCTGTCGACGACGCCGGTCAGCTCACCGACGAGGCCGGCCGGATCGCCGTCCTCGGCGAGCGACTCGAGGCCGGGCGAGGCCACCACGCCGAGCTCGAACGGCATCACCGTCGCGTCGTGCAGCGCGTAGACCGTGGGCGAGATGATGCCCGGGAAGTCCGTGCCGCCCGAGGTGTTGGTCAGCGTGAACGTGAACGTTCCGCCGGCTTCCTGCACGCCGATCGCCAGGAATCCGCCGGCATTGTTGCCGTCGAAGTCGTTGGTGATGTCGTTGTAGCGGCGGATCGTCGCGATCGGGTCGGCCGGGCCCACGTTGGGTCCGGCGCTGTTGAGCGGCTGGTTGGGACCGACACCCGGGACCTGGTTGGCCTCGGTGCCCGCGTCCCACACGCCGAGCGTGGCGAGGATGTCGTCTTCGATGTCCTCGTCGTCGCGTGGCATGCCGGCGCCGTCGAGCAGCGGCACACCGGCGGGCGACTGGGCCAGGAACGCGTCGTTGGAGGTGAGCACCATCGTGGCGAACGAGAAGTTGGGCTCGGTCGCCGACGGCGTGACGACCACCGTGACCGAGTCGCCCGGGGCGAGCGCCACTTCGGAACCGACCTGGTCGACGTCGGCCGCACCCATGAGCTCGGCGGCGAAGGCCGTGCCGTCGCCATCCTCGGCCAGCGACTGCAGGCCCGCCGATGCCGTCCCGCCGGCGTCGAAGAAGCTCACCGTGTCGGCGTGGGTGGCCCACACGATGCCCGACAGCGGCGTGACGAGCGTGCCGACGTCGGCCGAGATGTTGGTGAAGGTGATCGTGTACTCGTTGGCGGGCACCTTCATGCCGTCGCCCTGGTCGACCTCGACGCCGATGAGCGCCGCCGCCAGGGGCATCGCGCGCGTCGAGCTGGCGTGCGGGAACACGCCGCCACCCTCGGTGGGGCCGGTGTTCGGAACGACCGAGTACGGGGCCTGGTTGGGCCCCTGCGCGAGCGCCTGGTTGGCCTCGGTGCCGATGTCCCAGATCTGAATCGACGCGGTGACGTCGCGCTCGCCGAGCGGCTGACCATTGCCGGCGAACAGGCTGACGCCGGCTTCACCGGTGGCCATCAGCAGGTCGTTGGACTCCACGAGCATCGTCGCCAGCGACAGCCGCGTGAACGGGTCGGCGGTGAACGTGAACTCGTACATCTCGCCCGGCATGATGGGCGCGGCAGCGCCGGCGCCCATCGGCGTGTCGAAGACGCCGGTCTGGTTGAAGCCGGTGTTGTCCATGATGCTCGCGGCGAGCATCGTCGGGTTGCCGTCTTCGGCGAGGGCCTCGAGGCCGACGCCGGGGCGCACGGCGAGGTCGGTGAAGAAGTTCTCGGGGTTGGGCTCGTGGTTGGCCCACACGCCCGGCGAGAACGGCGTCGTCAACACCCCCTGGTCGGAGATGTTCTCGATGCGGACGAAGAACTCGGCCGGCTCCGGCGGAAGGATGCCGGTCGTCGTGCCGGAGCTGCCCCCGTCGTCGGTCGTCGAGGTCATCACTCCGTCGTCGCTGGACGAGTCGACGGCGCCCATCGTGGTGTCGCCGGGCGGGGAGGTCGTCGGGTTTCCGGTCGGATCGGCGGAGGTGTCGCCGGTCGACCCGGTGGCGCCCTCGGTGCCGGTGCTGGTGGTGGCGTCGTCGCCACAGGCGGCGGTCGCGAAAGCGAGCGCCGACAGGCAGAGGCTCAATGTGTAACTACGCTTCACGGTATCGTTCCCTTTGTCATGCGCGCGCAAAATCGGTCGCGCGGGGGCTGTCTCGTCGCCACGGCGAGGCGAGGTCCATCGCGGGCATGGGCCCGCGGAGGCGAGGTCGGACGCCGAGGCGGCGCAACGGTAACAGTGAACCCAGGGCCTCCCAACCCGCCCGGGCTGGACGCGGGCCGCCGACGGACGGCAACAGGTGAGCTATCTCGCTGCGCCCTCCGAAACCGAGTTCGCGGCGCGGGGGCCTGGAGGTTCGTTAGGCTTGGCGCGGCAGGGCACGCAGCCGGCGGGTGATCAACAGTGCCAGCTCGAGCGCCTGGGCGTAGTTGAGACGGGGATCGACCTTGCTCCGGTAATCGCGCCGCAGGTCGGCTTCGTCCACGCCGCCACTGCCCCCGATGCACTCGGTGACGTCCTCGCCGGTCATCTCGAAATGCACGCCGCCGAGGACCGAGCCCATGCGTCGATGGATGTCGAACGCCTGCTCGAGCTCGCCGAGGATGTTGTCGAAGCGTCGCGTCTTGATGCCGCTGTCGGTGGTCTCGGTATTGCCGTGCATCGGGTCGGCACACCACACCACGGTGCGGCCCATGTCGCGGACCGTTTCGATCATTTCGGGCAGTCGCTGCGCGATCTCGTCGACGCCGAATCGGTGGATCAGCACGAGTCGGCCCGGCGTGTCGTCGGGATCGATCGTTTCGATGAGCCCGCGCAACCACGCCGGGGTCATCTTCGGTCCGACCTTGACCCCGATCGGGTTGCGGATGCCGCGGCAGTACTCGACGTGGGCGCCGTCGAGGTCGGCGGTGCGCATGCCGATCCACGGCAAGTGCGTCGAAAGGTCGTACCACCCGTCGCGGCGAGGGACCCGCCGCGTCTGGGCGGCCTCGTACTCCAGTGACAGCGCCTCGTGACTGGTGAAGAAGTCCACGCGCGAAAGCGGCAACGACTGCGTGCCGGTGACCGCCTCCATGAACGCGATCGAGTCCTTGATGCCGGCGACGATGCCCTCGTACGCGTCGCGGTGGTGCGCGTTCTCGGCGAAGTCGATGTTCCAGTACTCGGGGTGATGAAGGTCGGCGAAGCCGCCGTCGGCCAGCGCACGCACGAAGTTGAGCGTGAGCGCGGCGCGCTCGTACCCGCGCAGCAGCAGCGTGGGGTCGGGCGTGCGGTCCTGCTCGGTGAACGGCGAACGATTGACGATGTCGCCGCGGTAGCTGGGCAACGTCACCTCGCCCTGCGTCTCGGTGGCGGTCGAGCGCGGCTTGGCGTACTGGCCGGCCATCCGACCCACGCGCACCACCGGCAACCGGGTGCCGTGGATGAGCACCAGGCTCATCTGCAGCAGGATCTTGAGCTTGACCGCGATCGCATCGGAGCTGCAGTCGTCGAACGACTCCGCGCAGTCGCCTCCCTGCAGCAGGAACGCTTCGCCGCGCGCGGCTTTGGCCAGCTGTCCACGCAACGCCTCGATCTCCCACGACGTCACCAGCGGCGGCAGCCGGGCGATCTGCGCGACGACCTCCCGCAGTGCCTCGGGGTCGGGGTAGGAGACGGCCTGACCGACGGGCTTGTCGCGCCAGGAGGTTGGGGTCCACGCCATGCGAAAGTCTCGACCTCTCGGCGGCGAAACATACCTCAGGCCACGTCCGCGCCGGGGCCGCGCGATGGCGGTCGCGCGGCTCGATCGGGCATAGTGACCGGGGGACACGAGATGCGAGCACCGTGGGGACGAGCAGGAGGGGCGCTGACGGCGATGCTGTGGATCGCCGGGTGCGGGCGCCAGCCGATCTTGTTGGCCGAGGAGACCGACGGCGACGACGCGTCGTCGACCGGAGACGACGGGGCGCGACCCAATCCCGCCGGCGGCGGTGGCGATCGGCCCGGCACCGGGGCGGCGACGTCCGGCCAAGCGACCGGCGGTGAGGTCGGGACCGACGACGGTCCGATGGCCACGGGCAGCTGCTGCGAGGCGCACCCCGAGCCCGGGTGCGATCAGCCGAGCGTCCAGGCGTGTGTCTGTGAGCTCAACGGGGCGTGCTGCGGGGTCGAGTGGAACCCCGCGTGCGCGGCCGCGGCGGTCGACGTCTGCGCTGCCGTGTGCGGCGGCGACACGATGACGGACTCGGGCCCGGTCGACGACGGCCCGTTCGGGACCAGCGGTGGACCCGGCGACACGGGTACGTTCGATACCGGGGCCGCGACCGATACCGGCGGCCCGATCGGTGCGTGCCAGGGCATCGAGACGATCGAGCTCGAGCCGGCCGATGCCACCGCCACCGGAGGCTGGATGCTGACGCCGAGCATGCTCGGCGAGGGCGAGATCCTCGTGCTCGACAACGGGCAGTTCGACGGGTCGGTGCTGTACGAGCCGGACCTGCCGTGCGACGACAACTGGTACATCTGGGTCCGCTTCTGGCAGCAGGGCAGCGACGACTCGTACTACGTCACGCTCGATGGAATGCCGCAGCCGCCGGCGATCTTCGAGGGCGATTGCGGCAACGGGGGCGGTGGTTGGGACTGGGCGGCGCTGAACTGGCGCGACGAGAACGCGCCGCCGTGCACGTACGTCGAGGACCCGTGGGCGCCGGTGTGGAGCGCGGGCGTGCACGAGATCGAGGTCACCTATCGCGAGTCGATCGCGATCGGTCGCGTCGTCGTGACCAACGACCCGATGTTCGTGCCCTAACGCCCTCGCGCGCTCAGCCCGTCGTCGCGTCGTCGACGGGCGGTTCGGGCGCGACCGTCGGGGGCTCCCACGCGTCGGCCACGTCGCCACCGCCGTCGCCGTCGTCGGGCGGGGGGGGCAGCGGGTCGGGGTCGGCGACGCCCGGCAGGTCGGCCCCCGCGCTCGTCGGTCCCGTGGTCGCGGCCTCGGGAGGGGCCGGCATCACGGCCGCGCCCGAGGTCGAGCCGTCGGTGCCGGTGGTGTCGTCGCCGCCCGTGTCGTCCGAGCCCGCACCGGTGCTCCCGGCCGGCGGCGGCAGGCCGAGCACGTCGGGCAGGTCGGCACTCGTACCCACCGGCGCGGGGCTGCTCGCGGCACCGGTGGTCGGGGAGGGCAGCGTGCCGAGGTCGGCGGGCGTGGTCGAGCTCGCATCGCCCTCGGTGCCGTCGGTCGTGACCGCCGTCGCGGACGTGTCGCCGGCGTCCTCGCCCCCGGCGGCGAGTCGCCAGGTGACGACGGCCGTGATCGCGACGAGGGCCGCGCCCGCGACGAGCAGCACGCCCGTCCGGCGCGGCTTGGCGGTCCCGGCCGCCTGCTCGAGCACGCTCAACAGCTCGCGCATGCTCGCGAATCTCGCGTCGCGATCCGATTGCAGACCGCGCAACAGTGCGCGCCGAACCTCGGTGGGCACGTCGCCGATCGGCGGCGGCATCTCGGTCAGGCCGCGCAACGTCGCGTCCATCAGCTCGATCGCGTCGCGTCCCCAGAACGGGCGCTTGCCGTACAGCCCCTCGTACAGCGCGACGCAGAACGCGAACTGATCGGCGCGCGCGTCGGCGGCCAGTGCCAGGTGCTGCTCGGGAGCCATGTACGCCGGCGTGCCGAGGATGCCGCCCGCGCGGGTCAGGTCGGTGCCGACCGCATCGTCTGCGGCCGGAACGTAGCCCTCGTCGGCGGGCGGGTCGTCGACGAGGTCGGCGATCGGGCCGTCCGATCTCGTCGACGCCGCCGCGCTCGGGCTCTGGCCGGCGCGGGCGAGGCCGAAATCCAACAACAGCACGCGGCCGTCGGACGCGACCATGACGTTGCCGGGCTTGAAGTCGCGGTGCACGAGATCGGCGTCGTGTGCCGCGACGAGCCCACGACCCACGGCGAGGAAGCGCTCGAGCACCTCGGGCCACGGCCGCGCGCCGCCGGCCAGCCAGGTCTCCAACGTCTCGCCCCGCACGTACTCCATCGCGACGAAGACCGAGCCTTCGTGGACGCCCACGTCGTAGACCGTGACGAGGTTGGGATGGGTCACGCGCGCGAGCACCTGTGCCTCGCGCAGCAATCGGCGTTGGTGCTCGGTCGCGACCTCCCCGTCGGCACGTCCGGGTCGAATGAGCTTGAGCGCGACCAGCCGGCCCAGCTGCGGGTCCTCGGCCATGTACACGACGCCCATGCCCCCCTGGCCGAGGACGCGCCGAACCTTGTACCGGCCGATCTCGGATCCGGGGGCCAGCCGCGCGGGCGCGCGAGCGTCGTCGGCAGCGGCGTCCTCGGACGATGGGGGCGCGGACGGGTCGGCGCGAAGCGTGTCTTGCCGTTCGAGGCTCATCGTCGCGGCGGGCCTGGGAACGTTAGCAGCCCACGCCGATCCTGGCCCAGCCCGGGGCACACCCGGGTGCTAGGCTAGGGAGGTCATGGGCAGCAATCGTGGTCTCGCGGAGCTCGTGGGGCAGGCCTCCGGCCCCGTGTCTCGTACGCCCAAGCGGCTCAAGGATGTTCCCGTCACGCTCGACAAGGCGCGCAAGGTCGAGCTGGAGGCGCTGCTGCACCTACGGGACGGGTTCGTCACCCTGGGCGGGGCCCTGCTGGTACGCCCGACCACGTCGGTCGCATCCACCCGTGGCATCGAAGACTGGAACATGCTGTCGCTGTGGCGCACGCCCTACAAGTCGGCCAGTGAGATCCTGTTCTTCGCCGAGACGGTGACCGGCACGCAGTTCGGGATCTACCGCGACGAGATCGTGCGGTTCGATCCCGACCGCGGCATGTACGAGCACTATGCATTCTCCCTCGATGCCTGGGCCGACCGGGTCGTGAAGGAGGCGGACGCGCTCGGGCGCGCGCTCGTGCAGTCCTGGAACGCCGAGCATCCCACGCTCGGTCGCAACGAGCGCCTGCAGCCGCGGGTGCCTGCGTCGATCGCCACCGAGGATCCCGAGTACCGGGTCACGCAGGACATCGAGCTCATGCGTCGCTGGGCCCGTTGGTACCGCGAGCGCACCAACGCCGACGTTCCGCCGCGGCAGGCCCCGGACTGGTGGTGGGAGGACGCCGCCGGCGTCGACGATCCGGTGCCCGTTTGAGCGAGCGCGGGAGATGAGCGCGTGAGTGTCGACGACGCCGCGCGTCCGGGAAGCGAGCAGACGACCGCGCAAGTCGGTGCGCCGGCCGAACCGGGAGGCGATCCGGATCTCGAGCTCCAGCCGGGCGCTCGGGTAGGACGCTATCGGGTGCTTCGCCGCCTCGGCGAG
>CALBMM010000047.1 GCA_937896535.1 uncultured Pseudomonadota bacterium
GGCACCAGACCGAGTGGATCGGTCTCGACAAGGTCCCCGGCATCTCGTACTCGCAAAAGCGCGACGAAAGCACGCGCTGCTACTTCTGCAAGAACAAGTGCCTGCGCACCTTCATCGACGTCGACCTCGAGGTCGGCAACGAAGAGGCCGAGACGCGCATGGCCGCCGGTGAGCTGGTCCAGATCAAAAAGCACACGGAACAGACGCAGATCGCGACCAAGCGCCTCATCATCGCCACTTGCGAAAAGGGCGAGGTCGAGGACATCGAGTCGATGCGCAAGATCAAGGGCGGGCTCGACCAGGTCAAGAAGGACTTCCCGAACCTGGCCGCCGTCGCCGCCAAGGACGTCTGGAAGGCGCAAAAGCCCAAGATCGTCGCCGAGGATCCGGACGAGGTCGAGCGTGGCCTCGGTCTGCCCGAGCAGGTCGACCTTCCGCCCGCGCTGCAAAAGCACGCCGGCAAGGTCGCGGGGCTGCTGACCAAGATCAATCGGTCCGAGCGCGTCGCCAAGCTCGTCGAGCGAACGTCCGACAAGCTCGCGCCCGCGCGCAAGATCGCCGAGCGCAAGGCGGCGGCGATGGCCCGCGCCGAGAAGATCCGAAACCGCAAGAAGCTGCGGATCGGCATCCCGCGTGTGCTCAACCAGTACTCGCAAAACCCCTTCTTCTCGGCCTACTTCGAGGCCCTCGGCATTCCGGCCGGCAACCTCGTCTACTCCGACTACACCTCCGAGGAGCTGTACAAGGAAGGCGCGAAGCGGGGCGCGATCGACCCGTGCTTCCCCTCGAAGGTGTGCATCGCCCACATGCACAACCTGCTCGAGGTCAAGCACAAGAAGAGGCCCCTCGACCTCATCGTCTTCCCGCAGGTCGACTCGCTCGACACGTGGCTGACCAGCTCGGTCGGCGCGCGTGCGTGTCCCACGGTCGTCGGCTCGGCCGACACCACCAAGGCCGCCTTCGTGAAGGAGTCGGACATCTTCGAGGACAAGGGCATCACGCACATCGTTCCGTTCGTGCACATGCGCGAGCCCAAGCTGTGCAAGCGCGAGATGCTCGGCTACTTCGGCGACATCTTTGGCCTGTCGGAGGAAGAGAACGCCGCGGCGGTCGACGCCGGCTACCGCGCGCAGAGCCGCTTCGTGGGTGAGCTGCGCAAGCAGGGCCGCAAGGTGCTCGAGGAGCTCGAGGCCGAGGACCGCATCGGCATCGTGCTGCTCGCGCGTCCGTACCACAACGACCCGGGGATGAACCACGAGATCCCCGAGGAGCTGCAGAAGCTCGGCTATCCGATCTTCACGATCCACTCGCTGCCGATCGACGACGACATCGTGCGGCCGTTGTTCGCCGACGACATCGAGGCCGGGTTCATCTCCGATCCGTTCGACATCTACGACGTGTGGAAGAATAGCTACTCGGAGAACACCAACCAGAAGGTGTGGGCCGCCAAGTACTGCGCGCGGCATCCGAACCTGGTCGCGCTCGAGCTGTCGAGCTTCAAGTGCGGCCACGATGCGCCGATCTACTCGGTGGTCGAGGAGATCGTCGAAACGTCGGGCACGCCGTACTTCTCGTTCAAGGACATCGACGAGAACAAGCCGACCGGCTCGATCAAGATCCGCACGGAGACGATCGGGTACTTCCTCAAGCGCTACCAGGAAGACTTGCGCCGCGAAAAGCCCGCGCGGGCCCGCGTGGTCGAGCGCATGAAGCAGTACCAGACCGAGCTGCTCGCCCGCATCGAGCAGGCGCAACAGAGTCTCGCCGAGGCCCAGAAGGTCACGCCGGACGTGCTGCTCGACGCAGCCGGTCTCAAGCCCAAGAACGTCGACAAGCGCTACAGCGACCTGGCCCAGGGCAAGAAGGTCAACGCCGGTCAGGCGCAGGTGCTCAACAAGACCGCGGGTGCGCACCGTGGTGTCGAGCAAAACTTCGACGAAGTGGGCCAGACCGACGCTCCGCCGCCGGCCGAGTAGCTTCACAACGCCGCTTGCGTCGATGGGGGGGGCGTTTCGTCGCGCGCCGTCGACGTAAGCGGGGAGACTTTGATTGTCGCCATGCGCGGCTGCGAGCGCGGCTAGCATCGACCCCGGGGCGGACGTGAACGCCTCGGAGTTTCCGATGCGCATGATCTCGCGGCTGCTGCTTCTTTGTCCCTGTGTCTGCCTCGCGCTCGGCTGTGGTGACGACGGCACGAGCCCCGCCGGCGACTCCGGATCCACGGGGGTCGTGGGGTCGACCTCGGCCATGACGACACCCGGCGACTCGGCGACCAGCGACGACGACGGTCCGGCGACGACCGACCCCGATCCGTCCACCACGTCGGGGGGAGGCGACAGCACCGGCACGCCGGCGGACTCGTCCAGCGGCGGCGAGGATCCGCTCGGCTACGCCGGCGACATGAACGGATACCGCTGGGAGCTGCCGTGCGAGGACCCCCAGCTGACCGACACGTGTCCGTGGGATCCGTCGCTGCTCGAAGGCGCGCTCGACGACCCGAGCTACACGCTGCACCGCGAGGACCTGGTCGTGTTCGGTGGCGACCCCGCCGTGGTCTACGACGTGCAGATCCGGATCCGCGGTCTGACCGAGCCCAAGGACTTCAGCGGCGGCGAGGTGGTCGCCGACCACTTTCAGATCGGCGGCGACCCGGGCAGCAATGACTACAACATCTACGCCATCGACGTGGCCGACCCGCCCGAGCGCTACACGCTCAACCGCAACGAGATGGGCGTGGGGCACTACACCTTCGTGCTCGACTACACGGTCACGATCCCGATCCGAGGCGGTAGCGAGGTGCGGCTGACGATGATCGACCCCAACGACATCGCGATCGCCAACCCCGGTGGATCGTCCGGGCAAGCGATGCCCTTCGTCGTGCCCGAGATCCCACCGTTCCCCGATCCGTTCTTCGGGCAGTTCATCCAGATGGACGTGCTGTCGGTCACCGAGTCGCCCGGCTGACGCGGGGGCGCACGGTCAGCCGATACAGGGCAGGGACGAGCACCAGCGTCAGAGCGGTCGACGCCGCGAGTCCACTGATCATCGACCACGCCAGGGGCGGCCACAGGGCCGAGCCGGACAATGCCAGCGGAAGTAGGCCGGCCACGGTCGTGGTGGTGGTCAGCACGATCGGCCGAAGGCGCAGGCGCACCGCGTCGGTGACCGCGTCGGCGATCGACATGCCCTCGTCACGTCGTTGCTCCACCACGTCGAGCAGGACGATCGCGTTGTTGACCACGACCCCGGCGAGCGCGATCACCCCCAGCAGCGACATGAAGCCGAACGGTTGCTCACCGTAGATCAGGCCCGGGATCACGCCCACGGCGGCCAGCGGCACGGTCGCGAGCACGATGAGCACGCGACGAAACGAGTTGAACTCGACCATCAGAAAGCCCACCAGCATCAGCAGGCCGATGGGCAGCGCCGAGAACATGGCAGCGTTCGCATCCCCGGCGCCCTCCGCTTCGCCGCCGAGCGTGACCTCCACGCCCTCGGGCAGCTCGAGGTTCGGCAGGCGCCGGGTGAACTCGTCGATGACGGTGGAGTAGGCGTAGCCCGCTTCGAGGTTGCTGCGGATGTACACGATGCGCTCGCCGTTGCGGCGCTGGTAGCTCGCGGGCCGCCACACCGCCTCGGTCCGTGCGACCTCGGCCACCGGGACCGCTCGTCCACGCGCGTCGATGACCTCGATCGTGCCCACGGACTCCACGGGGGTGTCCTCGCCCGCGGGCGCGCGTACGCGGATCGGCACCGGATCGTCTTCCGTACGCAGGGCCCCGACCACGTCGCCGTGGGTGTGACCGAGCAGCGCGGCCGCCACGTCGCGTCGGGTCACGCCGTGGCGTGCCGCGGCGGCATCGTCGACCACCATGCGCAGCTGCGGGGTCCCCACGCTGAGCGTGTCGCGGACGTTGCGGGTGCCCTCGATGCTCGTCAGCTCCGCGGCGATGATCGTGGCCGCCTCGCTGAGCTTGTCCAGGTCGTCGTGTCGGACGCGGATCTCCACGGGGGCGGCGAGACCGGGGCCTTGCTCGAGCTCGGCCGCGATCACCTCGAGGCCGGCCAGCTCGGCGTCGGAGAACTCGCGCACGAACTGCTCGACCGCGTGGTTGCGGGGCTTGCCCGTGGTCGTGACGATGAGCTGCGCGACGTGGGGGGCGTTCGGGACGTGCAGCACGTTGTAGTAGAAGTGCGGCGCCGAGCGACCCACGAAGGCGGCGACCGACGCCACGTCCGGGTGCTCGGCCAGCGCAGCCTCGAGCTTGCTCGCCGCGGCGTCGATGGCATCGAGGTGCGCGCCCTCCGGCAGTCGCATGTCGACCATCACCTGGTTGCGATCGGCGCCCGGGAAGAAGTTCTGCTGCACGCGGCCGCCCTGGGCGGCGACGGCACCGAGGGCCGCGAGGACGAGCACGAGCACGAGCCAGGCGCGGCGCACCGCGAAGGCACCGATCGCTCCGCCCACGCGGTCCCATGTCGTCTCTTCGCGTCGCGGTGTCGCGCGCAGCACCCAGCGCGAGACCACCGGGGTCACGAGCACCGCGTACAGAAACGAGATCACCAGCACGAGCGTCACCAGGATCGGGATCGCGCGGGTGAACTCGCCCACGCCGCCCTCCGCGAGCAGCATCGGCACGAACGCGGCGACGGTGGTGCCGGTGGCCGTCAGCAACGGCACGGCGAGGTCCCGCACGGCGCCCTGTGAGGCGCGCAGCGGGGGCTCGCCCTCGTCGAGTCGGCGCTGGACGTTCTCGGCCACGACGATCGCGTTGTCGACGAGCATGCCGAGCGCGATGACGAGCGCCGCGACCGACATCTGGTGCAGGACGCCGCCGCCCATCGCGTACAGGGCCAGCGCCGACATGGCCACGAGCGGGACGACCGTGGTCACGACGAGGCCCAGGCGTACGCCCATGGCCAACACGAGGATGCCGCCGACGATCAACGTGCTGACCAGCAGCGACCGACCCAGCCCGGCGATTCGGTCTTGCACGCGATCGGGCAAGAACGTGACCTCGTCGATCTGCAGCGGCGCCATGTCCTGCCGCAGCTGTGCCAGCCGCTCACGGAGGCGCTCGCCGAGCGTGACGACGTTGGCGTCGGCTTCGAACACGAGCCCCAGACCGACGGCCCGGATACCTCGCCAGCGCATCACCTCGCGCGCGGGGTCGATGGGGCCGCGGGTGACCTCGGCGACCGACGACAACGGCACCGTGGCGCCACCGGGCAACGTGATCGGCGTGCGCTCGATGTCGGCCACGTCTTCGATCTCGGTCACGGGCGAAAGCGACGCCCGTCGGTCGCCGGCGCGGACCGAGCCGCCGGGCATCATCGCGTTGCGGGCCTGCAGCTGCGCGACGAGGGCCGGGCGTGACAGCCCGATCCGCCGGGCGATCGCGTCGTCGTAGGCCACGATGATCTCGTCACCGGGGTCGCCGATCACCTTGACCCGAGCGATGCCGTCGAGCGCGAGGAGCTCGTCGCGAAGGTCGCGGGCCGCCTCGTGCAGGGCGAGCGGATCCTCGGTCCCCGAGATCGCGAGCACGGCGGCTTCGAGGTCGATGAGACCCTTGTCGAGAAAGGGCGGACTGGCGCCGGCGGGAAGCTCCTGCTCGGCGCGCGCGAGGGCGTCCTCGATCTCCTTCCAGACCTCGTCGATCTCGTCGGGGCCCACGGAGTCGCGCAGTACGATGTTGAGGAACGCGAAGCCCTCGCGCGTCGAAGACTGCACGAAGCGGATCTCCTCCACCTCTTCGAGCGCCTCCTCGAGGGGCTCGGCGACCAGGCGTTCCACGGCCTCGGCGTCCGCCCCCGGGAAGTCCACGGCCACCGTCGACCAGCGGCCCGTCAGCTCCGGGTCTTCTTGGCGCGGCATGGACGTCCACGCGACCCAGCCGACGATCGACAGCACGAACGCCGCAAGCAGCATCAAGCGATGCTGCCCGAGCATCGCCTCGAAGGCGTTCTTCATCGCCGCACCGTCACGAGGTCGCCGTCGGCGATGCCGGCGTGGCCGCGCGTGACGACGAGGTCACCGACGGCGAGCGGCCCGGCGACGACCGCATCGGCGCCGGCGATCGCGAGGACCTCGACCTCGCGCTGCGTGGTCTTGCCGTCGACGACGGTGATCACCTTGGGCTGCAGTCCGCTGCGGTCCACGACCGCCTCCACGGGCACCACGAGGCCGCGGGGGATCGGGGAGTCGACGACCAGTCGCGCCGTCATGCCGGCGCGCAGTCCCTCGTCGGTCGGCAGCGAGACGATGACCGGGAACAGGCCCGCCGACTGCGGCGCGGCGGCCCCGATCGTGCGAACGGTCCCGGTGACTTCGCGTTCCAGCAGCGGCAGCTCCACGCGCACGGTCTGCCCTTCGGCCACGTCGGCGAGCATCGACTCGGGCAGCTGAACCTCGAGCTCGTGTGCGTCGTCGCCG
>CALBMM010000048.1 GCA_937896535.1 uncultured Pseudomonadota bacterium
CCAAAAAGGCGGCGTACGGGTGCCGGGCGAGCACGGGATCGGAGGCCGAGACGGGCCGGTCTTGTGCGTCGGTCATGACCAGGGAGCCGGTTTGCCACGGTTCGGTCCCCAATTGAAGGCCATGCGCGCGCACAGCCCGGACAAATCGTGCTTGCGCGGTCCCCCCGCCGCCTTAAGATGCGCCAGCAACGTGAAGGACCTGTACTCAGTGCTCGGGGTCGAGCGCTCCGCGGACGCAAAGGCGATCAAGAAGGCCTACCGCGAGCTCACGCGCAAGCATCACCCCGACAAGAACCCGGGCGACAAGGCGGCCGAAGAGCGCTTCAAGGACGTCTCGACCGCCTACGAGGTGCTCGGCGACGCCGACAAGCGCAAGCTGTACGACGAGTTCGGCGAGATGAGCCTCACGCAAGGCTTCGATCCCGAGCGGGCGCGGGCCTACAAGCAAGCGCAGCAGCGGGCACACGCGGGCTTCGGCGGCGGTGGCGGTGGCGGGGTCGGTGGCGGCGGTGATTTCGGCAGCGTGTTCGGCAGCTTCGACGAAGCCGAGCACACCTCGTTCGACGATCTGCTCTCGCGCCTGTTCGGCGGCGGGCGCGTCCGCGAAACGATGCGGCAGGGCTCGGGCAAGGGCGCCGACGTCCGCGGCGAGGTCAAGGTGTCGCTGCTGGATGCGATCCGCGGCATCACGGTGCCGCTGCGCATCGACAGCGCCGCCGGCAAGAGCCGCACGCTCGACGTCAAGGTCCCCCCGGGCATGCCCGACGGCGGCACGCTGCGCCTGCGCGGCCAGGGCGGCGAGGGCACGCCCCGCGGCGACATCCTGCTGACGGTGCGCGTGACCGACCACAAGCACCTGAGCCGACGCGGCAACGATCTCAAGCTCACGGTGCCGGTCAGCGCCCTGGAGGCCTACCGCGGCGGCCCGATCGACGTGCCTACGCCGTGGGGTACGGTCACGGTGAAGCTGCCGCCGGGCTCGCAGAACGGCCAGACGTTGCGACTGCGCGGCAAGGGCATCCAGACCAAGGCACAGGCCGGCGACCTGTTGGTGACGCTCGACATCCGCATGCCCGAGGCCGGCGACGAAGCGCTGCTCGAGGCGCTCGCCCGCATCCAGGGCGACGACAACCCCCGCGCGGGGATGAGCCTTTAGCGCCCCGTCTCGGCCGCACGGCCCGCGACGCCGGGCTGTGCTATGGCAAGGGCTGGTGCAGACGACCAAGCCCACCCGGCTGCCGGTGCTCGGCGACGATCCGACGCCACCGCCGCCGCGACGCCGTCATCCCCAGTGGCTGCGCGTGCCCATGCCGGGCGGCGACGCGTACCGAGACGTGCACAAGATGGTCAAGGACCTCGGCCTGCACACGGTCTGCCAGAGCGCGAGCTGCCCGAACATCGGCGAGTGCTGGAACAACCGCGCGCTGACGATCATGATCCTCGGCGACATCTGCACCCGGTCGTGTCGCTTCTGTGACGTCAAGACCGGCCGCCCCCTGCCCGTCGACGCCGACGAGCCTCGGCGGGTCGCTCAGATGCTCGCGGCGCTCGATCTGCACCACACGGTCATCACGTCCGTCGACCGCGACGACCTGCGCGACGGCGGCGCTTCGATCTGGGCGCAGACGCTGCAGGCGTGCCACGAGGCCGCGCCGCTGATGACGATCGAGGTGCTCGTCGGTGACTTCAAGGGCGTGCTGACCGACGTCGACACGGTGCTCGACGCGATGCCCGACGTGTTCGCCCACAACCTCGAGACGGTGCCGCGGCTGTCCAAGCAGGTGCGCGTGCAGGCCCGGTACGACCGAAGCTTCGCGGTGCTGTCGCATGCGCGCCAGCGCGGCGCGCTGACCAAGACCGGCCTCATGCTCGGCCTCGGCGAAACGCTCGACGAGGTGCGCGAGGTCATCGACCAGCTCGCCGACCTCGGCCTGACGATCCTGACGCTCGGCCAGTATTTGTCACCCTCGCGCGAGCACCTGCCGATCGACCGCTACGTGCACCCCGACGAATTCGCCGAGCTCGAGGCGTACGCGGAGCACAAGGGCGTCGAGCACGTCGAGAGTGGGCCGCTGGTGCGGTCGAGCTACCACGCCGACGGCCAGTCCGAGGTCATCGCCCGGCTGCAGTCCGCCCACGGCCGAATCGGCTTCGCGAGCCTGCGCGGCTGAGCCCGCCGGGATTTCGGCCTCGGTCGCCGTCCCCGACGGCAGCCGTCGCGCCGACGCGGTCGGAGGACTAGCGGCGCGTCGTGGACCGAAAGGGATCGGTCGCGAGCGGCTCGGTCACGGCGCGCAGCATCTCGTCGATGCGCCGGATCAGCTCGAACCTGTCCTCGCGCAGGGCCAACAGGGCGTCGTAGGTCCCGTCCAGCGGCTCCCGGTTCGCGAGCGCGGCCAGCGACCGACACTCCACGCCGGCACGCAGCAACGCGGCCTCTACCCCGACCGGCAGGGACTGCAGGCCCGCCACGAGCGGCCGGGCCGCTGCCTGCACGTCCAGCACCACATCCGGTCGGTTCTTCCGCCAGGCGACGCGATGCTCGATGCTCCGAACCGAGTGCAGCGCGGTCGCGCGCAGCAAGAGGGCCGACTCGACGACGTCGCGAACGGCCGGCTCGTCGCCCTCGACGACGGGCGCCGGACCCACGCGGCGCCGTCGCTCCGCCGCGTAGCGCAGCGCCCGTGCGCTGGACGTGGTCACCCGCAAGGTGCCGCGGACCACCATCCCGAGCACCTTCAAGTACGCGTCCGGCCGCACGATCGCCTGGCAGCCTAGCACCGCCGAGCTCGAGGCCGAACGCGCGTCAGCCTCGCGCGCGATCGACGAGCGCCGCCCGAATCTTCCGCAGGGCGTCGTGGAGGCGCTTTTGGGGGATGTTGACCCGCGTGGGCATGCCGCCACCGAGGTCGAGCATCGCCACGAAGTCGAGGCCGGAGTCGAAGTCGGCGGCGATCGTCGCGTTGCCGGCATCGAGCACGACCGAGACCGTCGCGAGCTTTTGGCCCAGCAGCAGCAACTCGGTCTTGTCGAACGTCGGGTCCGACGAGGTGACCTCGAGGTACGCGACGTCGCCCTCGACCACGTAGTCGCGCGCCAGCCGTTGCGCGGCGGCGGCCATCCGGTCGAAGTCGGCCGCAGCCTCGGCGATCGAGTCGTTTTCGATACCCGAGCCCATCCCCGAGACGAGCCACTTGACGATCCGGCGCTTGAGCGTGGGGTCGAGCCAATGGGCCCGCAGCGCCTTGTCGATCCGCGCCGCGGTCGGCGACGGTGTGCCCAGCCGCGTATCCACGGCGTGGGCGTCGGCGTCGGCCCCCGCGTACGGCTCGCGCCCGCCGAGGATCCACTTGGCGGCCGCGTACAGACCATCGAGGTCGAAGTGGCACAGGATCGTGTCGACCGGACCGGCCTGCGCGACCATGGTCTCGTCGATCATCTCCGGGCATGCGCCGTGCTGCGCCTTCGTGCACAGCACGAAGCGCTCGTCGCCGGCGAACTTGTGATGGAACGGGTGGTCGTGGTGGTCGACCCACTTGGCCAGGCGCGGCCCGAGCTGTTCGATGAGCTTGCCCGTGGTCTTGTCGAAGCCCTTGCCCATGCCCTCGGCCGCGAACGCGATGTCGAGCACGACGACCCGGCCCTCCAACGAGGCCGCGCGGGGGAGCTTGCGGGGCGAGGCGAAGGCCAGCGTCGGCAGCGTGACGTCCCCCGCCATGGGCACCCCGGGCGGGCTACGCCGCGCCCTTGGCCGCGGCTTCGCCGTTGGCCTCGATGTGCGCCTTGACGTAGTCGGCCGCGGCCTTCTTGTCCATGCCGAGCGCCTCGAGCAGCTCGGTCGTCTGGGCGAAGACCGAGGTCTCCTGCAGGTGCCCGACCAACAGCAGGTAGGTCGCCACGTGGTGCTTGGGGTACTTGCCCATCAGCATCGTCGCGCCCTCCCGCAGCTTCTCGGGTGAGTTGGTCTCGCAGAAGTCTTCGTCGGTCTCGCCCTGGTTGTGCTTGACCTCGAGGAAGTCGAGGTAATCCACCAGCATGCCGCGGTGGTGTCGCATCAGCCACTCCAGCAGCAGGGCGAGCGCCAGCTGCGAGTTGCCGCCGCCGAGCTCGGAATCGAAGCGCTTGCGCCATGCCTTGAGGCGCGCGGCCTTGGTGTAGGCGGTCTTGGGCACGCCGGAGCTGGTGCCGCCGGCCTTGAGCACGGCACGCACTTCCTTGGCCGACAGCTCACCGTAGTAAGTGTCGATGTGTTCGGGGCCCAGGTGCTGACAAATCTCGATCGGCGTCACGTGGCGTCTAACCTCAAGAGTCGGGGGCGCACCGTAGCCGTGGGCGCGCGGTAGGTGCAAGGGGGGCCCAACGGAGCCCTCAATCGGCGGCCGCGGCCCGCAGGTAGGCGTCGTAGCGCGCCATCAGACGCCGGCTGACGGGGCCCACGGCGCCATCGGCGACGGCGTGACCGTCGATCGAGGTCACCGGCATGATCCCGCGCACCGACGAGGTCAGAAACACCTCGCTGGCGTCGGCGAGCATCTGCGGGGTCACGCGGCCCTGTACCGGCGGCAGACCGAGCTCGGTGGCCAGCTCCACCACGACCTGCCGTGTGATGCCGGCGAGCACGCCGGTGGCCAGCGACGGCGTGTGCACGGTCCCGTCGACGACGAGGAAGATGTTCGACGTCGCGCCTTCGGCGATGTCGCCGTCGCCGTTGCACATGATCGCGTCGTCGCCTCCGGCCGCGATCGCCTGCCGCAGCGCGAGGACGTTGGACAGGTAGTTGCCCGACTTGATGCTCGGATCGAGCGAGCCGCCGCCCTTGACCATCGCGACGACCACGGCGCGCAGACCTCGCTCGTACGCGGCCGGCTCGGGCAGCTTGAGCGGCTGCACGATCATGACGATCGTCGGCGTCTCGGAAGCTCGGGTGTCGAGCATCAGCGGTCCCTCGCCGCGGGTGACCACGACGCGGACGTAGCTCTCGTCGTTGCCGGTCGCCGCGTGCGTGCGCTGCAGCGCGTCGGCGAGCGCGTCGGTGTCGACGGGAATCTCCAGGCCGATCTGCTCGGCACTGTGGTGCAGCCGTTGGACGTGCCGGGGCCACTCCACCGGTCGGCCCCCGGCGGTACGCATCGTCTCGTAGACGCTGTCGCCGTACAAAAATCCGCGATCGAACACGCTGATCGCCGCATCCGCGGGATCGACGATCCTTCCCTCGGCCGCGCCAGACGCCAGGTAGACCTTCGTCGTCATCGATTTCCTTTCAGGCGGAGCCGTAGCACGGATGCCGCCCCCTCCCACACGATCGCCCCGGACATCTTCGAGATCCCGTGCTCGCGATCGGGGAACACGATCGGCAGCTCGACGATGCGCAAGCCGGCGCGGTGCGCCCGGTACGTCATCTCGATCTGGAAGGCATAGCCGTTGGCGGCGATCGCCGAAAGGTCGAGGCGCTGCAGCGCCTCCCTGCGCCAGCACTTGAACCCTGCCGTCACGTCGCGGATCGGCAGGCCGAGCACCGTGCGCGCGTACAGGCTTCCGCCCTGGCTGAGGATCCTCCGATGCAGCCCCCAGCCTCGCACGCCGCCACCGGGCACCCAACGCGACCCCACCGCCACGTCCGCGTCCTGGGTCGCCGCGTCGAGCAACCGCGGCAGGTACTTGGGGTCGTGGGAGAAGTCGGCGTCCATCTGCAGCACGTGCGTGAACCCGTGGGGATGCGCGAGCGCCCACTCGAAGCCGTCGACGTACGCGCGCCCGAGACCTTCCTTGCCCGCCCGGTGCAGCACGTGCACGCGCGGGTCTTGGTCGGCACGCGCCTGGGCGATGCGACCGGTCCCGTCCGGGCTCGCGTCGTCGACGATGCAGATCTCGAAATCGCCCGGCTGCGCTTCGATCGCATCGATGATCGATTCGACGTTGTCGCGCTCGTCGTACGTCGGCACGAGCACGATCGGTCGCAGCCTCGCCACGGGCCGTTTGTAACCTCGTCGCGCACGCGCGCCGAGTTTTTGCTCGAAGTGTGCGTCGGCGCGGCGAAGACGGCGGGAGGAGATCCGATCCCGGCGATCCCGACGACGATGACGACGAGGCCGAGGTCACGGGCGGCGAAGTCGAAGACGAGGCGCAGCCGCAGACGTGCGGAGGCGTCGGCGGCAATGAGGGCGGTGCGATGGTCGTAGCGACCCCGACGCGGCGCCGCGGCGCGGGTTGGGGATGGCCCGGCCCCCTCGGGGGCGCCGCGCGCGCATCGCGCAGTTGTCGCGGAGCCCACCGCGCGGTGGTCGGCGCCGTTGTGCTACTGTCCGGCACACTCGCCTCAGGAGACGTATCGCGTCTTGCGGAAAATTCGGTGCCACTACCCCTCGCCGGAGTCCTTCGTCGAGGCTCTGACCTCGCAGAGCGAACCGAACGCACTTCAGGTGTTCACGACCGATGCGTTCGAGCCCGGCGAAGAGGTCTTGCTCGAGGTTTACTTCCCGGGTCTGCCCGGCAAGATGATGGTCCGTGCGATCGGCCATGGCTGGCACCCGGCGCGTCCGCGTCTGCGCGTGCGAGCGGGTGGCACGTTGCGCTGCACCGGGACGGAGTGGCGCAAGCTCCAGTTCTTGCGCCAGGTCGGAGAAGGTGGGCTGCACCTGACCGCGCGCCGCAAGCACGTGCGCCTGCCCGTGATGGTCGAGGTGCGCTGGCGACGGCAATCGGAGACCGACTTCTCGGTGGCCGCGCTCTCCGAGATCTCGGAAGGTGGTGCGTTGCTGTTGTCACGCGACCTGCCGGCCCGTGACGAAGAGGTCATCGTCGAGATCATGCCGCCGGGCAGCGAGCGACCGCTCGAGGTGCTCGCCGTCGTCCGCAACACGACCAACCCCGACGGCGTCGGCCTCGAGTTCCTCGCGCGTGACATGGGCGGCGTGCATCGCCTGCGCGAGGTCATCCGCCGCTTGGTCGAGCAGTAGCTCGGCGGTCGACGAACCTGGCGCCGCACGCCGGCGTCTTCGATTCCCCTGGCGCTTGCGATGGCCGACGAGTCCGAGTCCGAGTCTCCCGACGACACGGCGCCGCGGCGGCGACTGTCGGACCGCGACGCGCGGCGGCTGAGCGCGGTGGTCGGGTTGGCCACGCTCGCGCTGGGAACGTGGCTGTGCACGCGGCCGGCACCGGTCTCGCTGGACGTGTCGCCACCGACCCCAGCGGCGGCCGAGGTCGCGGTCGAAGGCACGACCCAGACGGGGCCCACGCCGCTGGGCGACTGCGAGGCGCTCGCCGCCAGCGATGCGGCCGAGGACGCCGCGTTGCTGCCGGTGCTGTGTCCGACGCACGTGCTGACGCTGCGGCAGGCCAAGGCCGCATTGCTCGCGGCACCCGACGTCGCCGCGGTCGCGCGCCTTCGTCCCGCTCTGGCGCCCCATCCCGAGCTCGTCGCGATCGTGGACCTGGCACTCGCGACCGAGGGGCCGATCGCCGAAGGCGACTTCGATCCCGAGGCGTCGGTGGTGCCGGTCACCGACGAGGTCGTCGCGTGGGCGCGCCGGGCCGAACGAGCGCTCGTCGACAAGGAGGTCGACCACGACACGCGCACCAAGGCGCAGGCACTGCTGGCTCGGATCTACCGCCAGGCGCTCGCGCGCCTCGGGACCGCCGCGGGTGACCCCCTCCCCCCGTTCGCCCGTCGCATCGCCGCGCTCGCGGCCTACCACGGCCGACGCTTCTGCGATGCGTACTGGCGCCGTCGCGTCAGTGGACTGCACGACGCGTTCGCGCAAGCCGAGGTCGGACTGCACGACGTCGTCGCGTCGCAGCAGGTCACGCCGTTCGTGACCGCGGACGCGATGGAGGTGCACGAGCACGAGCGCGCGCTCGACTATGTGCCGCGCTCGACCGCCGCCAAGCCGCCGGCCGACGACGACGACGACGACGACGACGACGACGCCGAGCCGTCGCCGGCCACCGCACGGATCGAGCGGCTCGTCGCCCAAGGTCTGTTCGACCTCGCGGTCGAGCACGCCATCGACATCGCGCGCTCCGGCGATCCGGTGGTGGGCCTGCAGACCGCCGAGCAGTGGCTACGGGACGCCGCCCGGCGCACGGATCGTCCGGAGGCGCCGGCGCGCTGCGAGGCACGGCTGGCCGGGGTCCGCGCCCGCAAGACGCCGCCGCCGGAGACCGGGGAAGGCGAGCTCGTGCCGCCGACGTGGCCGTGGCCGGGCACCGAAGAGACGGCGAGCGAAGCCGACGCGTGGTGGCACGCAGCCGCGGCCGCCGAGGGGTTCGCACGTCGCCACGCGATCGCACGAGCGCTGACGACGACCGCGACGCGTCCCGACGCCGCGCGCGCACTGCTGCGACGCGCCCTGGCGGAGGATGCTCCACCGGCGCTCGCCGTCGCGAGGGTCGAGCTCGCCCGGCAGCTGTCGGCCTTCGAGCCCGACCGCGCCGCCGACCTTCCACTGGTCGCCGCCGTCGAAGGTGGCGACGCGGCCCGGCGCGCCGCATTCGTCACCGATCTCGCGCGGTAGCGCTACCAAAACGGCAGGCTGTCGCAGCGCGATCGCGACTGCACTTGCGCCCGCCCCTGCTCGATCTGCAGCCGCGTCATCTTCCCCCGCGGCGCCCGGATCCACCGCGTGTCCGTGGTGCGATCGGGCCCCGTGACGGTGACGCGGATCGATCCGCCGCGCTCGCCCTCGGGCGCCCGCGCGCACTCGCCGGCCACCAACGTCGCGTTGCCCAGCCGCACCTCGTGGCCGCCGTCGGGCTCGGGCGACAGACAGACCATCGGCGCATGGTCGCGCGCGCAGACCCGCCGTCCCGTGCGGCGCCATCCGCTCGACGGCGCGCACGCACCGGCGAGCACGAGCGCGGCGATCGCCGCGACGATGTGGCAAGCTGACGGGACATGCCGCCGCGCAGCAAGCGGCCCCGCCACGCGGCCAAGGTCGAGCGCGCGGGGGACCTCGCCGCCCGGGCGATCGCCTCGATCGTGCCCGAGCGCCAGGTTCGGCTCGCGCGGATCCAGATCGCCTGGGCCGCGGCGATGCCCGCGGAGGTCCGCAAGGTGGCCTCGCCGGTCGGTGTGCACGGCGACACGGTCGTGCTGTCGGTGGTCGACAACCAGTGGCTGCACGAGCTGAGCTACCTGCGTGCCGACATCCTCTCGCAGCTGACGGCCGCGGGCGCCGAGGGGATCTGCGACATCCGCTTCCGCGTGGGCGACGTCGAGCGCATCGACCCGCCCCCACCGCCCGATCCACCGCCGGACCCACCGTTGTCGGCCGAGCCCGATCGCGCCACGATCGACGCGATGCAGGCGATCGGCGACCCCGAGCTGCGGCAAGCCGTCGCCAACGCTCGGCTCGCGCTCGGTCGCCGCTGAGCGCCGCGTCACGCCGGGCGCTCCGTTGCCGCCCGCAACGCTTGGACGAGCTCGGCCATGTCCGCGGTGCTGATCTGCGCGGCCTCGATGAGCGCGGTGCCGACGACGACCCCGTCGGCCGCGGCCGCGAGCGCTCGAACGTCCGCCGGCGTGCGCACGCCGAAGCCGGCCGCGATCGGCCGATCGGTGTGGGCACGGATCCGCCGCAGCTGCTCGGTCAACGCCGCAGCGCGGTCGGCCTGCTCCACGCCCAGCGCGCTGCCGGTGACGCCCTTGAGCGTGACCGCGTAGACGAAGCCCGTCGCATCGGCGACGACGCGGCCGATCCGGTCGTCCGGGGTGGTCGGCGCGACGAGAGGTACCCAGGCCAACCCTGCGGCGGCCGCCGCACTCCGAAATTCCGCCCCGTGCTCGGGCGGCAGGTCGACGACGAGCAAGCCGTCGACGCCGGCGCCCGCGGCCCGGGCGAACACCTCGGGCGCCCGTCGCAGCAGCGGGTTGGCGTAGGAAAACAGCACGATCGGCGTCGCGAACCGCTCGCGCACCGCGGCCGCCAGTCGCAGCACGCCGTCGAGCGTGGCGCCGGCCGACAGCGCGCGCACCATCGCGGCCTGGATCCCGGGACCGTCCGCGGTGGGATCGGAAAACGGCACGCCGAGCTCGAGGACGTCGAGCCCCGCCTCGCACGCGGCGTACAGCCGCTCGAGCGAGTTGATCTCGTCCGGGTCGTACGCGGTCAGATACCCGACGAGCGCGGCGCGCCCCTGCCCGCGCGCGTTCGCGAATGCGTCGGCGATCGCGTTCACGTCACGTCCGCCTCTCGCTGGGCCATCACGGTGTGCATGTCCTTGTCGCCGCGGCCGGAGACGTTGACGAGGAACGTACGGTCGGCGTCTTCGGCGACGAGCTCGGGCAGGGCCGCGAACGCGTGCGCCGTCTCGAGCGCGACGATGATCCCCTCGGTGCGTGCCACGAGGTCGAGCGCCTGCAGGGCTTGCGCGTCGGTGATCGACACGTAGCGCGCCCGCCCGATCGTGCGCAGGTGCGCGTGCTCGGGTCCGACCCCGGGGTAGTCCAGACCGGCCGAGATCGAGTGGGCTTCCTGCAGCTGACCATCGTCGTCCTGCAGCACGATCGAGCGCATGCCGTGGTACACGCCGACCGCCCCGCGGGCCATCGTGGCGGCGTGCTTGCCGTCGAGGCCCTCGCCCGCGGCCTCGGCCCCGACGAGCGCGACGTCGGCGTCGTCGACGAAGCCACTGAAGATCCCCATGGCGTTCGAGCCGCCGCCGACGCACGCGAGCACCACGTCGGGCAGCGCGCCGTCGAGCTGCAGGCACTGCGCGCGCGCTTCGGTGCCGATGACGCGATGGAACTCCCGCACCATCGTGGGGTACGGGTCCGGCCCCATCACCGAGCCGATGATGTAGTGGGTGTCGTCGACGTGGGCGACCCAGTCGCGCAACGCTTCGTTGATCGCGTCCTTGAGCGTCGCGGAGCCGGCGGTGACGGGCACGACCTGCGCCCCGAGCAGCCGCATGCGAAACACGTTGAGCTCTTGTCGCTCGACGTCGACCGCGCCCATGTACACGACGCAGGGCAGACCGAAGTAGGCGCACACCGTCGCCGTCGCCACGCCGTGCTGACCGGCGCCGGTCTCGGCGATGATCCGGGTCTTGCCCATGCGCTTGGCCAGCAGCGCTTGGCCCACGCAGTTGTTGATCTTGTGCGATCCGGTGTGGTTGAGGTCCTCGCGCTTGAGCAGAATCCGGCGAGCACCGAGCGCCGCCGCCAGCCGCGGCGCCACCGACACCGGCGACGGCCGGCCCACGTACTGGGCCATGATTCGGTCGTACTCTGCGTGAAAGGCAGGGTCCTTCCACGCGGCCTCCCAGGCCTCGCCGAGCTGCGCGACGGCCGGCATCAGGGTCTCGGCGACGTAGCGGCCGCCGAACTCTCCGAACTGCAGTTGTCCGCTCACGCCCGAGCGTTGTGGCAGATCCGCACGAGCGCCGCAATCTTGGCCGGGTCCTTGCGCCGCGTGTCACGTTCGATCTCGACACCCGATGCCACGTCCAAGCCCGCGGGGCCGACCGTGACGATCGCGTCTTCGGCGTTGTCGGGCCCGATTCCGCCGGCCAGCCACACGTCGTGGGCCGACAGTGCCGCGACCGCCGACCGCGCCCACGGCCAGTCCAGCTGCACGCCCTGCCCGCCGTAGCCCGGCACGGCCGCGTCCAGCAGCACCCAGCGCGGCGTCGGCTTGGACACGCGAACCTTCGCGAGCGGCCGTGGTCCTCGGATGACCTGCACCCATGGCTGCCCGAGCGCGGCGTAGGCCGACACGGGGCTGTCGCCGTGCAGCTGCACGAGCTCGAGCCCGACCGCGTCGACGATCGCGGTCATGTACGAGGGTACGGGGTCGACGAACACGCCGACCAACGTGGGCAGCTCGCCCTCGGCACGGACCTGCTCGACCCAGCGCGCGGCATCCGGCCCCGGCGCGTACCGCTTGGAGCCCGTCCAAAAGTTGATCCCCACCGCGTCGACGCCGGCGTCTCGACACGCACGAAGGTCGTCGGCGTTCGTCACCCCGCAGACCTTCAGTCCGACGCGCCCGTTCACAGCGACTCGAGCAACTCGGCCAGCGCCGCGCCGGGATCTTCGGCGGTCATCAGGGTGCTGCCGATCAGCACGGCGTCGACCTCGGCGTCGCGCAGCCGTCGCAGGTCTTCGGGCCCCTTGACCCCGCTCTCGGCCACGTAGGTGAACGACGGCGGCACCAGCCGCCGCAGTCGCACGCACAGGTCGAGGTCGACGTCGAAGGTGGCCAGGTCGCGGGCGTTGACGCCGACACAGCGGCAGCCGGCACTCATCGCGCGGTCGACCTCGTGCTCGGAGTGGGCCTCGCACAGCACCGCCATCTCCAGCTCGTACGCGAACTCGACGAGCGGTCGCAGCGTGGGGGCCGGCAAGGCCGCTGCGATGAGCAGCACCGCGTCGGCACCGGCCCGTCGCGCCTCGAGGATCTGGGCGCGCTCGAGGATGAAGTCCTTGCACAGAAGCGGGACCGACGACGCGTCGCGGGCCTGTCGCAGGTCGTCGAGGCTGCCCGCAAAGTGCTCGTCGCACAGGATGCTGCACGCGGCGGCGCCGGCCCGCGCGTAGGCATCGACGATCGGGCCGACCTGCGCCCCTTCCCGCAGCGGCCCGGCCGACGGCGAGGCGCGCTTGAACTCGGCGATGATGCGGGGCGCGGTGCCCGATCGCAGCGAGCCCTCGAAATCCCGCGTGGGCGGCAGCGACTGCATGGCGTCGGCCACGGCCTTGGGCGTGACGGCCGCGATGCGAGCGCGCGACAGCTTGGCGCGCTTGGCTGCCAAGATTCTGTCGAGATACGTCCCGGGGCCGCTCATGGGCCCTGATGATGGCCTCGCGCCCGAAGATCCGCCAGCACCCGCCGCGCGCGACCTTCCTCGATGGCGGACGAGATCGCACGCGCGTGCGCGGGCAGCTGGTCGAGATCTCCATCGGACGCGGCGAGCAATGCCAACGCGCCCGCGTACTCGACCGCGGTCCGGTAGGCCCCCGGCTCGCCGTCGAGCAACCGCGTCAGGGCGGCCGCGTTGTCGGCGGGATCGCCTCCGGCGAGGTCGGCCAGCGCCACCTCGGGCAGGCCGGCCATGTCGGGGGTGACGACGAACGTGGAGACCTTCCCACGCCAGAACTGAGCGACCCAGGTTTGCCCTTCCGGCGACGTGTCGTCGATCCCCGGCGGGGCGTCGGGCGAGGCCTGCACCCCGCGGGTGAAGCCGTGCACGACCAGCACGCGGCGGCTGCCGAGCGCGCCCAGGGCCGTGGCCATCGACACGCACCGCCGTGGGTCGAACACGCCGAGCAGCTGCCGGGTGGCCCCCGCGGGGTTGGTCATCGGGCCCAGCAGGTTGAAGATCGTGCGGGTCGGCAGCGCCCGCCGTGGGCCCATCGCGTGCTTCATCGCCGGGTGCAGCCGGGGCGCGAACAAAAAGCCCAGGCCCACCTCGTCGAGCGCGGCGCCCACCTGCGCCGGGGTCGCCTCGATGTCGACGCCGAGCGCCTCGAGCACGTCCGCGCTGCCGCTGCGCGAGGTCGCCGAGCGATTGCCGTGCTTGGCCACCGGCACGCCGCAGGCCGCCACCGCGATCGCCACCGCGGTGGACACGTTGCGACGCGGCACCCCGCTGCCCCCCGTCCCGCACGTGTCGAGCACCTCGGCGTGACGGGTCGGGATCGGGACCACGGCGCGTCGCATCGCCGCCGCCGCGCCGGCGATCTCGTCGGAGGTCTCCCCTTTGCACGCGAGGCCGAACAGCAACGCGCCGATCTGCGCCGGATCGCAGGCGCCGGTCATCAGCTCGTCGAAGATGCGCTCGGTCAGCGCCCGCGACAGGTCGTGGCCGGCCGCGAGCGCGGCCAAGCCCTCGCGCATCGCAGCGTCCGGCCGCGCGTCATTCATCGCCGGCCTCGGTCGACGTCGCGGGACCGGCGGTCCCGCGCGGCAACCCGAGGAAGTTCGCCAGCAGGTCGTGCCCGGCCTCGCTGAGGATCGACTCGGGATGAAACTGCACCCCGTATACCGATCGCGTCACGTGCCGCACGGCCATCAGCTCGCCCTCGGGCGTGCGACCACACGGCAGGATCGACGCCGGCAGCGTGTGCTCGCGAACGATGAGGCTGTGGTAACGCGTCGCGACGAGCGGATTGGGCAGCCCCTCGAACACGCCCTGGCCGTCGTGATGCACCGGCGAGGTCTTGCCGTGCATGATTCGATCGGCACGCGTGACCTCGGCGCCGTGTACCTCGCACAGCGTCTGGTGCCCCAAGCACACGCCGAGCAGCGGAATCTCCTCGTCGGTGACCAGGCGCCGACACAGGTCCTGACACACGCCCGAGTCCTCGGGACGGCCGGGGCCCGGCGACAGCAGGACGTGGGTCGGCGACAGTGCGATCACGCCGTCGACGTCGATCGCGTCGTTGCGAAACACCTCCACGACCGCGCCGAGCTCGAGCAGGTACTGCACGAGGTTGAACGTGAACGAGTCGTAGTTGTCGATGACGACGACCCGGGGTCCCCGCGGGGTCGGCGGGTCGTAGCGCGTGCCCGTGTTCATCCCGTCGTCCTCCCGGCCTTGGCCATCGCGATCGCACGCAGCACCGCCGAGGCCTTGTTGCGACACTCGGTGTCCTCGGCGATCGGGTCGGAGTCCATCACGATGCCCCCGCCGGCCCGCACCACGAAGCGGTCGGCGTGGGCGACGACCGAGCGGATGCAGATCGCGAAGTCGGCTCCGCCGTCGAAGCCCACGTAGCCCACCGCCCCGCCGTACCAGCCGCGTGGGCCGGGCTCGAGCTCGTCGATGATCTGCAGCGCGCGGACCTTGGGGGCGCCCGACAGCGTCCCCGCCGGAAACGCCGCGGCGAGGGCGTCGAAGGCGTCG
>CALBMM010000049.1 GCA_937896535.1 uncultured Pseudomonadota bacterium
GCCGATCGCCGGCGGTGACCGCGGCCGCAGCCAGATCGCGGCGCTGTCGCGGGGGGTCGACGAGGTGCTCGCGCGGCCGGGCACGGCGCTGGTGACCGCACCGATCGACAAACACGCGTGTCAGGCGGCCGGGTTCGCCTACCCGGGCCACACCGAGTATCTCGCCGCGCGGGCCGGCGACGTCGACGTCGCCATGCTCTTGGCCGGGGATCGGCTGCGCGTGGCATTGGTGACGATCCACGTCCCGCTGCGCGAGGTGCCGCAACGGCTCGACGTCGATGCCGTGGTGCGTGCGGGCACGTTGCTCGCCGACGGACTGCGGCGGCGCTTCGCGATCGCCAAGCCGCGGATCGGCGTGCTCGGCCTCAATCCCCATGCGGGCGAGGGCGGCATGCTCGGCGCCGAAGAACGGCTGATCATCGGGCCCGCGATCGCGCGGCTGTCGGAGATGGGCTCGGCGAGCTTCGAGGGTCCGCTGCCGGCCGACACCGCGTTCGCGTTCGCCGAGCGCGGTCGCTACGACGCGGTGCTCGCGATGTATCACGACCAGGGACTCGGGCCGTTCAAGCTGCTGCACTTCTCCGACGGCGTGAACTTGACGCTGGGGCTGCCGTTCGTGCGGACCTCGCCCGACCACGGCACGGCGCGGGACATCGCGGAGGCGGGCACGGCGGATCCGTCGAGCTTTCGGGCGGCGGTGAAGATGGCGAGGGAGCTCGTGGCGTGAGTCGTCGGGAGCCTCCGGCGCCGGCGGGGCGGCGGCGCGCGGGGAAGGGGACGCGCGCGAGCAAGGTCGGTGCGCGGGCGACTCCGGGCGCGAAGGTGGTCGCCGATGCGCGCGTCGGGACAGGCACGGGTATGGGCGCGGGCACGGGCGCGGGCACGGGCACGGGCACGGCGCGGCCGGTGGCCGCGATCCGAGTCCGCGGCGCTCGCACCCACAACCTTCGCGACGTCGATGTCGAGCTGCCGCGCGACAAGCTCGTCGTGATCACCGGGCCGTCGGGGTCGGGCAAGAGCAGCCTGGCGTTCGACACCATCTTCGCCGAGGGGCAGCGGCGGTACGTCGAGAGCCTGTCGGTCGCGGCGCGCCAGCACCTGTCGCAGCTGCCCAAGCCCGACGTCGACCTGATCGAAGGACTGTCGCCAGCGGTCGCGATCGCCCAGGATCCGCCGGGGCGCAACCCCCGTTCGACCGTGGGGACGGTCACCGAGCTGCTGGACTTTCTGCGTCTGTTGTTCGCCCGGGTCGGCACGCCGTACAGCCACGCGTCCGGCGAGCAGATGGCGCGGCAGACGATCGAGGACATGGTCGACACCGCGATGGCGTTCCCCGAGGGCACGCGGTTTTCGATCCTCGCGCCGGTCGTGATCGACCGTCCCGGCGACCACGCCACGCTGCTCGACGAGCTACGACGGCGCGGCTTCGTGCGCGTGGCCATCGACGACGAGGTCCACGACCTGTCCGAGCCCACCGTGCTCGATCCCCACCGGCGGCACACCATCGAGGTCTACGTCGACCGCCTCAAGATGAAGGAAGGGATTCGTGGACGCGTCGCGGACTCGATCGAGACCGCGGCCGGGCTGTCGCAAGGCGTGGTCAAGCTGCTGCCACTGACGGGCGAGCCGGTCACGCTGTCGGAACGCTACGCCGACTTCGCGAACGGGGTGACGTACCCGGAGCTGACGCCGTCGCTGTTCTCCTACAACTCGCCACACGGCGCGTGCGAGCACTGCGACGGACTCGGGGTCCACACCTCGCTCGACCCCCGCAAGATCGTGCCCGACGAGGACCTGAGCCTGGCGGCCGGGGCGATCGCACCGTGGTCGGGTCGCGGTGCGGGCACCCGCAAGAAGACGCTGGCGGCCGTCGCCGAGCACCTTCGCATCGGCCTCGACACGCCGTGGAAGAAGCTGCCCACCGAGGCCCGGGTGGCGTTGCTCGAAGGCACGGGCGACGAGGCGGTGGCCGGCCTCGGCGACAAACCGTTCGAGGGCGTGCGCCCGCTGCTGGCCCAAAAGCTCGACGCGCTGCGCACCCGGGAGCGCAACGACGAGGAGGACGACGACCCCGACGACGACAGCCCCAGGGCGCAGCTGGAGGCGTTGCTTTCCGAGACGACGTGCCCGCGGTGCGAGGGCGGGCGCCTGCGCCTGGAAGCCCGGATGGTCCGGATCGGCGACGACAACTTCCCGGCGCTGTGCGCTCGCCCGCTGCGAGAGCTCGTCGACACGATCGAAGGATGGACCTTCGCCGGCTCGGCCCACGACGTCGCGCGCGCCGTGCTGGCACAGGTGCAGCGCCGCCTCGCGTTCCTGCTCGAGGTGGGGCTGGGCTACTTGACGCTCGATCGGCGGGCGATGACGCTGTCGGGCGGCGAGCTGCAGCGGATCCGGCTGGCCAACCAGGTCGGCGCCGCGCTCGTGGGCGTCACGTACATCCTCGACGAGCCGAGCATCGGTTTGCATCCTCGTGACAACGATCGGCTCATCGGCACGCTCTTGAAGCTGCGCGACCTCGGCAACTCGGTGCTGGTCGTCGAGCACGACGCGGACACGATCCGCGCCGCGGACTGGGTCGTCGACATGGGACCGGGCGCCGGGGCGCACGGCGGGCGCATCGTCGCCGCCGGGACGCCGGCGCAGATCGAAGCGGACGAGGCCTCGCCGACCGGCAACTGGCTGTCGGGACGGGCCCGGATCGACACGCCCGCCAAGCGCCGCAAGCCGGGCAGCCGCAAGATCACCGTCCGCGGGGCGACGGGGCACAACCTGCGCGACGTCACCGTCGGGTTTCCCGTCGGGCTGTTGACCGCGGTCACGGGTGTCAGCGGATCGGGCAAGTCGTCGCTGGTCATCGACACGCTGCTGCCGGAGGCGCGTCGGATCCTTCACGGTGCGGCGGCGTTCGGTCTGCCGCACCATCGCATCGAGGGGCTGACCCAGGTCGACAAGGTCATCCACGTCGACCAGTCGCCGATCGGCCGGACGGCGCGTAGCAACCCGGCCACGTTCACGGGGATCTTCGCCGACCTTCGGCAGGTCTTCGCGCAGCTGCCCGAATCCAAGATCCGCGGCTACACGCCCGCGCGTTTTTCCTTCAACGTCAAGGGTGGACGCTGCGAGCACTGCCAAGGTGAAGGCGTGCGTCGCATCGAGATGCACTTTCTGCCCGACCTGTTCGTCACGTGCGATCGCTGCGGTGGTCGTCGCTACAACCGCGAGACCCTCGCGATCGCGATGCGCGGCAAGACGATCGCCGACGTGCTCGACATGCGCGTCGCCGAGGCGTTCGACTTCTTCGTCTCGCATCCGGCCATTCGCGCCAAGCTCGAGGTGCTGCGCGACGTCGGGCTGGGTTACCTGCAGCTGGGACAGTCGGCGCCGACGCTGTCGGGCGGGGAGGCGCAGCGCATCAAGCTCGCGCGCGAGCTGTCGCGCAAGGCGACGGGCCAGACGCTGTTCGTGCTCGACGAGCCCACGACTGGCCTGCACGCTTCGGACATCGCCCAGCTGCTGTCGGTGCTGCGTCGGCTCGTCGACGAAGGCAACACGGTCATCGTGATCGAGCACGACCTCGACGTGGTGCGCACCGCCGACTGGGTCGTCGACCTCGGTCCCGACGGTGGCGACGGCGGCGGTGACCTCGTCGTCGCGGGCACGCCGGAGAAGGTCGCCAAGACCAAGGCGAGTGTGACCGGGCAGTACCTCGCCCGCGCGTTGCGATAGCGCGCGCTCGTCGGCGCGCGTTTTCGCTTTGGTCGCGGAGGCTCGTGCGCTGCGCGGATGGTTGGGGCGGTCTCGCCCCGAACGCTTTCGCTCCTCTTCGCGCACCGGTGCGACGACCGGGACGACGGCCTCGTTCAACGGTGTAGAGTTCGAGATGTGGTTGGGCCGCTCGTCGTCGGCTGGTCGGCTTGCCTTTGGGTCGCCGCCCCCGGAGAACTCGTCATCGACCTTCCCGACGAGGTCGACGCGGCGGTGCGCGAGCAGCTCGAGTCGGACCTGCGCGAAACCGCCGATACCAAGGGCCTGCGTGCCGGTGCGCCCGTCGACGAGATTCGCGTCGTGATCACCGACGACGGCGGCACGTACCACATCGCGGCGGCGGCCGTGCGTGCGGACGGAACGGTGTCCTCCTCGGTGGCGGGCGACTGCGAGATCTGTGGCGCCCGGGAGCTTTCGGAGACCTCGGTCGACTTGTTGTCGACGCTGCTGGGGCGCGTGGTGGCGACGCCCGATCGTGGAAGTTTGAAGGTCGTCGGCACGCCCGACGGCGCCGAGATCCGGATCGACGACGTGCTCGTCGGCACCACACCGTTCGTCGCATCCGCCCCCGAGGGTGCGCACGTCGTCGAGATCCGGGCACCGGGCCACGTCGCGCAACGCTACGAGTGGAACGCGATCGCGGGCGTGTCGGAGACGTTCTCGCACGCACTGGCGCACGAGCCCGCGACCGCATCGGCGCCAGATCCGTCGCCCACGCGCTCGGAGCGAACGTCACGAACGTGGTTGGTGCCGGTCGGCTGGAGCGCGCTGGGCGTGGGCGTCGGCGCGGTGGGTCTCGGGGCGGCGCTGATGGCCGTCGACGGTCGCGAGTACGACAACACTTGCTCGGCGCAGACGCGCGACGTCAACGGTCTGTGTCCGGAGTCGTACCGCACGCGCAACGGCGGCATCGTCTCCTTGTCGCTGGGGGTCGCGGCGGTGGCCGCGAGCGTGCCCGTGCTCGTGCTCGGCTACCGGCAAGGGCGCGACACGAGCGTGGCCCTCGGTCCCGGTACGCTGCACGTGCGGGGGAGGTTTTGATGCGGAGTCGGGACCCGCGGGCCTGGGCGGCGTCGCTGCTGGTGACGGCCGGGTGCGTCGGCGCGACCCCGGGGTATCTGGGTCCGGCGTCGGCCGACTCCGGCTCGACCGCCGACGGCGCGACGATGTCCTCGTCGCCGACGTCCTCCGCGACGGCAGACGAAGGCACGAGCTCGTCGACCAGCGACGACGGATCGGGCTCGACGTCCTCGACCGCCTGTGGCGACGGCGTACCGACCACCGGGAGCTTCTGCTTCGACGACGGGGTGGCGACGGCCCTCGCTCCCGGGGTCGAGCCCGGCAAGATCGCCCCTTGGGACGTCGACGGCGACGGCAACCTCGACGTCGCCGTCGCCTACAAGGCGAACATGGGAGAGGTCATGTTCGAGTGGTTGCTCGGCGACGGGACGGCTGCCCTGACCCCGGCGGGGGCGTACGGGAGGTCGACGTTGAACGCGTTCGCGCCCATCGACCTCGTGATCGCCGATGCCGACGGCGACGGCATCGCCGACGCGACGGTCGTGGCCCAGCAGGGCAGCGAGGCTCGGATCTGCACCGGTACTTCCGACGGGGCCGGAGGGTTCGCCGACGTCGTCGAGATCGTTCCCTCGCAAGGGCGTCTGCGGGCGCTGGCCATGGGAGACGTCGACGGCGATGGCGCGGCCGATCCGATCGTCGGAGACGAAGACGCATCGTCGATCTACTTGTTCGAGTCGGGGGCCCCGGGCAACCCGTCCTCGCCGTCGCAGGTCATCGCCTTGACCGCGCACGAGCCGTCGCTGCTCGGGCTGGCGGACCTCGACGGTGACGATGTCGACGACCTCGTCGTGGTCGACACCGGCGACTCGGGCGTCGGCGTGCTTCGCGGGCCCCTGTCGGAGCGCAGCGTGCTCGACGAGGCGTTGATCCTCGGGTCGACCCCGGGCGGCGCGCATCCGGAGGGCCTGCTCGTCACCGACCTCGACGACGACGGCGATGTCGACGTCGCCGTCGCCCTCACCTCGGCGAACGCGATCGCCGTGCTCGTCAACGACGGCACCGGGGCGCTCGCCTTTTCCGAGATCGCGATGGCGAGCGTGGGGCCCGTCGCGCTCGGCTGCGGCGACTTCGACGGCGACGGCGCGAGCGACATCGTGGCGCTCGGCTCGGTGAGCAACTCTCTGACCTTCGCATACCGCGACGGCGAGGCGTGGGTGCCCTCGGCGTCGGTGCAGCTGCTGGAGGTCGCCACGGACCTCGTCGTCGGCGACATCGACGGCGACGGGATCGACGACATCGTCCTCGCGAGCTCGAGCCCGGCGCTCGTGCAGGTGTACCTGGCCAAGCCGTAGGTTTCGGAGCAACGACGCGTGGCCGACGGAAGCGAAGACGGCGAGTCGAAGCGACGCATGACGCCCGCCGTCGTGCGGGCGTCGCTGACTCGCTTCGCGCTCCAAGAAAGGTCGCCGCGCTCGCCGATCACGCCGGGGCGCGACCCCCGAAGGTCCGGGCGTCGCCGCCTCGCGCTCGCGAACGGGCAACGCATCGAGGGCACCCCGTATCGGCTCGAGCGGTGGATCGGCGAGGGCGGGATGGGCACCGTCTTCTCGGCGGTCAACGTCGATCTCGAGAAGACCGTCGCGGTCAAGATCATCCACGCCGAGTTCTGCTTCGACAACGGCGCGCTGGCCAAGTTTCGCAACGAGGCCAAGCTCAGCGCGCGGATCGGCAACCCGCACATCGTCGACATCCTCGACCTGCGCGAGCTCGGCGACGGACGTCTGCTGATCGCGATGGAGTTTCTCGACGGCCGCACGCTCGACCGGCTGATGCGCGATGCTCCCCTCGGCGGTCCGCGGTTCGTGACCTTGTTTCGCCAGATCTGCCAGGCACTGGCGGCGGCGCACGAGGCGGGCATCGTCCATCGCGACGTCAAGCCCGAGAACGTGATGGTGTTCGATCACGCGGGCGCGCCCGACTTCGTCAAGGTGCTCGACTTCGGAATCTCGCACGTACTCGCGGAAGGGGATGCCGACGAAGGCATCGGGACTCCGATGTACGTGGCGCCCGAGTGCATCGTCGGCGACGTGACGCCCGCGTCCGACATCTACTCGCTCGGCTGCATGATGTACGAGTGCCTGTGCGGTCGCCCGCCGTTCGAAGACGACGACATGACCCGCTTGCTGCGGGCGCACATGGAAACACCGGCCCGCGACCCTCGCGAGTGCTCACCCGAGGCGGGCATCGCCGCCCCGATCGCCGAGCTCGTCCTCGCGTGTCTGGCCAAGTCGCCGCACCGACGTCCCACGGCGACCGAGCTCGAAGCGCGGCTCGTCGAGGCGCAGATCGCCGAGCATTGGCCCAGCGGCCGCGAGGATCTGCGGTTGCCCGAGGTGGACGAGTCCAGGCGCGCCGAGCTGCAGCGGGGACTCGATGCGATCGTCGCCGAGACGATCGCGCCGGTGCGGGTGCGTCGCCGCGGTCTGCTCGTGGGGACGGCCGCCGTCGCGGCGGTGGTCGGCGCGTGGCTGTGGCCGCGTCCGGAGCCGCCCGCCACCGATGTCGTCGCCGATCTCGTCGGCGACGCTCGCTCGGCGGCGGCTCGGTTTTGGTGGGTGTATCCCGATCGCGATCATCCGTCGGCGCGCACGGCCTATCAGACGATTCTCGAGGTCGAGGCGCTCGAGACGGACGACGCGAGGGCGGAAGCGATCGCGCTGCGCCGCGAGTTCGCCGATACGCTGGTGCGACTCGGCGACAAGTACTTCGACGACGAGGCGGCGCGACGCTCCTCCTACGAGTACTACGCCAAGGCGCGGCTGTTAGACGACGCCAACGCGGGCACCAGCGAGAGGGCGCTGCTGTCGGCGTCCGACCTCGCCGCTTTTCGTCGCAAGGCCGCCGAAGGGACGTTCTCGTCCGGAGAGCTGACCGTGGCGCAGCCGCTGCTGGCACTGGCCGAGCCCGACGAGGCGCGTCGCGTGCAGCGGCTGCAGGACGCGATCGCACAGGCGCCCGACTCCGGCCTGGCCGACGACCTCGACGCGCTGGTGCGTCGCCAGCGACGAAAGCCACGCCCCTCGTCCGCCGCCCGAGCTTCTCGCGAGGCCACCCCGGCCGACGTGGTGGTGGACGTGCCGCCGGTGCCGAGCGCGACGACCGACGACGAGGCGACGGCGGGCGCCTCGACCGGCGCCGCGAACGAGCCGGTCCCGGAGGAGCCGGTGGCGCCCGACGAGCTGCCGCAAGAGCGGCGCAACGATCGCGCCGCGGCGATCGAGCTCGTCGACCAAGCCCGGACGGCCCAGCGCGCCGGCCGACGTCGCGAGGCGATCACGCTGCTTCACCAGGCGCTCGACGCCGACAACCACCACCTGCCCGCGATGGACATGCTCGGCGACCTGCTGTTCGACGACGCCGAGTACGCCGACGCGCTCAAGGTCCGGCGGCGCGCCGCGAGACGGTCACCACGCTCGGGCGAACGTTGGCTCGCGCTCGGTGATGCCTACTTCAAGGTGTCGCGCTACAGCGACGCCCGCGACGCCTTCGCGCGCGCCAAGGAGCTCGGCCACGTCAAGGCCGAGGGCCGCATCCGTCTCGTCGACCGCAAGCTCGCGGAGTGACCCGCCCCGGGTCAGGTCATCGCCGACAGGCCCTCTTGGTTCTTGAGCACCACGGAGCGGCCGTTGAGGTCGAGCAGCTTCTTCTTCTTGAACTGCGCCAAGGTCAGCGAAATCGTCTCGCGGGTCGAGCCGATGAGGTTGGCCATCTCTTGGTGCGTGATCTTCAGGCCGATCTGCGTGCCGTCCTCGTGCTCGACGCCGTACTCCTCGGCGAGCTCGAGCAGCAGGGCCGCGAGCTTGGCCTGCACGTCGCGGAACACCAGATGCTCGAGCTTGGTCTCGATCGCCCGGCGTCGCTCGCCCACGATGGTGGCGAACGCGAACGCGAGCTTTGCGTCCGAGAGCATCAGCTCCACGAAGGTCTCGCGCGGAACTTCGGTGATGATGGCGTTCTTCATCGCCTCGGCCATCTCGCTGCGCGGCGTTCCGTCCATCACGCACAGCTCGCCGAACATCTGCCCCGCGCCGCGATAGGCGAGCGTGAGCTCCTTGCCGTCGCGCGTGACCTTGGAGCACTTGACGCGACCGCCATTGATGAAGAACACGCGGTCGCCCGGATCGCCGGGGAGGTAGATGACCTGCCGGCGGGGGATTTCGCGAATCTCGACGGCTTGCGCGAGGTGCGTCAGCCGATCGGCGGGGACCCCGTCCAACAACGGGATCTTCCGCAGGTACCACATCGCACGTTTTTCATCCTTGGCCGACGTGTCTGCGTTGAGGCGAGCCATCCAGCGAGCAATGTACGCGGGATGACGAACTCATTCAATCATGTAAGCGCGGCAACAAGAGATCTGGAGCGCTTTGCGCGAAAGCGCGACGGAAACCGGATTGTCCAACGTTGTCGTGGGCCTGGCGGTGACGCTGGGTACGCCGGTTGCAGGGTGTGGGGGGCGGAGCTGGGTTTGCGGCGCGAACCCGGGTTCGAGCAAGGGCCGGGACGTTGTGGTGTTCTCAATGAAATCAGCCGGTTGGCGTGACGGTCCTTCGGGCCGGGCGGCGCCGCACGGCCGCGACACTACGCAAAAAGTTCACAGCCCCCGCAGCAAGGTCAGGGGCGAGGGCGGCTTCTCGCTGATCGAGCTGATGGTGGCGCTCGCCGTGCTCGTCGTCATCGCGGCGATCGCGTTCGCCGGCATGCGCCAAAACGAGTTCTCCGGTCAGTACAAGCGCTTCGTCGCCGACGTCGAGGGCGCCTTCGTCATCGCCCGCAACCGGGCCATCGACGAGCAGACGCAGACCCGCATCCTCATCACCTCCACGACGATGGCGTTGGAGGAGTTCGACCAGGTCGCCAACACGTGGAACCGGTTCCACGGGATCGCGTTGACGAACATGTCCGACGCGCTCCTGATCGAAAACAACACCGTGTGCCTGCTCGGTCTGGACGCGGGCGTGATGACGCCGGCCCAGGCGCAGGCCTACACGCCGCCGGCGGCCAACGCCTGCCTCGGTGGCCAGCAGACGATCGTGTTCGAGTCCGACGGCACCTTCTCGGACCCGACCGGCACCTGGTCGATGCTCGTGCCGAACACGGGCGTGTCGCTGTGGATCGGCGACAACTCGGTGCCGGCCAATCCCAAGCTCTCGGTCGTCCAGGTCTTCCCCGGCGGCCTCATCCGCAAGATCGAAGGGATCAACACCGGGACATGAACCGCCCCACTCCCCGCCCTCGCCGCGGTCGACCCGCGTGCCGCCCACGCCGGGGCCCTCGGGCGCAAGCCGGCTTCACCCTCATGGAGGTGTTGGTCGCGCTCGCCGTGTTCGCGATCTCGGTGGTCGGCCTCGTCGCGCTCGAATCACGCTCGATGGAGTCGCAGCGTGCCGCTCGAGACATCCGCGACGGCGAGCGCATCGCCCAGGAGGTCATGAGCGAGCTGAAGTCGCGAGGCTTCATCGAGCTCGTCTCCCAGGATTTCCAGGGCAACGCCAACCCCACGTTTCCCTACGACGACGCGGGCGTTCCCGTGGCGCAGCGGCTGGTGGACCAGTCCCGTCCGCCCGCCGACATGCCCGACACCCAGGACGTCATCGGCTCGGTGCGCGGCAACTACGTCGTGTTCCGCTCGGTCGACATCGAGATCGATCCCAACAACGCCCCGGCCACGCCGCCGATCCTGCCCGACCAGCTTCCGCTGATCTCGGCCGTGGTCTTCGACGTCACCGTGCTGTGGCTCGACGACTCGAACTCGGCGTACCCGCCGCCCGCAGGGCTGCCGACCACCGCGCTGATCCCCGAGATGACCGACCCGACCGACCCGCAGTTCCGGCCCTACGTCGGCAGCGTGCGGCTGCGCTACGTCAAGGCCAACGACGCCATCCTCGAGCCGTTCGAAGCGGCGACGAGCGGCGGTGGCACCGGAGGCGCGACCTGATGGCCCCGCGTCGTGCCACGGTGACGGCCGCGCAGGCCGGCTTCACGCTCATCGAGCTGATGGTCGCGCTCGTCGTGTCGTCGATCGTGATCCTCGGCATCTTCGCGTTCTCGACGATCCAGCAGTCGACCGCCGCGATGCACGGTCGCAACGTGCGGGTGCAGCAGGCGCTCGAGGGCGCGATGTGGTCGGTCTCGGCCGACGTGCGTTCCGCCGGTCTCGGCTTTGCGCGCATCTGCAGCGAGCTGCGGATCTGGGACCAGGGCACGGGCTCGCTCGTCAATCCCGGCGGCAACCTCGATCCCAACACCGCGATGGTCGACCCGATCACCAACGAGCGGTACTGGGTGCTGCGAGACGGTTTTCAGGCGCACTGGAACAGCAACGGCGCCGCGGACTTCGACGGAGGCGTGGGCAGCTCGGCCGCGGCCGGCAGCGCCGCCGACAGCTTCGACGTGGTGCTCGGCGACAGCGCCTACCTCAATAGCTACGGCATGTTCGAGCTGGTCACGCCGCTGACGACCGGGTTGACCGAGGCCACGGTGGAGACCTCGCCGCTGCTGGACAACACCAACCCGGCCCATCTGGCCCAGGTTCAGCAGCTGTTTCCGCCGGGCACGTTCTTCGTGGTCACGCGGGCGCATCGGTCCTCGCGGACCAACCCGTTCCGGCCCGAGAACGCCGGCCAGTGCGCGGTGCTCCAGGTGACCGGCGACGTGTTCGCCGATCCGGGCAACCCCCAGCACTGGCGTCTGCCGATCGCCGCGACGTCGAACTTCAACGCCAACATCAACGGTCTGATGGCCGACTCCAACGGCGACGTCAGCGGGCAGTGCGATCCCACGGTGACCGAGTGCGACGACTGGGACCCGACGCAGGACAACGTGGCGGGGGCCAACGTGGTGCCGATGGGGCGGCTGCGTTGGTCGCGGTACGAGATCGACTACACGGTCCCGACGCTGCCGTATCTGGTCCGCTACGACCTCATCGGCTACCAGCCGGGCGTCGACAACAGCACCACGGGGTTGGGCAACATCGCCTACCCGATCTGCGCGGCCACGCAGTGCAACGGCGCGCAGCTGCACTTGCCCGGCTCCCAGTCGCCACCCACCGCCGTCGCGATCGGACCGATGATCGAGGACATGCAGGTGGCCGTGGGCTGTGACGGCTACACCGACGCGAACGCGGCCGGCTCGGTCATGGGTCCGGTGCCCAACACCGATCCCGGCTTCGAAGAAGTCGGCCCGTCCGGGGGGGCGGTGCTCGGCCCCAACTCCGTCGTCGACGAGAACGAGTCGGGGCTGCAGCGCGACGCCGACGAGTGGCTCGGCAACGCGCTGCAGGAAACCTGGGCCCCCGACTGCGTCTGGCACGGCACGGCCCAATACAACCTCGCGTCCTGGGAAGCCCTCGAGGGCAGCCAGAACCCACCGCCGGCGTTCCGGATGAGCCCGCAGGCGATTCGGATCACGCTGGTCGCGTCGTCGGAGTTCGCCGAGGAGGGCGGGGGACTGGCCACCGATCAGGTGCTCGCCGTCGAGGACCGCCCCGCGATGACGTCGCTGGTCGGCGTTCGCCAACGCTTCACGCTCACGGAACGGTACGCGCCTCGCAACCTGCGGTGGCGCGACCCGGAGATCTAGTCCGCAGGACAGGAGCAATCGTCATGACCCGACCGATGATCCGACCCATGGTCCGAAAGGACCCCTCGACGCTCGCCCGGGGCCGCCAGCGCGGCGCCACCATGATCTCCGTGATGCTGCTGACGGTCTCGCTCATGACGCTCGGGCTGCTCGTGGTTCGCAGCTCCGCGCGCGAGGTGACGCAGGCCGGTCAGCTCGTCGCCCGCGAGCGGGCGATGGAGGCCGCGCAGGCCTCGCTCGAGCTCGCCGCGGCGCAGTACCTGCGCATGGACGTCTACGATACCGAGCTCGCCGGCTACTACCCCGGACCCGGTCCGGGGGGCTCGTGCACGGTGGCCAGCCAGGACTGCATCCCCGACGACACCAACATCGTGACCGGCCAGCGCAACGCCGAGCTCTCGGGGTTGGGCGTGGACTGTGGTGGTCGGCCGTGCATGCGTCAGGGCGCGGTCTCCAACCTGCGCGACGTCAACGGGGCCACCGTGCCCTGGAACGACATCCCCGCGCTCGACATCCTGGACTCGGGCGACCCCGAGGCACGCGTGTCGGTCTGGATCCGCAACAACTCCGCCGACGCGCTCGGGCCCTCCGGGTCGGGCTCGTGGCTGGCCGATGGCGACGGCCGGATCGTGCTGACCGCCTCGGCGACCGTGCGGAACACGACGGTGACGATCGAGCAGGAGGTCCTGCTGCGGTTGGGCGTGGGGCCCGAGGCACTGCTGCCCCAGACCCCGGACGAAGGCTACGGCGGCGGCCACAACAACGACAACAGCGCCGTCTCGGTCTGCACCGAAAGCTACGTCTCGGCGACGCCGACCTGAAAATCGGCCCCGCCCGAGAACTCGGGTAGGCTAGGGCCGTTTTGGACGACGCCGACCTTCCCACGCCGATCCGTCGCCTCCTGTCCAAGGAACAGTTCGAGGCGGATGCGCCCCACGAGCGTCGCATCTTCACCAATCGCGACCTCAACCTCGAGTCGATCCCGCTCGTCGGTTTCGACATGGACTACACCCTGGCGATCTACCGCCAGGACGCGATCGAGGCGGTCTCGCTCGAGAAGACGATCGACAAGCTGATCGTCCGTGGCTATCCGGACTTGCTCGCGGCGGCCGAGTACGACCCTCGCTTCGCCGTGCGCGGGCTGACGGTCGACAAGATGCTCGGCAACGTCATCAAGATGGACATGCACGGGTACGTGGGCCGCGCGTACCACGGACGCACGCTCCTGTCGCGAGAGGAACGCAAGGCGATCTACCGCGAGCAGCGACTGGGTCAGGAGCGCGAGCGCTTCGCCCCGGTCGACACGTTGTTCGCCCTGCCCGAGGTCACGCTGTACGCCGGCGTCGTCGAGCTCATCGACGAAAAGCCCGAGCTGTGGAAGGGCGGCGCTCCATCCTACAAGGAAGCGTGGCAGGACGTGCGCGAGTGCATCGACGAATCGCACCGCGACGGATCGATCAAGGACCTCATCAAGGCAGACCCCGGTCGGTACATCGAGCGCGACCCGCTGCTGGCCGAGACGCTCCACAAGATGCGCTCGGCGGGCAAGCGACTGTTCGTGCTGACCAACAGCTTCTACCCGTACACCGACGCGGTGATGACGTACCTGCTCGCCGGTGCGCTGCCCTCGTACCCCGACTGGCAATCGTACTTCGACTGGATCGTCGTCGGGGCTCGAAAGCCGAGCTTCTTCGGCGACGACTCGCCGTTTCGCGAGCTCGATCTGAGCGGGAAATACGTCGGCGGGCCGCGGCAGGAAGTACAGCGCGGCAAGTTGTACGAGGGCGGCAACCAGCTGGGGCTGCAGGCGTCGTTCGGGGTCTACGGCGACGAGGTGCTGTACGTCGGCGACCACATCTACGGCGACATCGTGCGCAGCAAGAAGAGCTCGGGCTGGCGCACGGCGTTGATCGTGCAGGAGCTGCAGCGCGAGCTCGCGGTCCAGCGGGCGCGCGGGATGACCCTGCAGGAGATCGGCAACCTGCATCAGCTGCGCATGGAAATCGCCAAGGAGATTTCGCTACAGCGGCATCTGTCGCGGCGACTGTCGCGGATGGGGCCCGAGTCGCTGTCCGAGCAGGGGGTCACGGCCGGCGAGGCCAAGGAGATGATCGACCAGGGCCGGACGGTGGTGAGACGCCGCCTCGAGCGCTTGCGTCGCTACGCCGACGAGACGCTCGAGACACTCGAAAAGCGCGACGCCGAGGTCGATGCGGCCTTCAACCCGTACTGGGGCTCTTCGTTCGCCGAGCGCCACGACGCCAGCCGGTTCGGCGACCAGGTCGAGAACTTCGCCTGCATCTACACCAGCCGTGTCAGCAACTTCCTGTTCGTGTCGCCGTCGCGGTACTTCATCTCCCCCCGGGGCGGCCTGCCGCACTTCCTGTAGCGGCGCGGCCGCGGCCGGTTCGGCGGCCGCCG
>CALBMM010000050.1 GCA_937896535.1 uncultured Pseudomonadota bacterium
CCGATGCGGACCTGATGGCCACGCTCAAGGAAGGCGGCTCCAACCTCGGCGTCGTACATACGGTTACGCACGAAGGCGGCATCGTGGGCACGCCCAAGTACATGTCGCCCGAACAGCTCGAGGGCGCGCCGCTCGACGAGCGCACGGACCAGTACAGCTTCTGCATTGCCGCGTGGGAGACCCTGTCGGGCGAGTATCCGTTTGCGCTCGGGGCCGACGGCCGGCGCCAGTACGCCGACGATGGGCGTCCCGTGCTCGTCGAGACCAACACGAGCGTCCTCCCGCCCGGGATCCGACGCGCGCTGACGCGGGGACTCGCGGGCGAGCCCCGTCGCCGGTACCGGTCGATGGCACAGCTGCTGACCGCGTTGGCACGTCGACGACGGTGGCCCGCCGCGCTTCTCGCGACCGGAGCGCTCGCCGTCGTCGCCGGTGTGGTGTTCTCCAGCGAGCCCGCGAGTCCGCCGGTCGAGTCGGTGCGCACCGCGTGCGAGGCGAGCGAGGCCGCGGCGCAGGCCGACCGACTGTGGCCCGTCGAGCGCGCGGAGCGATTGCGGCAGGCGTTCACCGCGTCCGAAGCTCCGGACGCCGCCGTCACGCTGGAGATCGTCGAGAGCGAGATCTCGCGCTTTCGCGAAGCGTGGGAGGTCGAGCGGATCGAGGCGTGCGGCATCGAGACCCGTGCGGCATCGCCGGAAGCTTCGGCCGTCGCGGCCCGACTCGAGTGTCTGGACGACCGCTGGCGTGAGGCCGACCAACTCCTGACCGAGCTCGAGGCTGGAACGTCGGTGGTGGTGGTGCGTGCGCAGTCGGCCGTAGGTGATCTTGATTTCCCTTCGTCATGTCGAGATGTCGTCGGTTCCGACCAGGAGACGGCGAACCGCGAGCTGCACGCGCAGCTGCAACGCATCCGGACCAAGCGCGCTGCCGGTGCCGTGGAAGAAGCAGCCCTCGCTGCCGAAGCGCTCGAGGCCCGCGCATCTCAGGCCGGCGCCGACCACGTGGCCGCCGAGGCGGCCCTTGCGGCGGCGGAGTCGTGGGCGGAACTGCACGAGCTGAACGCCGCCTCGCGGAACGCCATCGGTGCCTACGGTCTCGCGGCGGGAGACAGACGCTGGGAATTGGCGACACGCGCCGCGGCCCTCGCGGCCGAGTCCCTGCTCAACGGCGGTGACGTCGAGAGCGCCAATCGCTGGCTCCGCCACGCCGGCGCGTCCGCAGACCGGCGGGGCGACCAAGACCCGTGGCCACTCCTGCGCGCGCGGTGCCGGCTGACGCGGCTGCGACCACGAGACGAAGCGACAGCGAAGTTCTGTCGGCAGAGCCTCGACGGCGCGACCACGCCACATGACCGCCGGGTTGCCGCCCTCGACTACGCGTTGCTGCGGCTGGATCAGGGTCAATACGTCGAGACCGGGCGACGCCTGCAGCAGCTGCGAGCGGAGAGCGTAGACGCGCTCGGACAATGGCACCCACACGTCGGCCGGATCGAGCGGGCGATGGGGTTCCTCGCAGAAAGAGAGGGAAACGACACCGTTGCATTGGATCATGGCCAACGTGCAAAGGCCATCTTCGAGACCGCCTACGGCCCTGACAGCCCACATGTCGCGACGACGCTCGTCAATCTGGCAGCACCGCTTTCCGGCATCGGTGCGTTCGACGAAGCCCGGGCGGGACTGCAACGTGCCCGGCGCATCTTCGGGGAGAAGTCTCCGTACGAGTACGCACTCGCCACCGGCAATTTGGCCGGCGTCACGCAAGAGATGGGCGACATCGAGGCAGCGCTGGCACTGCACCAAGAGGCAGTGCGCCTGCTGCCCGGCAGTCTTGGCGAGAGCGCGACCCTCGGCCGGTGGCTCGTGCTCATTGGCAGCTGCGAGCTCAAGCTGCAGCGTGCGCAAGACGCCTTGGCCTCCCTCGACCGGGCGATTGCCATCCTCCGTCGCGTGGGTAGCGACGGTGACGTTGCCAGCGCCCTCTCGATGCGCAGTCGAGCGTACGAGAGCCTGGGGAATCTCGAGGCGGGAGTTCGCGACCTTCTTGAGACCGAAGAGATCCGGCGATCGACGTCCCCGGAGTCCGAGGTCCACGCGTCGGCGCTTTCCCGACTCGGATCGCTGCAGGTCGCGGCCGGTCGACTCGAGGAGGCCAAAGCGCCGCTCGAGCATGCGAAGACCATCTACACCGCCGTCGCAAGACAAAGCAGCTCGCTTGGGCTCGTGCGCTGCGGCCTCGCGCTGGCGAAGATCCATACAGCGCAGGGCGAGCACGCGAAAGCGCAGCGCGAGGCCCAAGAGGCCCTCGACATCCTCGACAACGACCCGGCGCTAAGCGACACCGAGTGGGCAAAGACCGAAGCCGGTCCGGAGCTCCGCGGGTTGGCGAAGGCGAAACGCTGAGCCGCCACCAAGCCTGCCCCCCGCTCACCCCGCGCCGTCGGGCGCCGCGATCCCGTCGAACATCAGCGCCATGCCGGATTCGACCCAGCGCTGGGCCTTGTCCGGGTCGCCGTCCGACAGCGCTCGGGTCGCACCCTCGAAGATGATCGTCACGAGGATCTCCGCCGTGGCGTCGACATCGAGGTCGTCCCGCAGAAAGCCCTTGCGGACGCCGTTGACCAGGAAGCGCGCAGTGAACGTCGCGAAGCTGCGGTGGAAGGTCGTGAGGCGCTCCGGATCGATCACCAGTCCCTGGCGGCGCAAGAAGGTGAGGATGCGCGGATGCTCGGTCGTCAGCTTCAGCAGCCCCTGCAGGATCCGGCGCACCTGGGCGCGGTACTGCGGCAGGTCGTCGCTGGCTTCCGGGTTCTCGGCCAGACCCACCGCGGCCAGACGCTCGATGACCGAGTCGAGCACGGCCGAGGCGATGTCCTGCTTGTTCTTGAAGTAGCGGTAGACGGTGCCGTGGCCGATCTGCAGCTCGTTGGCGATGTCGGCGATGCCCGTGCTGTGAAAGCCACGCTCGAGGAACGCGCGCTGGGCCGCGTCGAGGATCTCCTCGCGACGACGACGGCGGCGATCGACCGCAGGCGGTGCGTCCGCGGAGCTCACCGGCTCGCCCGCTCCCGCGCCAGGCGCTCGCCTTGATCGCGGATCGACGCTTCGTAGGCGCCGCGGATCGTCGTGTCGCTGTCGGTGAGCACGCGGTCGGAGCGTAGCCCGCGGCGCACGAGCCGGGCCAGCCACGGGGGCAGCATCGCGAGCGCGGCCGGGGCCAGGCCCAGACCGCGCGGCACGGTGACCTCCGGCGCGCGCGTGCGAACGCTTCGCACGATCTGCGCCGCGACGTCCTCGGGATCGACGGTCGGCACGCCCGCGAGGGGAATGCCGGCGGCCAGGCGGGTGCGCACGGCCGCCGGCAGGATGGTGGTGAGCGTGACGCCGGTGCCCTCGATCTCCTCGCGCACGGCACGGGACAAGCCGACCGTCGCGTGCTTGCTCGCCACGTAGGTCGCCATGCCGGGCACGGGGATCCGCCCGGCCAGCGACGCCACGTTGACCACGTGCCCGCGCCCTCGCGCGATCATCCCCGGCAGCACGAGCTTCATGCCCAACGCCGTGCCGAAGTGATTGACCGACATCGCGGCCGCGTCGACGCTGTCGGGCTCGCTCAGAAAGCTCCCGGTCGGCATCACGCCGGCGTTGTTGACGAGCACGTCGATCGGACCGAGCTCGGCCTCGATGGTCGCGACGAACGTCTCGAACGCGTCGCGTCGTGCGACGTCCAGCGGCAACGCGTGGATTTTCAGGGCGTCGGCGGTCGCCTCGGCCGCGGCGTGGTCGAGGTCGCCGATGCACACCGTCGCCCCCGCGGCGGCGAACTGCCGCGCGGTGGCGCGTCCAATGCCGTGCGCCCCCCCGGTGATCGCCACGACGGCTCCCCGCAGATCGATCGGCTCCGGACGGCCCGCGCGCGCCGGTTTCGGCGCGTCCAGAGCCCTCCGCGCGCGCAGCACATAGTGCGACGCGTCGAAGCGGCGAAGTCGTCGACGCAGGTCGAGGGTCGTCCACGGGTAGATCGAGCTGTTGGTGCCGTTGCGATCGAGGTAGTAGCTCGCGCACCCTCCGGCGTTCCACACGGTGCCCGACAGGGCCGCCTGAACGTCCGCGTTGTAGCGACCCTGCAGGTCGGCACGAACGTCCACGCTGGCGAGCCCTCGCGCACGCATGAGCGCGAGCGCGTCGGCGAGATACTTGGCCTGCGCCTCGATGAGCGTGAAGGCCGAGCCGTGTCCGTTGCCGAGGTTCGGGCCGATCATGAAGAACAGGTTCGGAAAGCCGGCGATCGTCGTGCCCAAGTAGGCGCGTGGCGAGCCGTCCCAATGCTGCGACAGTGATCGACCGTCGCGGCCGACCACGAGCTCCGCGATCGGCGGGTCGGTCACGTAGAACCCCGTGCCCCACACGATCGTGTCGACCTCGTGCGCGACCCCGTCACCGCCGACCACGCCGTGTTCGGTGATCTCGGCCAGCGGTGCGCGCACGAGCGTGACGTTGTCGGAGGCGACCGCCGGGTAGTACGTGTTCGACAGCAGCAGTCGCTTGCACCCGAGCGTGAAGCTCGGGGTCAGAGCCCGACGAAGGGCCGGGTCGGCCACTTGCCGCCGCAGATGCCACGTCCCGATCGCCTGCAGCCGGCGCATCGTGGCCGGGCTGCGCTGCGCGAGCTGCAGTAGCTCGAGCGTCCCCTCGATGGCCCCTCGGTACGCCCGTCGAAAGCCCGGCACCCGACGAAACGCCGCCTGCTCCAACGTCGGATAGCGGTGGTCGAGCTTCGGCAGCACCCACGGCGCCGTGCGTTGGAAGAGCACGAGGTGCTCGACGAACGGTTGGATCTTCGGCACGAGCTGGATTGCGGACGAACCCGTGCCGACGACCGCGACCCGTCGACCCGCCAGATCGTGGTCGTGCTCCCAGCGCGCGGTGTGAAACGCCCGACCCGCGAAGCGCTCGCGGCCGGTGATGTCGGGGATCCGCGGATGGTGCAGCGGGCCGGCCCCGAGCACGACCACGTCGGCCGTGTACGCGCCGACGCTGGTGTCGACACGCCAACGCTGCCCGGCCTCGTCCCAGGTCACCGCGCGCACTTCGGTGTTCGTGCGCACGTGCGGGCGGACCCCGAAGCGCTCGGCCACATCGAGCAGGTACTGTTGGATCTCGGGTCCCTCGGCGAACACCCGGCTCCAGTCCGCCTTCGGGGCGAACGAGAACGAGTACAGCTGCGAGGGCACGTCGCACGCGCAGCCGGGGTACGTGTTGTCCCGCCACGTTCCGCCGAGCTCGGACGCCTTCTCGAGGATCTGGAAGTCGCGCTCACCGCGCGAAAGCAGCTCGATCGCCACGCCAATGCCCGAAAAACCGCCGCCGACGATGAGTACCCGTCGATGCTCCGAGGCGGAATGACGTGTCATTCTAGTTCGAATGACACGTCATTCCGTCATCGTCAAGCCGAACATCCCGACCGCCCCGCGGCCGTGGCATCCCGCCCGATGCCGCTCTACGATGATGTGTGGGCTCGACGACGACGTCCGGCCCGATGGTTTGAATGCGACGGTGGGTACCGACGGCGTGCGCCGTCTTCATGGCGTGTGGTGGTGAGGAGTTGGCGACGGTGGTCGACGCCGACGCGACGGTCGCCGGTTCGACATCGACCGACTCGACCGACGATGGCGGTGGTGCGGTCGCGAGCACCGACGGCGCGATGCGTCCCACCACCTCCGACGACGACACCGCCGCGCAGACCGAAGGTCCGACCGACGACGGCAGCGACGGACCGAACGTGCCGGATCCGCCGACGCCGACGTCGACGTTCGTGGACGTGACCGAAGCCGCCGGGCTCGCGTTCGACCTCGGCGACTTCCACAACCCACCCGACTGCCTCATCGACCACATCTACGCGCCCCAGGGCGGGGACTACTGCGTGCCCGAGCGCTTCCTCGGTGCCGCAGCGGTCGCCGACTACGACGCGGACGGCTGGCCGGACGTGTACGTGACCCGCATGGAGCGGACCGGCCGCTTGATGCGCAACCTCGGCGACGGCACGTTCGCCGACGTCACGCTGGAGGTCGGTCTGGCCAGCGCGCCGCGGGCCGGGGGGATCGCGTGGGTCGACATCGAAGGCGACGGCGATCTCGACCTGATGCTCACCGGCTTCGGCGGGTTGTCTCACCGCCTGTACGTCAACGACGGCCACGGGCAGTTCGCCGACGAGGCCGCACGTCGCGGTGTCGAGTTTCGCGCGTCGCGTCAGCACACGAGCACGAGCATCGCGGTCGGCGACTACGATCGCGACGGCTACGTCGACATGTTCATCTCGCAGTGGCGCTCCACCCCGGTGATGGGCCCCGCCCCCGACTACAACCGACTGCTGCGCAACCGCGGCGCCGAAGCGCCCGGCTACTTCGAGGACGTCACCGCCGAGCAGGGCCTGGACTTCCAGGCCGTGGCCGACGCGGTCGGGACGGTGCCGGGCGCGTACGTCTTCGCGCCCGCGTTGGTCGACCTCGACGACGACGGATGGCTGGACCTGGCGGTGGCCGCGGACCACCGCACCAGCCGTTTGTTCTGGAACGACGCCGGTTCGTTCGTCGACGGCACCGAAGCCTCGGGCGTGGGTACCGACAAGCACGGGATGGGCTCGGCGTTCGGCGACTACGACGGCGACGGCGACCTCGACTGGTTCGTGACCGCGATCGAGCTCGCCGACGGCACCGGCGGCAACCGCATGTACCGCAACGACGGCGCGCGACTGTTCGCCGACGTCACGGACGTGCTCGGCGTTCGCAACGGCGGCTGGGGCTGGGGCGCGGCGTTCTTCGATAGCGAGCTCGACGGTGACCTCGACCTCGTCATGACCGCCGGTTGGCCGAACCTGTACTTCGGCCAGGACCCGGTCCGCCTGTGGCGCAACGACGGCCCGGGCGCGCAGTGGCCGGAGACGACCGCCGCCCAGAACCTGCTGTTCGACGACAACGGCCGCGGCATCGTGACCTTCGACTACGACCGCGACGGCGACCTCGACGTGTTCGTGCTCGCCAACTCCGACCCACCGGTCCTGTTTCGCAACGACACGGAGGGTGGGCGCTGGCTCGTCGTCGATCCCGTCGGCGAAGCCGCCAACACCCAGGCCCTGCACGCCGTCGTGCGCGTCCGGGTAGACGAAGACGGGCCCTGGCAGACGCGTCACATCGGCGTCGGGAGCCAGTTTCACGGCCAGGGCGAGACCGAGGCCCACTTCGGGCTCGGCGCCGAGCCGCTACGCGTGCACCGGGTCGAGGTCACCTGGCCCAGCGGCGCGACGGCGAGCCTACAAGACGTCCCCGTCGACCAGCGACTGACGCTCGCCCCCTGACGGGCGAGCGAGACGCCTAGAGCGGCACGCCCCCGACGAGCGTGACGTCGTCGATCCAGACCGTGTTCTCGCCCGCGTTCGAGAAGCCGGAGCGGTTGTACTGCCAGCTGAACGTGTGCATGCCGGCGTCGACCGGCATGTTGAAGTTCGACGCCGCGAGGATGCCCGTCCACGACATCTGGAAGACACCGTCGACGTAGAACTCGAGGTAGTCCTCGAACTGCGGGCAGCTCTCTTCGTGGTCGAAGCTGATCGAGCCCGCCGCGGGGAACTGGGCCTGCAGGGTGATCGTGGAGATGCCACCGGCCGCCACCGCGCCGGCCCGAGCCGACTGCGCGCCGTTGATCGGCATCGCGTCCTCGATGGTCCACGGGTCGAAGTTGGCGACGGTGAACTCCGGCGGAATGTTCGCGAGCCCCTCGAAGTCCTGCGTGAACATGCCGCCCGAGCACCCCGTGTAGTCGTACGCGCACGCGCCGACGTTGCACGCGAGAAAGCCGGCGGCAAAGCCCACGGACTGACACGTCGCCCCGCCGAAATCGATGCCGTCGCACTGCTCGGGACCCGAACGGATTCCGTCGCCGCAGATCGAGCAGTCGGACGTGTCGAACAGGCACTCCTTCGGATCGCAGGTGACCGTGCCGGCCTCGAAGCCGAGCGACTCGCAGTCGACGTCGTCGGGGACCTCGCCCTCGCAGTCCTCCTGCATGTCGACGATCTCGTTGCCACAGATGTAGCAGCCGAGCAGGTTGTAGGCCGAGCAGTCGAGCAGACACGCGAGCACGCCACCTTCGTAGCCCAGCGACGCGCACGTCTCGTCGTTGATCTGCGTCAGGTCGCAGACCTCGTCACCCTCGATGACGTTGTTGCCGCAAGTCGGTGGCGGTGGCGGTGGTGGCTCCGACGTGGACTCGTCCGACGGCGGCGGACCAGATTCGCTGGTCATCGGCGGTGGCGTGGTCGTCGTCGGCGGCTCTCCTGTCGTCGGGTCCACGGTGGTCGAGCCGACAGGCCCACCGGAAGAATCCTCGTCGCTGGTCACGGACGTCGCATCGTCCGTGCACGCCGCCAGCAGCCAAGGCATCGCCGCAATGCCAACCCATCCAGTCCAAGCTCTCATGACCCTCCGATCATTGCGGAACCCGACCTTCGCGCCAAGTCCGCCCGGTTCGATTGTCGAGCGCCCGGCCGCGTGCGATTTCTCGGCCCGCCGCCGCCCGGGGCCTCGGGTGACCCGGTGCACGCCGGTCAGGCCGGTGCGGCAGCTCGTTTCGGGGACGCACCCCGCCCATGATGGGCAAATTGCGGGGTCGTGGCGGCCAACTATGCTAACTCCGATCGTCACAGCCACGATCGGACAGCCGATGGAGCCACCCTACGTCGACCCGAGCTTGGACCTCGAAGCCGAAATCGTCCGCCTCAAGCGCGAGCGCAACGCGGTCATTTTGGCCCACTACTACCAGGACTCGGAGATCCAGGACCTCGCCGACTTCCTCGGCGACTCCCTCCAGCTCGCCATGGCCGCCCGCGACACGGAGGCCGACATCATCGTGTTCTGCGGCGTGCACTTCATGGCCGAGACCGCCAAGATCCTCAATCCGGATCGCAAGGTCCTGCTGCCCGACCTCGACGCGGGGTGCTCGCTTGCCTCGGGCTGTCCGGGCGACAAGTTCCGAGCCTGGCGCGCCCAGCACCCCGACGCGGTCGCGATCAGCTACATCAACTGCTCCGCCGAAGTGAAGGCGGCCAGCGACCTCATCTGCACCTCGTCCAACGCCAAGAAGATCGTGGAGTCGGTGCCGGCGGACAAGGAGATCCTGTTCGCCCCCGACAAGAACCTCGGCCGCTACCTCATGAAGGAAACGGGCCGACCGATGCGTCTTTGGCAGGGCAGCTGCATCGTTCACGAGACGTTCTCGCACCGAAAGCTCATCGGCCTGCAGACCCGCCATCCCAACGCCAAGATCATCGCGCACCCCGAGTGCGAAACGCCGATCCTGGACATGGCCGACTTCGTGGGCTCGACCAGCGCGCTGCTGCGCTACACGACCGAGAGCGAGCACACCGAGTTCATCGTCGCGACCGAGCCCGGGATCATCACCCAGATGGAGAAGGCCGCGCCGGACAAGACCTACATCCCCGCGCCGCCCAACAACTCGTGCAGCTGCAACGAATGCCCGTTCATGCGGCTGAACACGCTCGAGAAGCTGTACGTGTGCCTGCGCGACGAGACGCCGGAGCTGCAGATGCCCGAGGCGTTGCGCGAAGCGGCCCGCACGCCGATCGAGCGCATGCTCGCCCTTTCGTGATCTGGGCCGTCACGGTCCAGTAACGTCGCGACACGCCGGCCCGTTGACGTGGCGGTCGGGCGTCGAGCGCCTTGACATGCGTCGGGGCGCGTTCGATTGTGGACCAGCAAGCAACGGTTTCGTGGCCCTCGGGACACGCTCGACACCTCGGACGAGCGGCTCCGGTCGCGTAGCATTTGGTCGTCTCCGATGTCCGCGCCGTCCCATTCTCCCGCCACCGTCGACGCGGCCCGCTACCAAACCGTGCGCGCCTTCACCGACGAGCTGGCCTCGCCGCTCTCGCCCGAGGACGCGTGCGTGCAGTCGATGCCCGACGCCTCTCCGGCCAAGTGGCACCTGGCCCACACCACCTGGTTCTTCGAGACCTTCGTGCTCGCCGGTGCGGTCGCCGACTTCCGACCGTTCCATCCCCAGTTCGGTTACCTGTTCAACTCGTACTACGAGTCCGTCGGTCGGATGCACCCGCGGCCGCAGCGGGGCCTGCTGACGCGACCGTCGTTGGCGGAAGTGAAGGCGTACCGGACTCACGTCGACGGGTACATGACCGAGCTGCTCGCCACCGGCCGGTTGACCGCCGAGCAGCTCGCCGTGGTGGAGGTCGGCCTGCACCACGAGCAGCAGCACCAGGAGCTGCTGCTGACCGACATCAAGCACGGCTTTTCGTGCAACCCGCTCGCGCCCGAGTATCGCACCGGGGCTGCCGTCGCGGCGATGGCCGAAGCGCCCCCGCTGCGGATGCTCGACCACGACGGGGGCGTCGTCCAGATCGGCCACGACGGCTCGGGCTTTTCGTTCGACAACGAGCGACCGCGGCACGACGCCCTCGTACACCCGTTCTCGCTCGCATCGCGCCTGGTCACCTGCGGCGAGTTCATGGCGTTCATGGCCGACGAAGGGTACGCCCGACCCGAGCTGTGGTTGTCGGCGGGCTTCGACACCGTCCGCACCCAAGGCTGGAAGGCCCCGCTGTACTGGCAGTGGAAGGACAACCACTGGCGTCAGTTCACCTTGCACGGCATGCGCGTCGTCGATCCGGCCACGCCCGTGACGCACGTGAGTTTGTACGAGGCCGATGCGTACGCGCGCTGGAAGGGCATGCGTCTGCCCACCGAGTTCGAGTGGGAGCTGGCCGCAGCGCCCCTGCCGGTGGAGGGCAACTTCGTGGAGACCGGCGCGCTGCATCCGGTCGCCGCGACGTCCTCGACCGGCCCGACGCAAGCGTTCGGCGACGCCTGGGAGTGGACCGGCAGCGCGTATGCCCCCTACCCCGGGTTCGCGCCGCTGTCGGGTGCGCTCGGCGAGTACAACGGCAAGTTCATGTGCAACCAGCTCGTGCTGCGCGGTGGATCGTGTGCGACCCCGCGCAGCCACGCGCGAGCGACCTACCGCAACTTCTTCCCGCCCGACGCACGCTGGCAGTTCTCGGGCATCCGATTGGCCAAAGACCGATGACCGCTCACGCTGCCGCCACCGACGACCTCGCGCTCGCCGACTTCGCCCCCGAGTCCGACATCTTCCTGTCCGAAGTGCTCGAGGGTCTGTCGCGCCCGTCCCCCTACAAGGCACTTCCCACCGCCTACCTGTACGACGAGCGCGGCTCGCAGCTGTTCGACGAGATCTGCGAGCTCGAGGAGTACTACCCCACGCGCACCGAGCTCGCCCTCATGGAGGACAAGATCGCCGAAATGGCCAAGGCGCTCGGGCCCCGCGTGCTGCTCATCGAGTACGGCTCAGGCAGCTCGATCAAGACGCAGATCCTGCTCGAGCATCTCATCGAGCCCGCCGGCTACGTTCCGGTCGACATCTCGCGCGAGCACCTGCTGGCGTCGGCTGCCAAGATCAACGACCGGCACCCCGCGCTCGAGGTGCTGCCGGTGTGCGCCGACTTCACGCAACCGTTCGAGGTCCCGACCCCGGCCAAGGCGCCGGACCGCCGCGTCGTGTACTTCCCGGGCTCGACGGTCGGCAACTTCCTGCCGGACAAGGCGATCAAGTTGCTGCGCCAGATGGCCGAAGAAGTCGGACCCGGCGGGGGGCTGCTCATCGGCGTCGACCTGCGCAAGGACAAGGTCAAGCTCGAGGCCGCCTACGACGACGCCAAGGGCGTCACCGCGGAGTTCAACAAGAACCTGCTGCGGCGGATCAACCGCGAGCTCGATGGCAACTTCGACCTCGACGCGTTCGAGCACGAAGCCGTCTACGACGAGTCCAACGGCCGCATCGAGATGCGCCTGGTCAGCCTACGCGACCAGAAGGTCACGATCGGCGACCGGACGTTTTCGTTCGCGACCGGCGAACGCGTGCACACCGAGTTCTCCCACAAGTACACGGTGGGAGGGTTCACCGAGCTCGCGCGTCAGGCGGGCTTCGACCGCCGGCACGTGTGGATCGACGCCGAGGACCTGTTCTCCGTCCACTACTACGGCCGCGTGTAGACGTCCCGTCTCAGTTGCACGAGAGCGCGCAGTCGCCCTCGGCCTCGGCGACGCAGACGGCGTCCCACGCCGACGAGCAGCAGTAGGTGTCGGCGAGGTCGACGCACACGCAGCTCATCACGCCGGTCTGATTGCAGCCGGGCGTGCCGGAGGCCGCGCAGCAATCTTGGTTGCTCGAGCATGCCCCGGCGCCGATCGCCGCTCCGAGACACTGCTCGTCCCACGCGTTGGCACAGCACGAGGGATCGCCGAGGCAGACCATGTTCTCGACCTTGGGATCGTTGCATCCCGGATTGACCGACGTGCTGCAGCAGGGTCCCGGCGTCACCGGACACCCGACGAGCTTGCAGTCGCTGACGGCCGTCTGTACGCAGGCGAGATCCCAGTCGACCTCACAGCAGTACGGGTCGACGGTGCACGTGCACACGACCACTGCAGGGTCGTCGCAGTACGGGGTGTCCGCCGCGTCCGCGTTGCAGCAGCTGGCGGACGAGGTGCAATGTCCCGAGCTCGCCGCCTCCGCCGCGCATGCGGCCGACCAGCCGTCGTCGCAACAGCTCGGCATCGTCGCGCACACCTGGTTGGCCACTGCCTCGTCGAGGCACCCAGCCTCGTCGGAGGTCGCGCAACAGTTGCCCGGGCACGCGAGGTTGCATTCGGCGACGGCCCGCGAAGCGCAGACGCCATCCCACTGGACGTTGCAGCAGTACGGGTCCAGCGCGCAGGTGCACGCCTCCACCTTCGGGTCGGGGCACCCCGGCCCGACCCCGGGCACGCAGCAAGCGTCGAGCAGGAACGGCTCGGGCTGCCCCGTGTCGGAGGTCACCGGAGGCGGATCCGTATCGACGGCCGTGGTCGCGGTCGGCAACGTGGGGTCGCCCGTCTCGGGCGTGGTGGCCGAGCCTGGGCCGTCGTCGGACGTCTGCGAGCCGGCGTCATCGTCGCTCGCGCCCGTCGTCGGTCGCGTGGTCGCACCGTCGCTGGCGACCACGACGTCGTCGAACGCCGGGTTGCCCCGCGAGCACCCTGCCACGCCCACTGCCGCGACGACGAGCCACGCCGCCTTGATCCATCCCTGCTTCACGTCGGGCCCCCCGCGATCGCCCGTTGCCGATCATACGCCACGTCGCGCTTCCACCCCACGGCGGGGAGCTTCCCGGCCGCGGGGCGGTCCCGCAAGCGTGTCCGTCATCGGTCCGCGCGGTCGCAGTTGGCGAGGATCGCCGCCGAGACGAACTGAGCCATGCCCTCGCCGTACTTGTCGAAGTTGGCGGCAAAACGCGGATCGGACGTGTACATGCCGGCCAGACCCGCCTGCATCGCGTGGCTGCACGGGTAAAACCACTGGTCGATGTGCAGCCGGTAGCGCTCGGCGAGGTCCATCGCGATCTCGGCGTCGGGGCGCTCGCCGGCCGCCTTCGCGTCGGCGAACGCGCGCAGGATCTCGTTGGCCTCGGCCTTCAGACGTGCCCAGTCCTCGGGCTGGTAGTTCTTCGTGCGCCGGGCCGACTCCGCGTACGCGTCGGTGTGTCCCCAGCGCTCGCGCGCCTCGTCTTCGTAGTCCTTGGGGTCGAAGCCCTCGAACATGTCCTTGGGGTCCATGGTGTCGTCTCCTTCGTCGTGTGGATCCATGCGGCGCAACGCGGCGTCGATGGCTCGGATCTTGGCGTGGGTCTCTTCGAGTCGATCGACGAGGGCCTGACGCTGCTCGGCGAGCAGCGCCCGGGTGTCCACGGCGGGGTCGTCGAGCGTGCGGCGGATCTCCTCGAGCGCGAGCCCGAGGCTTCGTCCCACCGCGATCTGATGCAGGCGCAGCAGATCTCCCTCCGAGTACAGCCGATAGCCGGCCCCGGAGCGTCCCGACGGGCGTAGAAGCCCGATCTCGTCGTAGTGGTGCAGCGCCCGGACCGTCACGTTGGCCAGGCGCGCCACCTCGCTGACTTTGTAGAGAACCTCGACCACGGATCCAGGCTACGACCTCACGCCGCGTGAGGGTCAAGGCCGATCCGAAGAAAAGTCAGTCCGCGACGAAGCCCGCGACCTTGTGCGAGCCGTCGCAAAACGGCTTGTTCTGCGATTGACCGCAACGACACAGCGCCGCCTTCGCGCCGCGCCAGGCCACTCGCCCCGCGGACGTCACGAGCTCGACGTTGCCCGACAGCAGCAGCGGCCCGTTGGGGGCGCGCTTGACCTGCAGCGGCCCGCCTTCGTCGGCGACGCCCGGACCCGACTCGCCGATCGCCCCGCGGTCCTGAAAGCCCGCCGCTTCGTGGCTGTTGTCGCAAAACGGCTTGTTCTTGGACTGACCGCAGCGACACAGCGCCGCCCGGAACTTCACGCCGGCCATGTCGTCGGCGGCACCGTCGATCTGCAGCTGCCCGGTCAGGTACAGCGGACCATGATTGGCGACCACCACCCGGTTGACGTCCGGCGCGCGCTCGGTGGCGACGCCGTCCTTGCGCTCGGCCGTCAGGGCGCCGGTGGGACAGCGGCGGATCACCTCGGTCACGCGATCGACCGCCACGAGATTCGGTTCGCACCACGGCTTGCGGCCCCCGACGAACAACTCGCCCTCGGAGCGCCCGCACTCGCCCACGTGGATGCACAGCCGGCCGTCCCAGCAAACGTCGACATCGTCGCCCTCGTACCGCGTGATCTTGGACATCGGTCGCGAGGATCGGACGCCGACGCGATCGCGGTCAAGCGCGACCGCGCTCAAGATCGAGGGCGGACCCGGTCGGCGACGACGCGAACGCCGTCGTCCGGCGACACGGTGACCCCCCGCAGGATCGCGTGCGAGCGCCTGTCGGCCCCGGGACGAAGATCGACACGCTCCAGGAGTCGACCGAGCACGATCCGCATCTCCATCTCGGCGAATGCCGCGCCGATGCAGCGGCGCTTGCCGCCGCCGAACGGGAGCCACTCGTTGGCCCGGGGACGTCGGTCCAACATGCGAGCCGGGTCGTAGCGGTAGGGCTCGGACCAAGTGCCGGGATGCGTGTGCGCGAGGTAGATACTCGGCCACAAGATCGTGCCCTCGGGGATGTCGCGATCGCCCAGACGCACCGCGCGGGTGAGCTCGCGGTTGACCACCGGGGCGATCGGATGAAGGCGCAGTGCCTCCGCGATGCAGGCGTCGGTCCACGGTCGTCGCTCTCTCTGGTGGGTGAGCGCCGCAGTCTCTTCCCGAAGCCTCAGGACGTGGTCGGGGTGGTCCAGCAGGTGGTGCACCGTCCAGGCCAGCGTGTTGGCGGCGCTCTCGTAGCCCCCGACGAGCATCGTCAGGAGCTGGTCGATGGCATCGTCGGTCTCCATCGGCGCACCGGTCTCGTCGCGCGCGGCGGACAAGAGCGCGAGCACATCCAGGCGGCAGGGATCGCTTCGTCGGCGACATGCCTCGAAGTCCTCGCGCAGCATGGAGATCAGATCCGCCTTGGCATCTCCCACGCGCTGCCACGGCAGGCGCCAACGCCCCGGACGTCGCCCTCGCGTGACCGGACTGTGCGCCGTCTGCCGGTCGAAGAAGGCACGCACCCGCCCGGCCCCGAGCATCATGCCCAGCGAGAACGCGAGCGTGGACATGGGACCCGCCATCCAACGGCCGACGCGGTCGCGCAGGAACTCGATGCGCTCGCCCTCGTGGGCCCCGAGCACGCACTCGCAGATCACGGTGAGAGTGATCCACTTCATCGCCGGCAGCAGCGAGAACGGTCGCTCCGTCGTGAAGCGATCGATCGCGTCGTCGGTCGCACGCGAGATCAGCTCGGCGTAGCTGCGGAGGTGCTCGCCGTGCAGCGGTGGCATGAGGAGGCGGTGGATCCGCTGATGTCGGGCGCCGTCGAGGAACAACAGCGAGCCGTCGCCGAGGTTGAGCGGGATGGCCTGGTTGCTCATCCGGTAGCAGTCCGAAGGCAGGCCGAAGATCGTCTTGACGTGCTCGGGATCGCCGGTCACCACCCGCAGCGGGTCCCCGGGCATCTGGATCCCGAACGTGTCGCCGCATTGCTCGCGCGCTCTCGCGAGAAAGCCGAGTGGATCGCGGGCGAGCTGCAGGCCGTGGACGATCCCGAGTCCGCGGGGGCGGGGAAGAGGGGTTGCGAGGTCGGTCGTGGGCATGACGGGTCACGAGGGCAGAGGGGCGTCGCCCGGCAGGGCACAGCCGTGCGCGGTCACGGGGGCGTCCGACCAACGCAAGACGACGGCGGCCGCACTCGAGGCGCTGCCCGGTCCGAACACCAAGGCCGTGTCGCCGGGGCGCAGGCGTCCGGAGGCGACGGCCCGGTGCAGGTTCGCCGGCGTCAAGGCAGGTCCGACGTTGGCGTAGGCGGGATAGGTGTCGATCGTGCGCTCCCGCGGAAAACCCAGCGCCTGCGCGGCGAAGTCCGCAAACCACGCGGTGGGCGTGTGCGGCACGAAGCAGTCGATGTCGTCGAGCGCGAGGCCGGCGTCGGCCAGTGCGCCGTGACAGCACTCGACGAGGTGTGGCTGCGCGCTGGCCCGCATCACGCGACCGGTCGCGGCGCTGGCCCGCATCACGATCCGCGCGCCGGCGTCGTCGGCCTCGAGCGCGTGGTACCAGGTGCCGCAGGTGTCTGCGGTGTGCCGGGCGTAGGCACCGACAATGCCGCTCGAAGGCTCGACGCGACCGACCAGGAACGCGCCCGCGCCGTCGCCGAGAAACCACCCGAGCGAGTCGCGGGGATCGGCCCGCGCGCTGTACGTGCACGAGGTGGTCACCAGCACCCGACGCGCCTGCTCCGATGCGATCAGCGCGCGTGCCACCTGCATGGCCTGCAGCGGTCCACCGCATGCGCTCTCGAGGTTCCAGGCATTGCCGCGCAGTCCGAGCGCTTTGGCCAGGTGCACCGCGTTGCCGATGCCGATGTCGCGCGACAGAAAACCAACCGAGATCAGCGTGTCGATGTCCGCGGGCGCACAGTGCACAGAAGCGAGGGCCTCGCGGGCGGCGGCGAGCTCCAGGCCCAGTCCGTCCTCGTCGCGGGCCAGCACGCGCCGCTCGACCGCACCGCGGAACGGGTCGCTTTCGTGGCGGGCCATCGCCCGGTCGAAGATCGATTGCGGCGTGCCGTCGTTGGAGAACACGCGCGCCAGCGTGCGCGCGTGCGCCTGCTCGACGAGCTCGGGCGTGTGGGAGACGAAGTGGTCGTTGCGCCGAACGACGGAGGGGAAGGCGACGGACAGTGCCGCGATGCCGATGCCGGGAGTCATGAGCAGAGCCTGTCGTTGCGATTGCCGAACGGTGGGGCGATGGAGGGGTCGATGGCGACGTCCACGACGAAGGGCCCGTCGTGGGCCAGGGCGAGATCGAGGGCGGCCGGGAGGGCGTTGCCGTCGCGCACGTGGATTGCGTCGGCCCCCTGCGCACGGGCGAACGCGACGAAGTCGACGCGGGGGATCGCCGTCGCGACCGGCTCGAGGCCGATGGCGAGCATCCCGTGGTGGACCATGCCGTAGGCCCCGTCGTTGAGGATGATCCAGATCGCGCGAGCCTGGTGGGCGACGGCGGTGCTGATCTCGTTGGTCATCAGCGCGGCCCCGTCCCCGAGGACCGCGACCGCTTTGCCGTGGGCGATCGCCGCTCCGACGACGCCGGCACTGGCGTGGCCCATCGCGCCGAAGCCGGTGCTGGTTCGGTAGCGACCCGGGCCGTCGAATCGCAGCGCGCGCGAGCCCCACGCGAATGCGTTGCCGGCCTCGGTGAGCACGACCGCGTTCGAGCGCTCCACCACGCCGGTCTGAATGGCCGCCATCAGGCGCGCGGGGTGGATCCCCGCCGCGGTGTCGTCCGGGATCGCACCACGACACAGGGCCGGCGATGCCGTGGAGAATCTGCGGGCCGGCATGGCGCGGGCCAGCGCGCGCACGAACGTTCGCAGATCCGCGGGGACCGGGACCGTCGTCGCGTCGGGATAAGCCCGCCCGAACGCGTCCGCATCGACGTCGACGTGGATCAGGCGATTGCGGGGCAAGTAGCCGGCGTCGAACCCGGAGGTGAACTCGCCCAGCCGTGTGCCGAGCACGAGCAGGTCGTCCGGCGGCTGGTCGCGCAAGGCGTCGAGGACCTGCGGGTGTCCGCCGAAGCCCGTGACGCCGAGGTACCGTGCGTGGTGTTCCGGGAACGTGCCCTTGGCCCGCGGCGACGCCATGACGCGAAAGCCGGTGCGTTCGGCGAGCGCCATCACGTCCGGGGCGAGGGCCCGGGCGCCGAAACCGAGCCAGATCACCACGTCGCGGTCGGCGAGCATCGCGGCGACACGCTCGACGTCGGTGTCGGGTTGACCGGACGTCGCGACCCGGCGGGCGTTCGGTGCGTGGACCACGGTACGGGCAACGTCGTCGGGCAACGTGATCGTCGCGACGCATCCACCGGGACGAGCGAGCTGGTGCTCGATCTCGCCGAGCACGTCGGGCACGTCCGCGGGTCCGCGCAGGGCAAAGGCATGCATGCGCGGACCGAACGTGCGCAGTGCGTCGGCGAGCTCCGGCCGTGTCTCTTGGAACGCCCCGCGCCCCAGATGCTCCGCTCGGGTCGCGCCGACGACCGCGATCACCTGCGCCCCCTCCCAGGCCGCCGCCGCGAGCCCCGTGATCGTGTTGGTCAGGCCCGGCCCCGTCGTCGTGAACACCAAGCTGGGCGCTCCGCGGATCAGCGAGTCCTCCGTCGCCATGAAGGCCGCCCCCGACTCGTGCCGTGCGTGCACGATGGCGACCCCTTGCGCCTGCGCGTGGGCCACGAAGGGTGCGATCGCGCCACCGTTGACCCCGAACGCGTGCCGAGCTCCCGCTCGGGCCATGAAGCGCGCGAGGATTGCAGCGATGGGCTGTCCCGTCATCGCTCATAGCCACGCGGCGGAAACGGCGATCCTCTCACCGGTCGTCACAAAGTCGGCGCATCGTGTCGCCCGGTCCCCTCTCGAGCGCGTGCGGGCCAGGGTCGACGGCCCCGCCCTCGCGGGCGATCCGACGTCGCGGCCTCAGCCCAGGGCGGCCGTCAGCGCCTCGCGCGAGGGCGAGAAGTCGATCTGCAGATGGTCGTGCAGCCGGGCCTGCACCGGCCGTGCCCGACCGCGGGGCGCCGCCCGACCGACCACCGCACCTCGCCACAGCGAGTCCGTCGTGACGATCGCCCGCAGAGCCCGCCGCTGGGGATCGGTCCATTCGCCGGCGTGGGCAAAGCTCTCGCGCGCCGGCGGGATCGGCCGCGAGCGAGCCCCGTGGGTCGGGCCCCCGAAGGTCAAGTCCAGCAACGCCGTCGCCAGGCGCAGCGCGGCGTGCTCGTCGACCGCCACCGACAGCGCCTCCGTGAAACGATCGACCCAGGGATCGGGCGGCAGCCGACGACACGCCGCGCTCATGTGCGTGGCCAGGTCTCCCCACGGAAACGCGCCGCCGATCGCATCCCCGCGCTTGTAGGGATCGGGGTCCAACGGTGCGACCGAGCGGGCGATCACGCCGACGATGGCGGTGGCATCGACGGTCGGCGAGCTCGCGCCGGCTTCCGCGGCCGCCCGCATCCACGCCAACGTCGCCGCCGCCACCGGCATCGCGACCGGGCTCGCGGTGCGGGCCGGCGTCGGCGTGGAGGTCAGCCACGTGCCCATCGGATCGAGATGACTCAGCGCCAGGATCGCCGACGCTCGAACGGCCGGATGCTCCGATGCCCCCGAGTGCACCCGCAACGCGCGGAGCACCTGCGGTCGGTTGCGACGCGTCCACGCCAGCGCGTAGGTCGCCGCGACCCGCACGCGGACTTCGATGTCGTCGAGCAGCTCGAGAAAGACCGGTGCCCCGAGATCGACCGCGGCGTAGCAATCGTGGGCATCCTCGGAGGTCAGCGAGCCCGGGTCGAACCCGGCCACGACGTGCTCGTCGGGCTGCCCGAGGGCACAGCGCACGAGCAGCTCCACGATCGACTCGCGGTGGCGGATCGCCTTGTAGCGCAGCGTCTCGATCAGAAACGGCATCACGGCGGCGGTGGCCTCGTACACCTGGCCACGCTGCACGAGCGCACCGCCGAGGGCATCGAGCGCCCCGATGCGCCGGTCCTCGTCGCGACTGGCGAGGCTGCGCAGCAGGCCGGGAATGTCGTGGGCCGCCCCGTAGGCGTGCGACCACTCGGCCCACGGCAGATCTTCGAGCCCATCGAAGGACGGGCGTCGGGCCAGCGTTGCCGAGCTCGTCACGAAGCGAGCGAGGTCGTCGGCGTTGTCGGGCAGGCCGTGTCGGCGCAGCGCCGCGCCGGCCGAGGCCCCGTGCGCCCCCCACCACGTCGGCGGCAATGCGGCCACTTTCTCGAGCACGGCGCGCTGCTCCGAGGACATGTCGGCGATCGAGCCACCCTCGGGCAGGGGCTCCTCGCGCATCAGCAGCGCGATCGCCAGATCGAACCGCGCCGCGTCGCCCAACGATGCGTCGGCCACCAGCTGCGGTACCACGCGATCGAGCAAGCCCGTGCCACCGGCGGCCACGGCGGCGGCACGAAGCATCTGCGTCCACTCCACCGCATCGATCGGCGCGACCGGGTCCTTGTTGGACCACTCGAACGCCCAGCCGCCGCCGGGCGTCTCGTTCCACTGCACCGCGAGCTCGTCACCGCGCAGCGCCCCTTCGGTCAACACCTCGAGCACGGCGTCGTCGACCGCCACGTCGCGCGCCCACGCCAGGCGCAGGGCGGCGGCCGCACGGGCGAGCCACGGCGCGTCGTCACGGGTCGCCACGCCCCGTAGCACCGCGACCACCCGCGTTCGCTGCGGCTCGGGGAGGTCGGGCTGGCCCAGCCAGTGCGCCAGCGCGAGCACGGCACAACCGCATACTTTCGGCGCGGCGAGAGCCCCGACGAGCTCGGCGAGGCCGTCGATGATCGCGTCGGCGAGGTCGGACCGAAAGCTGTGGCTCGCGATCCCGAGCAGCGCGACCGCCAGCGCGGGATCGCGGATCGCCTCGAGTCGACCGAGCAAGGCGTCACCGTCCTCGACCGTGAGCACGTGGTGGTCCGGCCGCAGGGCGAGGCCGACGAGGGCGTCGGCGACGATCCGAGAGTCGTCACCCGCCGACCACGCGGTGTACAGGGTCGGCCACAGGTACAGCACGGCATCGCTGCCGTGATCGTCGAGCTCGCGTCGCAGCTCGAACGCGGCGCGCCGGCGGGTCTGTGGATCGTGCGAGCCGAGGCGATCGATCAGCGCATCGAAGCGCGCACGCTCGATTCCCGACGCCCCACGCCAGCTGAGGTAGCCGGCGCGCCCCTGCGGCGGCGCAATGTCGCTCGATTCGATCGCGGACGACATCCGAGACCGAGTATACGCAGCCTTCGCGCGACCTCGCTACGGTCACTGCTGCGGAACGGAGCTGGCCATGTCGACCTGCAGAAATTGCCCGTCGTACGCCATCCCGTTGTCGATACCCGGAAACACGATCGGTACCCCGGAAACATCCTCGTTGAGCGCCGCACACATGTTGAGATCGGCGTACGTGATCGTGACGGTGGCCCCGGTCGTCACCGGAACGATGCGGGGATAGTCGATGATCGTGCAGTAGCCGTGCCCGCTCAGGCCGGCATTGACGTAGTAGCTCTGTCCGGGCTCGGACACCGTCAACGCGACGGCGCTCCACAGGTCCCCGGCGACCGGCGTACCGCCGTCGTTCCAGAGCCCATCGGGCATGCCGCCCAGGATCGTCGCCTCCGAGAGCGCCCCTCGCAGCTCGAGGGTGACGTTGTAGGTGACGCCCGGATCTCCTTCCATCACGGCACTGTCCTCTTCGAACGACGAGCCGGTGATGCAGAAGCCCCCCGCGTTGGTGCACCCCGTCTGCTCTCCGTTGCACGGAACCTCGACGCGCAACGTCGACAGCACGCCCGAGGACGCGCACGTCGTGCCGTCGCCCTGCCAGCCCACGTTGCACGTGCACGTGACGCGGCCCGATCCATCGTCGCACGTCGCATTGAGATCGCAGCCGCCGTTGGCGACGTTGCATCCCGGCGGGGCGCCGGTGCTGCCCGCGTCCGTGTCGGTCGGCTCCGGACCACCCGTGCTCGACGTGGACGGATCGACGTCCGCCCCGCCGCTGGAGGTCCCCTCCGCCCCTTCGGACGTCGAAGCCGGTGAAGGGGTTCCCGTCGTCGTCGCCGTCGCCGTCGCCGTGGTGGCGTCGTCGGTCGTCTCGCCGAGCCCCGCGGAGCTGCCGTTGCCGCCGCTGCCGAAGGTGCAGCTTCCCATCGAGAGTAGACAGCCGACGGCCACGCGCCTCATCACCTCCGAGGATACCAATGCTCGGGCGCGTCCCGGGTATCCTCTTGCGGATGAGCGACCCGTCTCCCGTCGCCGCGGCCGCGCGCCGCCGCTGCACGCAGCAAGCGCTGGCGGGGACCGCGGTCTGGATCGGGTGGATCGCCGTCACCGGATTCCGCCCCGCCGAAGCGCTGTTGATCTTGTCGCCGCTGGTCCTGTTTCCGCTGGTCCTGCGCTTGGCGCAGCCCGGTGACGTCCGACCGGACCGGTGGTGGACGGCGGCGAGCTGGCTGCATCTGCCCGGCGCGGTGAGCCTCGTTGCGTCGTTCGCGATCGAGCGGGGCCCCGGCTCGTTCGCGCTGACGGTGCCGTGGCTCGTGACGACCGGCGTGACCGCGCTCGTCGGCGTGCAACGTCTGAGACGACGGCGCCGGCTCGATCTCGTCGAGCTCGGCATGGACGCCGGGCTGATCTTCTTGATCGTCGGCGCGGCGTGGGTCTCGGCGTTTCAGCTGCTGCTGCAGCCGCTGGGCTTCTCGGAGATCATCGTGCTGCTGACCGGCGAGCACTTCCACTACGCCGGCTTCATCCTGCCCGTGCTCGCCACGTTGCTGGCGCGCGAGCTCGGGGGAAGGTGGGCTTGGCCGGTCGCCGGCGTGGTGATCAGCGTCCCGCTCACGGCGATCGGGATCACCCTGTCGCCGCTCGTCGAGGTGATCGCGGCGCTCGTCGTCGCCGGCAGCGGGCTCGCGATCGCCTTCGGACAGCTGCTCGTGGCGAGACGTGCTCGCTCGGCCGCGGCGGTGCTGCTGGGCGTATCGGCGATGGCACTAGCGTGGGCGATGGTGCTCGCGGCGATGTACGCGGTCGGTGAGTTTCGCGGCCTGCCGTGGCCGCCGATCGGCGACATGATCGAAATGCACGGCAGTGCCAACGCCCTGGGCACGGCGCTCGCCGGTCTGTGGGGCTGGACCGCCCACCTGCAGGAGAACGCGTGAACGACGACGACACGACGACGCTGGTGATCTTCGACGAGGACATGATCGCGCACGATCCGGGGCCCGGGCATCCGGAGTGCCCCGACCGCCTGCGGGCGATCGGCGAGGCGCTCGCGGCCCGGCCCATCCACGGCACGACGCAGGTGCGCGCGGTGGAAGGCGATCTCGACGACATCGCCCGGGTGCACGGTCGCAATCTCATCGACCGCGTGGAGGCGGCGCGAGGCAAGCATCTGTCGATCGACCCGGACACGCACATGTCCGAGGGCAGCGTCCACGCGGCACGGTTGGCCGCCGGCGCCGCGACGCAGGCCGTCGACGCCGTGATCGCCGGACGGGTGCGCAACGCCTTCGCGTTCGTGCGCCCCCCAGGCCATCACGCCGAGCCGTCCCGCGCGATGGGCTTTTGTCTGTTCAACAACGTGGCGATCGCCGCCGCGCGAGCACGGGCACACCATGGACTGTCGCGGGTGTTGATCCTCGACTGGGACGTCCACCACGGCAACGGCACCCAGGCCGCGTTCTACGACGACGACCGCGTGCTGTTCTTTTCCACGCACCAGTATCCGTTCTACCCGGGCACCGGCGCCCTGCACGAGCAGGGCCACCTCGCCGGGGAGGGCTTTACGATCAACGTGCCGTTTTCGGCGGGCACGCGCGATGGCGACTTCTTCCGCTTGTTTCGCGACGTGCTGCGGCCGGTCGCCGAGCGCTTCGCGCCCGAGCTCGTGCTGCTGTCGGCCGGCTTCGACGCCCACCGCCACGATCCCCTGGGCCAGATGTCGCTGACCGTGGAAGGTTTTGCCGAGCTCGCCGCCACGGTGCGCGACATCGCCGACGAGCACGCCGACGGCCGCCTCGTCGCGGTGCTCGAAGGCGGCTACGACCTGTCGGCCCTGGCCGCCAGTGCCCATGCGTGCGTGGAGGTCTTCGCGGGTGCGGCGTCGCCGGGTCGGCACGACGACACCACGCCGTCCGGCGAGCAAGTCCTGCGCAAGGTGATCGCCGCGCACGGCGATCGTTGGGGGCTGTAGCTCGCCAGTCGCCCGCGATCAGAAGAAGCAGCCCTGCCCGACCTGGCGCATCGGGGCGGACAGGACGAGGTCGGCGAGCTCGGCCGTCGCGACGACGTTGCCCTCCGGGTCGCGCAGGTCGACGTGGACGTCGGCGACCGCACCGTCGAGCACGGACAGGTCGTCGAGGTAGTCGTCGGGCGGCAGCACGGCGATGCAGTCGTGGGAGAAACCGCCGATGTCGTCGTCGCCGCCGTCGAAGCAGGCGACGTCGTACAGATACATGGGGCCGGCGTAGAACGGGCCGGTGGGTCCGGCGAAGCCCTCGACTTGCACGTCGACCGACAGCGTCACGAGAGTGCCGGCGGGCACGAACCCTCCCATCGACGGAAACAGCGGGAACATCCAGCTGCCCTGGCCGCCACACGTGATGTTCCAGGTCGCGCCGTCGGTCAGCTCCGTCTGCATCTGCGAGTCCGCGTACAGCTCCAGGAACGCACGCGTCGCGGTCTCGTCCCAACCGTTGCAGTACTCGATCTCGCCGCCGGTGGTGTCACTTTCGCCGGTGGCGCCCGACGTCCCCGGGGGCGACGTCGCGCCGGAGGTCGAGCCATCGGCGGATCCGGAGGTCGGCGTGTCCGTCGACGTCACCGACGCGGCCGTGCCCGAGCCGTCGCCCGCGCTCGTCGACGACGGCGTGTCCCCGCTCGACGCGCTCGACCCGTCGTCGCCGCAGCCGGCCCCGGCCGACGCGAGCACGCCCATGAACAATCCAAGTCTCGAACTAAGGGTAAGCATGGGCCAAGCGTGGCCCAGCCCGGGGACGCGTTCAACCCGGATGCTCGAGGATCACGCCCGCCCAGGGCGGCGGCCCCTCGAACGTGCCGCCCACGACGATTCGACTGCCGTCCTCGAAGCCGTGCACGGCGTGCAGCAGCTCCACGACCGGGCTGGCCATGGGGACCGGCTCGACCGAGCCCGGCGCCACCTCGAAGATCCCGCCGAGGCGACCGACGACGGTGGCCTGCCCGGTGTCGTCGACCCATACGCCGTTGAGCCCCGCGTCGGCGGTGGTCGTGTCTTGCCACTGCGTGCCGTCGAAGCGGGCGATGCGAGCGTTGGCCCGGCCGCCGACCGCGACCACGTCGTCGGCCGCACGACCGCGCACGGCGATGAACGGGGCGATCGACTCGGCGTAGGTCGTGCCCCACGTCGGACCCACGCCGTGCAGCAGCACGCCGCCGTCGCCGGCGACGAACACGTGCGTCGCGTCGACGCCCCACACCTTGAACAGCGCGTGCGACGACATCGGTAGGTCGCCGGGCAGCACCGACGTGGACCAGTCGGTGCCGTCGAAGTGCAGCAGCATCGGCGCATCGTCGACTCCGTCGCCCCCCACGGCCCACACGTCGTCGACGGCCGCGCCCCACACGCCCCACAGCGTCACGTCGGTCCCGGACGCATGGGCCACCCACGCGTCGCCTTCGCGCCGCAGGGTCGCGCCGTCGCGGCCGACGACCCACACGTCCCCTCCGGCGGGTCCGACCCAGTGCAGCATCGGCGTCGCCTCGGGCAGCGGATCTCGCTCGAACTCGCCACCGTCGGTTCGCCGCAGCACGAATCCGGTCGACGATCCGTCGTCGATCTGGCCTCCGACCACGAGCACGTCCGACGACGACGGACCCCACACGCTCATCGCCATGCCGAGCTCCGGGCCGAGCTCGGCCACCACCGTCCAACCCTCGGGCGTGCTGCCGGTCGTGTCCGCGCCGGTCGTCGATGCATCGGTCGGCGTTGCGGTCGTGCTCACCGCGCCCGTCGTCTCGCTCGCGCTCGCGTCCGACGACGCACCGGTGCCCGTCGTGGTCGTGCCGTCGTCGCCGCCCGTCGTCGTACAACCGCTCACGAACACGGCGAGGGCGAAGCGGGCGAGCCGGGTCACTGCCCGATGATAGTCCGGGCCAGGACGTTCACGGCGCGCCGCAGCGTCGGCTCGTCCACCCGGGCGAATCCCAGGCGCAGGAAGGGCCGGTTGCGCCGATCGAAGGCGAAGCGGCTGCCGGGCGAGACGGCCACGCCCGCCTGCAGGGCGCGGGCGGCCCAGGCGTTGGCATCGATCCCCGGCGCCACCCGGGCCCACAGCGCCATCCCGCCCGGCGGGGCCGACAGCGTCAGCGCCTCCGAGAGCCGCTCGCGCAGCAGCTGCACGAACACGTCGCGGCGCCGGCCGTAGGCGCGACGCGCTCGGTTGGTGTGCCGCTGCAGCTCGCCATCCTCGATGAGCTCGGCGAGCGCGACCTCGCCGACCCGGTCGCCATGGTGATCGACGTAGGACCGGTACGTGCGCAGCCGCTCGATCACGGGTGCGGGCGCGACCACGTAGCCGACGCGCAGCCCCGGCGCGAACACCTTCGAGAGCGTCCCCACGTACACGACCACCCCCGACGCGTCTGCACTCGCCAGCGGCAGAACCGGTCGGCCCTCGTAGTGGAACTCGTGATCGTAGTCGTCTTCGATCACCGCGAGCCGCTCGGTGCGGGCCAGCGCCAGCAGCTGCAGCCGACGCGCCGCCGACAGGGTCACCGTCGTCGGGTACTGGTGATGCGGCGTCACGTACACCGCCCGCACGCGCTCGCGGCGAGTCAACGCGCGCAGCTCGTCGACGACCAGGCCATCGTCGTCGATGGGCAGCGGCACCAGGCGCGCCCCCGCCAGCTTGAACGCCTCCCACGCCGGTCGGTAGCCGTACGACTCCACGGCGATCACGTCGCCGGGCCGCACGAGCGTCTGCGCGAGCAGGTACAGCGCCATCTGCGAGCCGCGGGTCACCAGGATCTCGTCCTCGGTCCCCACGACGCCTCGCGTCGCCGCCAACATCGAGCGCAGCGCGGTCCGCAGGCGCAGCTCCCCGGCCGGGCTGCCGTAGTCGAGCATCTGCTGCCCGCGACGCTGCACCGCGCGCCGGTACGCACGGGCGAGCGCGGCCGCGGGGGCGAGCGAGACGTCCGGCAGTCCCCCCGTCAGCGGGATCACTTCGTCGCCGAGCGGCGACGGGCGCTCGACCGCGACCGCCCGCGGCAGCTCGAAGCCCGCCCGCGTGGCGATCGAGGTGGACCCCGTGGGCGAAAGCTGTCGTGGACGCAGGTCGGGCAGCGCTTCGGACACGAAGGTGCCCCGCGCCGGCTCCGTGCAGATCCAGCCTTCCGCCGTGAGCTCGGCGTAGGCGGCCAGCACCGTGTTGCGGTGCACGCCGAGGGTTTGCGCGAGCCGCCGACTGCTCGGCAGACGATCGCCCGGACGCAGCCGACCCCGTCGCACGTCGTCGGCCAGCGTCTGGGAGATCTGCACGAAGGTCGGCCGCGGGTCGGCCGGATCGAGCGCCACCGTCGTGTCCCAGCCCGCCATGCGTTCGATCTAGCCGGCCCGTCCATACTGGTCCAGTCATTTTGTCCAAACTGGACCTTCTCGACAGACCAGTCCCGGACCAGGCTCCGGGCATGCGCAAGGCGATCTACGCCACCGACCGCGCCGCGGCGCTGGCATGTCTGCGACGGCAGCCGTTCGTGCATCTGGCCACCACCGATCCCGACGGCCAGCCGATCCTGCGGGCGCTGCACGCGATCGTGCTCGACGACATGGTCGCGTTCCACGGCTCGGCGGTCGGGGAGAAGACCCTGGCGACCGGCCGGGCCGCGGTGGTGTGCGCCGAGGAGGTCGTCGCGGAGATCCCCAGCTGGTTCATCGATCCCGAGCGCGCCTGCCCGGCCACGACCTACTACGAGAGCGTACAGGTCCACGGCACGCTGCGATCGGTCGACGATCCGACGACCAAGGCCCGGGTGCTCGCCGCCCTCATGACGCGCTACCAACCCGAGGGCGGCTACGTCGCGATCGAGGCCGACGCACCCCTGTACCGATCCGCGGTGCAGAGCATCGGCGTGCTCGCGGTGCCGCTGACCCACGTGACCGGCAAGCGCAAGCTCGGGCAGAACCGCCGCCCCGAGCAGCTCGCGAAGGTACTCGAGCATCTGTGGGCCCGCGGCGAACCCGGCGACGTGGCCGCGATCGATCGCGTGCGCGAGGCCAATCCGGCGATCGAGACCCCGTCGTTTCTCGCCGCACCGGCGGGCGCGACGTTGCGATGTCAGGGGCGCTCCGACGATCTACCCGGCGCCGTCGCGCTCGTGCAGCACGAGTACTGGAACGTCGGCATCGAGCCGGCCGCACTCGCTCGCGCGCACGCCCACGCGACCGCGTGGGTCGTCGCCACGGACGAGCGCGGCGAAGTGATCGCGACCGCCCGCGGACTGACCGACGGCGGCAAGGTCGGATTCGTGTTCGACGTTGCGGTCGCGGCGCGGTGGCGCGGGCGCGGACTGGGGCTGGCCACCGTGCGCCTGATCCTCGACCACCCCGCGATGCGCCGCACCCGGCAGATCCGGCTCGGCACGCGCGACGCCCAGCCGCTGTACCGCCGTCTCGGGTTCGTGAGCGCATCCGAGGTCGCTCCGTGGCCGCGCCACGAATCGATGGTTCGCATGCAGGCCTGACCGCCTGCTACCGTTGCCGGCGCTCGCACATGAGCACCGTCCACACGTTCATCCGGATCCCGTCCTCGCTCGTCGAGGAGATGTACACCGCGGTCGACCAGTCGATCTCCGAAGGCAACGTCGCCGCGATCGAGAGCTACGTCGGCCGCGTGGGCCTGACGTTCGACGAGCTGTACGGCGAGCTCGGCGAGATCACGGTCGAGGTCAAGAAGCGAGTGCTGCGCAAACCGGTACGGACGCTGGAGCCGGCCCCGGCGTTCGTGATCCAGGCGATCCTCGCGCGCCTTCTCGATCGCGCGCGTCTGCCCGGCTGCGAGATCCGCGGCGGCCTCGCGGTTCTGCGACAGGGTGCGATCGGCATCGACACCGCGGGTGTGCCGGGCCTGGCCAAGCTGTGGGGCGCGATCGACGGGACGCTGCTCAAGCCGCCGCGCCACCTCGCCGCCACCGAGCCACCGAGCTACAGCTTCATTCCGCCGCCCGCCGTGCGCCCGGTTTGGGAGGCCGCGCACGAGCTGCAGCGCCGCTGTCCGCCCAACGACGACTTCGTCCGTCCCGCGCTCGCGGAGCTCGCCCGGCTGCTTTCGAGCTGGCGGCCCGACGAGGCGATCGCCGTCCTCGCGAGCTGACCGCGACGGCCCCGAAGGCCGTTCTTCGGCTCCCGAAAAAAAATCGCAATCCACGTCGAGCACGACGAGGTCTTCCGCAGTGACGCCCGCCGCATCCCCCCGTGCGGGTCCCGGGCGTCCCTCCCCTCCCACTCGGAAGACTTCAAATCATGGAACGCAACACCTGGTCCCGTATCCGCACCCCCTTCACCGCGCTCGCCGTCGCCGGCGCACTCGCCACCGTCTCGGCGGCCCCTCAGACCGCCAAGGCCGACCATCCCGTCGCGGCCGCGGGCATCGCCGCGATCGGTGCGATCGGGGCGGCGTTCGTCGGTGGGGTCGCGGTCATCGGGGCCGCGGCGATCACCGGCGTCGCGACGATCAAGGCGGCGGAGATCTCCGCCGAGGGCAACGAAGGAGGCGGTGAGCTCCCCGAAGGCGGCGAAGGTGGCGAAGGCGGCGAAGGTGGCGGCGGCGCCGGAGGCGGTGAAGGCCGCTCCTCGGGCGTGCCGGTCGCGCTGATGGGCCCCGGCCAGGGCAAGCACGGCTGCGTGCCGCAGCTGCCCGGTCGTCAGCTGCAAGGTCCCGGCAAGGTGATGGTCGACGCGGTCCCCAAGAACTTCCGCGCGTTCATCAAGCGCAGCTTCGGCGCGGAGATCACCGACCATGGTGCCAAGGGCGTCTTCGCCAAGGCCGACTTCAACTTCGACGGCGACGTCATGAAGTCACCGAAGAGCTGCGCTTTCGTCGGCGACAACGAGAAGATCAAGTGGAAGCTCAAGCTCGAGAAGAACCCCACGGCCAAGAGCAACTACTTCATCTTGTACGTCGATCACCTCGACCTGACCACGACCGCCGTCCCCAAGACGGAGGGTCACTCCGAGATGCGGTTCACCGCGTATCAGCACGGCAAGCAGGTGTGGAGCTGGAAGGCCATCGCGCACCAGGGTCGCGCCTCCGTGCACGGCCCGCTGCCCACGGGCACGACCGTCACCAAGAGCCAGGGTGAGCTGCACATCGAAAACTTCTGGGCCAAGGTCCCGTTCACCCTCGCCAAGGGGCAGACCGAGGCCGACGTCGAGGTGATCGTGGAGTACATCGGCAAGGGCGAGCGCCTGTAGTCGATCTGCCGTGCGAGGTACCGCGCCGGACCTCGAGTCCGGCGCGGACGTCCGCGTGCCGCACGTCTCGTGACGCGTTCGCCCGCTCGTCTTTTCGCCGAACGCGGCTATCCTGCGTCGATGATTCGGCTCGGGTGGAGCTCGATGCTGCTGGTGGCGCTGTCGATCGGTTTCGGCGGTTGTGATGCCGGCGACGACACGCCCGCCGACACGGCGACCGAGGGCGGCACGACGGTCGCCGACGGCCCCGCGACCGACGACGGCGCCGACACGACCGACGGCGAGACGCCGGCGAACGAGCGCACCTGCGTGCCCCAGGACGACGACGACCTCATCGCCTTCGACGAGGCGTTCGCGAGCGACACGAAGTACTGCCCGCCGCAGGCCTGTGCCAATGCCGATGGCGGCTGCCCGACGCCCGAGTTCGCCGCACAGACGTTCGCGTCCGCCTCGGACGAGAACGCGGCTCAGTGCGTGCTCGAGCACCTGCGCGACCGGGTGCCCGGACGGTACGCGTACATGGAAACCGACAACGAGCTGTACGGCTACCGCACCGACCTCTTCGTCTTCGAGGGCGGCCTGGTCATCGAGCAGGTCAGCGGCTCGGACGAATCGACCACGACGTTCGTCGTCAGCTCCGGTGAGCTCGATCCCCCGAGCGACTTCACGACGTGCCTCGACGCCGGCTCCGGAGCCTGGGCTACGTGCCTGCGCAGCGCCGTCGCACCGGGCAACCCGATCTCGCTCGGCGACTTGTCGTGCCCACCGTGATCCGCCGACCGGCGCGCGACGCTGATCCTGCTTGCCGGCCTCGATCTCGACGTCAACGAGGACCTGCACCCGCGCCTGGACGAGCTCGGCGTGCGTCCCTCGTAGTCTGCGAGTCTCAGCGGCGGCACCACGGCCGGTGCCGTGCGAGGCACTTGGCCACGCGACGCTCTCGTCGTGCGAGGCGTCGGTTCGCGCGGACTTGCTTGCGGGCCAATCGTTGCGCCCGCCACTTGGCGCGCCGCGCCGCGCGACGCTGCGTGCGCTCGGCCTTGCGGGCCGCCGCGCGGGCCAGCCGCTGCGCACGACGAGTCGCGCGTGCGGCCCGTAGCGAATGCCGGTGGACGCGCTCGACCTTCTTCGGCGCATCGACGAGCCGGGGAGGCGCTGGCGGCGTCGGATCCGGCACGCCGACCGCGTCCAAGGCCGGCGCCCCCATCATGTAGCCCGGCGGCGACTCGATCCCGATGCAGCGCATCACCACGCCGAGCGTCGCGAGCGGCAGCCCGCGCGAGGTGGTCTCCGGCCACGACGGCATCGGATCGGGGGCCGGCTCGGACATGGGTCCCCGCACGTCCGCGGGGCGCGGTGGCGCCGGCACCGGATCGAAACCATCGTCGCGGTGGGTCGGCGTGCAGGCCATCGCCGTGGCCGCGATCGCGACGGCGCCGAGCACCTCGCCCGCAAACCGCAGGTGACCGTCGACATCGTGGCGCACCCGGACGCACAGATCCCCACCGCGGGCCAGCAAAGCCTGCGCCTGCGACCGCGTACGGGCACTGAGGTCGTGCACGTGCTTGTCACAGTGGGCGCAATGGCGGCGACGCGCGTCGCCGGGCATCCGCGCCCAATCCTGACCGCACGGCGCGACGATGCGCAGATCGTCGAGCGTCGTCATGGGCGTGTGTCACCGCGATCAACGGCCGCGATCGGGGGCGCTTTCACACGGTAGACTCGCGACGCCGCCATGGTCGACGCCCCCCGCATCGTCTTCGACTCCACGTACCTGACGGTCTACGACCCGTCGACGATCGCCGGCACGTTCCACGGCCTCGAGCTCGCGATCGGCCTCGGCTTCGTCCTGACCCTGCGGCACGCAATCGCGCGTCATCGCGAGGGCTCGGCGTGGCCGCTGTTTCTGTGGTTGATGACGCTGATGTACGGCGTCGTGATGGAAGTGTTGACCTACAACACGGTCGACAACTTCTCGCACGCGCAGTTCACCGTGATGCTCTATCACAAGAAGCTGCCGCTGTACGTGGTGATGCTGTACCCGGCGTTCGTCTACACCGCGGTGCAGACGGCCCGGCGCCTCGGCATGCGAGGGGTGTCCACGTTCTTCGCCACGGGGCTCATCGCGGTGCTCATCGACGTGCCGTTCGACATCATGGGCCCCGACGCGGGCTGGTGGTGGTGGCACGAAGACGCCGAGGATCCGCTGGGCCTGGTCGCCCATCGTTGGCTCGGCGTGCCGGTGTCGAGCTACTGCTGGCACTTGCTGTTCGAGGGCAGCCAGTGGTTGGTCGCCCATCGCTTCCGGCGGCGCGTCGACGGCTGGTCCACCCGCTCGCTCGTGGGCACCGTGACGCGGGCGCTGCCGTGGGCCCTCGTCGGCGGCATCGCCTCGGTGCTGACGGGCGTGATCGTGATGATGCCGTTCCACGCCTTCCGGGGCGTGGGCTTTCACGACGGCGTCTTCACCACCACGCTGTTGGTCGTGTCCTCGCTCGCCCTGCTGCTGGGCCACAAGCGCGGCGCGGCGCGACCGGACTGGGGTCTGTTGTCGTGGGTGCTGGTGTGGAACTTCTTCTTCGTCGCGCTCGGCTACTGGATCCTGATGGGCGGTGACGTTCCCCAGACCGCGGCCAAGGCGGTGGTGATCGGCGGCGTGGCCGTCGTCTCCGTGGTCCTGCACGCGTACATCCATTGGCGGAAGGCCGACTGACATGACCGCCCTGCGCCTGATCATCGACTTCTTCGCCGCCGCCGACGGCTGGCGGCAGTGGGCGATGTTGGTGACGATCTGCGCCGCGTCGGGCATGGCGATCTACTTCGCCTTCGGCGGCTGGCTGTACGCCAAGTACTACCGGCGCCGCCGCGAAGACGCGCAGGCCTGGAAGATCCAGCCCAAGCGATTCCTTTCGCCCAAGCAGCACCGCTGGGCGATCAAGGTCGCGATCAGCAACCTGCTGCTCGGGGGCCTTCTGTCGGGCACGTTCATCTACTACCTGCAGCACGGCGGCTACTCGGCCCTGTACTTCGATCCGTACGAGCGGGGCCTTTGGTGGATCCCCCTGTCGACCGTGCTGCTGTTCTTGTCGCTCGAGGCCGCGGCCTACTACACGCACCGCTGGCTCCACGGAAAGTGGATGTTCAAGCACGTGCACCGCTGGCACCACCGCTGCGTCGCCCCCACGCCGTTCACCACGGTGACGATGCACCCGGTCGAGTTCATCTCGCTGCAGGCCACCGCGTTCGTGCCGATCTTCATCATCCCGGCGTGGGCGGGCTCGTTCGTGTTCCTGCTGATCTACGTGTTGCTCTACAACATCAAGGATCACTCGGGGATCGTGCTGACCTCGCGGCTGCCCTGGCAGGGCTCGAGCCGCTTCCACGACGACCACCACGTCTACTTTCACTGCAACTACGGCCAAAATCTGCCGATCTTCGACAAGCTGCACGGCACGCACCGACGCGTGAACCGTCGCTACGGCGAGGACGTCTTCGGGGGCAAGGGCGCGCCCCTGGGCGAAGGCGGGACCGACGACGACGAGCCCGAGTGGGTCGAGTACTGATGGAGATGACGACGATGGAGCGCGGTTTTCCCCCGATCCCCTACGGCTGGTTCATCGTGCGGTTCAGCAAGGACCTGCAGGCCGGCGACGTGCAGCGGCTGCAGTACTTCGGGCGCGAGCTCGTGCTGTTTCGAACCGAGTCGGGCAAGGCCACGCTGCTCGACGCCCACTGCCCGCACCTGGGCGCGCACCTGGCGTTCGGCGGCGAGGTCGTGGGCGAGACGATCCGCTGTCCGTTCCACCACTGGCGCATGGACACCTCCGGGGCGTGCGTGGAGGTCCCCAGCTGCGATCGCATCCCGCCCAAGGCCAAGATCCGCGCCTGGGACGTGGTCGAGCAAAACGGGATGATCAAGGCGTGGTTTCACCCCGAGGGTGCGCCACCGTCGTTTTGGATCGAGCCGGTCGAGGACGAGGGCTGGACGCCGATGCAGACCACGCACTGGCGGATCAAGAGCCACGCCCAGGAGATCAACGAGAACACCGTCGACATCGCCCACATGAAGCCGGTCCACCACACGGGCAACTCGCGCGTGATCTCCGGACCCGACCCCGACGGCCCGCTGATGCGTCTGGCGCTCAACTTCATGGCCTCCGGCGAGATCATCGGAATGGAGGGTGAAAACGACGTCGTGCTCGAGCTGCTGATGTACGGCCTCGGCGAGATCCTCGTGCACGCCCACATCCGCAACGTCGACATGCACGCGCGCTACCGGGTGTGCTGCACGCCGGTCGACGAGGAGACCACCGAGATCTTCGGCACCGTGATGATGAAGGAGACCGGCGACCCGGCCTTCACCGCCGAGGCCGCGGAGCTGTTTTACGAGGCGTACTGCAAGGACTTCGTCAAAGACTTCCCGATCTGGGAGAACAAGATCTACCGGCCGCAGCCCAACCTTTCGGCGGCGGACGGGCCGATCGGCGCGTACCGGCGGTGGGCCAAGCAGTTTTACGTGGGACGATCGTCGGCCCAACGCAGCCCCTCGACCGCGTCGAGCTCGACCGCCACCTCGGCCGCGCGTCCGCGACCGATCGACATGGCCCGCGACGCGCTCGTGTCGGCCCGCAGCTTGCTGTCGCGAGTGCGCGCCGCCCTGCCCTTGCCGCTCGGCCGACCCGAGCCGACTCGCACGCCGACGTGGACCACGCCCGCCGCGTCGCCATCGACCGCTCCCACGACGACCGCCTCCTCGTTCGACGCCACCGCGGCCCCCGCCAACGGCCCGTCCGTGCCGCGCGTCGACAGCGTCGAGGACTACTTCGCCACCCTGCACGAGCGCTTTCAGCCCGACGCCTCGCAGGGCGTGCGCGCGGTCTTTCAGTGGGAGATCGACGGCGAAGGCGGCGGCACCAAGCACGCGATCGTCGAAGACGGCACGATGCAGCTACGCGACGGCCGACACGCCTCGCCCACCGTCACGATCGCCATGAACGCAGGCGAATACGTGGGCGTGGTCAACGGCGACATCAGCGGCCCCAAGGCGTTCACCACCGGATCCGGCAAGGTCTCCGGCAAGCTGCGCATGGCCATGAAGATGCAGCGCATCTTCCCCGCGGCCCGCCCGTAGTCGCGCCGCGATTGGGGAGTCCGACGCGGTTTCAGAAACCGTTCCGATTGCGGTGGCGTCCGTCGTGCGCGACACGCCGCCGCCGCCGCCGAGACAGCGGCCGGGACGCGGGTCCCACCTCGTGCCACATGAACGCCCGCGCGTTGGAAAACGAGCGAGCGTCTTTCATCGTGCCACCGCGTATCGCGTATATTGAACCGACGTGACTTGGATGATGGTGCACAGGTGGACTGGCGCGGCGACGGTCGGCGCAGCGATGCTCGTCGTGGCGTGCACGGCCACCCCGGAGGAAGGCATTACCTTCGGGGCGACGCCGCCGCCCGCGGGCAATGTCTCGGGCAACGACGAGACCGACGACGGCAACGCGACCACCGGCGTGGTCGAGACCGGTGATGGCGATGGCGATGGCGATGGCGACGGCGACGCGGCGGATACGTCCACGCCCGACCCGTCGGCCGATGGCACGAGCGACGACGGCAGCGTGGACGGGCCCACGACCGACTGCACGCCCGGCGACAGCCAAGCCTGCTACTCGGGTCCGCCCAACACCGAGAACGTGGGCGAGTGCGCCTCCGGAACCGCGATGTGCCAGGCCGACGGCACGTGGGGCGCGTGCATCGGTGAGCAGCTGCCGGCCAACGAGGTGTGCAACGACCTCGACGATGATTGCAACGCGGTCGTCGACGACGGCAACCCAGGCGGCGGCGGCGCGTGCTCGACGGGCTTGCTCGGTCCGTGCGCCGGCGGGACGCTCACCTGCACGGGCGCGGCGCTGATCTGCCAGCCCAACACGAACCCCGCGCCCTCCGAGACCTGCGACGACGGGATCGACAACGACTGCGACGGCTCCGTCGACGAAGGCTGCACGATCGCCTGCGATCCCATGAACCCGGCGCCGGCATGTGGTCCGGCCCAGCAGTGCATGCCTTCGACGACGGGCGACACCCTGTGCCAGGCCACGCCGGGGTTCGGTGGGCAGTACTCTCCCTGCGCGGGCGATACCGACTGCGCACCCGGCCACGTGTGTGTCGACACCGGGCTCGGGACCGTCTACTGCATGCAGTGGTGCACGTCGTATTTGCAGTGTCCGTACGTGCTCGACGACTGCGTCGCGCTCGCACCGAGCGTCTACGCGGGCCTGCAGGAGTACGGCGTGTGCTACGACGGCTTTCCGTAGCGCGGACCACGAGTCGTGATCGCGCCGTGCGGCTGCGACGAAGCTTGCTACCGTTCGCGCCGTGTTCGTCGCCCTCGTCGGCCTGCTGCACCTCGCCGCGCCGGAGCCGTCCCTGGATCTGCGGTGGTCCGGCCCGGCCGAATGCGGCAGCGTCCAGACGCTGCGGGCGGACGTGGAAGGTCTGCTCGGCGCGTCCGATCGCGACACGCTTCCTTCGACCACCGCGAAGGTCACCGCGGTCGCGATCGACGAAGGCTATCGGGTGGAGATCGCGATCACCGTCGACGGTGAGCCCAGCGCACGTCGACTCGACGGCGCCGACTGCCGCGCGCTGACCGAGGCGGCCGCGTTCATCCTGGCCACGGCGATCGATCCTCGGGTCGCCGAGCGTCCCCCGCCGGGCGCGGGGCCGGATCCGGAGCCGGCGCCCGAGCCCTTGCCCGAACCCGAGCCCTTGCCGGACCCAGAGCCCACCGCGGAACCCGAGCCCACGGCGGAACCAGAGCCGTCGCCGTCCACCACCGCGCCGGTCCGCGATCCCGATCCACCGTTGCGTCCGCGTCCGCGTCCGCGTCCGCGTCCGCGATCGTTGCGAGGCGCGGCCGCGGTCACCGGCGGTCTCGGCTTCGGTCCGCTTCCGGGACCGTCGGGACTCGTCGGCGTCGAGCTGGCCCTGCTCGGTCGCTACTGGCGCGCGGAGGTGTTCGGTCAGTACTGGACGCCGAGCCATGCCGACTCCCCGGGCAACGCGGCCGTGGGCGTCACCGTGCAGGGCTGGGAGCTCGGCGCTCGCGGCTGCGGTGTGCCCGTCCTCGCCCGCACGCGCGTCGAGATCCCGATCTGCGGCGGTCTGGGCACCGGGTTGCTGCACGGTGAGGGCGACGGCGAGCTCGCGAGCGCGCGCGCTTCCAGCGGCTGGGTGCGCGCGCTCGCGGGTCCGGCCGTGCGCGTCGAGGTCTGGCGTCGGCGCGTGTGGCTCGGCGCGCGGGTGGAGGGCTTTGGGTTGCTGGCCCGCGGTACCTTCGTGACCGAGCCGTCCGGTGAAGTGTTCCGGCCCCGCGCGGGCGGGATCGCGTCGTCGCTCGCGGTCGAATTCCGCTTTCCGTAGGCTCGGGGCGGCCTTTGCCCGGGTGCGCGCGAGCGACCGGATAATCTGCGCCGACCGTGATGGATCCGATCGCCGGTGCACAACGGGGTGCGTGGGGGCTGTCCTCTCCATGACGGATCGACTGGCGGCGATCCCGCGGCTTGCGGATCTGTACCGAGACCACGCCGACTTCGTGTGGCGATCGTTGCTGCGCCTGGGGATCGCCGAGGCCTTCGCCGAGGACGTCTCGCACGAAGTGTTTCTCGTCGTCCGCCGACGCCTGCGCGACTACGACGGACGCGCGCCGATCAAGGCGTGGATCTACGGGATCACGCGGGGCGTGGCCGCCAACCGTCGACGCGCCGATGCTCGCGCCGAGCGACGACTGCGGATCGTCGAGGCCCCGCCCGCGCCTCCGACCCCCGAGCAGGCGGTCGAGCGCGCGCAGGCGGCCGAGCTCGTCGCCGCGTTCCTGCAGACCTTGCCCGACGCGCAGCGCGAGGTCTTCGAGCTCGTCGACATCGAAGGGCTGCGCGGCCCCGAGGTCGCGGACGTCCTCGGCGAAAATCTCAACTCGGTCTACTCGCGCCTTCGGCTCGCGCGAGATCGTTTTCGGCGCTTCGTCGCCGACCAAGGGCTGGCCACGCCCGGCAAGGAAGCGTCGGCATGACGACACCCCAGGCGCCCGAACCGTTGTCGACGATCGAGCTGGATCTGCTGGCGGCCTACCGCGAGGCGACACCGATGCCCGCCGCGACGAAGGCGAGCGTGGGCCGACGCCTGCGGCAGGGCTCGACCTCCGCCGCGAGGCCCTCGCCGATCGATCGCACCGCCGTGCGGATCGCGATCGGCCTCGCCGCCGCCGCCGCGGTGCTCGTGGCGTTGTGGGCCCTGTCCCCGCGCCGCACGGGCGCGGGCGCCGGCGACGACGACGATGCCCGTGACCAGGCCGTCTACGCGGGCGAGCGAGCCTCGACGGCGGGACGCGCCGACGCACGCGCTCCGCAGACCCCGACGTCGCGTCGCGGGTCCGCGCCGGTCGTGCCCGAACCCGACGACGGCGCGGCGAGCGAGCCCGCGCCACTCGAGCTCGGCGAGGTCGATGCGATCGATCCCACGTCCACGTCCACGCCCGGCGACGTGCCGGTGGGCGAGCCACGAGCCCCGCGACCTCGCGCGAAGCGGCGCGCGACGGATCCGAATCCGGCCCCGATCTCGCCCGCGGTCGATCCGTCCCCGCCGGCTGCGTCCCCGCTCGCGCAAGAGCGCGAGATCCTCGCCCGCGCGTGGGCAGCCCTGGCGCGCGGCGATGCCGACGACGCGATCGCGATCGCCAAGACCCACGCCGACCGCTTCCCGGCCGCGATCTTGGCGGTCGAGCGCCGCGCGATCGAGCGCATCGCCGCCTGCAAGGCCGAACACGAGGGCTGGCGGCAGAAGGCGCTCGCATTCCTGGCTGCCCACGGGCGGACGCCGCTGGCCCGCAAGGTCCGCGACGCGTGCGGCGACGACTCGCCGGGACAATGAAAAAAATCTCGCGACCGGCTGATGGAAACCCGCCGGGGCGCACAACCGGGGAGTGAACCTCGAAGGCGGCCACTGCGGCCGGCCGGAAAGCTCGAACCTTAGCCATGAAAACCACTGACTTGATCTCGATCGCGGGCGGGCTCGCCCTGACCTTCTCCACCGCGGCCTGCGACCTGGGCGAAAAGAACGTCGGGTCCGAGACCGACGGCGCCAGCGGCGGCACCGACGGCGGCGGCACCGACGACGGCGGCACCGACGACGGCGGCTCCGACGGTGCGACCAACGGCAACTCGACCTCCCCGACGGCGGGCTCGACCGACGACGGCGGCACCGACGATGCCGACACCGGCGCAGACACCGGTGGCGAGTACGACCCGTGCGCCGGACTGGAGTGCGGTGCGGGGTGCAACCCGTGCCCGCCCGACGACGAGGACTGTGCGGTCCCGCCGATCGAGACCGTCTGCGACGAGGTCGGCGAGTGCGTCGCGCAGACCGGAGACATCTGTACGGGCACCACCCTCGGCCCGTCGTTCGAAGACGGCCTGACGAGCACGTTCGGTTGCGGCGACGTCTACCTGTACGCGGTCGACGACGCCGATACCGTGTTGATGAGCCTGTCGGCCATCGATCTCATCGAGATGAGCAACGGCGCCGAGGAACCGCAGCAGTACGTGCTCGACCTCGCCGACGGCGGCGCGCTGTCGCTGACCGTCGACGTGGGCCAGTACGCGTCCGCGTACGCGTGCAACGACGCGATCGAGAACGAGCCCGTGATCACCGAGTCGTGGACCGCGGTCAGCGGCACCGTCGTCATCGACCTCGGCGTCCCCGACGAGTTCGGGAACACGTTGGCCTCCGCGACGATCACCGACGTCGTCATCGAGACGGGCGTCGGTGAGCAGCTCACCGTGGCCTCGTTCACCTTCCCCGAGACCTTCGTCGGCTGGCTCCCCGGCTGACGCGCGAATATCCCCCGACGGTGGCGACCGCGCCATCGTCGGGTACCTTGTCGGGGATGGCCGTGCGTGCTGCCGCCCCTGCCGACTACCCGGCGTTCGTCGGCTTGTTCGCGGCGCTCGAGACCGGCGACGACACCACGCCGCAACCCGAGTGGGAGCGGCGGTTGATGCCGCAGACGCTCGTCTACGAGGACACGGGGCGGACGATCGGCTACGTGTTCTTTCAGGTCCTCGACGCCCTCGGCTACATCCGCCACCTCGCCGTCGACGCGGCCCATCGCGGACGGGGCATCGGTCGCACCCTGATGTCGGCCGTGGCCACGCGCTTGCGCGAGTCGGGCATCGAGACCTGGTGCCTCAACGTCAAGCCCGACAACGTGCCCGCGATCGCCCTGTACGAGAAAATGGGGATGCGTCAGCAGTACGCCACGGACGTGATCCGCATGCACTGGGACGTGCCCGGGCGGCTACCCGAGGGCGATGCCCTCGCCGATGTCCTCGACTCGTCCGACGACGCTGCGGTCGAAGCGGCCCTCGGGATGTCACGCGGCTTGCTCGACCTGCAGCGCGGCCGAGAAGGTCACCTGCTCGTCGCGCGCCGTGACGGCCGGGCCGTGGGCGTGGCCGCCTTCCGCCCGTCGTTTCCGGGCGCCTTCCCATTTCGCGCCATCGACCTCCCCGCGACCCGCACGCTGCTGGACGCGATGCACTCCCGGCGTGACGAGACCAAGGACTTCGTCCAAGTCGTGCTCGAAGACGCCGCGCCGCTGTCCCGCGCGTTGATCGACGCCGGCGGCTGGCTGCACCTTCAGATCGTGCACCTGCGCGGTCCCGTCCCGGTCGCGTGACGCGCCGGGCCGGCCGTCACATCGGGGTCGCCCACGGGATCCCGACCCACACCGTGCGCTGCTTGGTGGCGAGGCGCTCGTTGATGCTGCCGCGGTACTGCTGCAGCTTGTCCTCGGGATCGCCTTGGCTGCGACGGTAGTTGAGGTGGCCTTCGAGGTAGCCCTGTCCGTACTCGGCCCAGCTGCGGTAGTGCTGCTGCAAGACCGCGGCGTGGCGGAACGCGAGGTCCCACGATTGTTGCTCGGTCAGAAGGCCCGCCCCGAAGCCCGCGCGCGCCAGAAAGCACAGCCGGTACTGGTTGTACGCGACCGAGTCGGTGGTGCCGAAGTCGTTGGACGTCCACGTGAGGATGTCGTTGGCCGACTCGACCGAGTACCACTCGCGTACCGCCTCGTTGGCGTGCGCGGGCAGGTATGCCGGATCGACCTCGTACGACACGGCGACCACCCCCCACACGAACGTCTTGCGCGGGTCCTGCCGGTCCACGGCCATGCGCTGTCGTGCCGCCTTCGTTTCCGGATCTTCTCCGCCGAACAGTCGTGACAACCAACCCATGGTGCGTCGGACCTCCGGGCGCGACGATACGGGCAACCCTCGACCACGCGCAACGACGCCGACGTCACGGATGCGCGACGAGGTCGCGGGCGCGTATGCTTGCGGCATGCGGATCTCGCGACGTGCTTCGACGCTCGGTCTGCTCGCGGCTGCGTGCGCGGGCGGCTCGAGCAAGCCCGAGCCCGAAGTCACCGCGCGCAACGACGCACCCAAGCCCACCCGACCGCACGTGCTCGTCGTGGGCGGCACGGGGATGCTGCGGCGGGTCTCGATGAAGCTCGCCGCGCGCGGCCACGCGACGAGCGTCATCGCCCGCACCAAGACCGACCTGGCCGACATGGCGGCGGCCAACCCGATGATCAAGCCGGTCCCGGTCGACTACGGCGACGGGCCGGCGCTCGAGGCCGCGCTGCGCACGACGATCGCCGCGCACGGACCGCTCGCGCTCGTGGTCGCGTGGATCCACGACTCGGCCCCCGAAGCTCCGTTGGCGATCGCACGCATCGCGGCCGAGGGGGTCGAGTGGCTGCGCTACGTCCACGTGCTGTCGAGCACCGTCGACGATCCGTCGGCCCCACCATCGGACCGCCGCCAGGCGTTCGAGGCGGTGGACGGTGTTCGCTACGAAGAGATCGTGCTCGGCTTCGTCGTCGGGGGCGAGACCTCGCGCTGGCTCACCGACACCGAGATCAGCGAAGGGGTCTTGCGGGCGATCGACCGCCCGAAGCCACGCACCGTCGTGGGCACGACCAGCCCCTGGTCGGCCCGACCGAAGTAGGCAATCGTGCGCGGCGCCTACTTGAAGATCAGCGACGCCGGGCGTTGTCGGTAGACGATGCAGCTGCGTGACGGGTCGTCGGCGAGGTAGAGCACGGTGACGGCGTCGCCCACGGCGCAGTACTTCGTGAACGCGACGGGGTAGTTGATGTAGCTGCGGAACTTGGTCTTGCCGGCCATGAACTCGTAGCCCAGCGACGCGTACATGCCCGCGTTCGGGTTGCCGTTGACGTGCACGAGCACGCCGTCGGCCCGCTCACCGTCGCGAAAGATCGCCGCGTACTGCTTGCGACGATGACTACGGTCGACGAGGTAGATCGCGGGCAGGATCCCGACCGTGCCGACGCTCGCGAAGAAGACACCGACCAGGCCGAGAAACCCGAGCGCGACGCGAGCGACGGGTCCACGATCCGGGCGCCAGATCGGATTGAACGGGTCGGTCAGCAGCCGATACACGTCCGCGAACTCGCCCTTGGGGTCTCGCGGCGCCGGTCCGACATCGACCGGACGCGGACCGTCGCCGCTGATCACCGCCGGTGGACCGGCGCTGAGCGGAACGAGCGCGGTGGACGTGGGTGCCGTTGCGTCCGACAGCAGGATCTCGCGGGCCGCGGCGACGCTCTGCGGACGATTTCGCGGCGCGGGCTCGAGCAACGCCTCGACGAGTCGGCGCAGTCCCGGCGGGGCGGGCAGGTCCTCGGGCACTTCGATGCGTCCGGAGTCGAACGGGAAGTCGGTCGGCGGTCGGCCCGTCAGTACGTGCAGCAGCGTCGCCCCGAGCGCGTACAGGTCCGAGGTCGGGCCCACCTGGCCCAGTAGCTGCTCCGGGGGCATGTAGCCGAACGTGCCGGTGACCGTGGAGCCCTGCTCCTTGGTCGGACGCCAGCCGTGCGTGACGCTGCCGAAGTCGACGAGCACCGGCGCACTCGTGGGTCGCACGATGATGTTGGAGGGCTTGATGTCGCGGTGGTAGACGGGTGGCGAGCGCCCGTGCAGGTACTCGAGCACGTCGAGCACACCGAGCGAGAGCTGGATGAGCTCGACCTGTCCGAGCGTGGGGCCTTCTGCGAGCCGCCGCGCCAGCGACGTGCCATCGACGAACTCCTGCACGAGGTACAGCTGCGTGCGCCCGCGTTCGTCGGTCGCCTCGAACGAGTCGAAGATCTCCGGGATCGCGTGGTGACGCAGCCCGCCGAGCACGTGGGCCTCGCGCTGGAACAGCTCGAGGTGCTTCCAGTCGTCGAGATGCTCGACCCTCAGCTCCTTGAGCGCCACGTCACGGTCGGACTGCCGGTCCCGGCACAGCAGCGTCTTGGCGGCACTGCCCTCGCCGAGCACCCGCACGACTTCGTAGCGATCGACGACGACTCGCGGGGCCTCGGCCGGTGGCAGCGCATCCACTGCGGCCGAGGTTAGCCCGACAGTCGCAGCGACGCGATCAGCCGCCCCAATCCACCGCGAGCGCGGTGAACTCGAAGTACAGCCACCAGCCGTCACCGTCCATGTCCTGGGTGCGCAGGACCGTGTCGAGGGAGACTTTCCCCAGCGCGTCGACGGTCGTGTTCGTGTCGTTGGCCGCTTGCTCGGTCAAGAAGCCGCGCAGCACGCCGGTGACGAGGTTGAGGCTCGGATCGCCCACGTACCGGGCCGAGACCTCCGCCTGCTGCAGCGGCAGCGCCAAGTCGCCCGCCTCGATGATCACGTCGAACGGGGCGTTGACGAAGCACGGCCCCACCGAGGTCGGTGGCGGCCGCAGGTTGTCGTCGAGATGGTCGACGTCGGGCTCGAGGCAGACCGCGCTGGCGAACGAGGTGTAGTCGGTGATGTAGCCGAGCTTGCCCGGCGCTGGCGCACAGACGTTGCCGCCTTCGTCCACCGGGCAGTCCGCGTTCCAGTACTCGAACTGTCCCATCGCCCCGTCGGACTGGTCGAGCGGTCGAAACACGAGAGCCAGGCCCGCTTCCATGTTCCCGTCGCCATCGCCGTTCTCCGGATCGAACCAGACGAAGAACTGCTCGTTGAGAACCTGCGTGACGTCACCCAACGGATCGAAGAACAGGTGCGGATCGACCAGCTGCAGGTAGTTGAAGCGAAACGCCTTGTCGTTGCCGTTTGGACCACCGTCCGATGTCGCATCCGGTCCCGAGGTCGGGCCCGTATCGTCGTACCCGATCGTGTCGGCACCGCCGGAGCCCGTCGCGTCTGCACCCGACGGGCTCGTGGCATCGGTCGCGGCCGGATCGCCATCACCTCCTCCGTCGCCGCTCGCCGCGGTCGAACCGCCCGAGCCCGCGTCTGCACCGTCGGGTAACGATGGAGGATCGGACCCGCAGCCCGCCGCAGTCATCGCCATGGCCAGCGCCCCCACCCGACGCGGCTTTGGACCCAACATGCCTTCATCATCGCAGGATCGGGCGCGCGCTCATACTCCCGAACCGACCGACGCGGCGTTCGTGGGCGGCGGGGGCCGAGCAACGCCGTATCGGTAGCCGTAGAAGGCGAACACCAGCACCACCGCCAGCGCCACCCACCCCGAGCTCGCGTACCACGCGGTGCCGTCGAGCGTGATCGCCGTGGTGGCGAGGATGTTGCGGATCAGCTGAAACGACACCGATCCGAGCAGCCCCACGACGGCGATCGACAGTCCCCACAACGTCCCGGCGCCGACCGACGCGACGATCGCCCAGTGGCCGCCCTCGATGAAGATCCGCGCGGCCGCGAACGCCAGCGCCGCGCCGGCCACCAGCACCGCCGCCGCCGCCCAGCGCCGCCGTGTCAGCCGCACCAGACTCGCGAGCACCAGGAACAACAGCGGCGCATTGCTCATCGGTCCGATCACGCCGCCGAGCCCCGCCCACATCGAGTCGACGCTCGACAGCGTGGCCGGCGAGATCGCGACGTCGCCATCGATCGCCGGACCGACCCGCTCGAGGGTCACGGCGGCCACGGCCATCGCGGTACCCAGCAGCACGTCGCGTGCGACCATCGGGTCGCGGACGTGGCCACGCACGAGGCGGACCCACGAGGTCATCGCGCCCGGCAGGTAGCGGCGCGCGAACGGCTCCACGGCCACGTAGAACCAGTACGTCGTCATCGCCAGACCGAGCACGAACAGCAGCTCGCGGGCCAGGACGTGGTAGTCGCCCGCGGCGAGGTCCGGATTGACCAGGATCGAGACCACCCCGACGATCGCCACCGCCGTCGCCACGCGGGCCGCTCCGCGCACGTCGGCGCCGCCGCGTTGCACCACACGCCGCGCGAGCCAGGCCGCACCGAGCACCAGCAACAGTGCACCCGGGATGATGACGTAGCCCTCGATCTCGCGGCCGGTCTGGCCGGGCTTGGCCTCGGCGTGGGCGAAGCGATCGTCCCACGGTGGGATCACGTCGAACGCCACGACCCGCCGTCCGAGCGACGAGGCTTCGATCCGCACGTCGACCTCGAGCGCCTCGTCGTAGCCGGTCCACGCCACGCGGTGGTCGGCGAACCCCGGGGGGATCAGCGTGGGCGCGGTGGGCCACAGCTGGGCGGGGTCGAACCCCGCCGCCTCCAGCAGCGTGGTGAAGTCGGCGGCCTCGTCCGCGGTGCTCGCCGCCGGTGCGTGCACGACCTTCAGCGCCCGCAGTCGCCCCTCGCCGTCGAGCGTGACTCGGGCGGCTCCCGGCTCGTCGTACGGCGGGTCCTCCATCGAGATCGCCAGCCGCGGCTGAAACGGAGGTCCCTGGCGACGAAAGTGCAGCAGCGAGATCGGGCGCCCCTCGATGTCGCGGTAGTGCGCGCGAAGCAGCGGCCGGTCGTACTCGAGCTCGGCGTGCTCGAAGAAGTGACCCTCGGCGAATGCGACCTCGTCGAGGATGCGACGAGCCTCGTGGCGCAGTACCTGTGGCGACTGCGTGTCGCTGCGGCCGAGCAACGTGCTCGCGCGAAACGTCGCCGCCAGTCCGGCGAGGGCCACCACGATCGCAACGATGAGCACGGCACCCAACGTGCGCGGCAGGGTCTTGCGCTCGCCGGACGCGAGCAGGGCATCGATGGAGGGGGTACGGCCGGCCGCCAGCGCGGTCGCGACCGGATCTGCGCCGGGCAAGGCCGCGGCCACGGCGAGCGCCGACGAGGGACGATGCGCCGGGTCGCGCTCCAGGCACGCGGCGATCACCTCGTCGACCTCGCGCGGGATTCCGGAGACGCGCGAGGCGACGGTCGGCAGGGTCTCGCGCGGGTCGCCCAGTCCCGGCTCGGCGCGCTGGCCGGTCAGGACCTCGTAGAGGATCAGCCCGAGCGCGTACAGGTCCGAGCGCAACGTGACCTCGCGACCTTCGGCCTGCTCGGGGGCCATGTACGCCGGCGTGCCGTCGCGCAGCTCGTGCTCGGCGAGCTCGGAGGCCTCCGCCGCGAGCCCGAAGTCGGTGATCTTGAGCTTGCCGCGGCCGTCGACCATCAGGTTGTGCGGCTTGAGATCGCGGTGCAGAACGTCGCGCTCGTGCAGTGCCGCCAGCCCCACGCACAGCTGCTGGGCGAGCTCGGTGGCCTTCTCGAGCGGCAGTCGCCCGATGCGACGCAGCAGGCTCGCGAGGTCCTCGCCATCGATGAACTCCATCGACAGATACGTGCGCCCGTCGACCTCCCCGATGTCGTGCACGCGACACACGTTGGGGTGGGTGATCTGTCGTGCGATCCGAACCTCGCGAACGAAGCGCGTCATGAAGCCCGCGTCGTGCGAGAGGTGATGCGGGATGAACTTGATCGCGACTTCCTCGTCGAGCACCAGGTCGCGCGCCCGGTAGACCTCGCCCATGCCGCCGCGTCCGACGAGCCCGAGGACCCGAAACCGGCCGCCGAGCACGGTGCCGGCCTCGTACTCGGAAGGCGGAGGAGTCACCCCCTCGAACAACGCCGCGCGCACGCGCTCGTGCAGCGCCCGACGCGACGGCGACCGCTCGGGGTCGATCCCCGGACGCGACGATGCGTCCGTGTCGGCCAATCCGGTGTCGTCGTCGCCCCGCGGTGGCGAGCCGGGTGAGCCGGGCGGAGCGGACGGGTCGCTCACGCGTCCGGCAGCATAGCGCGCGGCGCGAACGGGAAAACACACGGAGCCGAGGATCGGGGCCCCGAAACCGAAGCGACGTTTTCGTGTACCAAGTGGCCGTGGTGCGCCACCGCTCTCTCTTCGCTTCTCCTCGCATCCTGGCCCTGGTGTCCCTCGTCGCCCTCGCGGCGTGCGGCAAGAAGTCGATCGGAGGGCCGGGCACCACGCCCCCGACCGCCGACGCCGCGCCCGTCGACACCGAGCTCGATGCGCGCCTGGTGGCCCTCGAGGGCGCGCTGGAGAAGGCACGGGTCGACCATCACGTGCCGGGCATGGCGATCGCCGTGGTCAAGGACGGCGAGGTGGTGCTCGCCCGCGGCTTCGGCATGGCGGATCTGCAGGCGAGAAGAGCGGCCGACGAGCACACGGTCTTCTCGATCGGTTCTTCGACGAAGGCGTTCACGTCGACCGTGGTCGGCATGCTCGTCGACGAGGGCAAGCTGAAGTGGGACGACCCGGTGTCCAAGTACGTGCCGGAGCTCGAGCTGCCGATCGACGACGACGGCAAGCCGACCAAGGCCACGCTGCGCGACGCCATGTCCCACCAGACGGGCTTTACCCGCATGTCGTTGCTGTGGATCGCGGGCGCGGTCGACAGCAAGGAGATGTACACGCGGGCGTCGACGGCCGAGCCGCTCGCGAAGTACCGCACGCAGTTTCTGTACAACAACGTGGTCTACGCGTCGGCCGGCGAGGCCAGTGCCCGGGTCGCCGGCATGAGCTGGGAGGACCTGGTGGATGCGCGAATCTTCGATCCGCTGGGCATGACGGCCACGACCGCCGATCAGACCGCCGCCGGCAGCAACCCCGCGCGTGCCCAGGGCTACCGCTACGAAGAGGAGACCGACGAGTTCACCGCCGTCCCGATGCGGCCGATCCCGGTCGCGGCACCGGCCGGGGCGATCTACTCCAACGCCGAAGACATGGCCAAGTGGGTGCAGTTTCAGCTCGCCGACGGGCAGGTCGACGGCAAGCGACTCATCTCGCACGAGGCTCTCGCGCAGACCCGCGCGCCGCAGATCCAGATGGCCCCCAACATGTCCTACGGCCTGGGCTGGATGCTCGCGCTGTACGACGGCAAGAAGGTGATCCACCACGGCGGAAACATCGACGGCTACGCCGCGATGGTGGCGATGATTCCCGAGGCCAAGCTCGGCTACGTGCTGCTGACCAACACCACCAGCACGCCGCTGCAGAACGCGTCGATGGGGATCGTGTTCGACGCGATGCTCGGCGAGCGGTCCGGCGACGGCAAGGCGAATGCGGGCGGCAAGGCCGAGGACATGACGCCCTACCTCGGCAAGTTCGTCGCCGACTTCGGCCCGTTCAACGACGCCGACTTCACCGTGACCGAAAAGGACGGCGTGATGTTCGTCGACGTGCCGGGGCAGACCAACTACGAGCTGAGGCCCCCGGCCGAGGACGGCAAGCGAGAGTTCGCGCTGACCAACACGATCAAGGTCAGCTTCGAACGTGACGACGCGGGCAAGGTCGTCGCGATGCGACTTCACCAAGGTGGGTTCGACTTCGAGTGCCTGCGCCGCGGCTACGTGCCCGAGCCGGCGATCCCGCTCGCGCAGCTCGACCCGATGCTCGGCACGTACGAGCACGAAAAGCTCGGCAAGGCCGAGGTGCGGATCTCCAACAACCGGCTCACCGTCGAGATCGCCGGTCAGCCCAAGCTCGAGCTCGACCCGCCGGACGCCGAAGGCAAGCGCCCGGTGCGGATCAAGGCGGGAACGACCGTGCAGTTCATTCCCGGGTCGGGCAAGCCCGAGAAGTTCCTCATCCACGAGCAGACGCAGGAGGCCGAGTTCGTGCGCGTGGGCGGGGCCAAGGCAGCCAAGGCGCTCCCCACGGTCGACGCGATCATCAAGCTGCGCAAGCGGGCGCTGGCCAAGCAGCCGCTTCGCACCACTGCGAAGGTGCGTGTGCCCTCGTCCGCGGTCGAAGGCACGGTGGAGTGGATCTTCATGCCCGACGGCCGCACGGCGACGCACACGGACTTCGGCAAGTTCGGGACCGCCGAGGAGGTCGTGGCCGCCGACAGCGCGTGGTCGAAGGCTTCGTTCGCCCCGCTGGAGGTCTACGCGGGCAAGTACCTCGACCAGGCCCAGGCGGGACTGCCGGTGCTGCTGTTCGGGGACTGGAAGACGGCCTTCGACGCGATCGACGTCGAGCGCGAGACCGAGGTCGACGGACGTCGCGCGTGGGTGGTCAACCTGACCCGCGGCAAGGCGCCTACGATCGTCGCCACGGTCGACGCCAAGACCGGCGACATTCTCGAGGTCCGCCAAAACGTGGTGCAGCCGGGCGCCGGGGGGATCCCCACCAAGACCAAGCTCGACGCCTACAAGGTCGTGGCCGGCGTTCGCGTCCCCCACGTGATCGAGCGCCGCGACGAGCCCTCCGGCCGCACCGTGCTCGAGGTCCAGACCGTCGAGGTCTTCTCCGGCGACGAGGCCGAGGCATTTCCCCCACCGCCGAACAAGAAGTAGCCGCGAGGGTCACGCCGCGCGGTACGACACGGCGACGGTGCGGCGAAGGTAGTCGTCGCGCTCGGCCTGCTCGAGCATGAAGCCGGCCACGTCGGCGCGGGAGATCTTCAGCGACAGCCCTCGCATGTCCGTGCCGAAGCCCTTGGCGAAGTCGCCGGTCACGGGGCCGTCGGTGAGATTGGGCGGACGCACGATCGTGTAGTCGAGGCCGCTGTCTTCGATGATCTGCTCTTGTCGGTCGTGGTCGGCGACGGCGTGGCGCAGAAACAGCGGGAAGATCAACCATCGGTACAGCGCGGGCAGACCCGCCCGCGTCTCTCGGGCACCGAGCACCGACACGCACAACAGCCGGCGCACCCCCGCGTCCTTCATCGCCGCGACGATCTGCGCGGTGCCGCGTTCGCGGATTCGGCTCGCGTCGCGGGCCGGCGCGCCGAGGGCACAGACCACCGTGTCGGCGTCCGCGATGGTCGCGCGAACCGCCGCGGGATCGGTGACGTCCCCCGTCACGAGGGCCAGGCCGGGGTGCGACAGGTCGAGGCGGGATGGGTCGCGCACCAGCGCGGTCACGTGGTGTCCGGCTACGAGGGCCAGCTCGAGGAAGCTGCGGCCGACCCCCCGGGTGGCGCCGAACAGGGCGATCCGGCGGGGTGCGCCGTCGAGGTCGAGGAGGGCGAGTGCTTGTTGGCTCGTGGTCATGGCCCCAGCCTGGCCCGGGATACACCATGAATCCAATGATGTAGAATCATCAGCACATGAATGGTGATCATGTCGAGGTGAACCTACACGCGATCGACATGAACCTTCTCGTCGCGTTCGACACGCTGGCGCGCGAGCGCAGCGTGACGAAGGCCGCCGCACGCATGGGGGTGACACAGTCGGCGATGAGCCACACGCTGCGCCGACTTCGCGAGCTGACGGGCGACGCGTTGCTCGTGCGGGGACGCGGCGGGATGGTGCTCACGCCCCGGGCGGAGGCCCTCGTGGTGCCGATCCGAACCGGGCTGCACACGCTCGCCGAAGGGCTCTCGGGTCCCGTCGCATTCGAGCCGGCCACGGCACGACGTCGCTTTCGGCTCGTGTCCCCCGACCTGTTCGACATCCTCGTGCTGCCGGGCCTGCTCGCCCGGCTGCAGCACGAGGCCCCGGGGATCGACGTGGCCGTCGTCCCCCACCCCGCCTCGATCGCGACGGCCCTCGAGACGGGCGACGTCGACCTCGCGATCGCGCCGATCCTGCTCGACGACGAGCCCTTCGCCCGCGAGCTGTTGCCCGCGCCCGACCTGCAGCAGCAACGGCTGTTCCGCGACGGCCTGCGCTGCTTCGTGCGCGCCGGACATCCCCTCGCGGCGCGCCGTCGCCTGTCGCTGGCGACCTACACCGAGCTGCCGCACATCCTCATCTCGCCCACGGGCGAGGGCCCGGGCGTCGTCGATCGCTACCTCGCCCGGCAGGGATGCCAGCGTCGGATCGCGCTGCGCGTCCCGTTGTTCTCCTCGGCGCTGGCGATCGTCGCCGACAGCGACCTGGTCCTCACGGCGCCACAGTCGGTGCAACGATCGGTCTTCGCCGATCGGCTCGTCGACCTCCCGGTCCCGGTCGCCGTGCCCGACCACGCCGTGACGATGGTCTGGCACCCGCGGTTCTCCGAGGACCCCGCCCACCGCTGGTTGCGGCGCACGCTCGCCGAGGTGGCACGCGCCGATCCACTCAGTGAGCGAAGCACTCGACCGCGAGCGCGACGAACTCGGTGACCTTCGGCGCGAGCAGCCGCGAGTGCGGGTAGACGACGTGCACGCCACCCACTTCGGGCGACGCGTCGTCGAGCACCCGGACGAGGCGACCGTCGGCCACGGTATCGGCCGCGGAGAACTGCGGCAGGTGGGCGACCCCCAGGCCCGCGAGCGCGGCATTGCGCGCCATCGCGAGGCCGTTGACGCGCAGTCGCGGCGAGACCGGCACCAGTCGCATGCGACCGTCGATCGAAAGCGGCCACACCGCGGGACCCTCGCCCGGGACGAGCGCGATGCAGTCGTGCCCGGAGAGATCGGCGACCGATCGCGGTGTGCCCCGCTCGTGCAGGTACGAAGGTGACGCGACCGTCCACAACCGCGCGGGCCCCAGACGGGTCGCAGCCAAGTAGGTCACGTCGGGGGGCGGGCCGATCCGGAAGGCGACGTCGAAGCCTTCCTCGAGCAGGTCGACCTTGCGCGAGGTCAGCGTCACGTCGACGTCGGCATCGGGGTGCGCGCGCAGGTACGCGGTCACCAGCGGCGGCAGAAACGTGTCGCCGAAGCCGTGGTCGGCCGTCACACGCAGGGTCCCGGCCACCACGTGCAGCTGCGAGGCGGCGGCGCGGTTGGCCTCGTCGGCGAGACGGACGATCTCGGCGCACCGAGCCGCGTAGGCACGACCGACGTCGGTGATCGTCAGGCTTCGGGTCGTTCGCCGCGCCAGCTCGATCCCGAGTGTCTCCTCGAGCTCGGCGAGGCGACGGCTCAGCGTCTGTTTCGGGATCGCGAGCACCCGCGCGGCGGTGGTGAGACTGCCGGCTTCCGCGATCGCGGCGAACAGTCGCATGTCGTCGAGGCGGACCATCCTTGCCGTTCCTGGTCCGCTCATTGTCCCGATTTTAGGACACATGGTCACGCGAATCCGCCATTGTCCCGAGATAACCCTCACCGTAGCGTGCGGGCATGGGCTTGGACTTCACCCACCAGATCGAGATCGAGCGCGACGCCGCCGAGGTCTTCGCCTACCTCGCCGACTTCGAGAACAACCCGCGGTGGCAAGGCGGGATGCAATCGTGCGCGTGGACCTCGGACGCGAGGACGGAGGTCGGCGCCACCTACGTGCAGCAGGCGAAGTTCTTCGGCCGTCGGATCGACACGCACTTTCGGGTGACCGCCGTGCAGCCTGCGCGGTCGATCTCGATCGAGAGCACGGTGAGCACGTTCCCGATCCAGGTCACGCGGTCGGTCGAGCCGCTCGGCGCGGGTCGCTGTCGCGTCACCGCCCACGTGCGTGGTCAGCCCACCGGGCTCCTGCAACTGTTGTCGGCGGTCGTGCGCAGGTCGATCCGCAAGGACTACGCGCGGCTCAAGGCGCTGCTCGAATCGCGGTAGCGCTTGTCAGCGGCGCGCGGCCGTGACACTTCAAGACCGTGGCGACGGACTTCGAGCTACAGCGGCGATGGTGGGACGCGAAGGCGTCGACCGAAGACGACGACCGCGACGACGAGGCGATCAACCGCGCGCTGCGCTGGCGGGAGATCGAACGCCACCTCGACGGAGTCCGGACCGTGCTCGACGTGGGCGGCGGTACCGGGGCGTTCTCGATCCCGCTCGCCAAGCGGGGGCTCTCGGTCACCCACGTGGACCTGTCGCCGCAGATGCTCGAGCGCGCCAAGGCCAAGGCGACCGGCTTGTCGACGATCGAGTTCGTGGAAGCCAACGCCGTCGACCTGTCGTCGCTCGGGGAGCGCACGTTCGACCTCGTGCTCAACCTCGACGGTGCGATCTCGTTCTGTGGCCCCGCCGCCAAGGCAGCGCTGCACGAGAGCGCGCGGCTGACCGGGCGCACGCTCATCGTCACCGTCTCGCACCGGGCGTGGATGACGGCCGTGTGGCTCGGCCAGAGCCTCGAGGCGGCCGGCGACGTCCTACCGTCGGCGCAAGAGATGTTCGATCGCGGCGAGTGGCGGCAAGACACGGCGACCGATGCCGAGACGTTCGCCGCGGGGGCAACGGGCGGCTACCTCGGCACGCTGCGTTCGTTTCTGCCCGAGGAGCTCGCGGCGTCGATCCGCGCCGAGGGTCTGTACGTCGAGCGCGTGGGTGGGCTCGGCTCGCTGTCGCTGCTCGCGGGCCGCGAGGCCGTCCGCCGTGCCGCGACCGACGACGCGTTGCTGCAGCGGTTCGTCGAGCTCGCCGACCGCTTCGACCGCGAGATCATGCCCCAGGGGCCCGGCACCCGGCAGCGCGCGGGGTTGATCGCGGTCGCGCACCGCGCTTGAGACTCGGCGCCGCGCTCGATGACGAAGCCGTTTTTCTGCGCCGAAAGGGACGGAACTTTCGCACCCGCGTCGGATCCGCTCGACGCGAAATCGCAACGGCCCGTGTTCACATCCGCGCGCGCACGGTCTCAAGCTGTCATGAAGACCAATCAGTCCCGCCGTCGTGGCATCGCCTCGCTCGCTCTGGTCGCCGGCCTCCTGGCCGCCGTTTCCGTGCCCCTCGCCGGCGCGTCCCGTGCCGAGGCCGCTGCCGGCTCGAACGTGGGCGTGATCCCCATCTTCGTCGACGGCAAATGGTTCAAGCTGCAGAGTTCATGGAAGGAACAGTGCAGCAGCACGCTGCGCATCCAGACCGTGGGCGGGCAGTGGCCCAGCTCGGACCTCGACGACTACACCATCATCCCGCGAGGCGTGAACAAGTTCGTGCGCCCCGCCGACAACGGCGGCAACGACGGGGACTTCTACTGGCGCTGTGGCAACAGCTCCGAGTACACGGACGCGCCCGGCAACGGGTTCAATCTGCTCGGTGTCAAGCACTCCACCACGTCACGGGAGATCGACATGATGGCGCTCGACGTCTGCGGCAACGGCACGTCGATGTCCGGGTGCTTTCAGTCGTAGACCCGGCACCACTGCTCGAGCACGATGAGCGACCACAAGCGCAGCGAGTGGTCGCGGTGCCCGGCACGGTGCTCGGACACATAGCGCTGGACCGCCGTCGGATTCAGCAGGCCGCGCTCGGCGATCGCGTCCGGGTGCAGCCAGTCGGAGACGAGGCGGTCGAGGTCGCGCTGTAGCCAGACCGCGAGGGGGGCGTTGAAGCCGAGCTTGGGGCGGCGCAACACCTCCTCGGGCAGTCGCCCCTTCATGATCCGTCGCAGCACCCGCTTGGTCGTCACCGGGCCCAGGCGCTGACCCGACGGTACGCGGGCGCAGGCCTGCACGAGGCGGTGGTCGCAAAACGGCACCCGCAGCTCGAGGCCGTGGGCCATCGACATGCGATCGGAGCCGCGCAGCACGTTCTCGGGCAAAAACCCGTGCAGGTCGGCGTACGCCGCTCGCTCCACGAGGTCGCCGCGCACCGGCGCCGAGAAGTCGCGGGCGACCGGGTCGAGGCGCCCGGCGGCCAACGCGGCCTCTCTCGTCTTCGCCGACAGCAGCGCATCTCGCTCGGCGACCCGGCAGTACGTCACCCACGACGCGTAGCGCTGCGCCGCCGAGATCTGCGAGCCCTCGAGGAACTGTCGGGCCCAGCGCTGGTACGCCCGGGCGCGCGCGCGCTCGGGCAACCGCTGCATCACGCGCTGCGCGAGCGACAGTGCGGGGCCGGGCACCTTGTCCACCCAGCCCGACAACAGCATCCCGCGGTAGCGCGGGTAGCCGCCGAACATCTCGTCGCCACCGTCACCGGCGAGCGCGACCGTGACGAACGAGCGCGTGTACTTCGACAGCGCCGAGGCCAGCAACGCGGTGGGACTGCCGAACGGCTCGTCGAACCCGCGCACCATCGGCTCGAGCCCGCCCAGCACGTCGATCGTCAGCTCGACCTCGTGGTGGTTGGTCGAAAAGTACTGCGCGACGCGCCGGGCGACCGGCCGCTCGTCCCACTGCTGGCCCTCTTCGCCGTAGCCGACGCAGAACGTCTCCACCGGCGAGTGCCCGCGCTCGGCCAGGACCGCGACGATCGTCGAGGAGTCCACGCCGCCGGACAAGAACGCCCCGAGGGGCACGTCCGCGATCGTGCGCGCCGCGATCGCGTCCTCGAGCAACGGCGCGAGCTCCTCGGCCCACTCGTCGACGGTGCGCCCGGACTCGGGCTCGGGCGGCGCATCCCAGTACCGACGCACCGTCACCTTGCCGTCGACGAACGTGAGCGTGTGTCCGGGCGGCAGCTGGGAGATCCCGGCGAACATCGAGTGCGGAGGCGGCACGTACAGCAGGTCGAGGTAGGCATCGAGCGCGACCACGTCGAGCGCCCGCGAGACCCCCGGGCATTGCAGCAGCGCCTTGGGCTCGGACGCGAACGCCAGCTGCGGCCCGTCGGCGCCGTCCCATCTCGCCCAGTACAGCGGCTTGATCCCCACCCGGTCGCGCGCCGCGAACAGCCGCCGCGCCTTCGCGTCCCAGATCGCGAACGCGAACATGCCGTTGAGGCGCTGGACCATCGCCTCGCCCCACTGCCGGTACGCGTACAGCAGCACCTCGGTGTCGGAGTGCGTCGCGAAGACGTGGCCGTGCCCCTGCAGCTGCTTGCGCAGCGTGGCGAAGTTGTAGACCTCGCCGTTGTAGGTGACGCACAGCGACTCGTCGGGCGTCCACATCGGCTGCGCGCCTCCGGACAGGTCGATGATCGACAGCCGACGGTGACCGAATCCCCAGCCCTCCCCGACCGCGAGGCCGTCGGCGTCCGGGCCGCGATGACGCAGGGTCGCGGTCATGCGCGCGAGCAGCTGGCGATCGGCGTCCCCGACCAGACCCGTGATCCCGCACATCGAGCGAAGCCTAGAGCGCCGCCCGGTTTGTCACAACGCCGCCGTGGCGCTCGGACGTCGTGCTAACCTGCTTCGACGATGATCACCCGGCTCATGGTGATCGCAGGCTTGGTCCTGACCCTGGTCCTGCCGATCTACCCCACCGGGGTGAGCCTCGACATCGCCGCGTTCTTCGCCTTCGCATCGCTGGCCGCGTTGTTCGGGCTCACGCACCGGGCGGCCCGTCGCGAGCTGATGGTCATCGCGCCGTGGTTTCTCGCGCTGCTGGTCGCGATGTTCGTGGGCAGCTTCCACGGCACGAACCCGCAGCAGGCGTTCGAAGACACGCTGCCGTACCTGCTGTTCGTGATGGGCCTGCTCGCCGGCCGCGGACTCTCCAAGCCGCGTCAGGTGCTCGTGGTGACCCTCGCGGTCTGTGTGATCGACGCGATGATCTCGCTGTGGAAGATCCCACAGTGGGGGCCCGGCATCCGATCGACCTTCACCTACTGGAAGATCACCGCCGGTCTGCCGCTGGTCGGCATGTTCGTGTCCTCGCTGCTGCGCCACACCGATCCGCTCGGCCGCCGTCCTTCGCTGCGCAATCGCCCGCTGCACGCGGTGCTGTACCTCGTGATGTTCGTGGGCATGATGGCCACGGTCAGCCGCGGCATGATGCTCGGCTGGCTGATCGCGATCACGGTCACCGCGTACATCCGCAAGCCGTCCCAAGTACTCGCCGGCGCCATCGTGATCGCGCTCGCGTTCTTGGTGTACTCGTCGGTGTTCGAAGACTTCGGCACCCGCTACCTCCGCGCCGGTCAGGCCGGGACGATCGGCGAGCGGTTCCACGAGATCGAGACCGCGTGGGGCACCTTCGTCGCCAATCCGCTGTTCGGCGCTGGACTGGGCGACTCGTTCGAGATCCACGGCGTGCACAAGTCCTACGTGCACAACATGGCCGCCTATCACCTGTGGAAGTTCGGACTGCTCGGCTCGACGATGCTGATCCTGCCGCTGTGGCTCATCTCGACGCAGCTACGGGCCAACGTGCGGACGGTACGGGCGGTCGCGATCGGCGGCGCCCTGGGGGTGATCGCCTATCTCGTCACCTGCGCGGCCTACAAGACCTACTACTTGGTGTGGATCTACGGCGTGGTGGCCGGGGCAACGCTGTCGTGGCTGGCCGCGTGGCGATGGCGACAGCAGCCCCCGCGGCCGCCGGCCACCACGGCCACGGCCACGGCCGCGGTCACGGTGCAGAACGATCCGCCCCGTGGGGCGTAAGGGGCTCGGAGGCGCCGGCGTTCGGGTCGGCGGAAAGCCTAGCCATGCTCCTTCGCCGCCTTCTCCCCGCCCTCCTGTTGTTGACGAGCACCGTGGCCCTGCCCGCGTGCGAGCGCCAAAAGGTGCTGCACCCGCAGCCGGCCCCGCCCGCCGACCCCGAGTTCATTCAGCTCGACGCGGCGGTGGCGCAGCGGTTCGTGCAGGCCGATGCGGCGGGCGAAGTGACCGCACGCCTCAAGCTGCACATCGACGGCGACCTCGACCTGCCGCGGCCGCCCGCGAACGTCGCCCTCGTGATGGACACCTCGGCGTCGATGCGCGGCGACGCGATCGACAAGGCGCGCACGGCCGCCGCCACGTTGCTCGATTCACTCCAGGAGGGCGACATGATCTCGGTGGTCGCGTTCGGCTCGCGCGCCGAGGTCATCGCGCCGGCGACCGTGGTCTCCGAGAGCTCTCGCGCCGAGATCAAGAAGGCGATCGCCGCCATCGAAGAGAGCGGCACCACCGACATGGCCGGAGGCCTGTCGATGGGAATGGGCGAGCTGATGAAGTCGCACGCCGCCGGCGGCGAGCAGCTCAACCGGATCGTGCTGCTGTCGGACGGCGTGCCCAACGACGCGAGCCAGCTGCCGTCGCTGGCCTCGCAGGCCGCCTCGTACCAGGCGCCGATCACCGCGCTGGGTCTGGGCATCGACTTTCACGAGACCCTGTTGACGGACCTGGCCCGCACCACCGGCGGCCGCTTCGCCTACATCGAGGAGCCCACCGCGCTCGCGCAGATGTTCCGCGACGAGATGCTCGACCTCGACCGCATCGTCGCGCAAAACGTCTACCTCACGCTCACGCCCGGGCCCGACGTCGCGATCGTCGACGTCGTCGGCCAGCAGCCCAGCAACAACGGGCGTGGGGTGTCGGTCAGCCTCGGGCACCTGCTCGAAGGACATGAGCACGACGTGATCGTGCAGCTGCAGACGAGCGGCCACGCGCCGGGCGCCACGGTGGAGCTGCTCGACGCGACGCTGTCGTTCACGTACGCCGGGCAGAGCTTCTACCGCAACGCGTTCTTGTCGACGACGGCGACCGACGACGCGCAGGAGATCGCCAAGGGCCTCGATGCGGGCATCTTGCTCGCCGCCGCGCGGGCCAAGACGGCGGCGGCGACGCTGAAGATCATCCAGACCGCGCGCAGCGGCCTGCTCGACCAGGCGCAGCAGGACCTCAAGATCGCGCAGGACGAGGCGAGCGCCGCCGCCGATCGGTTCGACGATCCCGAGCTGTCGCAGCTGGCCAAGGACCTCGACGACCTCGGCGAGTCGCTGCCCGAGCTGGCGCCGCAGCCCTCGCCGCCGAACGGACCGCTCGCGACGCCGACCCCGTCGACCAATGGTGCCTACGCCGAGCCGCCGCCGAGCCCGGACTACGACGAGACCCCCGTCAGCATGGACGTCGACTACGCCGAGGCGCCGGCGGCGAGCGTGAGCTCGGCCAAGAGCGACCGTCGGCGCGCCCGGCAAAATCGCCGCGCCCACTCGCGCGCCTACAAGACCCTCGCCCCGCGCATGGCCGAGTAGGCGGCGCAGCCCTCGCCCCCGACACTTCCTCGCGGGCGAGCCGTGGCATCACGGCCGCCCGCTGCTACCTTGCGAAGTCCGTGACGGACAAAGTCGACAAGACCCCCGAGCAGTGGCGGGCCCAGCTGTCCGCCGATCAGTACCGGATCGCGCGCGAGGGCGGGACCGAGCGAGCCTTCACCGGCGCGTACTGGAGCACCAAGACGCCGGGGACGTATCGCTGCATCTGCTGCGACACCCCGCTGTTCGCTTCCGAGACCAAGTACGACTCCGGCTCCGGCTGGCCGAGCTTCACGCAGCCGATCCTCGCGTCCGCGGTAGGTGAACAACGCGACACCAAGCTCGGCATGGTGCGCACCGAGGTCGTGTGCGCCCGCTGCGACGCGCACCTGGGCCACGTGTTCGAAGACGGTCCGCAACCGACCGGTCTGCGCTACTGCATCAACTCCGCGTCGCTGCGCCTGGACGAAGACGGGTAGGCGAGCCGCGGTCAGTCGAGGGTGGCGAGGAAGGCCTCGACCTCTCGTTGCGCCGCGTCACGCTCGGGATCGCTGGATTCGGACAGCGCGCGACGGCACTGCTGCGCGAGCTCGCGGGCGCGTGAGGGGTCGCCCGTGGCCGCGAGCGCCTTGGCCAGCCCCAGCCGCACGCGCGCGGCCTTGAACGGGTCGACGGCGTCCGTCCACGACGACAACGCGTTCTCGTAGGGCGTGATCGCATCGGCCGGACGATCGAGGGCGCGCAGCGCGTCGCCACGCAGCTCGTGCACGTCGGCGAGGAAGCGCTTGCCGTTGTCGCCCGCGGGTCCGAGGATCGCCTCCGCCTCGTCGAGCAGCTGCAGAGCCTTCGTCGGATCCGCCCGCCGAATGGCCACCATCGCCAGCGACTTGAGCGACAGCGCCACGTACACGTGGTCCGAGCCCAGGGCCTCGCGGCGCACGTCGAGTGACTCGGCGTACGCCTTCTCGGCCTCCTCGAGATTGCCCAGACTCAGCTGCGCGGTGCCGATCCCCTCGGCCGCCATGCCGACGTTGGCGTGACGTGCTCCCTGGGCGGCGACGAAGGTCTCGCGCGCCTGGACGAAGTGGGGCAACGCCGGCTCGGCCTGCCCGTCGTCCATGTAGTTCCAGCCGAGGTTGACGTGCGACAGCGCCGTCGACGAGTGTCCCTCGCCGAACAGCTTGATCCGCGACTGCAGCACGCGCTCGAGGATCGGGCGCGCGTCCTCGCGACGGCCCTCGATCGAGTAGCTGATCGCCAGGTTCGCCAACGGGCTGAGCACGGCGGGATGGTCGGCCCCGTACAGGCTTTCTTCGAGCTCGACCGCCTGCCGAAAGCGACGCTGCGCCTCCGGGAAGCGCTCCAGCTCGTCGAGCGAGATCCCCAGCTGGTTGATCGTCGTGGCCCGTCGCGACGCCGGGGCACCGGCGGCCTCGAGCAGGGCGAGCGCGCGCTCGAGATCGTCGACCCCTTCGGAGAACCGCCCGGCCCGATTCGCGATCCCCCCGCGGACCATCAGCACCGACGCCCGCAGGACGTCGTCGTCGACGCGCTCGGCGAGGGCCCCGCCGGTCACCAACCAGGCTTCGCCGATCTCGTGCTTGGCGTCGTCCATGCCGTACAGCTTGCCCATGCCGATCGCGATGGAGGCGGCGAGCCGGTTGGCGCCCAGGCGCATCGCGATCTCGTAGGCCTCGGTGAGCGCGATGCGGCCCGTTTCGTTGTCGCCGCGGCGCTGGTCGTTGATCGACTTGGCGTGCAGCACCTCCGCGAGCACGAGCGGGTAGTCCAGCGCACGCGCACGCTCGACGAGCGGCTCGTAGTCCGGGGCCGCCTCGGCGTACTTGCCCGCGTCCGAGATCGCGGTGGCCCGGTCGTTGTCGGCGCGCAGCGCTTCGACCTGCTGCGCGAGCTCGGGCGTGTCGGGCGGAGGCACGGCCGCGCGCAGGCCCTCCGCGTCGGCACACGGCGCCAGCGGGGGCAGCGCATCGGCGATCTCCGGCGCGCGTTCGACCACCGCGTCGTCGGGGGCCGCGAGCACCTCCACCGTGGCCGCGAGTGCGGAGTGACGACGCCGCAGGCACGCCGTGCGCAGGTCCAGCAGCTCGGCGCTCTGGTCGCCCCGCACGCGCGTACCCTGGCACGCGTCGTTCTTCATCGCGATCCAGCCGGCGACGTAGTCGTCGATCTGCGTCGTGACCTGCTCGGCCACCCGCGCCGCGTACGGCTCCGGTCGCGACGCGAGGGCCTCGTGCACCTGCGCCCGGCGCTCGGGCGACCACACGTCGGCGATCGCCGCGGCGGCATTTGGGCACGGATCGTCGGCCTCGCCGGACACGCGCGAGATCGCGGCGCCGGCCCCGACCAGCGCGATCGCGGCGGCCCCAACGACGATCCACTGCCGGCGCGTCCGCACCGGATCCCGCGACAGCGCGGCCAGCAAGTCGGTCATCGACGGCCAGCGCGCGTCGGCCTCGGGCGCCATGCCTCGCGCGACAATCGCCTGAATCCACGACGGCACCTTGGCCTTGCTCGGCATGGCGGGCGGCCCGTCGCGCTTGGCGAGCACCACCCGCACCAGCGGCCCGGAGAACGCCCGGTGACCGACCAGGCCCTCCCACAGCGCGGCACAAAACGCGTACTGGTCCGAGCGCGCCGTGGCGGGCTGACCGATGTGCTGCTCCGGAGCCATGTACGCCGGCGTCCCCATCACCGCGCCCTGCTGCGTCAGCGGGCTCGACAGCGAGTCCCCCTCGTCGGCGTCGGGTGCCGTCGGCGGCTCGTCGGCCCCGCCACCGATCTCGCCCTCCGATTGCAGCGCGCGGGCGAGGCCGAAGTCGAGCACCCGCACCCGCCCATCGCGACCGCACATGACGTTGCCCGGCTTGAAGTCGCGATGCACGAGCCCGGCCGCATGGGCGGCCTCGAGCGCTCGGCCGGCGGCGACGAAGCGCGCGACGACCTCGGAGCGCGGCGGCGCCGACTTCAGCCACTGCGCCAACGTCTCGCCGTCGACGAACTCCATCGCCATGATCACGCCGTGCTCGGTGCGATCGACGTCGAAGACGGGCACGACGGACGGATGGCTCAGCTGCGCCATGGCCTGCGCCTCGCGAAGCAGACGTGCCTCGGCCTCGGGATCGAGCGCGCCCGACCGCAGCCGCTTGAGCGCCACCTCGCGTCGCAGCTTGGGGTCGTAGGCGCGGAAGACCTCGCCCATGCCGCCGCTGCCGATCGCCTCCAGCACCACGTAGCGACCGAGCTCGGTACCTGTGTCCAGTGGCTGCGGCGGTGCGTCCCGGCGACCGACCACGAGCGTCGGTGCTTCGTCGCCGCTGCCCCGCGACGTCTGCCCCGACTCGGAGTCCGCCACCCGACATCGGTTGTACCCCAGCCGCCCGCCCACCGCTCGCAGATCGCGCAGCCCCGAAAAAACCCGCCCGATCGCCCTTGACGACAGGTCGGACGTTGGGCAGATTCGCCGCCCACCGACAACACCGTTTCTGGGGCGGTAGTTAAGTTGGTTATAACGCCGGCCTGTCACGCCGGAGGTCGCGGGTTCGAGCCCCGTCCGCCCCGCCAAAAACGCCCGACTCTGTCGGGCGTTTTTGCGTTCGGGCACCCATCTCCCCGCGTCCTCGCATCGCGCATCACTTCGGTGGACGTGACTGCGCACGGGGCAGAACGGCGTAGTTGCGGCAGCCGTAGGCGGCCCCGGATCGCGCTGGTAGACCGGCGGGCGATGAGCCTTTCGTTTCAGGTCGAGTGCGAGATCGAGGCGACGCCCGAGACGGTGTGGGGCGTGTTGGTCGACACGGCGAGCTGGCCGAAGTGGGATCCGTTCTGCGTCGAGATCGAGGGGACCGTGGCGCTGGGGAGCAAGGTCAAGGCGTTCACCAAGCTCGCGCCCAATCGCGGGTTCGGGGTGAAGGTGACCGAGCTCGACGCACCGAAGAAGATGGTCTGGAGCGGGGGCATGCCCCTGGGCTTGTTCAAGGGCGTGCGCACCTACGCGCTGACGAAGCTCGACGAGGGGCGGACGCACTTTTCGATGTCGGAAGTGTTCTCGGGGCCGATGCTCAAGCTCATCGGGCGATCGCTGCCGGACATGACCGAGGCGTTTCAGTCGTTCGCCGACGGGCTCAAGAAGCAAGCCGAATCCCGCTAGGTGGGCCGGATCGCAGGGTCATGCCGCGGGCCGGTCGAAAAACGACCGAGCCTGGCGTCACATCGGCCGGTGGACGACTCTGTCGGCCGCGCCATGCTGTTCTCCGTCGCCGGTCACCTGTCCCTGCCCACGCAAGACACCTGGAAAGACGCGTCGCTCGAACCGGACGGCCATCCGTGGCTCGAGGACGGGCCCGTGCTCACCGGGACCGAGCCGCCGGGGCCGGCGGAGACCGTGGGCGCATTCGTCGAGACGCTGGCGACCACCGACGACCTCGCGTACTTCGTGGACTTCGCGTGGTCCGATCGCGTGGACATCGTCGGGCGCTTCGAGGCGCCGGAGATCTTCGAGGCGTTCGCCCAGGATCTCGTCGTCTCGCTGTATGCCCTGGGTGCGGCCGGGGCCGTCGGCGACGTGCTGCTCGCGGCGGGCGACGAGGGGTTCGGCTGGCGTGTGCGCGTGGGCGAGGACCCGTCGATCGAGCCGCTCGAGGGCGAGGCGCTGTTCGTGGCCGCCGCCCCGTACTCGCGCGCGTTCATGATCGGCCATCGGGTCGGAGACCGGCGTACCACCGAACCCGAGACCCCGCCGTCGGTCCTCGTCGCGGCCGAGCGCAACTTGCATCTGGGCGCCGACGATCCGCCCGCTCGCCGCGAGGCGTGGACGCGCCTGGTCGCGATCGATGCCGCCGACGCCCTCGCCGTGGCCGCGCGTCAAGGACTGCCGGCCGCCGACAATGCGCCGCTGGCCGAGCTGCTCGACCCCGACGGCTGGACGCGGGCCCGGGATCGACGTGACCCCGAGCTTCGCGTGGCCGCCGTGGCCGTCCTCGCCGCCCACGGTGACGACCAGGCGCGGCCCCTCGCGCGCCAGCTCGTCGACGATCCGTCGCCGTACGTGCGCGGCGCGGCGCGGCTGGCCCTGGCGATCGTCGGTGATCCGGCCGACGTCGAGACGATCCTGAAGACGCCCCCGCTGCAGTCGTCCGAGCTGCTCGCCGCCGTCGCGGCCGTGACGCGGCTGTCGGGCGCCGCGGTCGACGACACGATCCGCGACCGCTGGCACACCGGCGTGACCGCGGTGGAGGCCGTCGGGGACATCGACACCGAGGCCGGCATGCAGGCGATCTGGGAGCTCGGATTTTGGACCGACGTCGCCCTCGCGCGAGGGCAAGCCGGCTTCGACGCGATGCTGTTGAAGCTGTTCGACGAGACGAAGGTGCCGCAGCTGCGCGCGATGGCGTTTTCGGGGTTACAGCAGTGCGGCGGCCCGGTCGTGGAGTCCGCGACGGAGCGTCTGCAGTACTTCTCGTTCGGCATGGGCCTGGCGCTCAACCAGGACGACGAGCGACGCCGCGAGCTGCTGGGCATCACCGGCGACAAGGACTCGGGGGGGATCCTGCGGTTCTCGAAGCTGCGCGGCGAGACGCTGCAGATCCTGCTCGACGAGGGGTTCGTCGATCCGCAGGCCCGGCAAAACGAAGCGCCGTGCACCCTCGAGTTCTTCGAGCTCATGCAGGCCCACCCGGCGATCGAGGCCGGCGGCTACGCCGTGTCGGCGTCGCGGGCGGACTACCGGATCCACCTCGACGGCATCGAGTGCGACCTCGACGACATCGACGAGGATTCGCGCGACGAGGTCCGCGAGGTGTTCGAGGCGTGGTCGGAATCGGCGACTCAGGTCGAGCTCGAAGACGACTACCTGTCGTTGTGGTGGACATAGGCCCGTCGGCGCGGGCGCTCGCTCACATCGCACGGGCCGGACACGCGACACGGCGCGTGAGGTGACCCGCGGACACGCAAGCAGTTCGCGCACGCCGGGGCGCGACCGTGGTATGGCGTCCGACGGGGGTTCGACATGGATACGACGTTCTTGACCCGCTTGTTCGCCATCGTCGGCGCGCTGGTGCTCTCGCTGGGCCTGACCTCGAGCTCGGGCTGCAGCACCGCGGTCGACGACGACCCGCTCGAAGACGCCGAGGGCCTCGAGCCCGGTCCGGCGGTCGGCAAGGAAGACAACGCCGGCATCGGCGCCCTGCCCGTCGACGGCAACTTCGCCGAGACGACGGCGTGGGAGGTCAAAAACCAGTGGGAGGACACGGACACGCCCGCCGCCCGCGAGGCCGGCATCGCGTGGCCGGCCGACAGCGGCCTGACCTGGGACGAGAAGTTCGGCGCGTGGATGCAGTCGCTGGAAAAGATCCCCGGTCACACGATCAGCGAGACGTTCGAGCTGACCACGCCGTGGGGCAAGACCGTGCCCGCGCCCAAGATCGACTGCGCCGACACGGCCTTGCTGATGCGGGCCTCGTTCGCCGCCTGGTACAACCTGCCGTTTTACATCGTGTCGTTCGACGGCGGTCAGCCCGTCTACTTCGGTCACTTCGGCATTCGCACCGCCGAGGGGATCTGGAACGACATGCCCAAGTTCGCTCAGTTCGCCGACCACTCGAACATGTCGGCCGAGGATGCGCTCGCGAACTGGCCGCGCGACGAGACGCTGCGCAAGCGCGGGATTCAGGCGGGCGACGACCAGCCGTTCCTCGGCGAGGGCGCCCGCACCGGCACCTACCTCGACGAGATCCACCTCAACAAGCGCGCCGCCCGGTTCATCCGACTGCTGCTGATCTTCAACGGCTCGATGAACCTCGCCGACAGCCGCAATACCTTCAACCTCACCGCCGAGTCGGTCCGTGCCGGCGACGTGATGTTGTGGCGCTGGCAGGCACAGGGCGTCGGTCACACGATGCTGACGGTGCGCGTCGACGACATCGGCGAGGGTCGCAAGGAAGTGCAGAGCGTCTTCGGCAACCTTCCCCCGAATCAGCCCAAGTGGGACGGCCCGGTCGAGACCAAGCGCAACTACACCAATCCGCAAGGCGGGGGTCGCGACTCGATGACCGACTACGCCCCGTTCAACGGCGGCCTCAAGCGCTTCCGCGTCGCGAAGGCGATCAATGGCCTGTGGACCAACACGTTCATGGCCACGGACGAGGCGTCTTGGATCAACGACACCGATCACGAGCGCATGCACCAGCGCCCGCAGGAGTTCGAAGCCCTGCTCGGTGAAGTGGAGCCCGAGCAGCTGCGCGACGTGCTGCTGAGCCTCATCGAGTCCAAGCGCGAGCACCTGCGCAGCTTCCCGGCCTCCTGCTCGGCCCGGATCAAGCGCGAGGAAGCGTTCGCCGATCTGTACGACGTGATGGAGGAGCACTTCGGTGTGTCCGCGGCCGAGGTCGACGCCCAGTTCCGCACGCTCGAGGACTACGTGTTCGCCGAGCTCGTGTACGAGCAGTCCAAGACCTGCTGCTGGAACTCGACGACCGCCGCCATGTACGAGACGGTCATGGACCTCAACACCGAGCTGCAGATGGAGGCCGGGGACACGTGCGTGGAGCCGACGGTCTTCAAGGCGACCGACGGGGGCGACTACGCGGTCTTCCGCGACCACGAGCCCGGCGGCTGGGTGGCGTGGTCCGAAGACGAGACCTGTCCGCAGCGCGACGTCGCCGAGGACACCGAAGCCGACAAGATCGGCCTGCCGTTTTGCGACTGGCTCGCCGCGCAGGACGGCGTGACCGATCCCCCGCCCGACACCGGCGCCTCGTGCGAGGGTCGCTGTGGCGCCGCGTCCTCGGACGGGTCGTGCTTTTGCGACGACGCCTGCACGAGCGCCGGCGACTGCTGCACCGACTTCGCCGCCCAGTGCGGCTGAGCGCGATCGGCCGGCGGCCGCGCCCGCCCACGTGCTACCGTCGCCCCCATGGCGTGGGCGGATCGGGTGGCAAGAGGGGTGTTCGCGGCGGCGGTGATGGTGGCAGGGTGTACCGACGACGACTCGTCGGCGACGTCCGGGGATGCGACCACGACCGCGGGGACGGATGGCTCGGGCACGGCCGATGGCACCGCCGGGACCGGGGAGCCGGTGGTCACCTGTGGCGACGTGGCGCTCGAGGCGTTGACCACGTGCGTGGCCGACTACGGCACCGCGATCGCGGGCTGCTACGCCGGCGGCAACGGTCCGTGCGGTGAGGATGCGAGCACGACCGCGGCCCTCGACGCCCTGCAGGCGAGCGTGGCGGCCGGCTGTGCCGAGGGCGAGTTCGGCACGCTGAGCCTGGAGGGCCTGACCGGCCGCCTGCGCAACGCGTGTGCGTCCGAAGCATCGTCGCTGGCGTGGCGCACCTACGGCGGTCCGCAGGGCGCCGTGTGGGCGAGCGCGGATGCGACGGCGCGGGCGTGCCTGACCGCGACCCACGAAGCGGGGACGCAGCTGTTCATCTCGTCACTGACGAGCATCGGCGAGTGCCTGGCCGGCGACGCGTGCGATCTCGCGACCCTGACCGCCGATCGCGACGCGCAGGCCGGCGAAGCCCAGAGCGCGATCGGGGCGGCGTGCGACGACCTCGCGTCGCTCGTGGCGGTCGATCCCGCCGAGTACGTGCGACGCGCGACGACGCAGGTCGACTGCCTGACCGCCGCGGGCCATCCGTCGCCGGGGGCGGCCGAGCCCAAGTGCGGACCCACGTACGCGCAGTTCGAAGCGCCGCGCGGGCAGTGGACGCAGGTGATCGTCGACGGCGACGAGTGGGGCACCCTGTGCGGCGACGGCTCGGCGTACGCGTTCCAGATCAAGCTCGCGCCCGAAGGTCAGCCGCTCGATCGCGTGTTGATCGGCCTGCAGGGCGGTGGCGTGTGCGTCTTCGAGGAGGACTGCGCCGCCCGCATGGTCAGCAGCCCCGGCTTGTTCAACGCGCAGGACGACGTGCCGCTGGGCATCGGGATCGCCTCGGACGATCCGGCCGAGAGCCCCTTCGCGAACTGGACGAAAGTGTACATGCCCTACTGCACCCAGGACGTCTTCGCCGGTGGCGGCGAGACCGAGGTGCTCGGCGCGGTCGAGGTCCCGCGCTACGGCGGCGTGAACCTGCGCGCCGCGCTTCGCATGGTGCGGGACGTGACCTGGAAGATGATGGACGAAGCCGGCGGCGACGGCTTCCGTCCCGACCAGGTCGTTGCGCTGTTCGGCGGCTGGTCCGCGGGCGCCTACGGCACGATGTACAACTATCACTGGCTGCTCGACGACCTGCAGTGGCCCAACACGATCGCGTTCCCCGACGCGGGCCTGGCCCTCGACAACGGCTCGGCCCTCGGCGTGCGCGGCCTCGGCCTGCTCAAGGTCCCGATCTGGGGTGCCGAGCCCAACCTGCCGCCGTACTGCTTCGCGGGCGAGTGCGCCGTGGGTCCCGTGCTGCTGCAGGCCCTGTCCCCGCGCCTGAAGCAGACACCGCAGCAGCACATGCTCCTGCTGACCAATCCCAAGGACAACACCCAGCAGGGTGACGCGTTCTTCGAGGACGAGGCCGTCTGGATCAACACGATGCGCCAGTCCTACTGCGACACCCACGAGCTACCCGGTGTCTCCTACTACTTCACGAGTGTGTCCGACGAGAGCATCCACGTGGTGTCGATCCAACCCGATCTTTGGAACGGCGAGGTCGACGGCGAAGTCATGCGCGACTTCTTCGTCCGCGCCGTCGAAGACCCGGACACGATGGTGGACCGCGTGGAAGAAGGCGACTTCGTGACCGCGATTCCGGGCGTGGATCCGTATCCCTGCGAGGTCGCGCCCTGAGGGCGACGGGCGCCGGCTACTTCGCCGCGAGGTGCTCGAGCAGGTCGAGCGGGGACCGAAACCGCAGCACGCGGTCGGGGTACGCCAGGGTCCAGCCCCACTCCGAGGAGAAGATGGCGGCGTTGTCCTCGTCGGTGAAGCCCTTCTCGGCGGAGTCCACGAGCTCGGCGAACTGTGGCGGGTACTCGACCGCTCCGAGCGCGTCTCGCATCTCGTCCGTGTCGAGGAACTCTTCCTCGGCATAGGGACCCGCCCACACCGACAAGAACATGTCCAACAGCGCGTCGTCTTCTCGGACGCCGACCAGCTCGTTGGCGATGGGTTCGAACACGGCCCACTGACCGCCGATCTCGAGCTCGTCGCCGGGCGACAGCCCCAGCTCCGCGATCGCCTCCTCGGCCTCGGGCATCGACGACGGCGGCGCTCCGATCACGCGGTCGCAGAGTCCGAGCAAGCGTGTGCGAAATTGGTCGACCGTGATCGCGGCTTGATTCACGGTGGAGAGTCTATCGCCCCACGACTTGCCCGGCTCGCAAAGTCGACGACGCGGACGCCCGAAGACCGTTGGTCGCCACCCTCGTTCGCTTTCGCGCCACGACGATGGTCAATGGTGGTGCTTCTCTTCGGGCACCAACAAGAACGTGTAGTTGATACCCACGCCGACGATCGCCGGCCAGATCCAGCTGCCTCGTTGAGCGCCGTTGAAGTACGGCACCTTGAGTGTGGCGTTGACGCCGAGTCGGGGGCGCGGTTGGTAGTAGGCGGCCACCCCGAGGATCAGGCTCGTGCGCTGCGTGCTGGGGGCCTCGAGATCGCGCCAGCGCACGGCGGAGGCGTAGAAGACCTCGTGCGTGGCGGCAAAGCGCCACTTGACGAGGCCGAACCCGGTGAACGCTCCCGCGCCGGCCTGCACGACGCGGCTCGCTCGATTGCCGTAGCGGTTGGTGACGACCGGCACGCGCGCATCCGTCCACGCGAGCACACCCCAGCGCCCGGCGTTGTAGTTCGTGCTCAGGCCCACGTACGGGTCGAGCGTGCCCGAGCCGTGGGAGAGCTTCTCGACCCCTTCGGGGTTGTCCGGCGAGTACGGATCGGGCCGCACCACACCCGTCGGCACGCTCGCCCCCGTCTGCAGGTCGAGGGTCCAACCGCGCACGTCGTCGGTGCGCACCAGGCCCCACCGCAACGCCAGCAAGGTGTCACCCTGGCTGAACAGACGCTGGCTGCGGTGGATCGTGTCCTCGACGCGCAGCGCCGTGCCGTCGTCGGCGCGCGCGGACACGTCGAGCATCGTCAGCCGCAGCGGCATCCCGAGATCGATTGCGAACCGGGGCAGAAGCGCGAGCTGGACGTCGAGGTTGGCCTGCACCCACCCGGCGTCGATGCGATGCTCGGTTCCGGGCAGACCATCGCCGGCGCGACCTTCGTGTCGCGCGCGCGCCCACGAGCCCAGCATCGACAGGCCCAGTCGCAGCCGGCCCGTATCCATCGGTTTCTCGTCGAGGTTGGCACCTCCGCCCGGGAGGTTGGGATTCGTTCACCCCGGTCAACCCGCGGTCGCCGGCCGAGGCCACCCGGCCGCGAAAGACACGATCGCCGCCATGCAGACTCGTCGCCAGCGCATGCGCGGAACTTAGCAGTTGTCGTCGTCGAAGCGCCAGGCGTGCGGGCTGGGGCGCAGGTCGTCGAGGATCTGCTCGGCGGTCTGCAGCACCGCGGCACGCTCGGCGTCGGCGAGCCGATCCCAGCTGCCGTACAGCACCCGAAGCCGGGGGTTGTCCGAAAGTCGCGCGCGGTGGCGAACCATGAAGTGCCAGTACAGCGGGTTGAACGGACACGCGCGCGAACCGGCCCGCGCCTTGACGTCGTAGCGACAGCCTCGGCAATGGTCGCTCATGCGCTGGATGTAGTTGCCCGAGGCCGCGTAGGGCTTGGTCGTGAACGTGTCGTCGGCGTACACCGCCATGCCCACCACGTTGGGTAGCTCGACCCACTCGTACGCGTCGACGAAGCCGGCCCAAAACCAGTGCGAGATCGCCCGCGGGTCCACACCGGCCAGCAGCGCGAAGTTGCCCAGCACCATCAGTCGCTCGATGTGGTGGGCGTACCCCGTGCGCAGCACGTGACCGACGCTGTCGCGCATGCACGCCATGTCGGTACGGGATGGATCCCAGTAGAAGTCCGGCAAGGGTCGGTGCGCCTGCAGCAGGTTCGCCTCGCGCAGGCCCGGCATGCGATGCCAGTACACGCCGCGGATGAACTCGCGCCAGCCCAGGATCTGCCGCAGCAAGCCCTCCGCCGCCGCCAGCGGCATCCGACCGCCTTCGAACGCGGCGACGATGCGCTCGCACACCCGTCGCGGATGCAGCAGCCCCAGGTTCATCGCGGCCGAGATCCGCGTGTGCCACATGAACGTCTGCCCCGACAGCATCGCGTCCTGGAAGCGCCCGAAGTCGGCCGCCCGGTCGGCGAAGAAGGCGTCGAGCTCGGCGGACGCGTCGTCGGCCGTGACGGGCCAGTCGAAGCCGTCGACGTCTCCCCAACGCCCGGACCAGCCGCGCACGCGATCGACGATCGTCTTCGTGATCGCGTCGGGCCGATAGGTCGGGACGGCCGGCGGCGTGTGCCCGCGGGCGTGCCCTCGATTGTCCACGTCGAACGAGAACTTGCCGCCCACCGGCTTGCCGTCGTCCATCAGCCAGCCGGTGCGCTTGCGCATCCACCGGTAGAAGTCGGCCATGCGCAGTTGCTTGCGACCGCGGGCCCAGTCGGCGAACTCGCGCCGCGTCAGCAGGAAGTGCCCTCCTTCGCCGCCGTCGTCGTGCAGGGTCAGCGGAACGCCGAAGGTGTTTTCGACCTGCGCGCGGTCGAAGGCGCGGCCGAGTCCCCACTCGCGGGGCAGCATCGCGATCACCTCCGAGGCGCCGCGCTCGCGCACGTGGGCCGCGATCCCCTCGACGTACGTCGGCGCACGACGCAGGTCCACGTCGTAGCCGTCGTCGCGCAGCGCCTTTGCGAAGTGGTGCATCGCCGACAGCACGAGGACGAGCTTGTGGCGGTGAAACGGCAGGGCGCTGCCCTTGGCGACCGACTCCACGATCACCACGGTGCCGGCCTGCGGCGATGGCGGGACGCACCGCAGACTTCGGTCGAGGTCCCAGGGCCCGACGAAGTAGGCCGGTCGACTCAGGGTGGTGTCCTCACGCCCGGAGCATGGTCGGCCGCGGCCGACGGACAACCGTCGGGACGCTGGCTCGACGTCGGCGGGCCTTGGTAGCGCCTGGGCCGTGGGACGCACCGGCCCGACTCAGCAGGGATCGGGCTCGCCGGCCACCACCACGATGTCGTCGGTCGTGCCCATCTTCTCGTCGGGCCCCGCGGACGTGACCTTCGGGCCCTCGGCGTCGATCGTGTACGCGTTGCCCCACGGGTCGTCGGGGGCGCGGGCGATCATCCCCTTGGCCTGCAGCTCCGCGATGTCCTTGGGTGCGCGACGTTCCGCCACCTGGAACATCTCCGTCGCGTTGAGGAGCATCTGCGCTTCCACGCACGCGGTCTTGCGCTGTGCCTGGCCGAAGGCGTCGAACGGGTTGGCGCCCGACGGTGCGTCCTCCTCGTCGGCGTCTTCGTCCTTGGTGTCCTTGTCCTCGTCCTTGTCCTTGGCTTGCGCACCGCCGATCTTGCCGAGCTCGACGCCACCGCCACCGCCGTCGCCGTCCGGCTTCTTGTCGCACCCGACCAAGACGAGCAGCGTCGCGACGATCCACGTTCTCATGCCGACCAGCGTGCCCGCGTCGGCGCTCGCTCGCAAATGCGCGCACGCGGAGCGTTCGCACGACGCGATGGGATTACGTGCCAGGCGCTCGCGCGTACCCTGTCGACGATGCGACCGCGGCTGGCACTCGGGCTCGGACTGGTCACCGCGGCGATCGGTTGTCGGCCGGTCGCGCCGACGGCTCCCACGCCACCCTCGACCCCTTCGTCCTCCGTCGCACCGCCCCCGGCGGTCGATGAGCGAGCGCCGGCACGGGCCGAGCCGTCCGCCCCGGTCGCGTGCACCGACGCGTGCACCCCGACGCGGCGGCTGGCCGCCGACCATCCTTCCCACCTGCGCGTGGACGCCACCGACCTGTACTGGCTGCAGGGCTCGTCGCTGTGGACGATGCCGCGCGACGCCGGCGAGGCCCGCGAGCTGGCCACCGATCTGTCGTGGGCGACGCCGGTGCTCGACGACGAGGCCGTCTACGTGTGTCGCAACGCGCCGCAGCTGACGGTGGACATCGTGCGGATCCCCAAGGACGGTGGTCCCGAGCGGGTCCTCGCGAAGGCGGCCGCGTGTCGGATCGCCGTCCTCGCCGGCAAGGTCTACTTCCCCGAGCGCGACGACCGGTGGCAGGACTGGCTCGCGAGCGTGCCGATCGCATCGGAGTCGGGCGCGAAGACCGAGCGTGTCCTCGGCCGCACGCGGGCCCCCGAGCAGTTGCTGGCCGACGCCACGCACCTTTACTGGCACGCGGGCAACGAGATCCACCGCTACGACCCGAAGACCCACAAGGCCGAGGTCGTCGCCGACAAGCTCGGGAGCGTGCGACACATCGGCCTGACCGACACTCACGTGGTCTGGGTGCAGGACTCGGACATGGCCCGCGTGCCCAAGCGCGGCGGTGACGTGGAGCTCGTCGCCAACCACCAGGACGCGCTGACGATCGAGGCCGACGGCCGCACCGTGTACTGGGGCAGTGTGTCCGACGATGCGTGGCGCCGCTTGGACGCCGGCGGCGCAATGGTCACCCACGCCGTCCCCGGGGGCGTGAGCTCGATCGCCGTGGACGGCACGCGGGTGTGGTGGACGGTCTTCGCCGACGACGGCGGCATCGACACGCTACAGACGTGCGCCTGCGACGACTCCGTGCTCGCGCCGACGGCCCCGATGCGCGCGGCGCAGCCGCCCGATCCCGTCGACGTGGCCCGCTGGCGCACCGGCTACCTCGACGAGGGCGAGCTGCTCGTGCAAGTCCGCGACCTCAGCGGCGACGAAACGTCCGAGGTCGAAAAGCTCGAGCGCAAGTTCGGGATGGCCTCGATCCCCGCCGGGACGAAGGGGCTGCCGCCGCGCTTCGCGATCGGCGACGCCTATCGCGTCGCGACGACCAAGGGCGTGTTCGACGTCGCGATCTCCGGCTACGAGGCCGGGGGTGGCGGTGAGGGCGTGTACTTGTACCTGCGCATGGCCGGCAAGGGTTTGCGTGGCAGCGGGGGACTGGTGACGAAAGCTCCTGCTGCGGGCCTCGGCCAGCTGCGCAAGGCCAAGGTCGAGCGCAGCCTCGCCGAGCGCTACCTGCCCGCGATCAAGCGCGAGCTGGCCGCCGCCAAGAAGCGACGTCCGATCGTCGGCAAGTGGCACGTCAAGGTCGTGCCCGCGAGCCTGCCGGCGCCCCACGCCGTGTTGATCTCGGTGGCGGCGCCCAACCCCGACGAGAGCACCGAGTACCTGTCGGCGCTGTTGGTCGGCGATGCCGGCGGCGAGATCACCGGCACGATCCACGCGCCCGACGTTCGGCTCGACACGTTCACGGTCGAGTATCTCGTCGACGTCGACGGCGACCGAGTCGACGAGGTGCTCTACACCAGCGACTACTACGAGGGCAGCTACCAGCACCTGCTGACGTGGCGGGGCAAGACGCCGACGACCACCACGGTCGCCGGCGACGGCGCGTGAGCGTGCGCTACTTCAGGCACTCGACGTAGGTCTCGGCGATGACGCCGCGCAACGACCCACTCGGGGTGACCGAGCTCGCCGTGATCGGCGAGTTGACGAAGCACACCAGCTCCATGTCCTCGGGCAGGAAGTAGGCGACGGACTGCTCGGTACGCCCGTCGTCGCGCCACAGCCCGTTCTTGTTGTAGAGCTTGCCCGCCGGGGTGTCGATGCGCTGGTCGATGCCCAGGAAGTCGTCGAGCGACTTTTGGGCCTTGGCCGGCGTGACGATCTTGCCGCTGCGTCGGAACGTGCCCATCACGTCCAGCAGCTGATCGATCGTCAGGCGGAAGCCCGCCCCGCCGGCCACGGTGGACAGATCGCCGGAGTTCCAGGCCATGCTCGCGCCGACCGGATGGCGATACGCGAACGCGCTCGCGCCCTTGGGCACGAAGCCGGCGTTGCCGACCCCGGCGGGGTTGAACACGTGCGCGTTGCAGTACTTGCGGAACTGCTCGGTCGTCAGCACGTCCCAGATCTTGTCGTTGAGCGGACCGTAGTCGGCGTACTTGGGCATCGTGCCGGTCATGATCGGCAGCAGCAGCCGGCACAGGCCGAAGTTCATGTTGTGATACTGGTACTGGCCGAGCTTCGCGGCGACGCCGACGGCGACCTTCGATTTCATGAAGCCGTAGTCGGAGTCCGACCCCTCGTAGTGAAAGCCGCTCATGTGCGTGAGCAGGTGTCGGAAGGTCAGCTGGTCGATCTTGGGGCCGAGGTTCCAGTAGCTCGGCAGATACGGCGCGATCTTGGTGTCGACGCCGTCGGGTTTGTTCTGCAGCGCGTGCACGGTCGCCATGGCGGTCAGCAGCTTGCTGACGCTGGCGACGTGCATCTGCGTGCTCATCGTCCAGCCCGTGCTGCCGTCGACGGGACGACGGGCCCACTCCCACTGCAGGTTGTAGGTGACCACGCCCTTGCGCCGCAGCTGCATCGCGTAGCCCTGCACGCGTCCCTCGAACTTGGCGTGCAGCGTCTCGCCGAACTTGGCCACGTCGAGCTTCGGCGTGACGTCGATCTTGTGGAGGTGGGGCGCGAGCTTGACGACGAGGCGCTCGGATGCGCTCACGCCTGCGTCGGACGAGGCGCCGGCGACGTGCGCAGGCCGCAGCTGGTGCACTTTCGCGCGCCGCATCGTCGCCTTGTCGATCTTGGTGATCGTCGTGGGCGTCGACGCGGTCGCGGTCGGCTTGGGTGCGGTGGCACTCGAGGTCGCCGCCGGGGCCGTGGTCGGCGAGACCGTGCGGGGCTTGGCCGTCGTGGTCTTGGGGCCGGCGAGGGCATCACGCGTGCGGCCGGCGAGGAGGATGGCGGGGACACCGATGACGAGGGCGCGTCGGGATCTGGAGGTCACCGGCGATGGAGCCGGCCCCCTGCCGTTGTGACGGGAGAAAAATGCACGCCGCGCGCGTGGGTCAAGGAGCGTCGGTCGCTGGCTCCACGTCGGTCGGCGTGTCCCCGGCGAGCGCGGCGAGTCGGGCCTGCCACTTCGCTTTTTCGCGCTCGAACGCCGCGCGATCGGACCGGTCCACGCCGGGCCGCCGAACGGCCTCGACCTTGAGCGGGTCGACGTGCACGCCGTTTTCGAGCACGCCGAAGTGCAGGTGCGGTCCGGTCGCGAGCCCGGTCATGCCGACGTAGCCGATCACCGTGCGCGCCTTGACCTCGTCGCCGACCTTTTGGCCCGACGCGAACTTCGAAAGGTGCATGTACTGGGTCGTCAGTCCGCCGTCGTGCTTGATGACGACCAGGTTGCCGGCACCGCCCTTCTTGTCGCGGAACGTGATCGTGCCGTCGGCCGCCGCCCACACCGGGGTGCCCTCCGCCGCGGCGTAGTCGATGCCGCGGTGGCTCTTCATCCGATGCAGCACCGGATGCATGCGTGCCGTCGAAAAGCCCGAGGAGATCCGGGTGTACTTGAGCGGCTTCTTGAGCAACGTGCGTTCGACCCCCTGACCGTCGGCATCGACGTAGCGGCCGCCGTCGCCGGTCGCGTCCGGCCACCACATCACGAACGCGTGCGCGACTTCTCCCTCGTACTGCGCCGCGAGCACCCGACCGTAGCGCACGTGCTCGCCGTCGACCTCGTGGCGCTGCACCACGATCCGGAACGTGTCGCCCTTGCGCGTCTGCGAGAAGAAGTCGATGTCGTACGCGAACACGTCGACGACGACATCGACGAGCGCCGCGGCGTTGCCCGCGTCGGCCATCGCGGCCCACAGCGACGAGTCGATCTCGCCGGCGATCTCTTCTTCGACGAGCTCGGTGTCGACGTCGACGAGCGTGGCCACGTACGCGCCGGCCTCGTCCCGTTGGACCTGCGCCCGCCGCAGCGGCGAAAGCTCGTACGACAGCCGCTGCAGCTGTCCGCTCTCGTCGAGGGTGATGTCGAAGCGGCGGCCCACCGCGATCGTCGTGGGGTCGGTGACGTCCTCGAGCGCGGCCACGACCTTGGCGGCCGTGGCGGCCGACACGTCGGCGCGTCCGAGAATGCGGTTGAGGCTGTCGCCGGCTCCGACCTCGCCGTGCAGGGGATCTTCGGGGGCGGGCTCGGGGGCGGGCTCGTCGGCGTCCGCCACCGCGTCCGTGTCGCCGACCGCGGGCGCGCCCAGATCCGGGGCGGGGTCCATCACGGACGGCAGCTCCGCGGCCGGCTGCGCCGGGGCGTCCTCGACGGACACGATCGCCGCGGGCGGGTCGTGGTCGGTCCCGCCGCAGCCGAGGGCCAGGGCGAGCGCGACGGCGCCGAGCCTTCGCATGGGCGCAGGATACAAGAAGGTCTCAGCGCCCGGGATCGACGTAGCGCGGAAGGACGGCGCCCTGGCGATAGTCGAAGATCAGCGAGGTTTCGACCTGCACCACCGAAGGGCGCGCGCTGATCACCTCCCCCACGAAGGTGCGCAGCGCCTCGGTCGTGGGGACCGCCACGTGCACGCGAAAGTCGGTGATACCCGCGAGGTAGTACAGCGACACCACGGCCGGATGCGCCGACACCTCTTCGATGAAGGCGTCGACGATCGCGTTGTCGTGATCGGACAGGCGCACGCCCACCATCGCCTCGAGCGAGATGCCCATCACCTTCGGATCGACGCGGGCGTGAAAGCCCTTGATCGCGCCGATCCGCCGCAATCGCCGAACGCGTTCGAGGCAGCTCGACGGGGCCAGGTGCACTCGCGACGCCAACTCCTTGTTGGACAGCCGAGCATCGTTCTGCAGCTGTGCCAGGATCTCGAAGTCGATTCGGTCGAGGTGCGCGTCGGCCATCGGCTTCCGCATTGTATTCGGATGCGCGCCCACTATCCGTACCGAATACTGTGATTACAGATATTCGAGAGCATTTCTTCGGCCTCGAACCATGACTACCGAACGACGAGATCGCGCATCCGACGCCGACGCCATGGGTCTCATCGTCGCGATCGGCCGGGCGCTGCACCGCTTCGGGGCCCCGGTCGACCGCGTGGAGGCGGCGATGGCCGTGCTGTCGCGCCGGCTGGGCCTGGTCGGCGAGTTCTTCGTGGCGCCCACGTCGATCCACGCCGCGTTCGGGCCGACGGGGCGCCAGCACGCGTTCTTGCTGCGGGTGACCCCCGCCGGCGACGCCGACCTCGGACGGCTGTCGGACCTCGACGCGCTCGCCGGTCGCGTGGCGACCGGACGCATGCCGGTCGAGACCGCCCGCCGACGGCTGCGGGCGATCGTGTCCCGTCCCGCCCGACACGGCGACGCGGCGGTGATGGCCTCGTACGCGGTGGTGTCCGCTTCGGCGGCGCGCATCCTCGGTGGCGGCAGCGGCGACGTGATCGTCAGCGGCATGATCGGCCTGGCGATCGGGATGGCCGCGCTGTCGATCGGCCGGCGGCCCCGCGTCGCGCCGATCTTCGGCGCGCTCGCGGCCGCGTTCGCGGGCATCGGCGCCGGCGCGGCCGCATCGACCTCGGTCTGCACCGCACCGTGGATCGTCACCCTCGCCTCGCTCATCGTGCTCGTGCCGGGACTGACGCTGACCCTCGCGATGCGCGAGGTCGCGACCGGTCATCTCACCTCGGGCGCCGCCCGCCTCACCGGCGCCCTCGCGACGTTCCTCGCGATGGGGTGTGGCCTGGCGCTGGCGCACGAGGTGAGCGCGCGCGTGTTCGACATCGGCGCCCTCGCGACACCGACGGTCGCGGCCGGCGACGCGGCGCTGTGGACCGAAGCGCTCGCGTACATCGCGTGCGCAGCCGCCTTCGTGGTGCTGTTTCAGTGCAACTGGCGCGACTTCGGATGGCTGCTGCTCGGGTGCGCGGCGGCGTTCGCCGGTGCGCGCCTCGGCGACGCGACCCTCGGCCCGCGCGTGGCCCCGTTCGTGGGCGCCCTCGCGGTCGGGATCACCGGCAACGTGTTCTCACGCCGCATGCAGCGACCGGCCGTGCTGCCGATGCTGCCCGGACTGCTGCTGTTGGTGCCCGGTAGCCTCGGCGTGCGCAGCCTGTCGGCCCTGCTGACCGACGACATCGTCGGTGGCCTGAGCACCGCGTTCGCGATGGCGCTGGTCGCCGCCGCGCTCGTCAGCGGGCTGCTGGTCGCCAACACCGTGGTCGCGCCGCGCCGCACGCTGTAGCCGCACATACACGCCCCCACCCCGGCACGCCCACGCCTGCCGACGGCCGTGGACCTCGCGACGCCGTCTCTGGCAACCTCGAAGCGCACGGTGGATCAGCTTCGGCCGACGTGCGTTGAGACCCGCCACGAGGTTTTCCCATGCACCGCCCCTTGCTCGTCGCCCTCGCCCTCGCCCTGACCTCCGCCTGCGCCGCCCACGAAGGCGCGCAGCCCGAGACCGACAAGATGCCGCGCACCGAGCCGGACGCGCCGCCGGTGGACCCCGAGTCCGAGCCCGAGCCCGAGCCCGAGCCCGAGCCGAGCGCCAAGATCGCGATCTCGTCGGTGACGATGGTGCAGGACTGCGGCGAGCGGCGCCCCGCACCGAGCAGCGCCAAAAAGCCCAGCGCTTCGGTCGCGCCCGCCAGCGAGCAGGAGCTCGCCGCCGACGAGCCGATGCCGCCCGCCCCGGGCGCCGCCTCGAGCGCCGGCGCGTCCGCCCGGCGCGTCGGACCCGGCGGCGCGCTGCGCCAGCCGTGCACGCAGTCGACGATGCAGGTGTCGATCACCGAGACCGCCGGCACCGAGGGCTCGGTCGCGATCAAGCAGGTACGACTGATCCGCCCCGACACCGGGGCCGTGCTCGCGACGATCGAGGCGCGCGAGCCCACCGCGTGGACCGACGACGGCCAGTACACGCCGTGGGACGAGGCACTTCGGGCCGGTGCCGAGGTCAAGGCCAGCTACAAGATCAGCGTGCCGGACTGGATCGAGGTCGACGAGGTCCTCGGTCAGTCGAGCATGGGCCACATGTTCGCGCTCGACGTCGACTTCGAAACGGGCGGCGTCACGCAGACCGTTCGCTCGCCCGAGTTCACGCGCGAGCGGCCGCATGTGATCGTGACGTGATGCGGAGATCTGCGACGGCGCTCGCGGTCCTGCTCGGGACCGCGTCCGCCTGCGGTGGCGACACGGAGGCGGCACGCCCGGTGCCGACCGCATCGAACCCCGCGCCCAGACCCGCGCCACCGGACACCACGGCCGAGCCCGAGCCCGCGCCCGCGCCCGAAGCGTTCGATGCTCCCGCGACCTGGACCGACGACTGGATCCTCTCGCAGGCCGAGCGCTACCTCGACGACGCCGCGTTTCGTCGGCGGATCCTCGAGGCGTCGCTGACCAACCCCACCAACGTCTACTCCGCGGTGCGCATGAGCGCGTACGCCCGGGCGGACATGGGTTGGGACGCGCTGCCGGTGTGGATCCCCCGCGCCGCCCCCGTCACGAACGAGACCGCCCGCGCGCTGCAGACCGGCGCCGCGTGGGGCCTGCCCGCCGACACGGAGCCACTGTGGGACGGCACGCGCCCAACCACGATGGACGAGTGGGTCGCGCTGGGCCGTCGCGTGTTCTTCGCCTACCCGCTGCGTCCGGAAGTGTTCGCCGAGCATGCGCTCGCCCATCCGTCGGTGGCCGAGGAGATCGGCGTCGGCCCGGTGGCCGACGGCACGTGGCCGGGCTTCGTCGCGTTCGTCGATCTCGACCAGCGCACGCGCGTGGGCATCACCTGCGCGCTGTGCCACGTCGCGGTCGAAGACGGCGCGATGGTGATCGGCCGCGCGCACCGGCGACTCGACTACGGCCAGATGCGGCTGGCCTACCACCGCGACACCGGTATCGAGATCGACGCCGATCTCGCCGTGCGCATGGCGAGCTGGGGGCCCGGCCGCGCCGACATCACGCAGGACGACGACGAGGACCCCGTCGCGATTCCCGACCTGTGGCGGGTCCGCGAGCAGACCCACCTGACCCAGGCGGGGACGCTGCGACACGTGCACCCGGCCGCGCTCGCAATTCGGCAGGAGACCCAGATCCTGCACGCCAACCGCGAGCGCACGCGACCGCCCCGCGAGCTGGCGTGGGCGCTGGCCATGTACGTGTACTCGTTGACGCCGCCGCCGCGCGAGGAGCCCGCGCCCTCGGCCCTGACGCAGACGGGCGCCGCGTTGTTCGACACGCACTGTCGCAACTGCCACGCCGAGCCCAACGGCACCGGCGTGCCGATCGACGCCGCGCTCGTGGGCACCGAACCTTCGCTCGCCAACGGCGGGGCGCGAGGCACCGGCAAGTACCGACCCGCGCCGCTGGTGCGCATCGCCGACGCCGCGCCGTATCTGCACCACGGCGTGGTGCCCACGCTCGAGGCGCTCCTGGGTCCACAGCGCCTGTCGCCGGACTACACCGGGGGCGTGCGCGGCCCGGGGCCGATCGAAGGGCATCGCTTCGGCACCGCGCTGCCTCAGCCCGACCGCGACGCCCTGCTGGCCTACCTGCGCACGCTGTAGCGGGTGCGTGGGCGGGATCGTGCGACGGCCGGGAACCCGCGCGTCGCCGCGCTGTCCTGGGTGGACATGCCGCGCCGCCGCCGTCTCCCGTGGTTGATCTCGATCGTCCAGGGCGCGGTCCTGGGGGCATCGATCGGCTGTACGCCGACGGGGGAGCGAGTGGCCACCGACGAGGTCCCGTCGCCGGTGTCCGATCCCGGTGGGTCGCGTCTGCCCCCGCGCGAGCTGCCGGATACGGTCGAGACCTCGTCCGCGCCCGTGTCGCTGACGTCCTCGGACGGCACGGGTCTGCGCTTGGTCTCGATGAAGGCGCGCGCCGTGGTGCAGCAGCCCCTGTCGCTGACCGAGCTGCATCTGGTCTTCGACAACCCCGAAAACCGCCAGCTCGAAGGACGCTTCACGATCGATCTCCCGCCCGACGCCGCGCTGTCGCGGCTGGCGATGAAGATCGGCGACCAATGGCAGGAAGGCGAGGTCGTCGAGCGCAAGCGGGCCCGGCAGGTCTACGAGGAGTTCCTGCACAAGCGCCGCGATCCCGCGCTGCTGGAGAAGCAGGCCGGCAATCGTTTCAGCGCGCGCGTGTTCCCGATCCCCGCGCTCGGGCGCAAGGAGATCATCGTCTCGTACTCCCAGGAGATCGCGCGGGGCGACGCGCCGTACCGGCTGCCGCTGTCGGGCCTGCCCGAGCTCGACGAGCTCGACGTACGCGTCGCCGTCGAGCCCGTCGACGGCGGCCTACCCTCGGTCACCGCGATGCGTCACCAGGACTATCGGCCCGTGTTCGACCTCGAGGTCCCGGTGCCCTCGGGCGAGCACCCGGTCGCGGTGCGGGCGGGCGAGCTCGCGGTGGCGCGCGTGCGCGTGACGGGCCCGTCCGATCCCGACGTCGGCGACGGTCCGCTGACGATCTTGTTCGACACGTCGGCATCGCGCGCGAGCGGCTACGCCACGAAGATCCGCCGCCTCAAGGATCTGATCCGCGAGCTGCGAGCGCGACGCGGCGACTTCCCGCTGCGCATCCTCGCGTTCGACCAGGCCACGGTGTCGCTGTTCGACGGCCAGGCCTCGCGGTTCGGAGACTGGGTGCTCGCGCGGCTGTACTGGCGACGCCCACTGGGCGCCTCGGACCTCGGCGCCGCCTTGCGTCGCGTGGCGGCCGAGGGCCGACGCGGCGGCCGGATCGTGCTGATGACCGACGGCCTCGCCACGCTCGGTGCCCGCGACACGGCCGACCTCACCGAGATCGTCGCCGGCATGCGCG